>CAIUCH010000054.1 GCA_903897605.1 uncultured Alphaproteobacteria bacterium
CGCCCAGGCCGGCGCCGCGATGGCGGCCGACCGCGTCGATTTCATCAATGAACACGATGCAGGGCGAATTCTTCTTGGCCTGTTCGAACATGTCGCGCACGCGGCTGGCGCCGACGCCCACGAACATTTCGACAAAGTCCGAACCGGAAATGGTGAAGAAGGGCACATTGGCTTCGCCCGCGATGGCGCGCGCCAGCAAGGTTTTGCCGGTGCCCGGCGGGCCGACCAGCAGGACGCCCTTGGGAATGCGGCCACCCAAACGCTGGAATTTCTGCGGGTCGCGCAGGAAGTCGACGATTTCCTTGAGGTCGTCCTTGGCCTCGTCCACACCGGCGACGTCTTCAAACGTGACGCGGCCCTGACGCTCGGTCAAAAGCTTGGCGCGCGATTTGCCGAAGCCCATCGCCTTGCCGCCGCCCGATTGCATCTGGCGCAGGAAGAACACCCACACGCCGATCAACAGCAGCATGGGGAACCAGTTGACCAGGATGCCGACCAGAGACGGCATGCCGTCATCGGCGGGCGCCACGGCGGTATCCACATTGTGCGACTTCAACATCGGCCACAGCGTGGTGTCGTTGGCGGGAACGGTGGTGGTGAAGGGCTGGCCGGAGGTCAGCTCGCCTTTGACCTGTTCACCCTGGAAGGTGACTTTGCGAACCTGGTTCTGCACCACTTCTTCGTTGAATTTGGAATAGCTGATGGCGCTGGCCGTGGTGTGGGTGCCCGTGCCCTGGAACAGGTTGAACAGGAACACCAGCAGGACCGCGATGAGGATCCACAGGCCGAGATTGCGCAAATTGTTCAAGACCAAAGTCCTTTCACTACTACTTCGGCCCACCGGGCCGACGGCACTACAATTTCAGCCAAAAGCGGCTGCGGCATTCGGGGCCAATGCCCTGCACGCGCACCAACGCCCCGGCACGGTTATTAGATAGGACGTTTCTAGCGTATTGCCAGCCAGCAAAACGTTAAGAGTTTCACGCCCCTTTCGCAATCCGGGTCGATAGAGCCGGTTAACGGGGCTTTTCGCCCGTTCTGGAACTTTCCTTTGCCAGAATAAGGGTTTCCGGTCCAAAGACCCGCTCGGCGCGGGGTGCCGGAAACAGCCGGCAGCCATGCAGGGTCGCACCCCTGCCCAGCGCGCCCGAAGCAATGCTGTCGAAAAGACGCTCCAACGCCTCGAAACGGGGACGATAGGCTTGCTTGGCGACCACCATCAGCAGGCTTGCCAGCGCGCGCAGACCGACCTCGCGCGGTGCCGCCATCAGGGACTTGGCATCCAGCAATATACGCGTGCCGTCCGGCCGCGCCGCACGGGCCAGAACCGCCTCGGTGGCCAATTCCAGCGCGGCGCGGGCGCGCGCCAAATGATTTGCGGCGTCGGCGATACGCGACGGCGCCAGCCCCGCCGCTTCCAGCGCTGGCATCAGGTGCCGGATGCGGCTTCGGGCAAAGCGCGCCTCGCTGTTCATGGGATCATCCAGCCAGCTTTGGTTCAGCGTTTTCAAATAAGCGCGCAGCGCGGCACGGGAGATACCCAGCATCGGCCGCGCCAGATTGAGATCCTCGAATTCACTTACCGGGAAAGGCGCCAAAGCGCGCATCGCGCTCAATCCGTCCAATCCACTGCCGCGGCCCAGGCGCAGCAGAAACGTCTCGGCCTGGTCATCCAACGTGTGGCCGACATAGAGCGTGGCGATGCCGTGTTTCCTTAGCCAGGCGCCCATCAGGCCATAACGGGCATCGCGCGCCATGGCTTCGATGCCGGATTTTGGCACCGGGCCCTTGCGGGTGAGGATATGCGCCGCCAGTCCCGCCTTTCGGGCGAAGCCGGCGGCCTTGCGCGCTTCGGCCGCCGAACTCTTGCGCAAGGCATGATCCACGATCAGCGCCACTGGCGGCGGGACGCCGCGTGCCTTCGCCCACTCCGCCAGCAAATGCATCAGCGCCAGGGAATCGCCGCCGCCGGACAGGGCCACCGCGCCCGGCCAGGGTGCGCCCAACGTATCCATCGCCTTGGCGAAATCGCGGCCAAGGACCGTGCTTCTTTTACTTGCAGGCCGCTTTGCGCGCGCCGGCCGCGGTCGCGAGGGTGGCCGCCGAGGCGTTGGGATATTTGGTCTTGAGCGCGGCAAGGGTGGTGCATCCTCCGCTGGTCTGGCCCTGTGCGATCAGGGCCTGGCCGAGCTTCAACATACTATCCGGGCTGCGGATACTGCCCGGATATTTCTTGATCTGCTCCGCGAAGGCCCGGGTGGCGCTGGGATAATCATGCTGCACATAGGCGATGTCGCCGATCCAGTAGATCGCTTGGGCCGACAGATCGGTGTCGCCGGGATTGGCGTCGGCATAAGTGCGGAACGATGCGCTGGCTTCGGCATATTGCGCCTTGGCGAGCAGGTTCATGGCGGTATCGAATTGGGCGGTACCTTTGGCGCCGGACGGCCCGACCGGCGTCGCAGATCTGGGGCCTGATGCCGGGCCGCTATTCATCGGCAAGGTGCCGAGGGTGCCGGGCGGACGTCCGAGCTGCTGCGGCGCGCCCGACGAAGGCGGTCCGTTGAAAGCCTGACTGTCGCTGCCGATCGGCGGCAACGGCGTTCCCGGCGTGTAATTGGCAGACGGTCCCGCAGGGCCGGTGGCGGGCGCCGTGCCCGTGGCACCGCAATTGAGGCCCTGCTCATTGGCGTCCGCGCCCAATTGCTGCGCCGATATCATGCAAAGGCGATAGGCAAAGTCTTTTTGCTGGGCATCGATCTTCTGGCGCAATTCCTGAATCTGATGCCCCAGCTCTTCACTGGTGCCGGTGGCATTGGACAGGCTCTGGGTCAGCCCCCTCACCTTGTCTTCGAGTTGTTGCACGCGGCCGGATAGTTGGTTGATCTGATTGTCCTGGCCATCTTCATGGGCCTGGCGTGCCGCCTTCTCTTCATCGCTTTCGCCGAAAAGCTGGGCATGGGCCGGCATCGCGGTCACGACCGCACCCGACGTCATCAGGCCGAGAATGAAAAGGGCTGCGCGCATATTCATGGCTGCCTCAGAACTAACAACGAACCAGGACTAACAATTAAAAAGGGCGCGAGTGAGACCACCCGCGCCCATTTCTAACTTTAAACGTCGATCACGAGTTCGCGCCACCGACGATGACGCTGACGCCGCGACGGTTCTGCGACCAGCAATCTTCGCTGGACTCGGTGCAGATGGGACGCTCCTTGCCGTAGGAGACGGTTTCCAGACGGCCGGCGGCGACGCCTTGCGCCACCAAGGCTTCCTTCACCGCATTGGCCCGGCGGGCGCCCAGCGCGAGATTGTATTCGCGGGTACCGCGTTCGTCGGCATGACCTTCGACGGTCAGGCGCACGGACGGATAGCGCGCAAGCCAGGCGGCCTGCTTGGACAAGGTGCCCTTGTCATTGTCTTCGATATTGTACTGGTTGAGGGCGAAATGAACGGTGTCGCCGACATTGACCTTAAAGTCCTGGACACTGCCCGGCATGATGCTGGACGTGACCGGGGCGGCCATCGGCGCCGGCGGCGGGGCTGCGGGCGGCGGGGCGGTATTGACTGCTTCCTGTTTGTGGGTGCAGGCGCCGAGCAGCAACGCGGCCGACAAAGCGGCAAATTTCAACGTGCTGGAAAATGTCTTCATGGCAATGGGTCTCCCGAGAAAGTGAAGGCGGCGGCGGGTGGCGCCTGAGTTCCAAAAATTAACACACCCGAAGGCAAAACGTACAAAGCGGCAAAAAGAGCCAAAATTTTGGCGGTTATTGCCCTCGAATCACTAAAATGGAGTTTAGGGTTCCAGGGGCATTTGCCAATGCTGGAGGTGCCCAGAGCAAGCAAATTTTTGTTTAGAATCATCGCTTCCCTTAGCGGAAGCTTCCGATGTTTCCGGTGTAAATTCAAACCATGCGTTTGAGGACTACTGGATAAGCGGCGACCAGGCCGGATCGGAAGCATCGCCCGGGGTCATTACCCGAAGCTCGTTGCGGCCCGTCACATCCACCGAATAGATCTGCGAGCCGCGGTTGTTGGACGCTTCCCGGGTGAACATCAGCACCCGGCCATTGGGCGCCCAGGTGGGTCCTTCGTCGTGATAGGCGTTGGTGATCATCCGCTCGCCCGAGCCGTCGGTGCGCATCACCCCGATGGTGAAGTGCGAGCCTTGCTGCTTGGTGAAAGCGATGAGATCGCCGCGCGGTGACCAGACCGGGGTGCCATTCTCGCCCGCGCCGAAGCTGATGCGGCGCTGGCCCGAGCCGTCGGCATTCATCACATAGATCTGCTTGGTGCCGCCGCGGTCGGATTCAAACGTGATCTGGCGGCCATCGGGCGAGAAGGACGGCGCGCTGTCGATGGCGGGATCGGTGGTCAGCCGCTGCACCGCGCGCGAGCGCAGATCCATCACATAGATGTCTGAGTTGCCCCCATTTTCCAAGGTCAGCGCCACGCGGTTGCCGTCCGGCGAGAAACGGGGCGAGAAGGTCATGTTGGGGAAATTGCCCAACTCTTCCTGGCGGCCGGTTTCCAGATCAAACAGATAAACATGCGGCTTGGTGGCGATGTAGGACATGTAGGCGATCATCTGCGCCGTGGGATTGAAGCGCGGCGTCAGCACCAGATAGTCGCCGCGGGTCAGGAAGATCGGATTGGCGCCGTCCTCGTCCATCACAGCCAGGCGCTTGATCCGCTTCAAGGCGGGGCCGGATTCCGAAATGAAAACGATGCGGGTATCGAAATAACCTTTCTCACCGGTGATGCGCTCATAGATCGCATCCGACACCAGATGCGCCACGCGGCGCCAATTCTCGGGTTGGGTGAAGAATTGCTGACCCAGCATCTGGCTCTCGCCAAAAACATCCCAGAGGCGAAATTCGACCTTGAGTCTGCCATCGGGCTGCAAAGTCACCTGCCCCGCCACCAGGCCCTGGGCGTTGATCGCGCGCCAGCTGGCGAAAGTGGGCGCGACATTGATGTTGTTGATGTGCTCGACAAAGGCGCGCGGGTCGATCGATTTGAACAACCCGGAGCGGTCGAGATCGGCGCGGATCACGCCGGCAATATTGGCGCCCAGCTGCGCCTGGGACGGATCGGCGGAAATCATGTCGGGAATGGCGATGGGCAGCGGCTGGGCGTTGCCTTGCGTCACGTCCACCTGCAGGGCCGCCGCGGCCGGCAAAGGCGCCAGCGCGGCCAGGAACAGGGCGCAGACCAGAAGAAATTTCCTCATGCCATTCTCCAAAGACATTTCGCCCAGCCTGGTTCCCGAAACGGGCCGATTTTAGGCGTCATTGATTCATCATCTGGCGGGGATCGAAACGCAACGGATTGATCTCGCGCCACTGGCTATAGCGATCCTGGGGCAACTTGTAAGGCTGGCACTGGAAGATGGCGCGGCGCGCGGCTTCAGCGGCGGCGCGGGTATAGGGATTGCCGGATGACATTGCATCGGATGTGACGCGCCCCGCAGTGCCGTCGGGATTGAGGGCGAGATCGAAATCCACCACCAGATCGGCGGCGTTGGGCGCCCCCACCGGCGGGCTCCAGCAATGATAGATCTGGCTTTTCAGCGCGTCGGCGAGATCGGCGGTCATGGCGTTGGCGTCGCCGATGCCTTGCACCACGCGCGGCCCCACCTTGGCATTGGGCGGCGTCTTGGGCGTGGCAGCAAGCTTGTTCAAAAGCGCCGCGAAATCCTGGCTGGTCTGTTTTTGGGTGGGCTGGGCCGGCTTCTTTGGCTCTTCAACCTTTTCCGGTTTGATCTTGAACTTCGGCAGCGGCGGCTCGGGCGCGGGCTCGACCTGCTGGAACTGCGGCAAGGGCGGCGCTTCGACGGTGGGCTGCGGCGCCTCGATCTTGGGTGGGGTCGGCGGCGGCGGCGGCGCCATGGCCGCGACATTGGTTTTTTCGGTGATGGTGATGAGATCGACCGGCACCGAATGACTTTCCGGGCTGGCATCGAGCATGCGCGACCAGGTGAAATAGGTCGCCCCGATCAAGGCGGCATGCAGCAGCAGCGACACCGCCAACCCTGCGCGCGGTCCCCGCGCCGTGGTCGGACGCGGCGGGCGCTGCAAGCCAGCGCGCTTAGCGCGTATTTGGTTTAGGCTTTGCGACATCGGTTACCAGCCCGATATGGGTGAAGCCGGCGCTTGCGAGCAGACCCATCACCACCATCACCCGGCCATAATCCACCGTCTTGTCCCCGCGCACGAAAATGCGCTGGTCGTAGCCGTTCTGCGAGATCGCCTGCAGCTTGGGCACCAGCGCATCCTCGGTGATGGCTTCCTTCTGCAGATAGATCTTGCCGTCCTTGGCGACGGTGACGGACAGCGGTTCCTTGTCCTGGCCCAGCGCCGGCGCGCGGGTCTTGGGCAGATCGACCGGCACGCCCACCGTCAGAAGCGGCGCCGTCACCATGAAGACGATCAGCAGCACCAGCATCACGTCGACAAAAGGCGTGACGTTGATTTCGGACATGGCGGGGCTGCGCTTGCGACGTCCCCGCGATCCGACATGGTGCATGACCGACGGCATCAGCGCACCTTTTCTTCCAGCTGGCGCGACAGGATGGCGGAAAATTCGTCGGCGAAA
This sequence comes from uncultured Alphaproteobacteria bacterium, assembly GCA_903897605.1. Classification (GTDB taxonomy): domain Bacteria; phylum Pseudomonadota; class Alphaproteobacteria; order Micropepsales; family Micropepsaceae; genus Rhizomicrobium. The sequence continues at coordinate 6,598 of CAIUCH010000054.1, forward strand.
GCGTCGAGCCGGTTGGCATAGCGGCCGATCTCATTGATAAAGCGATTGTAGAAGATCACCGCCGGAACCGCCGCGAACAGTCCCATGGCGGTGGCGAACAGCGCTTCGGCGATGCCGGGCGCGACAACCGCCAAAGTCGTGTCATGGCGCGCCGCGATGGCGGTGAAGGAATTCATGATGCCCCAGACCGTGCCGAACAGGCCGATGAAGGGCGCCACCGCGCCGACAGTGGCAAGAAAGCCCAGCTGGCGTTCGATGCCGTCGGTCTCGCGCAGGATGGTGACGCTCATCGCCTTGTCGATGCGCTCCTTGATGCCGGCGATCTGGTTTTCGCGCGGCGTGCCCGCTTCGAAGGCCCGGCGCCATTCGCGCAGCGCCGCCACGAACATCGCCGCCATGGGATGATCGTTGCGGGCGGCGAATTGCTGATAGAGTTCGTCCAATGACTGACCCGACCAGAAGATCTTCTCGAACTTCGCCGCCTTGCGCTTGAGGCCGCTGAGCGCGATCCCTTTGTTGATGATGATCGCCCAGGACCATAGCGACGCCAGCAACAGCATCACCATCACGCTTTTGACGACGATGTCGGCGCGCAGAAAGCTTTCCACGATGGAGAAATTGCCGCCGCCCGCGCCAAGCTGCGCCAGGCCGCTGGTATCGACGTCGGCTGTCGGCGCCGCGGCGGGCGCGCCCAGTTCCTGGGTGGTGGCGGGTGCGCTGGTGGGCGCGGCGATCGGACCGCGCTGCGCCAATGCCGGCACCGCGAGCGTTGCGAGGATGACAAAAAATACAGATGCGAGGACGCGCTTAAATGTCATGAGAACAACCTTGTTCGCGCGGGCGCGCGGCGGAGATGCGCATTTAAAATTGGCCGAAGTAGGGCGGCCTTTCGCCGAATCACTGTCAAGTATCTGTTTCTACGAGAAAAGGTGTCAACAAATCCCGCAGCGACAAAGGCAAGCGTCGCGGCTTTCCCGTTAACGTGATGATGCAGGCTTCGATCCGCCCATCCATCAGCAAAATGTCACCGGCAGTGATCTTCTGGACCGCTTCGATGCGCGCGCCGGAAAGGGCGATGAGCGCGGTCCGAACCGTGAGCGTGTCGTCGACCCGCGCCGGGCGAAGATAGCGGGCCCGGACCTCGCGGATCGCCCAGACAGTGGGCTCATCGCTGTCGAGATCGGCCATCTTGGTGACCCCGGCAAGGCGGAAGAATTCGGTGCGGGCGCGCTCCATATAGCGCAGGTAATTGGCGTGATAGACCACACCCGAAAGATCGGTATCCTCGTAATAAACGCGCAGCTGCAGGACATGAATCTTGCCGTCGAAATGGCCCAGCCCGGCGACGCTCATGCATCGCCTTCGTCGGAAAAGAGCCCGATCTGGGAAGGATCGCGCGGCGGGGCGGCAAGGCCCAGATGGCCATAGGCCTGGCCGGTCAAAAGCCGCCCGCGCGGCGTGCGCTGCACGAAGCCCTGCTGCATCAGATAAGGCTCGACGATCTCCTCGATGGCGTCGCGCGCCTCGCCCAGGGCGGCGGCGATGGTCTCGATGCCGACCGGGCCGCCGCCGAAATTCTCGGCGATCAAGGTGAGATAGCGCTTGTCGAAGCCGTCGAGACCCCGGCGGTCCACTTCCAGACGGGTCAAGGCAGCGTCGGCGATGCGGGCATCGACTTTCGCCTGGCCGCTGACCGATGCGAAGTCGCGCACCCGTTTGAGCAGACGTCCGGCAATGCGGGGCGTGCCGCGGGCGCGGCCGGCGATTTCGTGCGCGCCTTCCGCCGTCAGATCGAAACCCAGCACCCGGGCGCCGCGCGCAACGATCGAGCAGAGTTCGTCGGCGGTGTAGAAATTGAGCCGCACCGGAATGCCGAAGCGGTCACGCAGCGGCGTGGTGATCAGGCCCGAGCGGGTGGTGGCGCCGACGAGCGTAAAAGGCGCCAGCTGGATCTTCACCGAGCGCGCCGAAGGCCCTTCGCCGATCACAAGATCGAGCTCGAAATCCTCCATCGCGGGATAAAGAATTTCTTCCACCGCCGGACTGAGGCGATGGATTTCGTCGATGAACAGAACGTCGCGCGGTTCCAGGTTGGTGAGAATGGCGGCAAGATCGCCGGCCTTCGCCAGCACCGGACCGGAGGTGGAGCGGAAATTGACCCCCAATTCTCGCGCCACGATTTGCGCCAAGGTGGTCTTGCCCAAGCCCGGCGGGCCGGAGAACAGGACATGATCCAGCGCCTCACCGCGCGTCTTGGCGGCTTCGATGAAGATCTTCAGATTCTCGCGCGCCTGTTGCTGGCCGACAAAATCGGACAGGGTCTTGGGGCGCAGCGAGAATTCCAGAGAGTCGTCTTCGGTGCGTTCCGGCGTAGTGATACGCGCCTCTTCATTTTTCGAGGCTTTCGCCATCTAGCGTCCCATCCCGCGCAAAGCTTCGCGCAGCAGCGCCCCGGTTTCGGCGCCATCGCCAAGATCATTTCCAGCCCGCGCCACCGCCTCGGCCGCCTGGCCTTCGGAATAACCCAGCTTCAACAGCGCTGCCACCGCATCGGCGGTGGGACCGCGCGGCGCCGCCATGGGCGCATGCATGTCGTCGTCGCTCCGCAGCATCAGAGCGGGTGCCTTGTCTTTCAATTCGGTGGCGATGCGCAGCGCCAGCTTGGGGCCGACACCGGGCGCGCGCCCGATCATCGCCTTGTCCGACAGCGCCAGCGCCCGTTGGAGCTCGCGGGGCGACAAGGTCGAGAGAACCGACAGCGCCACTTTGGAACCCACATTCTGCACCGTCTGCAGCAGCCGGAACCATTCGCGTTCCTCGGCGCTGGCGAAACCATAGAGCCGGATCGCGTCATCGCTGACTTTCATTTCGATCATCAACGACGCATGCGCCCCCGCTGCAAGCCGCGACAGGGTGGTGGACGGACATTGCACCAGATAGCCGACGCCACCGACATCCAGGATCACGGCATCCTCGGCGATGCTGTCTACGATGCCGGTGAGTTTTCCGATCATAAGCGCGCCATCATCATGCGGGCGCGCGTGCCGGAAAGATGCGCATGCGTGATCGCCGCCGCCAGCGCATCGGCGGCATCGGCTTGCTTGACGCCACAGGTTGGCAAGAGCCGCTTGACCATGAATTGCACCTGGTCCTTGCCGGCGTGCCCCGCGCCCACCACGCATTTCTTGATGTGGTTGGGGGAATATTCGGCGATTTCCAACCCCGCTTCCGCCGCTGCCAGCAGCGCCATGGCGCGGGCATGGCCCAGCTTCAGCGCCGCCGACGGATCGCGCGCCACGAAAGCCAGTTCGACCGCGATAGCCTGCGGCGCCAGCCGCGCGATCACGGCAGTCAGCTCGCGGTGCAGGGCCAGTAGCCGCAATCCCAGCCCCAAGGCGGGCTTGGTGGCGATGACACCATGTTCGATGTGGGATAGTCGGGTGCCGTCGAGCGAAATCACGCCCCAACCCATCGCACTGAGGCCGGGATCCAGGCCAAGAATACGAATCGCGGTGGCCGCCATGACGGCCTTTGTGCCCGTTCTGTTCGCCTGCATCAATCGGCAAGGCTGCCAAAAACCTGGCTATTCGTTCAGCTTGGCAATCAGGGCGTCGGACAGCTCGTAATTGCCATAGACATTCTGAACGTCGTCATGATCGTCCAGAATTTCCACCAGCTTCATCAAGGATTCGCCCGCTTCTTCCGGCACCGCGACCGTGTTCTTCGGGCGCCAGGTGATGGCGGCGGAGGCCGGCGCGCCCAGCTTGGCTTCAAGCGCGTCGCGCACCTGGGCGAAGCTTTCGATGCTGGTGAGGAATTCATGGCTGTCCGCGGTGGAGACACACTCGTCGGCGCCCGCGTCCAGCGCCACTTCCAGCATCTGGTCCTCGCCGCCTTTGTCGGCCGGATAGGAGATCGCCCCCACATGATCGAACATGAAGGCGACCGAGCCGGTCTCGCCCATCGCGCCGCCATATTTGGCGAAGGTTGAGCGCACATCCGCCGAGGTGCGGTTGCGGTTGTCGGTCATCGCTTCCACGATGATGGCGACGCCGCCCGGCCCGCGGCCTTCATAGCGGATCTCGTCATAATTCTCGGCGTCGTTGCCGCCCGCCTTTTTGATCGCCCGCTCGATATTGTCCTTGGGCATGGATTCCGCCTTGGCGGCGATGATGGCGGTGCGCAGCCGCGCGTTCAGCGCAGGGTCCGGCAACCCGGCCTTGGCGGCGACGGTGATTTCGCGGGCGAGCTTGGAGAAGAGCTTGGAGCGCTCCTTATCCTGGCGTCCCTTGCGGAACATGATGTTCTTGAACTGACTATGGCCGGCCATTTTTCACCATTTGACGAATTGGACCGCGGCCGGATCGGTCCCGGCTGCGTTTCGCGCCGGCCAAATAGCCGCCCCATCCGTTCGGTTTCAAGTCCCGGTTGCTTGTGCCAAGCCCGGCCGCGGGGGCAGGATGGCCCGATAGCTGTTGCGATTCATCCGATATTCCCAGACCGATTTCTAAGGAGACCCAGATGATCCTTGGCATGGATTGGTTCACCTTGGCGCATGTCCTGATCAGCTTGATCGGCATCGCCACCGGCTTGGTGCTGTTGCTGGCGCTGATGGGGGGCCGCAATCCGGCAAACTGGGCCGCCTGGTTCCTGACATTCACGGTCCTGACCAACGTCACCGGTTTTTTCTTTCACAATGACCACATCACTCCAGGCCAGATCGTCGGGGTCATTTCCCTGATCGCCCTGGTCCTGGCGATTTATGCTTTGTATGGACGGAACTTGGTGGGCGTTTGGCGCGGGACGTATGTCGTGACCGCCACCATCGCCCTTTATCTCAATTGCTTTGTTCTGGTGATCCAGTCGTTCCAGAAAATTCCATTTCTGCATGCGCTGGCGCCCGGAAATCCGCCCAACGGTCCGGCGTTCCTGATCGCCCAGGCCATCGTTCTGCTGGCCTTGGCCGGTGCCGGATGGATTGCCTGGAGGGCGTTCAAGCCTTTGAAATTCTGACATTTTACCTATACCTATCATTCATAGGTATTTGATACCTAGGAATGATAGGTATATAGCGTTGCCATGGCGGCGAACCGTCCTTTTCTGTCGGGAATTCCGGAGCTTCTGGTCCTGCGGCTACTCCAGGATCAGGAGATGTATGGCTATGAAATCGTGGCCGGGATTGCCGCCGCGACCGGCCAGGCGGTCAGCCCAAAAGAAGGGGTGATCTATCCCTTGCTCCATTCCCTGGAGAAAGACGGGCTGCTGCGGGCCCAGCCGCGGCAGGCAGAAGGACGCACCCGGATCTATTACACGCTGACATCCCGGGGGGTGCGACGGCTGTTCGAGCTCACCGACCACTGGACCCGCCTGCATGGCGCAGTGTCCCGGGTTCTGCGAGACGGCGCCTGAAACCCAGGCCGGACTGAAACTCAGACTGACTTGAACTTCAGACTGGCCTGAACTTCAGACCGGCCCGAAATTCATACGGGAAACGGATTGCGTTCGGAAAATTGCTGCTGGTGCCAGTAAGGATAGATCGCGGGCCGCGCGCTGGCCTGGTCCAGCCTGGCGACCTGCTGCGGCGTCAGCGACCAGCCCACCGACCCCAGATTGGCCTTGAGCTGATCCTCATTGCGGGCGCCGATCACCACCGTCGCCACACTGGGGCGCTGCAACAGCCAGTTCAGCGCGATCTGCGGCACCGTCTTTCCCGTTTCTTGCGCCACCCCATCCAGCGCATCCACCACCCGGTAGAGATATTCGTCGTCGATCTGCGGTCCAGAGGCCGCGGTTTCATGCAGACGGCTCACCTTGGGCAGCGGCTGGCCGCGCCGGATCTTGCCCGTCAGGCGGCCCCAGCCCAGCGGCGACCACACCACGCATCCGACGCCCTGATCCAAGGCCAGCGGCATCAGCTCCCACTCATAGTCGCGCCCGATCAGCGAATAATAGGCCTGATGCGCGACATAACGGGGAAAACCATATTTCTCGGACGTCGCCAGCGATTTCATCAGATGCCAGCCCGACCAGTTGGAAACGCCGATATAGCCGATCTTTCCGGCCCGGATCAGCGCATCGAAGGTGGCCAGGGTTTCTTCCGGCGGCGTCTGGGCATCGAACCCGTGCAGCTGCACCAAATCGATGCGATCGGTGCCAAGCCGTTTCAGGGCCGCGTCCGTCGCCGCCAGAATATGAAAGCGCGAGGAACCGACGTCATTGGCGCCTTCCCCGATGCGGAAGGTATATTTGGTGGAGATCAGGACCTTGTCGCGACGGCCCTTGATCGCCGCTCCCAGAATTTCTTCCGACGCCCCGCTGGAATAGACATCGGCGCTGTCGAACATGTTGACGCCCGCGTCGAGACAGATATCGACCAGCCGCGTCGCTTGCTTGGCATCGGTTTCGCCCCAGGCTTTGAAGAACTCGCCCTTGCCGCCAAAGGTGCCGGTGCCAAAGGTGAGCGCCGGGACCTTGAAGCCCGAGCGTCCGAGAAGACGATATTCCATGAAGATCTCCCGATTGATCCGGGCAGGATCGCCGCCCGCACGAATGGTTTCAACCGCGACCGCCAAAGGGTCTTCGAAACATCACGATGTCGGCGGCACGGCCTGTTTCAAACGTCCGCCGACGCGCACGGGATCGATGCGCGTGGCCAGACCCTTAGCGCCGGTCTCGACAAAGACGCCACAGACGGTGGCCGGGCCGGTGGCCGGGGTAAAGCGCGCGCTGGACATTTTGCGCAAAAACCGCTGCATCGGTTCGGCCTTGTCCATCCCGATCACGGAATCATAATCGGCGCAGGCGCCCGCATCCGTTTGATAGGCGGTGCCGCCTGGAAGAATCTGCGCGTCGGCGGTGGGAACATGCTGATGCGTGCCGACCACCAGGCTGGCGCGGCCATCGCAAAAATGTCCCATCGCCATCTTTTCCGAAGTGGCTTCGGCATGCATGTCCACCACGATGGCGTCCGCGGCTTCGCCCAATGGACAGGCGGACAATTCCGCCTCCACCGCCGCGAAGGGATCGTCCAGCGCATCCATGAAGACCCGGCCCATCACATTGACCACCAGCACGCTGCCGCCCGGCGTCTGATAGAGATTGGCGCCCCGGCCCGGCGTGCCGCGCGGGTAATTCTGCGGCCTGAGAATGCGGTCTTCCTTGTCGATATAGGTGAGGATTTCCTTCTGGTCGGCCCAATGATTGCCGGTGGAAATCACGTCAATCCCCATGCCGAAATATTCTTCCGCGATGGCGCGGGTCAGGCCGAAACCATGGGCGGCATTCTCGCCATTGGCGATGACCAGGTCGGGCATCAGCCGTGCCTTCAGCCCCGGCAGTTCAACCGACACGGCGTCGCGTCCCGGCTTGCCGATAATGTCGCCCAGAAAAAGAATCTTCATCGCGGGAATTCTGTCAGGCCCGTTTGCGTGAGGATGGCGTTGAGAGGATAGTCATGCGCGTCACGCGGCAGAAAGTCCATGTGCTGCGCGGCATAGGCAATGCCGATGGCACGCGCGTGTGGCAATGCCGCAAGCGTGCGGTCGTAATAGCCGCCGCCATAACCGAGACGAAAACCCTGATCGTCATAGGCCAGCAGCGGCACCAGCAGCATGTCGGGGATGGCGCGCGGCCAATGCGCCAATGGCTCGTGAATGCCATGGGTGCCACGCCGCAGGATTTCGCCATCCGGCACGAGATGAAATTCCAGGGCCGCGTTTTTTGCCACGATCCGGGGGAAGGCGATCCGTGCGCCCATGCGCGCCAGGGCTTGCAGCAACTGCGCCGGATCGGCCTCATCCCGATGGGCATGATATCCAGCGACAATGGCGCCGGGCGCGATGTGCAGGCTGCCGGCATGGGCGGCCATGGCTGTGGCGAAGCCATCGAACCGCAGATCCGCGCGGCGGCGGCGCGCCAGGTCTCTGAATTCCGCTTTAGAGGGCAAGGTGGACGGTACCGCGTTCGCCGTTGGTGTGTGGATCCTCATGGGCCTGCTTTGCAGGTGGGCACCGTGTGCCCAAGACCACGGTCTTGGGCAGGGACAGCTCCCGATGAGTAACATTAAGGCCCCTGGGCATCGCGAACCTGACGCGCGAGGCAGTGACCGTCCGGCCCCAGTATAGCGCATTTCCCTAATGAAGTGGCTTTTTCGTTTGGCGGCCAAATTTTGCCCGTCCAAATTCAGGCAGTGGCGAGTTGGGCAGCCAGGGTTTCGATCCGGACGGCGGCCTGATCCAGTGCGGCCACGGCTTTGGCCTCCGTCTCTTGCCCGCGCGCGTCCAGTTCCGTGCGCGGCACCATGTCGGCGCCAGGATGGTGCGGTTCCTTGCCATGATGTTCGTCGGCGATCAGCAGCGCCGCCATCAACAGCAGCCTGGTATCACCCACTTGGCCCACCGAACTGAGGACTTCGCGGGTCTTGGCATCCACCGTGGCGGCAAGTTGGCGCAAATGTTCTTCCTCGCCCTCGTCACAGGCGATGGTGTAGGCCCGGGCATTCACCATGACATTGACCAGGGGCATGTAAGCTACCTCGCAAGTGCGGCGCGAATTTCGCCGATAGCACCGTCCAGACGGCCTTCGACTTCCTGTGTCAGGCTGGAAAGGGCCGCCAATTCCTCTTCCAGCTGGGCGATGCGGGCCAAAAGCTGCTCCCGCTCGCCCCCCAAGGCGGCGGCCCGAGCCTCCGCGGCGGACGCGGCTTTTCCCCGTTGGCCCGCCAGTTTCGCGGCTTTTTCCAGGCTTTCCAGCGCCTGGGTGAGGCGTTTCTGGGTCGCTTCCAGCCGGCTCATCCCCATGTCATCGCTTGAGTCGCGCCCCGACCTTAGTGCGCGGACCTTTCCAGGGAAAGGCAAATTGGCCTGTATCCTAAAGGGTTTCATTGGAAAAACCTGTCAACCATAAGCGTTCCTCCCGGGTTCGGCCCCTTGACGGCGGCTGACCCCCCTCGCTAAGGCCTCACCACCCTCCCGGGAACCACATATGACCAGCACAGCAGCTCCGCCGGAGCAGGCCAAAATCCGCAGTCTCGCCAACGTCATCCGCATGCTTTCGATCGATGCGGTGGAGAAGGCCAAATCCGGCCATCCCGGCCTGCCCATGGGCATGGCCGATGCCGTCACGGTGCTGTTTTCGCGCTTCCTGAAATTCGATCCGGCAAATCCCCATTGGCCCGACCGCGACCGTTTCGTGCTGTCGGCCGGCCATGGCTCGATGCTGCTTTATGCCTTGCTCTATCTCACCGGCTATCCGGAAATGACTTTGGAGCAGCTGCAGAATTTCCGGCAGGTGGGCAGCCGCACCGCCGGCCATCCCGAATATGGCCACGCCCCCGGGATCGAGACCACCACCGGTCCCTTGGGCCAGGGCATCGCCAACGCCGTCGGCATGGCGCTGGCCGAAGCCCATCTCAATGCCCGCTTCGGCGGCGTGCTGGTCGACCACAAGACCTATGTCATCGCCAGCGACGGCGATCTGGAAGAAGGCATCAGCCATGAAGCGATTTCACTGGCGGGCCATCTCAAACTCAAAAAGCTGATCGTGTTGTGGGACCACAACAACATCACCATCGATGGCGCAACCTCGCTGTCGGAATCCACCGACATGATCGGGCGCTTCAAGGCGGCGGGCTGGACCACGGACAGTTGCGACGGCCATGACGCGGCGGATGTTTTCCGCGCGCTGAGCGCAGCACAGAATTCCGACGCCCCGGTGCTGATCGGCTGCCGCACCATCATCGGCTTTGGCATGCCGAACCGCCAGGGCACGCAAAAGGCCCATTCCGACGCACCCGGCGCCGACGAAGTGGCGGCGACGCGCAAGGAACTGGGCTGGAATTTTCCGCCCTTCGTGGTGCCGGACGATTTGTTCGGCCAATGGCGCGCCATCGGCGCCCAGGGCAAGGCGCGCTGGGAAGACTGGATGCGGCGCAAGAACGCGCACGCCGTGGCGCATGAATTCGACGCCACCAATGCGGATGCGCTTCCCCCGGAAGTCGCCCAGGGCCTGGTCGCGCTGAAGGAAAAAATGAGCGCGGAGAAGCCGGTGGCCGGCACCCGCAAACATTCGGAAAAAGCCCTGGAGGTCATCAATGGCGCCACGCCGCTGACCATCGGCGGTTCGGCGGATCTGACGCCGTCCAACAACACCAAGACCAAGAATATCACCGAGATGTCGCCGGGCGATTTCGCCGGTCGCTACATCCATTACGGCATCCGCGAACATGGCATGGCGGCGGCGATGAACGGCATGGCGCTGCATGGCGGCGTCATTCCGTATGGCGGCACCTTCATGGTGTTCTCGGACTATGCCCGGCCTTCCATCCGTCTTGCCGCGCTGATGGGCGTGCGCAGCATCTTCGTGATGACGCATGATTCCATTGGCGTGGGCGAAGATGGGCCGACGCATCAGCCGGTCGAGCATCTGGCGGCCCTGCGTGCCATTCCAGGTCTGATGGTGATGCGTCCCGCTGACGGCGTCGAGACGGCGGAATGCTGGCAGATCGCTCTGGAGCATGCGCACCGCCCCAGCCTGCTGGCTTTCTCGCGCCAGGATGTGCCCACCGTGCGCACCACCCACACCGCCGAAAATCTTTCCGCCAAGGGCGCCTATGAACTGATCGGCGCCGCCAATGCCAAGGTCACTTTGCTGGCCACCGGCTCGGAAGTCGGCATTGCCGTCCAGGCCCGCGACATGCTGGCCAAGGAGGGCATCGCCGCGCGCATAGTCTCCATGCCCTGCTGGGCCTTGTTCGAGGAACAGAGCGAACAATATCGTGACAAGGTCCTGGGCCCCGGCACCGTGAAGGTCGCGATCGAAGCGGCGGTGCGCCAGGGCTGGGACCGTTATATCGGCGCCGCTGGCGGTTTCATCGGCATGCATTCCTTCGGTTCCAGCGGACCGGTCAAGGACGTTTACCGTCATTTCCACATCTCGCCCGAGGCTGCGGTGGAAGCGGCTAAGAAGGCGTTGAGCAAACAGTAGGGGAGTTCAAGATGGTTCGGGTTGCAATCAACGGCTTTGGCCGCATCGGACGGCTGGTGCTCAGGGCGATTGTCGAAAGCGGCCGCCGTGACATCGAGATCGTCGCCGTCAATGATCTGGGCCCGATCGAAACCAATGCCCATCTGCTGCGCTATGACAGCGTCCATGGCCGTTTCCCCGCCCATGTGACGGTGGATGGCGACATGATGACCGCCGCCGGTCACAAGATCAAAGTCACCGCCGTCAGAGAGCCCGCCAAGCTTCCGCACAAGGAACTGGGCGTCGACATCGCGCTGGAATGCACCGGCATCTTCACCGCCCGCGACAAGGCGGCGCTGCATTTGGAAGCCGGCGCCAAGCGGGTGCTGGTTTCCGCCCCCGCCGACGGCGCCGACATCACCGTGGTCTATGGCGTCAATCACGACAAGCTGACCAAGGATCACATCATCGTCTCCAATGCCTCTTGCACCACCAATTGCCTGGTGCCGGTGGCCAAGGTGCTGAACGACCTGGTCGGTATCGAAAAAGGCATGATGACGACGATACATTCCTACACCAACGACCAGCCGTCCCTGGACCAGATGCACAAGGATCTCTATCGCGGCCGGGCCGCGGCTTTGTCGATCATTCCCACCTCGACCGGCGCGGCCAAGGCCGTCGGCTTGGTGCTGCCGGAATTGAAAGGCAAGCTGGACGGCGTCTCGGTGCGCGTGCCCACGCCCAACGTCTCGCTGGTGGATTTGAAATTTCTCGCCAGGCGCAACACCAGCGTGGAAGAGATCAACCAGGCGATCATCGCCGCGGCAGCCAGCGGACCGCTGAAAGGCATCCTGGAAATGGTGCACGACAAACTGGTCTCGGTGGATTTCAATCACCAGCCGGCATCGTCCAGCTTTGCACTGGATCAGACCAAGGTGATGGACGGAAATTTCGTCTCGATCATGACCTGGTACGACAATGAATGGGGTTTCTCCAACCGCATGGGCGACACCGCCGTTGCGATGGGCAAGCTTCTCTAACGGCCTCGAGTGACGAAGCGATAGACCAAAAAAGACCGATGGATTACAGAACGCTCGACGACCTGGCGGTGAAGGGCAAGCGCGTCCTGGTGCGCGCCGATCTCAATGTGCCGTTGAAGGACGGTGTCGTCACCGACGCCACCCGCATCGCGCGCCAGGCACCCACCATCCGCGAATTGGCGGACAAGGGCGCCAAGGTCATTCTGCTTTCCCACTTCGATCGTCCCAAGGGCAAGGTGGTCGCGTCGATGTCGCTGAAGCCGGTGGTGGCGCCATTGGCCAAGGCGGTGGGCCGCAATGTCGCCTTCGCCGAGGATTGCGTCGGACCCAAAGCGGAAGCGGCGGTCAAGGCGCTGAAGGATGGTGACGTGCTCCTCTTGGAGAACACCCGCTTCCATGCCGGCGAGGAAGCCAACGATCCCGAATTCACCAAACAGGTCGCGGCGCTGGGCGACATCTTCGTCAATGACGCGTTTTCCGCCGCGCACCGTGCCCATGCCACCACCACGGGCCTGGCCTATCTGCTGCCCTCGGCGGCGGGACGCTCGATGGAGCAGGAACTCAGCCATCTTGAGAAGGCGCTGAGCAATCCCGAGCGGCCGCTGCTGGCGGTGGTGGGCGGGGCGAAAGTTTCCACCAAGATCGAACTGCTGCAGAATCTGGTCGGGCGGGTCGAAGTGCTGGTGATCGGCGGCGCCATGGCCAACACATTTCTCGCCGCCGAAGGCATCCCCATCGGCAAATCGCTCTACGAAGCCGATCATTTGGAGACGGCACGCAAGGTCTTGCACATGGCGAATGAAAGCGGCGCTGCCCTTTTGTTGCCCACCGATGTGGTGGTGGCCAAGCAATTCAAGCAGGACGCCGCCCATCGCACCGTGCCGGTCGATCAGATCGCCGCCGACGACATGGTGCTGGATGTCGGCCCCGCCAGCATCCAGGCCTTCAAGAACCGGCTGGTAACCGCCAAGACTCTGGTGTGGAACGGCCCCTTCGGCGCCTTCGAGACCAGGCCCTTCGATGCGGGAACCGTGGCGGCGGCAAAAGCGGTGGCGCAGGCGACCAGGGCCGGCAACCTTTTGTCGGTGGCCGGGGGCGGCGACACCGTGGCCGCGCTGGCCCATGCCGGCGTTGAGGATGATTTTTCTTATGTCTCGACGGCGGGCGGGGCATTTCTAGAATGGCTGGAGGGCAAGGACCTTCCCGGCGTGGAAGCGCTGAAGGCCGCCAAGGCAAGAGGATGACAATGAACCTGAACGAGTTGAACGCGATCGCCAAGAAGATGGTCGCTCCCGGCAAGGGCCTGTTGGCCGCCGACGAATCCACCGGCACGATCAAGAAGCGTTTCGACGCGATCGGCGTGCAGAACACCGAAGACAATCGCCGCGACTATCGCGAAATGATGTTCCGCACCGGCACGGCGATGAAGGAGCATATCTCCGGCGTCATCCTGTATCACGAAACCATCCGCCAGAACGCCAAGGATGGCACGCCGCTGGTCAAGCTGATCGAGGCGGCGGGTTCGGTGCCCGGCATCAAGGTCGATGCCGGCGCCAAGCCGCTGGCGGGCAATCCCGGTGAAGTCATCACCGAAGGCCTGGACGGCCTGCGCGAACGTTTCCAGGAGTATCACAAGCTGGGCGCGCGCTTCGCCAAATGGCGGGCGGTGATCGATATCGGCGCCGGCATGCCCAGCTACAATTGCATCAACGCCAATGCCCATGCGCTCGCCCGCTATGCGGCGCTGGCGCAGGAGAACGGCATCGTGCCCATCGTCGAGCCGGAAGTGCTGATGGACGGCGATCACGACATCGCGCGCTGCGAACACGTCACCACCTGGGTGCTGAAGGAAGTGTTCCAGCAGCTTTTCTTCGCCGGCGTGGCGCTGGAAGGGATGATCCTGAAACCCAACATGATCGTGCCCGGCAAGAAATGCGCCAAGCAGAACTCGCGCGAGGACGTCGCCCGCGCCACGGTCAAGGTGCTGAAGGATTGCGTGCCCTCGGCGGTGCCGGGCATCGCCTTCCTGTCGGGTGGTCAGTCCGACCAGGAAGCCACCGCCCATCTGGATGCCATCAACAAGATCGGCAACCTGCCCTGGGCTGTGACCTTCTCCTATGGCCGCGCCCTGCAGGCCGCGCCACAAGCCGCCTGGAGCGGCAAGACGGAAAATGTCGGCAAGGGCCAAGCCGCCTTCGCCCATCGCGCCTTGATGAATTCTCTGGCCGCTTTGGGAAAATGGTCCAAGACGGACGAAAGCAAGGCAGCCTAAACTGCACCAAACCCATGCGCAGACCCGTCTCCCCTGTGCGCGCAAAGCGCGCTAGTAGGGGAGGTGGTCGTAGCTGGCTCTCGAGCCAGCGAAGACCGGAGGGGTAAGAAATATGTCTGACTGCCGACTCTATCTAATTTCGCCGCCGCATCTTTCGCCGGCGAATTTTGCTATTCCTCTGCGCGAAGCCCTGCACGGCGGCGATGTCTCCAGCTTTCAGTTGCGGCTGAAGAATGTGGACGACAATACAATCCGCCGCGCCACCGATCTGCTCAGGCCGATTGTGCAGGCGGCGGGCGCTGCCTTCATTCTCAACGACCGGCCAGATCTCGCCAAGGAATTGGGCTGCGACGGCGTGCACGTCGGCCAGGACGATACAAGCTATGCCGAAGCGCGCGCGATCATGGGTGCCAAGGCGATCATCGGCGTTACCGCCCATGACAGCCGCCATCTGGCGATGGAAGCCGCCGATGCCGGCGCCGACTATGTCGCATTCGGCGCCTTCTTCCCCACCAAAACCAAAGAACCCAAGACCCGCGCCAATATCGAATTGCTGCGCTGGTGGAGCGAAATGATGGTGGTGCCCTGTGTCGCCATTGGCGGCATCACGGTCGAGAATGCCCCTGCGCTGGTGGAAGCGGGTGCGGATTTCCTGGCGGTGTCCGCGGGCGTGTGGGAACACCCTGACGGCCCGGAAGCCGCTGTGAAGGCTTTCAACCTGCTTTTCTGACAGGCTTTTCGGCGAGTTGAGGTTGTCCGGCCCTCCCGCTATAACCCGCCCGCTCTTTGAACCTGCTGACCTCAATCCCGCGTCCCGCTCCGTGTTCGAAACGGCGGGCGATTCCTAGAAGGCGTGTTTGCCATGTCGAAAATTGCCGGTAACGAAATCCGCCCGGGCGCGATGATCGAGCATCAGGGCGCGCTCTGGATCGCGGTCAAGACCCAGGCGGTCAAGCCGGGCAAGGGCGGCGCCTACAACCAGGTCGAACTCAAGAATATCGAAACCGGCACCAAGCTGAACGAGCGCTTCCGCTCGTCCGAGATGGTGGAGGAAATTTACCTCGACAAGAAGGATTTTCAGTTCCTCTTCGCCGGCGGCGACATGCTCACTTTCATGGACATGGAAAGCTATGAGCAGATTGAACTGGCCACCGATTTCGTCGGCGATCAGGCGCAGTTTCTGTCCGACGGCATGAAGGTGATGCTGCGGCTGCATGAAGGCCGCCCGCTTTCCATCCAGTTGCCGCAACTCGTCACCGTAACGGTGGCGGAAGCCGATCCGGTGCTCAGAGGCGGCACCGCCGCACCCTCCTTCAAGAATGCGGTGCTGGAGAATGGCCTGAAGATTCAGGTCCCGCCCTTCATCAGCGCGGGCGAAAAGATCGTGGTCAATACCGAAGACGGTTCCTATATGCGCCGGGCGGAATCCTGATGGCGTATCTCTCGCCTGCACTCAATGTGATGATCGCGGCGGCGCGGCGGAGCACCGGCCAGCAAAAGTGCGAAGCGGTTTTGCGTCCGGCCGTGCGACCCATAAAGGACTGACATGGCTTATCTCTCACCGGCCCTGAATGTGATGATCGCGGCGGCGCGGAAAGCCGGCCGCCCCCTGATCCGCGATTTCGGTGAACTGGAGAATCTGCAGGTCTCGATGAAGGGCCCAGCCGATTTCGTCACCAGCGCCGACAAGCGTACCGAAGGCATCCTGATCGAGGAACTCACCAAGGCGCGTCCGGGTTATGGTTTTTTGGGCGAGGAAGGCGGCGTGATCGAAGGCAAGGACAAAACCCATCGCTTCATCATCGACCCGATCGACGGCACCACCAATTTCATGCATGGCATTCCGCAATTCGCCATCTCCATCGCGTTGGAGCGCGAAGGCCATCTGGTCTCGGCGCTGGTCTTCAATCCCGTTACCGACGATCTCTTCACCGCCGAGAAGGGCCATGGCGCTTTTCACAACAACAAGCGGCTTCGCGTCGCGGCCCGCAAGGAGCTGGGCCCCAGCGTTATCGCCACTGGCGTGCCCTTCATGGGCAAGGAGGGCCATGCCCGCGCCTTGGCCGAAATGGGCGCGGTGATGAACGTCACCGCGGGCATCCGCCGCATGGGCGCGGCCTCGCTCGACCTGGCTTTCGTCGCGGCCGGCCGGTTCGACGGCTTTTGGGAACATGGCCTGCAGCCCTGGGACATTGCCGCGGGCATCCTGCTGGTCAAGGAAGCCGGCGGTGTCATCACCGATCTGAATGGCGGCGAGCAGATGATGACCAACGGCCAAGTGTTGTGCGCCAACGAGAATCTGCATCCGCAGCTGCTCAAGCTACTGAAGAGCACGAAGGCGTAAGGACACCGGCCTTACGCGAGCCAGTGAGTCTCGCGGCAAACTGGATGGCCCGCATTCGCGGGCCATGACAAACAGGGATTGCGTGATCGAGCCCTAGAACTCGATCACGGTCCGGATGCTTTCGCCCGAATGCATCAGATCGAAGGCTTCATTGATCCGCTCCAGCGGCAATTTATGCGTGATCAAGGGATCGATGGCGATCTTCTTGTCCATGTACCAGTCAACAATGGCGGGGACTTCGGTGCGCCCGCGCACGCCGCCGAACGCCGTGCCTTTCCACACCCGGCCCGTCACCAGCTGGAAGGGCCGGGTCTTGATCTCCTGGCCCGAGCCCGCCACGCCGATGATGACACTGACGCCCCAGCCGCGATGGGTGCATTCCAGCGCCTGACGCATCAGATCGACATTGCCGACGCATTCGAAGGAATAATCCGCACCGCCGCCGGTCAGCTCGACCAGATGGGCGACCAGATCGCCTTTCACATCCTTGGGATTGACGAAATGGGTGAGGCCGAATTGCCGCGCCAGCGCTTCGCGCCGGGGATTGAGGTCCACGCCCACGATCATATTGGCGCCCGCCATCCGCGCGCCCTGCAACACATTGAGGCCGATGCCGCCCAGCCCGAACACCACCACATTGGCGCCGGGCTCGACCTTGGCGGTCTTGATCACAGCGCCAATCCCGGTGGTGACGCCGCAGCCGATGTAACAGGCCTTGTCGAAGGGCGCGTCGGCGCGGATCTTCGCCAGCGCGATTTCCGGCAGCACGGTGAAATTCGAGAAGGTCGAACAGCCCATATAGTGATGGATGGTCTTGCCGTTGATCGAAAAGCGGCTGGTGCCGTCGGGCATCAGGCCCTTGCCCTGGGTGGCGCGGATCGAGGTGCACAGATTGGTCTTGTGCGAGGTGCAGCTTTTGCACTGGCGGCATTCGGGGGTGTAGAGCGGGATGACATGATCGCCCGGCTTCACACTGGTGACGCCCGCGCCAATTTCGCGCACAACGCCGGCGCCTTCATGGCCCAGAATGGCCGGAAACAAGCCTTCGGGATCGGCGCCGGAGCGGGTGAATTCGTCGGTATGGCAGACGCCGGTGGCCATGATCTCGACCAGCACCTCGCCGGCGCGGGGACCTTCCAGATCGACCTGTTCGATCACAAGCGGCTGGCCCGGACCATAGGCAACGGCAGCGCGTGATTTCATCAGCAAACCCTCCATGAAAACAAACTTGATACAAATACACGGGCTTTCTCCCCCCGTGCGCGAAGCGCTAACGGGGGAAGATGTGCGATAGCGGGCTTGCCCGCGTGCCGCACAGATGGGGGAATAAACAGATGAGGTAGCAAAAAACCACTAATTGTTGCAAAGCGTTAGATTGAGGCTAGGCTGGATTCGGGGTAATTATCTGTCGAAGCTTGAGCCGGAGCCATGCGTCTGAAAACCGCTACACTGTTGGCGAGCGTCTGGCTTGCAGGGTCGCTCACGGCCATGGCCCAGACCGTCGATCGCGGCAACGAAGTGTCCGTCAACCCGGTCATGGGCAGCTCCAGCGGCGTGCTGCTGTATCCGGGCGATCAATATATGCGCCTGGTCCGTCCCGCCCTGGAGGCCGGCGAAACCGCAAAAGACATGGGTCCGATCCAGCTCCACATGCCGACCCATCACGCCAGGACGGTGCGCAAGGTGGCCGCGCCCGCAAAACTTCGAACCTCCACGGCAGAGATCGCCCCGCCCGTCGCTCCAAAAGCCAAACCGGAGAAGCCCAAGCCTCAACCCAAGGCGGTTGCCAGCGCCGCGCCAGCCCCCCCCCCTTACGTGCCCGGCTTTGGTCCCAGCGACCTGGGTGCCGCAGGCCTCAATCTGGGCGGCGTGGCCGCGCCACCCACGCGCATGGCCAAAGCCAATCCCCCGCCCGCCAATGTCACCACCCCGTCTGGCGCGGAAGCGGAATCACCGGGTCTGTCGAAGCGCAGTGTGATCCTGTTCGCGCCGCAAGCGGCCGATCCCGCCGATGCCGCGATGGGTGCGATCAAATTCTTGGCCGGCGATCTTAACGCCGCCATGAACAGCGCCTCCTCCCGCGTCCAGATCCAGGCCTATGGCGGCAACCGCGGCGACAAGGGGTCCGACGCAAGGCGGCTGTCGCTCAAGCGGGCGTTGGCGATCCGACAGGCCCTGATCGACAATGGCGTCCCCGCCGAGCGCATCGATGTCCGCGCCATGGGCGGCGTCGATGACAAGGGCCCCGCCGATCGCGTTGATGTGTATGTGAAGGCCTGAGCACGGGCCCTTTTTTCATTTCGGTCGCACGGCCGGACGGAAAAGTGGTTCCCACTTTTCCTGGCCGATGCTCTTGCCCCGCCGATCGCATCGATGTGTACGTGAAGGCCTGAATTCAGATTCAAATCATCTCGACATGCTTGGCTTCCGGTCCGAACTTCATGCAGAGCGCGATTACCAGCGCCGCGCCAATTGCGACCACCGCCAGCGCCAATCCGTAATTGCCGCCCGAGCGGGCAGCCAGTTCGGTCTGGAAGACTGCGTTGACCGAGGCGATCAGGTTGCCCAGTTGATAAACCGTGCCAGGGAACGTGCCCCGGACATCCTTGGGAGACAATTCGTTCAGGTGCGCCGGGATCACCCCCCAAGCGCCCTGCACCGCAATCTGCATCAGGATCGCACCCACCGTCAGAAGCACCGCTGTGCTGGAAAAGGCCCAGAGAAAGGCCACGGGCACACCCATCAAGGCGGCGATCATGGATGCGCGGCGGCGGCCAATGCGCTGGCTCAGACTGCCGAAACCAATGCCGCCGACAATGGCCCCGATATTGTAGAGGATCGCAATCAAGGACACTTTCGCCGTGCTGAAGCCATGCTGCTCCCGCAAGAAGGTCGGGTAGATGTCTTGGGTGCCATGGCTGAAGAAATTGAATGCGGTCATCATCACCACGGCGAACAGCACCAGCCGCCAATGGTTTCGCAGGACCGAGAATGTGCTTGTGGTCTGCGCCCGCTCCCGATTCCAGCCAGGAGCTTCACCCGTCATTTGCCAGATGTAATAGATCAAGAGGAAAGCCGGGACGAGGCCGACCATGAACATGCCACGCCATCCCAGGAAAGCATAGAAAGCGAACACCAAGGAGGCCGCCAGATAGCCGGTGGCGTAGCCTGATTGCAGCAAGCCGGAGACAAAGCCACGCTTGTCGCTTTTCACGGTCTCGAAGGCGAGCGAAGAGCCCACGCCCCAAACCCCGCCCATCGCCACGCCGAACAGCGAGCGGATGACATAAAAAGCCATCAGGCTTGGCGCAAAGGCGGTAAGAAATCCGAACAAGGAATAGAAGGCGACATTCACCATCAGGATCGGGCGGCGGCCATACCGGTCGGCCAAACGCCCGAAAATGAAGGCGCCCAGTGGCCGGAACGCCAGGGTCAGGGTCAGCGCCAAGGCGATGGCGGAATTGTCGACCTGAAAACCCTTGGCGATGTCCTTCAATACAAAAACCAGGACAAAGAAGTCGAAGGCATCCAGCGCCCAGCCTAGATAGGCCGCAAGCACCGCGTGCCGCTCACGCGGTGTCCAGCCGGTCAAAACTGACATCGAAACTCTCTCCCGCTTTTCGCCCAGCATTTCAGGTGCCGGGCCGCTTGGGAACCCCTACATATTCCCAACCTAGCTCCGCCAAGCATTTGCCATGGCCGCCGGACAGGTTAGAAAGCCCTTGAAATGTTTTGCGGATTTTCAGGCATGCGGGCCTCTCTCGCCGCCTTGCTGCTGCTGGCAGCGACCAGCCCGGCGCTTGCCGGCGGAATCGAGACCACCGGCACCGCTGTGGCGGTGGCGCTTCCGTTGATCGCCGGCGGGATCAGCCTCTACAAGGACGACCGCACCGGCCTGGCCGAACTCACGGTGGATACGCTGGCGACGGTGGGCACGGCCTATGCGCTGAAGAATATCGTGCGCGAGCAGCGGCCGGACAAAAGCAATTTCCAATCCTTCCCGTCCGACACCTCGGCGCTGGCCTTCGCTCCGGCGCAATTTCTTTGGGACCGCTATGGTTGGGAATATGGCCTGCCCGCCTATGCGGCGGCCAGCTTTGTCGGCTACAGCCGCATCGATGCCAAGAAGCATCATTGGTATGACGTCGCCGCCAGCGCCGGTTTCGCCTTCGGCTTCTCGAAGATCTTCACCACCCGCTATCGCGCGCCTGGCTTGCGCTATGGCGCGGAACTCTCGCCCGATGGCGGGGCCTTCCGTCTGTCCTATAACTTCTAAGTCACGGCTTCGACGTCGGTGAATTTATCGACGGTGCGCAGCACTGGAAATAATTTCATCCAGATCGCCACCACCAGCAAGGTGCCGATGCCGCCCGCCACCACCGCCGGCACCGTCCCCATCAATGCCGCCGTGGTGCCGGATTCGAATTCGCCCAGTTCGTTGGAGGCGCCGACAAACAGCATATTGACCGACGAAACCCGTCCTCGCATGGCATCCGGCGTCGCCAGTTGGATCAGCGAGGAGCGGATATTGACGCTGATCATGTCGCTGGCGCCCATCACGAACAGCGCCAGGAGAGAGAACGGAAACCAGGTGGAAAGTCCGAAGGCGATGGTGGCGACACCGAACACCGCAACCGTGGCGAACATCTTGGCGCCGACCCGATTGGCGATCTGAAAGCGCGTCAGATAGAAGGCGACGACAAAGGCGCCCGCGGCCGGCGCGCTTCGCAGGAACCCAAGCCCGATCGGACCCGCATGCAGAATGTCGCGGGCATAGATCGGCAATAGGGCGGTGGCGCCGCCCAGCAGCACCGCGAAAAGATCCAGCGAGACCGCGCCCAGCATCACGGGCCGTGAGCGTACAAAGCGTACGCCCTCGGCAACGCGCTCCAATCCGGTCGCCAGGCTTGCTTCCGGTACAAAATAGCGCCCGCCCAGCCGCGAAACGATGATCGCCGCCGCCGAAAAGCCGGCGATGCAAAGCACATAAACCGAGAGCGGACCCAGGGCATAGAGAAACCCGCCCAGCGCGGGCCCCGCGATCACCGCCGCGGTGAAGGCGGAGGAGCTGATCGAAATCGCGCGCGGCAGCCGATCCTGTTCCACCAGAAAGGGCAGCAGCGATTGGCTGGAAGGAGCGGCAAAGCCACGCGCCGCGCCGAACAGGATCAAGACCGCGTAGAACGGCCACACGGTGTGCGGCACGAGCAAAGTGAGGCCGAGAAAGAGCGCCGAGCAGGTCGCCTGCAGCCCGCCCGCCAGCGAGGCGACGCGGCGCTGGTTGAACCGGTCGGCAAAATCGCCAGCCGGCAAGGTGAGCAGGAACATCGGCACGAACTGGCACAGTCCCACCAGGCCCAGCGACAGGGGCGTTCGCACCATGTCATAGATCTGCCAGCCGATCGCCACGGACTGAACCTGCATGGCGCATGTCGAGATGAAACGTGAAACCACGAACAAAGACAGATCGCGGCGGCGATAAATGAGAGTCGGGATGTCACTCACGGCTGCCCGCATTTGCACCAAAGCGGCGGTCAAAACAATGAAAAGCTTTTAGATGGCTCAAGCTCTGGCGAAGCTTGGCAATGACCCGCCTCCCCTGCGCGCGCAAAGCGCCCTGGCGGGGGAGGGTCGGTAGCGGCAGCGTGCCGACGTAGCAACCTCTCGAGGTTGCGTAGGGCGGAGGGGGCAACTTTAGACCAGATGGGGGAAAAGTTATTTAGAAGCCATCACCGAAACCCCGCTCTGCAGATGCAGGGTCTGACTTTGCTCGCCCGCCGCAAGCGCGAATTTGACTTTCGAGAAAGGCGGCTTGCTCAAAACCGGATGGACGTCGCGGGAAAATCCATAAGGCTCCAGCGGCAATCCCAGCCAGGTGGTGTCCATCCGGTCGTTGCCATTGACGTCCTGATAAGTCTCGATGGCATAGATGCCCGGCGGCACGTCACGCAGAGTGATGATGGTTTCGCCTTCCACGGCATCCACATCGGCGGACGCGATGGGCTTGGAATTGTCATCGCGATAGCCCCCCCGGTCATACAGCCCCAGCCGGACCATGCCGCCGCGTTTGACGTCCTCGATGCGAATGGTAAGCCGCGCGGCAGGTTTGGCGAGGCCGATTTCGTCGGCCCGCGCCGGCTGGACCAGCGCCGCGGCAGCCACCAGCCAGGCCAGCAGCAAACCGGCGGCGGCAAGCCCGAACCGGGTTCCCTTCGCGCCTCTGGCATCCCTGGATGCCTCCGCTTGCTTTGCCGCCATTTGTGTCAAATTGTCTCGATTATCGCGAGTTAACAGGCCAAAACGCCATCGGACCGGGGTTTTCCGGTCCGATGGCGCCGATATAGCTATCAAATAAGACTTTAAAAGCCCGTAACGGGCCTTTTCAGGTCAATTTCGGTTCCAGTTTCTTGCAGGCGTCGATCAGGCCTTTGACGGCCTCGGCCGATTTTGCCAGCGCGGCTTTTTCCTCGGTCGTGAGTTCCAGTTCGACGATCCGCTCGACGCCCTTTTCGCCGATCACGGTCGGCAGGCCGACATAGAGATCCTTGATGCCATAGGCGCCGTCGACATAGGTGGCGCAGGGCAGGATTCGCTTCTGATCCTTGAGATAGGATTCCGCCATGGCAATGCCGGCGGTGGCAGGGGCGTAATAGGCTGAGCCGGTCTTGAGCAGGCCGACGATTTCGGCGCCGCCGTCACGGGTGCGTTGGATGATCTGATCCAGGCGCTCCTGCTTGATCCAGCCCATCTTGACCAGTTCCGGTAACGGAATGCCCGCCACCGTGGAGAAGCGCGGCATCGGCACCATGGTGTCGCCATGGCCGCCCAGCACAAAAGCCGAGACGTCTTCGACCGAGACATTCATCTCTTCCGCCAGGAAGTGGCGGAAACGGGCCGAATCCAGCACGCCGGCCATGCCAACCACCTTGTTGTGCGGCAGGCCAGAGAATTGGCGCAGCGCCCACACCATCGCATCCAGCGGATTGGTGATGCAGATCACAAAGGCATCGGGCGCGTTGGCCTTGAGGCCTTCACCCACCGCCGCCATCACTTTCAGATTGATGCCGATGAGATCGTCGCGGCTCATGCCCGGCTTGCGCGGCACGCCGGCGGTGACGATCACCACATCGGCGCCCTTGATGTCGGCGTAATTGTTGGTGCCCTTGAGCTTGGCATTGAAGCCATCGATCGGACCGGCCTGGGAAAGATCCAGGGTCTTGCCTTGGGGCAAGCCTTCGGCGATGTCGAACATCACCACATCGCCCAGTTCCTTGAGCGCGACGAGATGGGCGAGCGTGCCGCCGATTTGTCCGCCGCCGATCAGGGCGATTTTCTTGCGCGCCATGGGAAGATCCTTTGCCGTTATGAAGTGAAAAACCGGGCGCTACCTAGCCTTTGGCAGGGGCGCGGGCAAGCTGACAATTATTCCCAGACTAATCCGCAACGATCCGGACAAAGCCCATCGCGCCATGGGCGCCGCCGCCATAGGGAGCGGTTGGCGAGGATGGCGTGAAATCAAAGGCATAGAGACCGCCCAGGCCGAATTTGAGGTGATCCGCCAGCCGCCAGTCGTGAATGGCGCCAAACGACATTTTGCCTGCGCCGCGAACCGCCGCCCCCGGAACCAGCTCATTGCTGCCGATGCTTTCGCCCCGGCCGAACAAGGTCCAGGCATCGTCCGGACGATATTCCGCTTCCAGCAGGCCCGCGCTTTCGTCGCTCCCATCGGAGAGATGCTTGTTGCCGAACGCCAAGGTGGCGGCGACGGCGCCGAAGGAAAACTGATTGTAATAGGTGGCGCTGGCAGTGAGGCGGCGTTGGTCGATCATTGGCGTCAGTAGTTCCGGACTTTTCAGATATCCGCCGGATACCTGCAGAGACCAATGCGGATCGGGATTGAAGGAGAGCCGCACGGCGGTGGAATCGAATCGCGCGGAATCGAAATTGAAGCGGAACTGGTCGGGCTCGCGGCCGGTGAATTGTGAAGCTTCCAGCTTCCAGTCCTCATGCACCCAGCCCAATGTCACCACGCCGAACGTGACATGGGTGGAATCCAGCCAGTGATGGCTGATCGGGGTCTCCGGAATATCCTCGCCGGAAATGCGATGCATATAGGCCGAGGGTCCCAGCGCCGGCTCGCCCGGATAGCCGAAATAGACAAAGACATTGTCGCTTTGATTCAAGCGATGACTGAGGCTGGCCGCCAGCTCCATGAACAGATCATGCGGATGCTGACGGTCCACCAGGGGCGTGGTGCCATCCGCGGTTTCGCCGGTCGCCAGCAGCAAGGGATAGCCGCGCCGTCCCATGAAGGGATCGATGCTCATCATGGCATGCAGACCCAGCGTATCGTCGCTGTCGAGCGGCTTGGTCGCCATCGCCATCACCATCCCCGCGGCAAAGGCATCGTTCCCGCCACGCGGACCGCTCTGGCTGTCGGCGATGCCCAGCGCACGGCCATGCAGCATCACCATCCAATCATCCACCATCAGATGAATGCCGGAATGCGGCGCCGCGTCCGGCTGCCAACTTGTGCCGGAGGCTTCGCGCGACATGGAATAAAAACCATAGGCGCCCGTCATCGGCATCGCCATGTTCATGGCTGGCATATCGTTGCGGGGCATTTCCATGCCGGGCATGTTGCCGCCTTGCGGCATGTTCATTCCGCCCATGCTCTGCGCCAGCGCGGGCGTCGAAGCGGCCAGCAGAATAGAAAGAAGAAAAGAAATTCTCGCCATGCCGCGACGCTGCGATAGTGCTCGCGCCCATGCAAGTGACATCGCGCCAAAGAAAAAGGCCGAGCGCAACGCGCCCAGCCTTTTCTTCGTTCATGAAAACGATGTTAGATCGCTTCCTTCAATTCCTTGGAGGCGCGGAACGCGACCTTCTTGGATGCCTTGATCTTGATCGCTTCGCCCGTCGCGGGGTTGCGGCCCATACGCGGACCGCGCTTGCGCACGACCAGAATGCCCAGACCGTTGAGACGGATGCGGGCGCCCTTCTTGAGATGCTTGGTGATCAAGCCAATCACGTCTTCCAGCATTGCATTGGCGCTCTTTTGCGAGAGTTCATGCTTCTCGGCGAGCTGGCTGGCGAGCTGACGGGTGGAAACGGTTTCGACTTTAACGGCGGCTTTGGTGGCTGTAACGGCGGCTTTGGTGGCTGTTGCCATTGGGATTGTCCCTCTTAACGAATCAACGATAAGCCCGAATTTACTGCATTTTCCGCGATTCCAAGTGGCCCAATAGCAAAAAAGCCCCGAAAAACCGGAGCTTTCTGCATTTTTTTGTCGATAAGCGCGAAAAGCCCGAAAACAGGGGCTTTTTCGGATCAGTTGGCCTCGGGGCCGGCATTCTCGACGCGCTCGGAGATGCGCGCCGATTTGCCGGTGCGGCCGCGCAGATAATAGAGCTTGGCGCGGCGCACCTTGCCCTTGCGCACCACCACCACCGAATCCACCAGCGGCGAATAGATCGGGAAAACGCGTTCCACGCCTTCGCCATAGGAGATTTTGCGGACTGTAAAGGCCTCGTTCAGGCCCGATCCCTGGCGGGCAATGCAGACGCCTTCGAAGGCCTGCAGGCGTTCGCGGGTTTTGTTCTGCTTGGTCTTCTCGTCAAAGGAGACGTCCACCACCTTGACGTTGACCTTCAACGTGTCGCCGGGACGAAAGCTGGGCAGGGGCTTGGCGCGGACAGCCGTCATCTGCTCGGCTTCGAGCGTCTGCAAAAGGTTCATGGCGGCAATCTCCGTACGGCTTTCAAGCCAAAGTGAAGGCGCGGCGTATAGCCTAGCGCTTGTGCTTTTCATAGAGGGTCCAGAGGTCCGGGCGGCGGACCTTGGTCAGGGCTTCGGCCTGGGACAGCCGCCAGCGGCTTATTTCCTTGTGATTTCCTTGGGTTAGGACCTCCGGAATGGTCCGCTCCTCGAACGCCTGCGGCCGGGTGAAATGGGGATATTCCAACAGCCCCACCCCGAAGCTTTCCTCTTCGGTCGAAGCCTGGTCCCCCAGCACCCCGGGGATCAGGCGAACCGTGGCTTCGATCAGCGCCATGGCGGCGATCTCGCCGCCCGCCAGCACGAAATCGCCCAGCGAGATTTCCTCGATCGCGCGGGCCTCGATCACCCGTTGGTCCAGGCCCTCGAAACGGCCGCAGAACAGGACCGCGCCGGGACCGGAGGCGAGTTCCCGCACCCGCGCCTGGGTAAGCGGCGCGCCCCGTGGCGAAAGATAAATCAGCGGGCGGCCGCCACGATCCACCGCATCGATCGCCGCCGCCGCGACATCGGCCCGCATCACCATGCCGGGACCGCCGCCTGCCGGGGTGTCGTCCACCGTACGATGCTTGCCGAGGCCATGGTCGCGGATGTCGCGCACCTCCAGCGACCAGAGCCGGTTCGCCAGCGCCTTGCCCGGCAGCGACACGCCCAAAGGGCCGGGGAACATGTCTGGGAAAAGGGTCAGGACGGTGGCGGACCAGCTATTCGACATGGGAAAGACCTGTGGCTCCCTCGCGGGCGAAGACGCTGACGCTATCGCCCGCTCGGCGACGAAGGCAATGATCACTCAACGTGATCATTGCCTTCGTCGTCTTCCGGCACAGCAACCACGATGCGTCCGGCCGCAATGTCGATGGTGGGCACGGTCTCGCGGGTGAAGGCGAGCAGAATGCTGTCGCCATCGGAACGCAGAATTTCCATCACATCGCTGGCGCCGTAATTGTGGATGGCCGCGACCTTGCCCAGCATGCGGCCTTCGCTGTCCTGCGCTTCCAACCCGATCAGGTCGGCGTGATAGAATTCTTCCTGCGCCGTTGCGGGCAAGGCATCGCGCCCGATGAACAACTCGGTGCCCTTGAGGGCTTCGGCGGCATTGCGGTCGGTGACGCCGGAAAAGGAAATCACCGCCTCGCCCGGTTTGCCCGGGCGAAAGTCGGTGATCTCGTAGGTCTTGCCCCGCGCATCGCGGAGCGGCCCATAAGACGGCAGCGCTTCAGGCGCCTCGGTGAAGAGCTTGACCTTCACCGCACCCTGCAGGCCCTGCGCGCCGATGACGGCGGCGAGAAGAACCTCCTTGCTCATAGGCTAGGCACCTTCTTCGCTTCGCTCGGGGAGGGGCAAGTTTTTCTAGGCTCGCTGACGCTCGCCAAGAAAAACTAAGCCGACGCTTCTTCCGCGGCCTTGGCGGCTGCGGCAGCGCGCTCCTGCGCCTTCTTCTTCGGAATAGCCTTTTGCGGATTGTTGTGCACCCGGGCCTTCACCACGCCGGCCTTGGCGAGGAATTTGTGCACCCGGTCCGACGCCACGGCGCCCTTGGCGATCCAGACCTTGGCCTGGTCGAGGTCCAGCTTCAGGCGGTCGGCATGATCCGACGGCAGCAGCGGATTGTAGAAACCGATCTTCTCGATGAAGCGGCCATCGCGCGGCGAGCGCGAATCCGAGATCACGATATTGTAGTGCGGGCGTTTCTTGGTGCCGCCGCGGGCCAGACGAATGCGCAGTGCCATGTTGTTCTTTCCTTGCAGTTAAACGGTTAAATCCAATTCGTTTTCAATTTATCGCCGCGGAAACATTCCGGGCGGCAATCCACCGGGCATTCCGCCGCCCATTCCCCCTTGGCCGGGCATCATCGGCATGCGGCCGCCCTTGCCCATCTTCTTCATCATGTCCGCCATCTGGCGATGCATCTTCATCAGCTTGTTGACGTCCGAGACATCGACCCCGGCGCCGGCCGCGATGCGTTTGCGGCGCGAGCCATTGATCACATCGGGATCGGAACGCTCCGTCTTGGTCATCGACTGAATGATGGCTTCCTGGCGGGTGAGGACCTTGTCGTCCAGGCCCGCCGCTTCCAACTGGCCCTTGATCTTGCCCACGCCGGGCAGCATGCCGAGCACGCCCTTCATGCCGCCAAGCTTTTTCATCTGATTGAGCTGCGAAGCCAGGTCGTTCATGTCGAACTGACCTTTCTTCATCTTGGCGGCGAGCTTTTCCGCTTCCTGCTTGTCGAAAGACTCGGCGGCCTTCTCGACCAGCGACACCACATCGCCCATGTCGAGAATGCGGGCGGCGACGCGGTCGGGATGGAAGGCTTCCAGCGCGTCCAGCTTTTCGCCCGCGCCCAGGAACTTGATCGGCGCGCCGGTGACGCTGCGCATCGACAGCGCCGCGCCGCCGCGGGCATCGCCATCGACGCGGGTGAGGATGATGCCGGTGAGACGCAACCGGTCGTTGAAGTTCTTGGCGATATTGACCGCGTCCTGGCCGGTCAGGCTGTCGGCGACCAGAAGGGTTTCGTGCGGATTGGTGGCGGCCTTGATGCTGGCGACTTCCGCCATCAGCTGCTCGTCGATCGACTGACGGCCGGCGGTGTCGAGAATGAGAACGTCGTAACCGCCGACCTTGGCGGAGGCCAAGGCGCGCCTGGCGATAGCGACGGGATCCTGACCGGCGATGACGGGAAGCGTGGCGACACCCGCCTGTTCGCCCAGCACGCGCAGCTGTTCCATGGCGGCGGGACGGTTGACGTCCAGCGAAGCCATCAGCACGCGTTTCTTCTCGCGGGTCTGCAGCATCAGGCCCAGCTTGGCGGAGGTGGTGGTCTTGCCCGAACCTTGCAGACCCACCATCAGGATCGGCGCGGGCGGGCTGCCCAGCGACAAAGCGGCATTCTGCGCACCCAAGGTCTCCACCAGCACGTCATGGACAATCTTGATGACTTGCTGACCGGGGGTGACCGAGCGGATGACATTCTCGCCGATTGCCCGGGGACGGACTTTTTCGATGAAATCCTTCACCACCGGCAAGGCGACATCGGCCTCGATCAGGGCAGTGCGCACTTCGGCCAATGCCGCATCGACATCGCTCTCGCTGAGCGCGCCGCGCCCGCGAAGCTTGTCGAATACGCCGCCGAGGCGGGATTGAAGCGATTCAAACAAACTCAATTCTCCAAACAGTTTCGCCCCAGGGGGCGCCACGCGCTGCCTGGGGGCGATCCTTCGCGCCGGGCGAAGGACCGGAAAGGCCTTTGGTCTTTCCGGAAACGGCCGGGTTTTAGGCTGTGAGGAGCGATTTGCCAAGGGCAAATGTAACGGTCCAGTGGACCGTTGCAAGCAACGAACGCCCGGAGCGCAAGCGGAGGGTGGCCAAATTCAGCCTTTTAACCCCAATTTCTCGGCCAGATAGACGAAGCTCAGGCCCCACATCTCCGCCGCCTGCTTATGGTCGGCGGCGGCGGCATGGCCACCATCGGTATTCTCATAGAACAGGACTTCGTGTCCTTGGGCTTGCATCCTGGCCGCCATCTTGCGGGCATGCACCGGCGTGACGCGGTCGTCGCTGGTGGCGGTGACGAAGAAGACCGGGGGATATTTCACGCCCGCTTTCACATTCTGGTACGGCGAATAGGTGAGCAGATAAGCGCGCTCGTCCGGCTTGGCGGGATCGCCATACTCGCCCTCCCACGACGCGCCCGCGCCGATATGGGTATAGGCCAGCATGTCCACCAGCGGCACCTGGCACACCACCGCCCCGAACAGATCGGGCCGCTGCACCATCACGGTGGAAACCAGCAGCCCGCCATTGGAGCCGCCCATCATGCCCAATTGCCTGGGCGTGGTCAGGCCGCGCTTTTCCAGATCCTGCGCCACCGCCGCGAAATCGTCATAGGCGCGCTGACGGTTGAGTTTGGTCGCCGCCTCATGCCAGGCCGGGCCGAACTCGCCGCCGCCCCGAATATTGGCCACGACATAAATGCCGCCATGGGTCAGCCACAGCCGCCCGAAATTGGCGGAATAGCCCGGTGTCAGCGAAATCTCGAAGCCGCCATAGCCATACAGCACGGTCGGCGCGGGGCCGTTCAATTGTTTGGGCCGCGTCACAAAGTAAGGAATCTTGGTGCCGTCCTTCGACACCGCCTCGAACTGTTCGGTGACAAGACCGGACGCATCGAACCGTGCCGGCAATGACTTGATCGGCTTGGGCGGCGCGTCGCGGCCCGCGTCGTAGGCATAGAGCGTGGTCGGTGTCAGGTAGTTCTGGAAATTGAACTGCGCCTGGGTTCCATAGTCATTGACCGAAACGATACCGGGGGTGCCGCCTGAGGGCAAAGGTATCGTCTCGCGCACCCAATGATCGCCATCGACATCCCCTTGGCGGAATTTGATCACCTGACCCACGACATTGTCGAAGATCGCGGCATAGACCAGGTCTCCGGACGCCGCGACCTGCTCGACCGAGGCGCGCGGGCCTGGGGCATACAGCAGCCGCACGCGCGGCGCGGCGCCAGTCTTGAGAAAGGGGTCCAGGGCCAGCGAAATCAGCGCACCCTTGGGCCAGGTCTTGCCGCCAGTGTTCCAGTCGGCACGCAAACTCACGATCAGATGCTTGGAATCGCCGGACGCCAGGCCCTGGACAATCGCGGATAGCGGCAACGGCAGTTTCAAAGTGCTGCCGTCTTCGCGCAGCCAGGAATATTCGCTCTCGAAAAAACTGACTGCCCGGTTGATCAGGGCATCATGCGATTTGCGGCTGTCGAAGGTGGCGGCTTGCGAGGCGACGTCGCTGGCTTTGCCTTCAAACACGGTGCGGGCCGCACCGACCGCTTCGCCGCGATGCCAAAGCTTGACGATGCGCGGATAACCGGAGGCGGTGAGCGAACCGGGACCGAAATCGCTATCGAACAAGATGCGGTCATTGCCCCACCAGCTGGCATCACTTTTGGCTTCGGAAAGCGCAAAGCCCTTGGCATCGAATGCCTTGCCGCCGATGTCGAATTCGCGGATCACCACCGCGTCGCCGCCGCCGCGCGACAGCCGGATCAGGGCGCGCTGTTCATTGGGGCTGACACCAGCGCCTTCGAAGACCCAGTTTTCCTTATCCGTTTTCGCCAGCGCATCGACATCCAAAAGAATTTCCCAGCGCGGATTGGGATTGGCGTAATCGGCGATGATCGTGCGCCGCCATACGCCCTTGGGATTTTTCGCGTCCTGCCAGAAATTATAGACATAACCATGATCCAGGCCGCCGGTGGGAATGCGGTCGGGCGCATCCATGACCTGAAGCACGCTGTCGTAATTCTTCTGGTAGCGCGGATCGGCCTTCAGCACCGCCAGCGATTTCTTGTTCTGCTCGGCCACCCAGGCCAGCGGCTTTTCGCCATGAACATCCTCGAGCCAGACATAAGGATCGGCTGCAGTGTCAGTTTTTGGGGCGGTCACGGCATGAACTCCGGAACAAAAAAAGGAGAGGAACAACAGGATCGTCGCGGTCAGGCGCACAGACATGGCGGCTCCCGGGTTGGAGGACCAGCTTTGCGAATTTTGCCGTGCCTCGGCAATGGCAAAAGCCGTCCGCGCCCCCTATAAGGCGCCTGATGATCCCCTTCCGCAAAATGCAGGGCTTGGGCAACGATTTTGTCGTGTTCGATGCGCGCCATAACGCCATTGCCATGACCACGAGACGGGCCCGGGCCATCGCCGACCGCCATTTCGGTGTCGGCTGCGACACGCTGGTGCTGATCGAGCCGGGCAAGGCCGGCGCGGACGCGGTTCTGCGCTTCTTCAACGCCGATGGCGGGGAAGTGGAATCCTGCGGCAATGCCACCCGCTGCATCGCCCGCTTCCTGATGGACGAGCAGGGACTGTCCCAGGTCAAACTCGACAGCCAGGGGGGCCCCTTGCTCTGCAGCGATGCCGGCAACGGCCTGGTGACGGTGGATGTGGGCGTTCCCAAATTCGACTGGCGCGATATCCCGCTCAGCCATGCCGCCGATACCGAAAAGCTCGCGATCCCGGTGAACGGAACAGATATTACCGCCGCCGCCGTCCTGATGGGCAACCCGCATTGCGTCTTGTTTGTCGAGGATGTGGAAAACGCGCCGGTGACCGAACTGGGGCCCAAGCTGGAAACCCACGCCTTCTTTCCCACCCGCATCAATGTGGAATTTGCCCAGATCATCGACCGCAGCCATATCCGCATGCGGGTCTGGGAACGGGGGATCGGCGTGACCTTGGCCTGTGGCACGGGGGCCTGCGCCACCGCGGCGGCGGCCTTTCGCCGTGGCCTTGCCGGGCGCAAGGTGGAAGTGGAACTGGACGGTGGCAAGTTGCAGCTGGAATGGCGGGAATCAGACGGCCATATGCTGATGACCGGCCCCGGCACGCTTGTTTTTCTGGGCCAGCTTGATCTGGATGCCTATGGCCATTGACGTTGTCACCTTCGGCTGCCGCCTCAACGCCTATGAAAGCGAGGCGATCAAGGCACGCGCCGGCGAGGCGCAACTGCAGAACGCCGTGGTGGTCAACACCTGCGCCGTGACTGCCGAAGCCGTGCGCCAGTCGCGCCAAGCCATCCGCAAATTAAAGCGCGAGCGGCCCGGCACCCGCATCATCGTCACCGGCTGCGCCGCCCAGACCGAACCCGAGACCTACGCCGCCATGCCGGAAGTCGATGCCGTATTGGGTAATCAGGAAAAGCTGCAGGCCACCGCCTATGCCGATTTCGGCCTGGGTACTGCCGAGCGGGTGCGCGTCAATGACATCATGAGCGTGACCGAGACCGCACCCCAAATGGTGGACCATTTCGAGGGCCGGGCGCGGGCCTTTCTGCAGGTCCAGAATGGCTGCGACCATCGCTGTACCTTCTGCATCATTCCGTATGGCAGGGGCAATTCGCGGTCGGTGCCGATGGGATCGGTGGTGGAAGAGGCCCGCCGCCTGACGCAAAACGGTTTTGCCGAAATTGTGCTGACCGGCGTGGACCTCACCTCTTACGGCGCCGATCTTCCCGGCACGCCTTCGCTGGGCCAACTGGTGGCCAAGCTTTTGAAGCTGGTGCCGGCGCTGAAACGGCTGAGACTTTCCTCCATCGATTCCATCGAAGCCGATCCCGCTTTGATGCGCGCCATCGCCGAGGAAGAGCGGTTGATGCCGCATTTCCATTTGTCGGCGCAATCCGGTGATGACCTGATCCTCAAACGCATGAAGCGCCGCCACAGCCGCGCCGACACGATTGCCTTTTGCGAGACCGTGCGGCGCTTGCGTCCCGACGTGGCGTTCGGCGCCGATCTCATCACCGGCTTTCCCACCGAAAGCGAAGCAATGTTCGAGAATAGTTTAAAGCTGGTGGACGATGCCGGATTGACCCAGCTGCATGTCTTTCCGTTTTCTCCCCGCATCGGAACACCGGCCGCGCGCATGCCCCAGCTTGGCGCCGCCATCGCCAAGGCGCGGGGTGCGCGGCTGCGCGCCAAGGGCGAAGCGGCGCTGGAAGCCCGTTTCCGCACCATGATCGGCAGGCAATGTTCGGTGCTGGTGGAGAAATCGGGCTTCGGCCACAGCGAATGTTTCGCACCGGTCCGGCTTGAAGGCGCGGCGGTGCCCGGCAGCATCCTGCCCGTGACCATCACCGGCGTCGAAGCAGGACAC
The DNA here is from genome assembly GCA_903897605.1 of uncultured Alphaproteobacteria bacterium. GTDB lineage: Bacteria > Pseudomonadota > Alphaproteobacteria > Micropepsales > Micropepsaceae > Rhizomicrobium. The sequence continues at coordinate 40,642 of CAIUCH010000054.1, forward strand.
TTGACGGCCAGACAAGCCGCATGAGGACCTTTGGTGAAGCTCCGCCGGAAGAGACCGGCCTCTTCGCGCGGCTGAAGCAGGGCCTCGCCAAATCCAGTGCCGGCCTTACCGGCGGCCTGGCGGGGCTTTTCACCAAGAAGAAGCTCGATGCGCAAACCGTGGCCAGCCTGGAGGAAGTGCTGATCCAGGCCGATATGGGCGCGGCCGAGGCCAAGCGCCTGGCCGCCGCGGTGGCCAAAAACCGCTATGACAGCGAGATCAGCGATGCCGAGGTCCGCGCCATCCTGGCTGCGGAGATCGCCACGGCGTTGAAACCCCTGCAAAAACCTCTCACGATCGACGCCGCCAAGCGGCCCTTTGTGATCCTGGTGGCCGGGGTCAACGGCACCGGCAAGACCACCACCATCGGCAAGCTGGCGCGCCGCCTGACCGGCGAGGGCAAAACAGTGGTGCTGGCCGCGGGCGACACTTTCCGCGCAGCGGCGATCGAGCAACTGGGGATATGGGCGAGCCGCGCCGGGGCACGTTTCGTCGCAGGCAAGGCGGGCGGCGATGCCGCCGGCCTCGCCTTCGAGGCGCTGGAAAAAGCGCAAAAAGAAAATGCCGACATTCTTCTCATCGACACGGCGGGGCGTCTGTCGAACAAGACGGCGCTGATGGCCGAACTGGAAAAGATCGCGCGCGTTCTGAAGAAGCGCGATGCGAGCGCGCCCCATGCCGTGCTGTTGGTGCTGGACGCCACCACCGGACAGAATGCGATCACCCAAGTCGAAGCCTTCACGGCGGCCGTGCCGCTCACCGGTCTCATCATGACCAAATTGGACGGCACCGCCAAAGGCGGAATCCTGGTCGCTCTGGCCGCCCGCTCGACCTTGCCGGTACACTTCATCGGCGTCGGCGAAGGCGAAGCAGACCTTCAGCCTTTCCAGGCGGAACCATTCGCGCAAGCTCTTATAGGAACGGCATGAATCCGCAGATCCGCCGACTGGCACTCGACCTTGGGCCGCTTATTTTGTTCTTCGCGGCGTTCCAATATGCCGGCATTTTCGCCGCCACCGCGATCTTCATGGTCGCGGTGCTGACGTCATTGGCGATCGGTTGGCATCTGGAAAAAAAGCTGTCGCCCATTCCTTTGATCACCGCCATTCTGGTGATGATTTTCGGCGGGCTGACGCTTTATCTGCACAATGATACGTTTATCAAAGTGAAGGTCACCATTCTCTATGTGATCTTCGGCATGATCTTGCTGGGCGGGTTATGCTTCAACCGCCTTTTCATAAAATACATTTTTGCGGAAGCGTTCGACCTCACGGAAAAAGGCTGGCGCGGCCTGACCTGGCGCTGGGGCATTTTCTTTCTCGCCCTGGCGGCAATCAATGAAGCGGTATGGCGCAGCACCTCGACCGCGACCTGGGTGTCGTTCAAGGTCTGGGGGATCATGAGCATGATCTTCCTGTTCGCCCTGGCACAAACCCCGTTCCTGCTCAAGCATCACATCGATCCCGAACACTGAGCGGAGTTCAACCTCTGTTCACGGATGATCTGCGGGGGCGCAATAGATATGCGCGCGCGTGGCAGACATACAACACATTGTGTCTTTTCGAGACTTGGCAATGAGATAGCGAAATCTTGGCGCTGGGACATCATTGCCGAAATCGAAACAAAATATCCCGAACACGCAAATTGCGATGGACTCGTCCGTACAAATTCTTTTTAACACTGGCGCACCGTCGCGCATTGCTGTTTAGTGCGCGTCTCACCTTTCGGTCCTGGCATTCGACTTCGCTTTGATCCGATTTTCGTCCGCGTTGTTCTGGGGGGCATTTCATGTTGAAGGGTCAGCGCAAGGCGAATGGAGGCTTCGAGTTATCCGATGCCCCGTCGCACCTGATCCGCCGTTGCCAGCAATTCTATGGCGACCTCTATGCGCGTGAAGCCGGTGCGCGCGAACTGACGAAGCAGCAATTCACCTTGCTCTGCGCGCTGGAGCATAATGACGGCGCCAGCCAGACCACATTGGTGGAGATCACCGGCATCGATCGTTCCACTCTGGCGGAGATGGTGCGCCGCATGCTGGAGCGCGGTCTGCTCTCGCGCGAACGGACCGAGGAAGATCAGCGCGCCAACGCGGTGGCGATCTCGCCGTCGGGCCGCAAGGCGCTGAGGTCCGCGCGCAATGCCGCCGACCGGGCTGAGCGTGCCCTGCTGGATGCCCTGCCCGCGCCGGAGCGTCTGAAATTCGTCAAATCGCTGTCCCAGATTGCCCTGGCGGCCGAAGCCTATGGCGCCAACGGCGTCGCCAAGGCCCACAAGGCCGGCCGCCGCAACGGCAAACGCGCCTAACCCCTAGATTTTGATATCGAGTGTGGAACCGAGCCGCACGGGCGCCTTTGCGCGCACCGGCGCGGGATCGGGTATGTCTTGCGCCGGGGCGACCTGCTTCAAAGGCAGGGGCGCAAATCCTTTGGTCTTTTCCAGCGCCGCCGCGAAGCTGGCCGCCGGCCGGACGGACGGCTGGACCTGCGCCGCCTGCTGGCTGGCGAGAAGGTTCTGGGCGCTGATCTGCATCCGCCCACCCTAGAAAATCAGGGTTAGGAAAGACTTAAGGAGCATCGACCAGGGAAAGTGTGAAGCGAAGCGGAACGGTTTCCCGTCCGGGCGTGCGACCAAAAAATTAAGACGCCTTTTTGGCCTTCTCGATTTCGGGAAGGAGCTGTCCGGTCATGGCGCTGGCTGTAAGCTGGCCGACCAATTTGAAGCGCACCACCCCTTTGCCATCCACCACATAAGTCTCCGGCACGCCATAGACGCCCCAATTAATGCCGGTGCGGCCATGGGTGTCGGCGACGATGCGCGAAAAAGGATTGCCCTGCTCGTTCAGGAACACGCGTCCCGCGCTGGGCTGGCGCTCCTCATAGTCCACGCCATAAAGCGTGATCCCCGGAATCCTGGACAGCGTCATCAACTGGGCGCTTTCCATGCGGCAGGGCACACACCAGCTGGCAAAGAAATTCACCACCGTGACATGGCCGGACGCGAGATCGGCGCGGGCGAAGCCAGGCGTGGCGCCGTCCATCGCGCCCAGGCCGATGTCGGGCGCGGGCCTGTCGATCAGGGCCGAAGGCAGCAGATCGGGCGGCCGCCCGAACAGGCTGTGAAACAGGAAGAACGCCAGGACCAGAAACGCGGCCACCGGCGCGGCGTAGAGCCAGCGTCTCATGGGCGGTCCCGTTCCAGCGCTTCCAGTTTCTTCTTCGCGACCCGCCAGGCGGTCCAGCTCTGCCACACCGTCGCCAGCAGCGCCACGGCGGAAATCCCATAGGCGGGCCAGATGAAGGCGGCATAGCCGCCCATGGCGAAAAACGCGCTCATGCCGTTCTCTGCATCAGGCCGCGGGCGCGCCGGTTCACGATCTCGGTGCGGATCCGCACCATCCAGAGCGCCGCGAACAGCAGCATGTAAGCCAATGCCATGATCAGCAACGGCCACAGGAATACCGGCGCGATCTTGCCGGAGAGAATGCTTTCGCCCTGATGCAAGGTGTTCCACCAATCGACCGAGAATTTGATGATCGGCAGATTGACCGCGCCGATTAGCGCCAGGATGGCGGCGGCGCGGGCAGCGCGCGCTTCATCCTCGATCGCGTTCCATAACGCGATGTAACCCAGATAAAGAAACAGCAGCAGCAGGAAGCTGGTGAGACGGGCATCCCACACCCAATAGGCGCCCCACATCGGCCGGCCCCATAACGATCCGGTGATCAGGCCCAGTGCCGTGAACACTGCCCCCAGCGGCGCCGCGGCGCGGGCGGCAGTGTCGGCCAGGGGATGACGCCAGACCAGCGAGAACAGCGAGGCGATAGCGATCAGGCCATAGGCGGATTCCGCCACGATCGCGGCGGGCACATGCACGAACATGATGGTGACGGTCATGCCCTGCTGATAATCGGGCGGCACCTGAAAGCCGAGATAGAGCCCCGCCGCCAATGCGATCACGGCCGCGCCGCAGACCCAAGGCAACAGGGCGCCGGACAAGCGCATGAACATGGCGGGATTGGCATAGCGGAACATGCTGCTGTTTAGCCCCTTTTGGTCTTCGCTACCCTGCGAGATTAAGCCTCACGCATGCTGCAGCCGCAAACGGACTGAGCAAAACCGCCGCGACGGAAAAGGCGGACAGGAGCCCCAAGGCCCCGTTGGACAGATGATCCAGTGCCCCGGAAACCGCGCCGGCGCCGAAAATCACTGCCGGCGCCAGCAATGGCAGCACGATCAAGGGCAAAATGAGGCCCCCCCGTTTCAGCGACAAGGTCAGGCTGGCTCCGATCGCGCCCACCGCGCTGACGGCAGGGGTGCCGATCAGGAGCGAAACGAACAGCGCCCAAGTGCCCTGTCCCGAAAGACCGAACAGCAACGCCAGCAGCGGCGACAACAGCGTGAGCGGCAGACCGGTGGAAAGCCAATGCGCCAGCAGCTTGGCCAACGCCACCTGCTCCAGCGACAAGGGCGACAACGCGATCAAATCCAGGCTGCCATCGTCGAAATCGCCCTGATACAGCCGGTCCAGCGACAGCAATGCCGCCAACACCGCGCCCACCCACAAGACCCCGCCGGCAATGCGCGACAGCAGGTGCAGATCCGAGCCCACGCCCAGTGGCACCAAAGTCGCCACCAGCGCAAAGAAGGCCAGCGCCAATGCCGCGCCGCCGCCGGACCGCGCCGCCAGGCGCAGATCGCGCGAGAGCAGGCTGGCGAAGGGCCCGCTCATGCCGCCTCCAGGCGCAGCGACCGCGCCTCAAGACCCAACGCATCGTGGGTGGCGGCGATGACGATGCCCCCGGCCGCGCAATGCGCCGACATCAATTCGGCCGTCAGCGCCCGCCCGGCGGTATCCAGGGCGGCAAGAGGTTCGTCCAGCAGCCACAAGCCGCGACCCGACACGATCAGCCGCGCCAGGCCCAGACGCTTTTTCTGGCCGGCGGAAAGATAGCGGCAAGGAAAATCGCGTTGGCGCGAAAGCCCCACCCGCTCCAGCAAAGGGCCAATGACGTCGCGGGCGCCGTAGAGCTGCGCGAAGAACTCCAGCTGCTCGCCCACACTCAATTGCGGTTTGATGCCGTCCTGATGTCCCAGCCAGCCGACCAGACGGCCGCGTTCTTCGCCATCGCTGATCGCACCCCTATCGGTGTTGAGGGTGACGCGGCCGGACGCGGGTGGCAGAAAGCCGGCGATCAGGCGCAACAGCGAAGTCTTTCCGACGCCATTGGCCCCTTCCACCACCAGCGCTTGACCCGCCGCGACATGGAAATCGAGATCGGCGAATACGCGCCGCTCGCCGCGCACGCAGGCAAGCTTCTCGGCGGCGAGGGACGTAATCATGACAATGGAACTAACACGAAAATGAGGCGTGAGGAATTTTGTGGCAAAATGCCATACTCGTTTCCGCGGCCGCTCGCTTGAGCCGTTCGCACGCTGCCGCTACGAACCGCTCGTCGCTCTCGCAGGTCCACCGGACCTGCTCACGCGCTTCGCGCGCCGCTCCTCTCAGTACATATGTTGGCCGCCATTGATGGAGATCGTCGATCCGGTGATGAAACCCGCATCGTCGGCCACCAGGAACAGCACGCCGCGCGCGATTTCATGCGCATGGCCCAGGCGCTTGACGGGAATGCGGGCGACGATCTTTTCCAAGACATCGGCCGGGACCGCCGCCACCATGTCGGTGTCGATATAACCCGGCGCGATGGCGTTGACGGTGATGCCTTTGGCGGCGCCTTCCTGGCTGAGCGCCTTGGTGAAGCCGTGAATGCCGGATTTGGCGGCGGCGTAATTGACCTGGCCATATTGTCCGGCCTGGCCATTGATCGAGCCGATATTGACGTTGCGCCCGAAATTGCGGTTCAGCATCCCGTCCCAGGCTGCCTTGCACATGTTGAAACAACCGCCCAAATTGGTGTCGAGCACTTCGTCCCAGGCGCCGCGGTTCATCTTCTTCATGGTGGCGTCGCGGGTGATACCGGCATTGTTGACGATCACTTCGACCGGACCCAGGGCGGCCTCGACTTTGGCCATGCCTGCCATGCACGCCTCATAGGATGAGACGTCCCATTTGAAGGTGGCGATGCCGGTCTTGTCGGAAAAGGCCTTGGCGCGCTCGTCATTGCCCGCGTAATTGGCGGCGACCTTGTAGCCCGCATTCTTCAATCCCACCGAGATCGCTTCACCGATGCCGCGCGTCCCGCCCGTAACCACCGCCACCCGTGCCATTGCCCACTCCCTGTTATTGCGCGCCGTTCAGACGCTGCCCTTCTTCTCCACTACCAGAATCCGCGCCTGACCGACAGGATAGGCGACATGTTCGTCGCCCGTTTCGGCGAGCATGACATCGCCCGGACCGAGATGCTGCACCTTTTCCGTGCCGCCGTGGCGATAATGCATCTGAACCGCGCCCTCGAGCACGACAAAGACTTCGTCGCCGTCATTGACGTGCCATTTGTAGGGCCGGTCGGTCCAATGCAGGCGCACACTGGCGCCTTCGACCTCGGCGATATCGCGCGCGCCCCAGGCCTTGGGGGCCGTAAAGGTCTTGGTATCGAGATGAAACTTCATCCCGGTGCCGGCCTTACCGTTCGACGCAGCATTTTTTGGCGCGTCTCACTATCGTTCAACGCACATCGCAATGCCCATGCCGCCGCCGATGCAGAGCGTGGTCAGACCCTTCTTGGCGCCGCGCTTGCCCATTTCGTGCAGCAGGGTGACCAGAACGCGCGCGCCCGACGCACCGATGGGATGGCCGATGGCGATGGCGCCGCCATTGACGTTCACTTTGGAAAGATCCCAGCCCATGTCCTTGTTGACGGCGCAGGCCTGGGCGGCGAAAGCCTCATTGGCCTCGATCAGATCGAGATCCTTGGCCTGCCAGCCGGCCTTCTCCAGCGCCATGCGGGAGGCGGGAATGGGACCGGACCCCATCACCTTGGGATCGACGCCGGCCTGAGCCCAGCTGGCGATGCGGGCCAGCGGCGTAAGCCCCCGCGCCGCCGCATCCTTGGCGCTCATCAGCACCAAAGCCGCGGCGCCGTCATTGATGCCGGACGCGTTGCCGGCGGTGACCGTGCCATCCTTGGAGAAAGCCGGCCTCAGGCCTGCCATCGCGTCGTACGTGGCGCCATCGCGGATATATTCGTCAGCGTCCACCACCGTCTCGCCCTTGCGGGTCTTGATCGTCACCGGCGCGATCTCGTCCTTGAAGCGGCCGGCCTTTCGCGCCGCTTCCGCCTTGTTCTGCGAGGCGACGGCGAACTTGTCCTGTTCTTCGCGGGTGATCTGCCATTGCTGCGCGACATTCTCGGCGGTGGTGCCCATGTGATAGCCGTTGAAGGCATCCCACAGCCCGTCCTTGATCATGGTGTCGATCAAATTGAGATCGCCCATCTTCTGGCCGGCGCGCAGATAAGCGGCATGGGTGGATTGGCTCATGGATTCCTGGCCGCCCGCCACCACGATGCGGCTGTCGCCATTCTTGATCGCCTGCGCCCCCAGCGCGACGGCGCGCAAACCGGAGCCGCACACCATGTTGATGCTCCAGGCTGGCGCGCCGACCGGCACACCGGCGGCGATGGAAGCCTGACGTGCCGGATTCTGACCTTGTGCCGCCGTCAACACCTGGCCCAGGATTACTTCGCTGACTTCGCCGGGCTCGATTTTGGCGCGGCCAAGCGCCGCCTCGATCGCCACCTTGCCCAGTTGATGCGCCGGCAAACTCGCAAAGCCTCCATTGAACGCGCCCACGGCGGTGCGCACGCCCGCAACAATCACGACTTCTTCCACCTGAATCCTCCGGCGCTGATTAACTGTCTGCCCGCAAAATGCCGCGAATGCGAGGCGTGGTAAACCGATATGAATTTCACCAGTGGAAACAAGGAATTACCAATCGTTTCGCCGGTCACAACATGTTGCGCTTGCTAAAATGAGGCTGGACGGACCCCGCGGCATGATGTTGTCATTGGGGAAAGTTGCGCGGTGTCGGCGAACAGAAGGTGGGGAATTCGTGTCGGAAGAAAAAGCCAAGGACGGACCGGTCGTCATCAAGAAATATGCGAACCGCCGGCTCTACAATACGCAGACATCCAGCTATGTGACCCTCGATCACCTGGCGGGGATGGTGAAGGAAGGCGTCGAATTTGAAGTCCAGGACGCGCGCACCGGCGACGACATCACCCGTTCGGTCCTGACCCAGATCATCTTCGAGGAAGAAGCCAAGGGCCAAAATCTTCTGCCGATCAAATTTCTGCGTCAGTTGATCCGTTTCTATGGCGACAGCCTGCAGACTTTCGTGCCGGGCTATCTGGACATGAGCATGGACAGCTTCACCAAGAACCAGGGCGCCATGCGCGACCGCATCGCCGAAGCGATGGGCGGCGGCAACCAGATGGTCGAAAATCTTACCCGTCAGAATCTCGCCATCTTCGAAAAGGCGATGCAGGTCTTTTCGCCTTTCGGCGGCGTCATGCCCGGTCACAAGACCGACGCGCAGCCGGAAGAAAAGCCCGCCGCCAACGATGTCGACGCCCTGAAGCGTGAAATGGAGGCCATGCGCCGCCAGATCTCGGAACTCAGCCAGCGGAAATAGTTCCGCACTGTCGGTTGGTAAATTCCTCTTCATCAAAAAGACCCAAGCGGGGCGCGGTCATCGCGTTCGTTTTGGCGTTTGCAGAGAATTTTAAGCAAACAAGACTCAATCACACCGCGCTTTTGAATCGAAGCGGAGCGAAGTCGCACATCCCGCATTGTCTCAACGCGGGAGAAGGCGCCAATGCCGGGCGAGTTAGTTTCAAATTTAGCGAAAGATTTCAGCGGCGGGCAAAGCCTTCCCGCCATGCTGCCGGCATCGTCGAACGGGATGCCTTGCTGATGATTTTCCGGGCCATATTCTGGATAGGACTCGTGTCGCTGCTGATGCCGCGCGCGGCCGATCCTGGGCCTGGACGTCCGGGCGCCGGCACATCGCTTCCTTCTGCTGTGAGCTCCTGGGCCGTTTCTGGTCTCTCGCGCCCGGGGAAAGTTTGCGAGGATCACACGGCGGCGTGTGCCGGCGGCCTGGCGCTTCTGGATTCGTTTCAGAGCCATGCCTGGCAGGGACTGGCGGCGGTGAAGGCGGACATCGAGGCCGATCGCAAGGCCCGCCAGAATAGGCGCATCTGACATTTTCGCGGCGCCGCGGCGCGCGATATCAGCCTTGATCGATGGTGACTTTGACTTTTTTCGGCGTGCGCGTGCGGCGGTCCTGTCCGCGCCAGGGACGCTCCATGGCGCGGCGATCGGGACCGAAAAAAGCAGGCGCGGCGATGAAAGGTCTGGGCGCGATCAGCGCGGCGCGCAGCTTGGCGGCAACGGTCTTGGGGCTCATGGGGCGGCAGATCACATCGGTGATGCCCTGGTCGCGCGCCTTTTCCACATCGGTGCGCCGCGCGCCGTCATAAACCGCGAAGATCGGGATCATGGGATTGAGCAGCATGGCGCCGTGCCGCACCGCCAAAGCGAATGACGTGTCGCCCAACTGGGTGCCGCCTTCCACGAACACGGCGTCGAAATGTTCAGTGCCGAGCAGTTCCAGGGCCCGTCGCGGCTCGTCGATCAAGACGATCCGGTGCAGACCGATGGCGGTGAGCACGGTACGCAGCATCGTGCCGGACTGCCCCTTGGCGCCGACCACCAGAATGCGCGCGGCATCGATATCCAACTGTGCCATGGAGCCCCGGAATGAGGGCGCATCTTGTCCTTGCTCGCCTTAAAGGGCGGTAAAGGCTAGGGTCTTGGCATGAACATCGCCCGCGCACTGTCCCGGCTTGCCACGCTGGCCGCGTTGGTCGCGCTTGCCGGATGCCTGAGCGCCTCGGACCGCGCCCTGCGCAAGACCCCGGATTTCAAGGCGGGCTATTCGGACGGCTGCGCCAGCGCCGGCACCCAGGGTGCGAATATGCGCGACACCAGTTTGATGCGCGACGAAGAATCCTATCGCACCAACAAGGGCTATCGCACCGGCTGGGGCACTGGCCTCAACGCCTGCCGTCCCTATCAGCCCAACGGCAATATGCTGCCGCCGCCCGGCCAGGGCCCCATCCCCGATCCCCGCTGAGACCTCCGCAAAAGCTTCACACAAAGATTAATGCCGCATTAACCATTGGCGCGCAGGCTGAGCGATAATCCGTGTACGGTTCTTTGGCAGGAGCGGCACAGCGATGTTAGGTCATCTGGTTTCCAACACGTTTGGCGGCGGTCCCGCTCGCCCCGCGCGCGGCGCGCCCGGCCTGCTGCGCCGTCTTTGGACCTATATCTTCAAGCGCTGATTCAACCCTTGGCGGTCAAGGGCCGGGTGGGCACGGCCTGGACATTCTCCTGCTCGAAGAACAGGGGCCATGGCGTGCGGGGTTTGCCTTCCAGCGCCGCGTCGATGTCGCGGATGCCATCGCGCAACTGGCGCAGCGCCTGATCGATGTCGAGCTTCTGGCGCTCCAGCACCACGATCCGCTCTTCGAATTTCTTGCGGGCATGCACCATCTGGGCGTGCTCGCCATCCTTGCCGTCATACATGTCCAGCACTTCGCGGATCTCCGCCAGGCTGAACCCCAGCCTTCGGCCCCGCAGGATGAGAATGATGCGGGCGCGATCACGCGCCGCATAAAGCCGGGTCTGGCCGCGGCGGCCGGGCGCGATCAGGTTTTCGTCTTCATAGAAACGCAAGGTGCGCGCCGTGACGGAGAATTCCTTGGTGAGCTGACGGATGGTATAAATCTGGCTGCTCATGACGCGCTCGTGTCATTTATCGCGTATAACGATGGCCGTTCCTTACCCCGACGTCAACTGCCGTGCGCGCATAACGATATCTGGTTGACCCACGCCAAAGCTTGCGCGTCCCGGCCGCCACACACCGGCGCTGCGATGCTGCGTGCTTCCGCGTCGCGGTGCAGAACCGTCAGGTCCAAAGCCAGAATGGCGCGGATGCGCTCGGAAAAACTTCGCCGGAACGCCGGATTGTCCTGATTGAGGCGAAGCGCGGCGCGCAGATACGGCTCGGCGGCGCTGGCGTCCTTTTCCTGCAGCAGCGCCAGGCCGCGAAAATATTGCGCACGTGGATCGCGCGGATATTGCTGCGCCAGGTCATAGGAATTGGCCGCGATCATTTCAGGTGTTTGCGGCAAGCGGTCGAAGGGAACCAGCTCTCGGCCCGGTTTGGCATAGCGATCGAAATTGCCGTTGACGATGGGAAAACAGCTGACGGTGATGAGAAAAATCACCCCGCCCAGGGCCGCCGCGATGCCGCCATGCGACGGTACTTCATCGCTTTCACGCCAGGATGCCATCATGGCGAAGACCAACGCCACACCCATCAAGGCGCCGCCGATATGGGCGTTGACATCAACCGTAGCGCCTTCCCGCGTCACGGCCGGCACCAGAGCAGGAAAGAGCAGCGCACCCGCAAGCCAGCGGCGCAGGCGCGGCCAACGCACATCGTCATGGAAGCTGGCGGCGAACATCGCGCCCAATACCGCGATGATGGCGCCGGAGGCGCCCACGCTGATCATGTCGGCCGGATCCGCGAAGAGGGAGAACAGCGTGCCGCCCATCCCGCCGGCCAGATAGATCGCCGCGAACCATCCCGCGCCCACCGCGCTTTCCAGCAACAGACCCGCCAAGAGCAAGGCGATCAGATTGCCGATCAGATGCGAAGCGGAGCCATGAAGAAATGGCGCGGTGAAAAGCCGCCACCATTCTCCCTGCCCCAGCACCAGGGCGCGATCGGTGGCGCCCGCACCCAGCAGGGTGAAATGACCGGGCGCGGCGCGGCCGACCATGTCGGTGGCCAGGCGGATCTCCCGAAGGAATTCAAAACAGAGCCAGGCGGCAAAGAGAATGGTGCACCAGGGAAGGCGGCCAAGCCATCCGGGGCGGCGTAAGCCAACCGGCGCGGCAGCCGGAACAACTGCCGGCGACGATGCCTGTTTGGGACCTGTCGCGCCCTCGCGGCGGCCGAATGTTCCAGCCGGCATGCCACCCACCTTGTTATGGGCGCAAGGCTAATGCCGTTGTGCTTTCCCATTGGTAAAACAAACCGGATGTTTCACCGCTGGATTTATTCCGCCGCGGCGCGCACCGCCTGGTTCTCACGCGCCAGATTTTCCGCCGCATAATCCCGGTTGAGAATCCTGACCAGCACCGTTTCCGGATATTTGGGCTGGGCATCTGCCAGTCCGGACAATTGGCATGTTTCCAGACATCGATGGCGAGAAGGCAATTGATGGCATAAAGCGCGGTCTACAAACCGGCGGCTTTCCCGTCAACGCGCGAAAGCGTGCAACGATCCGCGCCCCCAAATTAATTATTGTTATCGCGTCTGCGAAGAAATCGCATTTCGCGAAAATTCGTGATCTTGATGAACACAATTGTCACTCGACATTCGCATCCCCGTCGCGCAAACAAGACGCATGCGGGGTAGGAGACGTCAAAAACTCGGGAGGCAGTGATGCCCGCTTATGAAATCTGCTATTTGGACGCTACCGGCGCCCTCACCTACAAATTCCTCGCCAATTGCGAGGATGATGGCCGCGCCAAGGTCCTTGCCCATGCGATGAAACTGCCCAGCGCCAAGCGGCTGGAAGTATGGAGCGGCGAAGCGTTGATCTATGCGCGCCCTTCCGACATGGCGCAGGCCGCGCTGCTGCGGGCCAGCTAGAACAATCTTTCCCGCTTTGCCCAGTCCGCCGTCGCATCCAGCGCGCGGGTGAGACGATCGAACAGCTCATTGATCTCGGCTTCGCTGATGATCAAGGGCGGGCAGAGCGCAATGCGGTCGGTGGGCAAAGGCCGTACGATCAGGCCTTCGGCTTCCGCGAAGTTCACCGCGGTCTGCGCCACCTGCCGGTCGGCCGGGAAATGCGCCTTGGTCTTTTTGTCGGCGACCAGTTCGAGGCCGGCGATCAGGCCGACGCCCCTGGCTTCGCCCACCAGCGGGTGATCCTCCAATTGCTTCAGCCTTGCCAGAAAGACCGGAGAGACGTGACGGACATGCCCGACAATGTCGCGGCGCTGATAGATCTCGATGGCCTTGAGCGCCACCGCCGTGGTCACCGGATGACCGCCATAGGTGAGGCCATGTCCCAACACGCCGATACGGTTCGATTCCCGGTCGATCACGTCGGTCAATTCCGGCGACAGCAGCACGGCGGAGACCGGCAGATAGGCGCTGGACAATCCCTTGGCCAATGACACGCTGTCGGGCTCGAAGCCGTATTTGGCGCAGCCGAACCATTCGCCGGTGCGGCCGAAGCCGGTGATGATCTCGTCGCTGATCAGCGGGATGCCGTGGCGGATCAGGACTTTGGTGATGGCGTCGAAATACCCGTCCGGCGGTACGATGGCGCCGCCCGCACCCATCACCGGCTCCACGATCATGGCGGCGATGGTATCGGGATCTTCCTTCTCGATCAGGGCCTGGAGATTGGCGGCAAGACGCGTGGAATATTCCATTTCGCTCTCGCCCGGTTCGGCGCCGCGATAATGATGCGGCAGATCGGCATGGACGGCGAAATCGAAGGGCGCGTCGAAGCCCTGATGGATGCTGGGAATGCCGGTCAGGCTCGCCGCCGCCAGGGTGACGCCGTGATAGCCCATGCGGCGGGAGATGATTTTCTTTTTCCTGTGTTGTCCCCGCGCATTGGCGGCATACCAGGCGAAGCGCACCTGGGTGTCGTTGGCTTCGGAGCCGGAGCAGCCGAAAAACACCTTGCCCACCGGAAAGGGTGAAATTTCCTTCAGCTTTTCCGCCAGCGCCGCGGCGGGCTCATGGCTCTTGCCGCCAAAGACATGGCCATAGGCGAGTTTTTGCATCTGCTCGGTGGCGGCCTCGATCAGTTCGTTGTCGCCCCAGCCCAGTGCGGTGCACCAAAGCCCCGACATGCCTTCGATATAATCGCGTCCGGCGGTGTCGAAGACCCGCACCCCTTCGCCACGTTCGATGATCAGCGGACCCCGTTCCGCCAGCACCTTCAGATTGGTGAGCGGATGCAGCAGGGAATTGAGATCACGGGTTTGGGCATTGGAGAGGGGCATGACGGGCCTTTCAAGAGCGCCGGGACTTTAGCCTTTTGCACAGCCCTCGCCACGTTCTTGTGGCAAGCTGATTGAATAGAGCGGAGCATCGGCCAGGAAAAGTACGGCCCCAACCTATATTTTGGGCCGCGTGGCCTACGCTGTCGCTAGGCCACCCGTCCGGCCGTGCGACCTACAAAAAGGAAGAGCAGCCATGCGCGGACTGATGCAGGACTGGCCTATGCGCGTGCACCGTTTCATCGACCATGCCGCGCTGTATCACCGGGGTGCCCGCATCGTCAGCCGCACCGTCGAAGGCGGTATCCATCACACCAATTATGCCGAGATCCGCACCCGTGCCCTGAAGCTCACCGGCGCACTGTCGCGCCGCGGGGTCAAGGCCGGCGACCGGATCGCAACCCTGGCCTGGAACACGCACCGCCATGTCGAAGCCTGGTATGGCATCGCCGGCGCCGGCGCGATCTATCACACCTTGAACCCACGCCTGTTTCCCAACCAGATCGCCTGGATCACCAATCACGGCGGCGCGAAAATGCTGATGTTCGACACCTGCTTCATGCCGATCCTGGAACAGGTCGCGCCTTTGCTGAAGCATGTCGAAACCTATGTCGCGCTTTGCGATGCGGCGCATCTGCCCAAGGTCAAGCTACCTGGCAAGCTGATTGCCTATGAGGATCTAATCGCGGGCAAGGAAGGGCGCTGGGCCGAAATGCATGAGAATGATGCTTGCGGGCTTTGCTACACTTCCGGCACCACCGGCGATCCCAAGGGCGTGCTCTATTCGCACCGCTCCAATACCTTGCACGCGCTATTGGCGGGACAGACCCCCGGCCTGGGAATGGGCGCCAGCGATGTGCATCTGCCGGTGGTGCCGATGTTTCATGCCAATGGCTGGGGCATTCCCTTCATCGCCCCGATGGCGGGCGCCAGCCTGATCATGCCGGGCCCGAAACTGGACGGCGCTTCGCTGTACGAATTGATGGAGAGCGAGCGGGTCACCGCCACCGCCGGCGTGCCCACCGTCTGGCTGGGGCTGCTGCAATATCTGGAAGCCAACAAACTGGAATTTCATTATTTGAAACGCGTGGTGATCGGCGGCGCCGCAGTGCCCCGCGCCATGATCGAAGCCTTCGAGGATCGCGGCATTGCCGTCACCCATGCCTGGGGCATGACCGAGATGAGCCCTTCCGGCAGCATGAGTGCGATCAAGCCGCCGCTGGACGAACTTCCCCGCCCGCGCCAGATCGACGCTCTGTGCAAGCAGGGCTATCCCCTGTTCGGCGTAGAAATGAAGATCACCGACGACAAGGGCCGCGAACGCGCCCGCGACGGCAACAGCGTGGGGCGGCTGAAAGTGAAGGGGCCCGCCGTGGCGCGCGGTTACTACAGGAGCGTGGGCGGCGATGCTTTCGACCGCGAGGGCTGGTTCGACACCGGCGATGTCGCCAGCCTGGATGCCGAAGGCTTCATGCGCATCACCGACCGATCCAAGGATGTGATCAAATCGGGCGGCGAATGGATTTCCACCATCGAGATCGAGAATCTGGCGGTCGGCCATCCCGATGTCGCCGAAGCCGCCGCGATCGGCGTGCCGCACCCCAAATGGGGCGAAAGGCCGCTGCTGATCGTGGTCGCCAAACCGGGGACCAAGCCCACCCAGGACGCGCTGCTGGTCCATCTGCAAGGCAAGATCGCCAAATGGTGGCTTCCTGACGCGGTGGTGTTGGTGGACGAAATCCCGCATACCGCGGCAGGAAAAATTCTCAAAACGCAATTGCGCCGCCAATTCGCGGATTTTAGGTTGGACCGATAGTCACTTTACGAGTTTCCATGCGCTTTCCGATTTTCGCCGCCCGCTTGGCGCTGACCGCCCTGCTGCTGGCTGCCCTGATCGCCGCCTTGGCGGTGGTGTCTGTGCGCGCCGGACTTGCCGCCTTCGGCACCGGACTGGAAGCGATGACGGCCGCGGTGGTGCTGGAACTGATCGCGCTGGCACTGGCGTTGGTCTGGATGGTTTCGGCCCTGAAGCATAATCGCGGCGAAGCCAAGCGCATCGGCATGACGGCGCTGCTGGGATCGCTGGTGCTGCTCTATGTCCCGCTGCACACCGTCTATCAGGGACTGATGGCGCCACTGATCCACGACGCCACCACCGATCCCGACGATCCGCCCACCTTTGTGGCGCTCGCAAAGCGGCCGCCTGGCGCCAACAGCACGGTGTTCGACGCCAAGGAGCAGATCTCCTATCGCGGCGAACACAATACCGTCAGCTATATGCTGCATGAATATTATTCCGGGTTGACCCATCCGCTTGCGCTGATCATGCCGCCCGGCAAGATGTTCTGGCGCTGTTTCAATACCGCCAAGCGGATGGGCTGGAACATTGTTGATTACAACGAAAAAGAAGGCCGCATCGAAGCCACCGCCGCCAGTTTCTGGTTCGGGCAGGTTTCCGACATCGTGATCCGGGTGCGTCCTGCCGGCGCCTTGGGGGCGCGCTTCGACATGCGGGCGGAAAGCGAAAACGGCAAGCGCGATTTCGGACGCAATATCGGATTGCTGAAGGATTATCGCGCCGCGCTCAATTCCTTGTAGCGGCCATCCGGCAGCGCCGCGACACGGCCATCCTCGATCATGTGCTTCAGATGCGCCTCGACCGTCAGGCTGGCGGCGCGGCGCAGAACGGGCTTGATGGTGGCATAAAGCGTTTCGACCAAGGCCGGCACTGTGTCGCGGCCGCGATGCAGCGCGCGCAGGATCTGGGCCTCGCGCATCCGCCGGTGGGACAGATAGGCGCGCAGGTACGAGTCCGGCCTGGTGATCGGCGAACCATGGGTGGGATAAAGAATCCGGTCACGGCGCGCGATCAGCTTCTCCAGGCTGCGCATGTAATCGCCCATATTGCCGTCCGGCGGCGCCACCACGGTGGTGGACCATCCCATCACATGATCGCCGGTGAAGAGGGCGCCTTCGGCTTCCAGCGCGTAACTCATGTGGTTGGAGGTGTGACCGGGCGTGAAAACACATTGCAGCGCATAGCCATCGCCGGCGATCACGTCGCCATCCTTCACAATCACATCCGGGACGAACTCGCGATCACCGCCTTCTTCCACGTCATCGTCGTACCGCCCATGCGGACCGAAGCCATAGGTCCTGGCGCCGGTTGCCGCTTTCAACGGCGCGGCGGCCGGCGAGTGATCGCGATGGGTGTGGGTGATCAGGATATGCCCAACCTTGCGATCACCGATGGCCGCAAGCAGGGATGCGACATGCGCGGGATCGTTTGGACCCGGATCGATCACCGCGACTGATTCTTTTTGGTCGCTCCGGCTTTGGCCAACGTTCCGGCTCTCGCCTTCTTTTTGGTCGCTCCGGCTTTCGTCGACGCTCCGGCTTTCGCCGACGCTCCGGCCATCACCAATAATGTAAACGCCGGTGCCGCGGAACGTGAAGGGACTGGGATTGTGCGCCAGCAACCGCTCGATGCGGGACGACAATTGTTCCGCCACGCCATAGACCGCCGGCTGGGATTGATCAAAGTGCAGCGCCCGCTTGGTCATGCCGTCATTCAATAGGGCTTGTCATCCAGCGCCCGGATCAAGCCGCGCAACAGCCGCCAATAATACCAGAAGCAAGTGATCACCAGCCCCAGGAACACCGCACCCAGCATCGCTGTGTTGTGATAAATCGACAGGCCGTGATGCGGCCAGCCTTGCAGCAAAGACAGCACAAGTCCGGCAAGGCCGGCAAAGGCAAATGCCGCCGCGCTCAGCGCGACTGCCAGCCAGACCCAGAACACCAGGATGAGATTGCGATAATGGCTTTCATAAAAGCTGCCGCGCGCGTCATCCAGCCGCAGATGGGCCAGGACGACACCGATCAGCGCGGTCACGCCACTGGACGCCGGTGCGATCAGAAACAGGCCATAAACAGCCAGGACCCAATTTCGTTCTTCTCCGGCAGCGATGTCGCGCATGCCTCCTCCTGACCACCGAACCCATAAAGCACGGGCAAAGGCTTACCGCCCACGGTCTAGCGCGTAAGGCAATATTCATCAAATCGGCTCAGACTCCGCACCTTATTGTCGCCGACCTTTGTCTGGTGCGATTGTGGCCAACGACCGGATTATCCGCTTCCTCTGTTCGCTGGATGGCGCGTCCACCAGCCGCGTCCTCAATCTGCGTCACATCGCGCGCCTCAATGCCAACGATCCCGAGCATGGCGGCAAGCCGCTGTTCCTCTCGCCGGCGCTCAACACCGCCTTCGTGCTCAAGCATCGCATCCGCCCGGACGAGACCTATCTGTTTTCCTCGTCGCGCTCGGCCGGAACCAAGATCATCTTGCCGGTGGACATGTCCGATCTGCGCGCCGGCGGCCGCACCGTCTTCGTCGACCAGCGCGGCTTCGTCGAAAGCCTGCGCGAGGTGGGACATTATTCCGACGCGAATTTGGAGCGCGACATCACCGTTCTGCGCCTGCTCAACGCCATTCCCTCACTCGACCCCTTCCTGTTGCGCGAACATCTGCGCGCCAACGAGATCGAGGTGGCGCCCTGCTATTTCGCCATATCGGCCAACGACCAGGAACGCATGCACCAATTCGTCTCCAACGAATTGTCGCGGCTGGTGAAGCTTGCCAATGGCAATGGCGATGACGATGGTTCAACCGGCCGGATGGTGACGGCGATGCTTTCGGGCCAGGTGAATGAAAAACTGGACCCCCTGCGCCTGACCCTGGGATTGAGCGAGAGCGATTTCCGCGAAGGCGCCTTCGGCTGGCGCGGGCTGCTCTATTATAAATGGGCGCTGCAGAACTTCTGGCCCGATGTGATGAGCGCGCTGCGCCAGATCAAGGAAGTCATGCCGCATGGCGCGATCAGCGACGCGCAGCGCGTTTATCTGCCCGCCGCCAAACGCAACATCATCGAATTGGTGCGCGACAACAATCAGCACATCTCCAGGGTCTTGGACATTTATGACGATTCCTTCAACAGCCTGGTCGCCAGCAATTCGCCCAAGACCTTTCGCGATTTCCTGATGTCGGCGCCCTGCATGTTCCTGGAGCTGGGGGAAAAGATGGGCGCGATATCCCATATTGTCAGTTTCTGGCGCTACCGTTTCCCGGCCGGCAAGCCGACCCAGGTGGACGCCGAGGAGCTCACCACCATCTTCCAGGATTTCACCAGCGGCTTCGCCGAACGCACCCGCCAGCAGTCCTCGCCCATCCCGCAGCCCAAGGTTATCCAGGCCTGAAGGCCGGTTCGGCGCGCCGGACAGCCACGGCGCCTTGACCGTGCCCTCGCCGAGTAAGGCAATATTCATCAAATCCACCCAGACTTGGGCCACGGTTTCAATGTTGCCGGGGTAGTTTTGACGGGCGATCGCACCATCCGTTTGCTGGCCGCGCTCGACGGAGCATCCACCAGCCGTGTGCTCAATCTCGGCCAGATCGCGCGCACCCGGGGCGCCGATCCGGAGTATCGCGAGAAGCCGCTATTTCTGTCTCCGGCGATCAACACCGCCTTCGTTCTCAAACATCGCACGCGTTCGGACGAAAGTTATCTGTTCACTTCGCCGCGCTCGATATCGACCAAACTCATCGTGCCCTTCGACCTCAAGGATCTGCGCGCGGGCGGGCGCTCCTTCTTCATCGACCAGCGCGGCTTCATCGAAAATCTGCGCGAGGCCGGGCACTATCGGGATGAGAAGCTTGAGCGCGACGTGGTGGTGCTGCGTCTTCTAAGCGCCATCCCGTCCCTGGATCCTTTCCTGCTGCGCGAGCATTTGCGCAACAACGGCTTCGAGGTCGCGGCCTGCTATTTCGCCATCTCGCCGGGCGACCAGGAACGCATGCATGATTTCGTTTCCGCCGAACTTCAGCAGCTGGTGCAGTTGGCCAGCGGCGGCAACGACCAGAACGGTTCCACCGGCCGCATGGTGACGGCGATGCTGTCCAGCCAGGTGGACGAAAAGCTCGAACCGCTGCGCCTGACCCTGGGTCTTAGCGGCCCGGATTTTCGCGAAGGCGCCTTTAGCTGGCGCGGATTTCTCTATTACAAATGGGCGATGCAGAATTTCTGGCCCGATGTGATGGGCATTCTGCGCGAGATCAAGGAGATTCGTCCGGTCGGTCCGGTCGATGTCGAGCAGCGCGCCTATCTGACCTTCGCCAAGCGCGGCATCATCGAAATGGTGCGCGATCATGGCCAGCATATTTCCAGGATGCTGAACGTCTATGACGATTCCTTCGGCAGCCTGGTCGCCAGCCAGTCCCCCAAGACCTTTCGCGACTTCCTGCTCTCGGCGCCGAAAATGTTTCTGGAGCTTGGCGAAAAGATGGGCGCGATTTCCCACATCGTCAGTTTCTGGCGCTACCGCTTTCCCAAGAGCCGCCCGTCCATGGCCGACGCCGAAGAGCTCAGCACCATTTTCCAAGACTTCACCAGCGGCTTCGCGGAGCGGAACCACAAGCAGGCCTCTCCCTTCCCCAAACCCCAGGTAATCCAGATCGACGCCGAGGTTTGAGGCGCCAGGGAACTTTTTCCCGTTTGGACGGTTTGAATGGCATCTCTATTTGAAGGATGCCCATAATGAAGACCCTATTTCCCAAGTTGGCCGCGACAACCGCTTTGGCCATCACGCTTTTTGCCCTTCCGGCCCAGGCCTCGGACAAGGGCGAGTTGCTGCGCGACGCCAACCACACCGTCAGCGACCTCAAACATGACCCGGCCTTCGCCACCGCCGCCCGCATGATGGACGGCGCCAAGGCCGTCTACATCGTACCCAAGCTGATCAAGGGCGGCTTCATCTTCGGCGCCGAAGGGGGAGACGGCGTGCTGGTGCACCGCACCGCGCATGGCTGGGGCGAACCCAAAGTCTATGGCATGGGCTCGGCGTCCTTCGGCCTGCAGGCCGGCCTGGAACAGGCGGAACTGATCTTCATCATCAACAGCAACCGCGCCCTTGCCGGCATCGAGCATGGTAACTTCAAGCTCGGCGCGGGGGCGGGCCTGACCATCGTCAATCTGTCATCCGGCGCGGAAGGCGCCACCACCGCCCATGGCGGCGATCTGGTGGTTTGGACCTCGGGCTCGGGCGCCTATGCCGGAATCAGCTTCAATGGCTCGGTCATCAGCCCGGACAAGGAGATGAATTCCACCCCGACCACCGGTCCGGAAGCCGAAAAGCTGCGCGCCAATCTGGAATCCGTGCGCTAGGCCAAAACCAAAGTAGCCAGATGGGGGCGCGCGGGGTTACCGTGCGCCCTCATTTTTTTGGAGGACTGCCATGAAAACCGTTTACATCGCCTGCCTGGCCGGAGCGTCCCTTCTGCTATCGGCAACCGCTTTCGCCGCCGATCTCGGCTCCGAAATCACCAATGCCCAGACCCATGCCGGCCTTGCCGCCTCGGCCGCCAATATCGATGGCGTGCATATGCATATGCATCATGCGCTGAATTGCCTGGTGGGACCGGGCGGCGACGGCTTCGACGCCAAGCAGATGAACCCCTGCGCCCAGTCCGGCAATGGCGCCATCCCCGACGAGATGGACGCGGCCAAGAAAGCCAAGCTGACCACCGCCAAGACCCAGTTGATGCAGGGCATCGCCGCCACCGACCTGAAGATGGCCCAGGCCTCGGCCACCACGGCCCAGACCACCATCGTCAGCGCAAAATAAGTCAGCGCGAAATAATATCCTGGCCCCGCGATGCTTCGGCCGCCGCCGAAGCATCGCGGTATCGGCTTGGTCTATCCTAGAGTCATTGCACCAAGGAGACCGGCCATGGCCACGACCATCATCTGTCATATCCAATACCAGATCGACCCGTACCAGCGGGACGCGTTCCTAGAATATGCCCAGACTTGGCTGACCGTGATCCCGGCCTGCGGCGGCAATCTGCTGGGCTATTTCCTGCCCCATGAAGGCACCAACGACACCGCCCATGCCATGATCGGGTTCGAGAGCCTGGCGGCTTATGAAATCTATCGCGCCGAATTGCTGAAACATCCCGGCGGCAAGGCCAATTTCGAATTCGCCCAGCGCAAGAAATTCATCCTGCGCGAAACCCGGGAATGGCTGAAAATGGTGGTGGCCTAAACCTACAAATTCCCGTCTGAACCGCTATATTGGGGACATGGCGCACAATAACGGCATGGTTCCCCGGTCCAAGGGCAAGGCCCGGGCCGCGAAGGGTTCTGAAAACGCGGCGAAATTCCAAGCGGCGCTGCAAGCTGCGCCGTCGATCGTTGCGGATTCCGATCCTGCTTATCAGGCGCTGCCGTTGAACGGGTTGACCGGCGCGGAAGTGGCGGCCTTTGTGCCGCACCGCCCGGCGCGGCCGGAAAAATCCGAAGGCGGCAAGAGATTCAAGCTGGTCAGCGAGTACCAACCTGCGGGCGACCAGCCCACCGCCATCGCCGAACTGGTCAAAGGCGTCGAAGCGCTGGACCGCGACCAGGTGCTGCTGGGTGTCACCGGTTCGGGCAAGACCTTCACCATGGCGCAGGTGATCGAGCGCACCCAGCGCCCGGCGCTGATCCTCGCCCCCAACAAAACGCTCGCAGCGCAACTTTATTCCGAGTTCAAGCAATTCTTTCCGGAAAACGCGGTCGAGTATTTCGTCAGCTATTACGATTACTACCAGCCGGAAGCCTATATCCCGCGCACCGACACCTATATCGAAAAAGATTCATCGATCAATGAAGAGATCGACCGCATGCGCCATTCGGCGACGCGGGCGATTTTGGAACGCGACGATGTCATCATCGTCGCTTCGGTGTCGTGCATCTACGGCATCGGCTCGGTCGAAACCTATTCCGGCACCGCCGTCTCCATCGCCAAGGGCGACAAGGTCGACCGCAACGCTGCCATCGGCGGGCTGGTGGCGCTGCAATACCGGCGCAATGACGACAATTTCACCCGCGGCGCATTTCGGGTGCGCGGCGACACCATCGACATTTTCCCGGCGCATTATGAAGACCGCGCCTGGCGGGTGGAGCTGTTTGGCGATGTGGTGGACAGCATCACCGAATTCGATCCCCTCACCGGCCACAAGGCGGGCGAGCTGGATGCGATCAAGGTCTATGCCAATTCGCATTATGTGACGCCGCGTCCGACCCTGCAGCAGGCGATGAAAGGCATCAAGGCGGAGTTGATCACTCGCCTGGCGGATTTCCGTGCCAATGGCAAATTGCTGGAAGCGCAGCGGCTGGAACAGCGCACCACTTTCGATCTGGAAATGATCGAGGCCACCGGATCGTGCGCCGGGATCGAGAATTATTCCCGCTGGCTCACCGGCCGCCTGCCGGGCGAGCCGCCGCCGACCCTGTTCGAATATCTGCCCGACAATGCGCTGGTCTTCGCCGACGAAAGCCATGTCACGGTGCCGCAGATCGGCGCCATGTACAAAGGCGATTATCGCCGCAAATTCACTTTGTCGGAATATGGCTTCCGCCTGCCTTCCTGCATCGACAACCGCCCGCTGAAATTCGAGGAATGGGACGCGATGCGGCCGCAATCGGTCTTTGTCTCGGCCACGCCGGGGCCGTGGGAGATGGAACGCACCGACGGCATCTTCGCCGAACAGGTGATCCGGCCCACCGGCTTGATCGATCCCCCTGTGGAAATACGTCCGGTGGAAACGCAGGTCGACGACCTGATCGCGGAATGCCGCGAGGTCGCCCTGCGCGGCTATCGCATCCTGGTCACCACCCTGACCAAGAAGATGGCGGAAGACCTCACCGAATATATGCACGAGCAGGGCATCCGCGTCCGCTACATGCATTCGGATGTGGAGACCTTGGAGCGGATCGAGATCATCCGCGACCTGCGGCTGGGCGCCTTCGATGTCCTGATCGGCATCAACCTGCTGCGCGAGGGCTTGGACATTCCCGAATGCGCCCTGGTGGCGATTTTGGACGCCGACAAGGAAGGCTTCCTGCGCAGCGAAACCTCATTGATCCAGACCATCGGCCGCGCCGCCCGCAACGTCGATGGCAAGGTAATCCTGTATGCCGACCGCATCACCGGTTCGATGGAGCGCGCCATGGCGGAAACCGGCCGCCGCCGCACCAAGCAGGAAGCCTTCAACACCGAACACGGCATCACGCCGCTCAGCATCAAGAAGAACATCGCCGATATCATGGGTTCGATGTATGAGCGCGACCATGTGATGGTCGATGCGGGGGTGCTGGAAGCGGCGGACGGCGAGCGCGCCTTTGTCGGCCACAATATCAAGGCGATCATCGCCGATCTGGAAAAACAGATGCGGGCGGCGGCGGCCGACCTCGAATTCGAGACCGCGGCGCGGCTGCGCGACGAGCTGAAGCGGCTGCAATCGGTGGCGCTGACCATCAGCGACGATCCCTTCGCCCGCCAGTCGGATGTCGAGCGCGCCAGCTTCGATGCCGAGCTCTCGCTGTCGGACGAAAGCAAACCGTCAAGGCCATCGCGGCAAAATGGCAGCCGCAAACGCCTGCAGCGGGCCGGACGGCCGAACGCACCAAAGACTTTCGGCAGCCGCGCACGTTAACTCCACCTGTCATCCCCGGCGAATACCGCCTGCGCCGCAGGCGGCATGAGGGAAGGGGACCCAGGAAGAAGACAAAGGCTCGCCTTGATAGGCCTGGATTCCCTTCCCCTTCGCAATGGCGAAGCCATTGCTCGGCCGGGAATGACACGTTAGGCGAGAATGAGGAGAGATTCATGTCCCGCGCCTTCGTCAAAGAAAGCTCAGAATCCGCTCGTTCCTGCCGCTCGCCCAAGCTCGCGGCGCTCGCCACTCGAAACGGTCCGCTGGACCGTTTCGCCCGCTGATAGCGGGCGTGGCTCGCCCACCCGAACGCATGGTCGACGACGGCCCCAACCTGGTCACGCCCGAAGGCATGGCGCAGATCGACGCCCATGTCGTGCGGATCGAAGCTGCGCTGAAAACCGAAAGCAATGTGTTGCTGCGCGAAACCCTGGAACGCGACCTGCGTTATTGGAGCGTGCGCAAGGCCAGCGCCGAGATCATGCATCCAACATTGGACGGCACAGTCGCATTCGGCTCCAAAGTCACTATCACCCGCAAAACCCGTCAGCAAAGTTTCCGCATCGTCGGCGTGGACGAGGCCGATCCCGCGAAAGGACTGATCAGCGTTCGTGCGCCGCTGGCTGTCGCCGTGATCGGTGCATGCATTGGCGATATTATCGAAGCCGGTGAACCGCTTGGCGAAGTCATCATTTTGAATATACGTAGTTCTTAAACAGTCAAGGCAGGCGCATTGTGCAAACGGAACTAATAGAGCTCGTATTAAAGGGAAAATTGAAAGATCCGCTTGCCAGAACTTTTCATCCGGACGCATGGAGAAAAGAGATAGAGAAGATAAAAACAGACGAAGCTCAGAAGCTATATGAAAATGCGATATTAGTTCGAGACTACGCCGATGCCATACTCAGAAAACTCGACACGACAATCTATAAAACTGCGCCAGCGTCTCAGATGGTAAACAGTCTTATAGCGTGGGCTAATTCGCTAGCATTTGAATTTCGAAGAAAGCACAGGGAGCAGATAGCTGTTGCAGGGAAAAACACTCTCTCGGTTTTCCCCCGAGTTACCTTGGCCGGAGGCAATCAATTTAATATCGCTGACGCAAACACCAGCTTGATAGATTCTCTTCGCCTTCCTCTATCGGATCTTATTGGTCAACTAAACAGATCGAGTGAATTTTCTGCTCCCACTTTTGTTGACGATACCGAGAGTGTTTCATCTCTTCTTAATCTCGCTAGCGCTTGGCACATTTTAAATTTTCTTTGGAAAAAATGCCTCTTTTTTGACTACCGCCTCGTCGAAAATGCTGACCGAATCTCATTAAATGGCGAATTTGATTTTTCGTATTTTACCGTAGGGCGCGCCAGGCAAATGCACGACAATGGCGCATCTTTTGCGGCTCGCACTTATGTAAAGAAACAACAATCAAAAAAAGAATTCAGAAATCATCAAAAAGATTCGGAGCTGATTTAAGATTTTCTGCGGCTGCGGAGTCCACAGTCAATGATACGCCACTTGATGAATTTCAACGTCAATTCGTTTTTCCCGCGACCATTGATTCCAGAAGGTCACCCCTGACCTATGGTCAAGTCATCCAAGTATTTGACTTATTGGGCGATGTTGTTGGGGATACTTATGAGAGAATGAAAAAATTGACGCCCTCAGATTTAAAATCAACGCTTGATCTTCAATGTCGATATTCAACTGAATCGCTGGTCGTAGCGATAGAAGGTGGGGCGCAGCTTCGTAGGAACGAAGCTCATCACGCCATGGACGTACTGACGTACCGTGGTCTGGCGGAATTCGATCCTTGGAGTTCGCCAGTGGTGGACATGGGAGATGGAACTTGCAGTTTACTTGCGGGTGTACTGGGGCCCGCAAACCGGGCGTTCGTCCTCGATTCAATTATGAAAGCCCAGCATTTCGATCTGGATACCCGAGGTGAAGCCTTTGAGAAGTTCTTGGCTGAACAGCTAAAGATCGCGGTGGAAAAATGCCGTTACAAGCAAATTGTCAGAATTTCCGAGGCAGGAATTAAACTCAAAGCTTCAGCGCGAATTGAAGAGATGGATCTTTTGTTTGCCGTTGGTCGCGACCTCTATGTTATCGAGTGTAAATGCGTGATGTTTCCCGTCGAAGTCATTGATGAATACTTATTTGTTACGAGGATAAAGCAAGCAGAGGCACAGTTATCGAGAAAGATAGAGTTCGTGCGATCATGCGCACGCAAACTATCACTCCTCCACCCTTCGTTGAAAAATTTCCCCGAACCTACGCGCATTAGGGGATTGATTGTCACTACTTTCCAGGGCGGTTCTGCTCCGTTTTCATCATTTCCGATTACCACACCGGAATTTTTGGTGGATTACCTTACAAACGGGCGATCCATGGGTGAATTTGAGGCTGGAAAAAAAGGCGTCGTAGTAAATGATGCTCACGTCGTTGAACACTATAATAATTTCGAGACTTTTCGAGAAAACTTTTGGAAATGTCAGGTGGTTCAACCCCACATTCTGACATTTAGAAAAATGCTTTTCCGATTTCAAAATAATATCGAATTTGATCAACTTGGCCTGAAGCCGATAGTTGCCGAGGAATCAGAGGTCTTGATTCCAGAAGACGAAGAAGGAAGGCAAAGGGCGCTTTCCGCAGCGGCATCGGAATTACGACGGCACTTGGCCAATTAACTTTTACAACGAAACTGCAATCGTATACTCCTTGCCGATATGCAAATTTATCGCGCATCCGTTATCGAGCGAACATTGTCGCGCGGCATACCGCTGCTTTGAACAAATTAACAATTTGGATCCATGCCACCCGCTATCGCGGCGGCACTACGCTGACGCTAGCCGTATTTGCTATTCCCCCCCATAAAGCGTACAGCAGCCCCCGCGACGGCGTTCTGTCAGATGAAGCGCACTGTTACCCCCGACCCGCATTGTGCGCGCCTGGCCAAGACAGCCTCCCTTCCCGACCTGATGGTCACTTCGCACCCCTCCGGACATCCGTCTGGAGTGTCTCTCAATGAAAGTGAATGATCATGACGATCGGTACCGTGAAATTCTTCAATACCTCCAAGGGCTTTGGCTTCATCTCGCCGGAAGGCGGCGCCAAGGACGTGTTCGTCCACGCCACTGCGCTGGAAGCTGCCGGCATCACCTCGCTGGCCGAAGGCCAGAAGGTGTCGTTCGACATCCAGCCCGACCAGAAGGGCTCCAAGGCCGTCAATCTCTCGAAGGTCTGAGATCTGTTGAAGATGGGCGGCGGTGCGCAAGCATCGCCGCCTTTTTCATTTCAAATTGTCGCGAAAGGCAACGCCATGGCGCCCAGGACCCCCAATTACGCCCAGGACCGTTTGCAGCGCGAACGCGCCCAGCGCGCCAAGGCCAATGAGAAAGCCGAACGCCGCGCCGAGGAAGCCGCCCAGCGCAAGGCCGCCAAAGGCGAAACCCCCGCCGAGCCCGGCAAGCCCGAGCACTAAAACCGGTCAGAGCAATTCGGCGGCCTGGTCACCCGGGCGGCACAGTTTCGCGCCCTTGCCGGTCACCACAATCGGCCGGTTGAGCAGCACCGGATGCGCCGCCACCGCCGCGAACAATTCCGCCTCGCTGGCGTTCGCCAGTTTCAACTCCGCGAAAACCGCTTCCTTGTCCCGCACCAGCTCGCGCAGTTTCACGCCCAGCCTCTTCACCAGGCGGCGCAATTCGGCTTCCGACAAAGGCGTCTTCAGATAGGCGACGATCTTGGGTTCCACGCCATGGGCGCGGATCACTTCCAGGGCGCGGCGCGAATTGCTGCACTGCGGATTGTGGTAAATGGTGACGGTCATCCTTTGTCCTCAAATACTTCGCAGGGGCGGACCTGGCGCTGGCGCTAGTCGGGATTGTGGTTTCTCCCACAACCTATTGCATCTGCGAAAGAAACTGGCTTGCCTTTCCCCGCTTGGCTAGCGGGTTCCTTGCCAATTCGTCACCTTGCGCGTATTGTCGCGCCACGTGGAGACAAGCCCCGTCACAGACGAAGCGCACCTGTAGAAGAAATCCTGCCCGCCTTCCGTGCGCGCCTGGACGAGACAGTTCACTTCCTTCCCTGCGACCGACGAAATCTCCCCCCGGACCGGCATTCCGCCGTTTCGGAAATCAATGCAGGAAGTTCAGTATGACGATCGGAACCGTGAAGTTTTTCAATACCTCCAAGGGCTTCGGCTTTATCGCTCCGGAAGGCGGCGGCAAGGATGTGTTCGTGCACGCCACCGCGGTGGAAGCCGCCGGCTTGCGCACCCTGACCGAAGGCCAGAAGGTGACGTTCGATATCGTCCCCGACGCGCGTGGCGCGAAGGCGGCGAACCTCAAGTCCGCTTAAATAAAGCGGTCATTTGGGTAATGGAAAACCGGCGCGGCAACGCGCCGGTTTTTTCTTTGGTCGCACGGCCGGACGGAAAACCGCTTCACACTTTTCCTGGCCGATGCTCCTGCCGCACCGAGCGAAGCGAGGGCGGACTGCCAGAGACAGTCTGGTCCCTTACTTCCCCGGCAGCGTCACTATTACGGTCTGCTGAGTCCCGCCCTCGGTGGTGAAATACGTCTTGGCGGCCCGCGCCCCGGTATCGCCCTGCACCCTGGCGGCGACGCTGTACTTGCCGGCGGGCAGCTTCATCAACAGCCAAGGCGCGTCGCAATCGCTTTCCACCAGCGGCTTGCCGCCTTGCATCACCGCGACATGGACCGCCGCCAGATCCTCGCCCGCCGCAGTGGCGAACACCAGTTTCACCGAATAGGCCTTCCAGGCGGTATTGTCCTTGGCCGATCCCACGCCGGTGCAGACGGTTTCGATCCCGCCGATGGTGACCGGCCGATCCTGGACGCCCTGGGCCGCGCCGGTGAGAGGCTGCAGCACAAGCGCCGAGCCAAGGGCCACGGACAAAGCTATTGCGATGTTAGAGATGCGCATGGATCAATTCCCCCATTGTCCTTCCGCCCATGTCCAACCCACATCTACCTCTAGAGTTCCCTCTTCTCTTTGGCCTTGGGCAATAGAAGGCTTTAGACTGCCATCATGACACGGTTTTTCCTGAACCTGGGCATTGCCGCGCTGACCCTTGCCGCCGCGAGCTTCGGCTGGGCCGCCCCCGCTTTGGCCAAGCCCCGCGCCATCGCCCATCTCAAGGGGCTGGACGGCAAGCCGGTCGGCACCGTCATTTTCTCCGCCGTCGATCGCGGCGTGCTGGTGGATTTCGATCTCACCGGCCTGCCGCCCGGGCCACATGGCATCCATCTGCATGGCTCGGGCAATTGCGACGCCAAGACCGGCTTCACCAGCGCGGGGCCGATTCTGTCGCTGGGCCCGGTGGTCCGCAAGCATGGTTTCCTGGCCGAAGGCGGACCCTTGGCCGGCGACCTGCCCAACCAGTTCGCCGGCGCCGATGGCCATCTGCGCGCACAGACCCTCACCAACAGCTTCGCGCTGGGCAACGGCAAGCGCTCGATCTTCGACCAGGACGGCGCGGCGATTATCCTGGACCAGCGCGGCGATGATTACCGCAGCCAGCCGATGGGCGAATCCGGCGCGCGCATCGCCTGCGGCGTCGTCATCCGCACCCAGGGCCCGCTGCCGCGGCCCGTGATGTCAGGCGGGCACTGATGGGATTGGAAAAACCCATCACCGAATTGCCGCTGACGGCGCTGATCGATCCCGACGCGCTGCGCCGTGCGTTGACCGCCCTGGCCCGGGAAAGTTCGGACACCGGCAGCTTGCGCAAGGATGGGCTCGGCCTGATCAAGGCCGCGTTCCTGGCCGGGCGCGCCACGGTGCAGCATGCGGTGGAACAGGATGGCCTGCCGGGATTGCAGGCATCGCGCGCCCTGTCGGCGCTGCAGGATGCGCTGATCCAGGTGATCTACGATTTCGCGGTCAAGCATGTCTATTATGCCCAGAATCCCACCACCGCCGAACGCCTCGCCATTGTCGCCACGGGAGGCTATGGCCGCGGCGAGCTGGCGCCGGGATCGGATATCGACCTGCTGTTCGTGCGCCCCTTCAAGCAGACCGCCTGGGGCGAAAGCGTCATCGAGTTCATTCTCTACATGCTGTGGGATCTGGGGCTGAAAGTCGGCCATGCGACGCGCTCGCTGGCGGAATGCGTGCGGCTGGCCAAGCAGGACATCACCATCCGCACCGCGGTGCTGGAAGCGCGTTACATCTGGGGCGACCACGCGCTTTACGATCAGCTGCGCGTCAGCTTCTGGAAAGACGTCGCCACCGGCAACGGCCAGGATTTCGTGGAAGCCAAGCTGGCGGAACGCGAGACGCGCCATGCCCGCCAAGGCGAAAGCCGCTATCTGGTCGAACCCAACATCAAGGAAAGCAAAGGCGGGCTGCGCGACCTGCAGACGCTCTATTGGATCGGCAAATATCTCTATCACGTCGAGGACGCATCCGACCTCATCCAGCACAATGTCTTCACCGCCGACGAGTATCGCATCTTCCAGAAGGCGGAAGCCTTTCTGTGGAATGTGCGGGTGCATCTGCATTACCTGCTGGGGCGGGCGGAAGAGCGGCTGTCGTTCGACGTGCAGACCGGGCTGGCGGCGGCATTGGGCTACAGCAATCCGGAAAAACCGCGCCGGGCGGTGGAAGCCTTCATGCGCGCCTATTTTCTGGTGGCCAAGGATGTCGGCGATCTCACCCGCATTTTCATCGCCGCGCTGGAGGAGCAGCACAAAAAGCCGAAAACCTCGCTCACCCGCATGCTGCCGGGCTTTCTGAAGCCGCGCGAGTCGAGTGACGATTTCTATGTCGAGAATGGCCGGCTGACCGCGGGCCCGCAAAGCTTCAGCCGCGATCCGGTCAATATCCTGCGCATCTTCCACATGGCGGACGATCGCAATATCGACATCCATCCCCATGCGCTGCGCACCCTGACGCGTTCGCTGGACCTCATCACCGAGGATCTGCGCAACAATCCGCAGGCCAACCATATCTTCCTGGAAACGCTGACCTCGCGGCACAATCCGGAATGGGCGCTGCGGATGATGAATGAAGCGGGCGTGCTGGGCCGTTTCGTGCCGCAGTTCGGCCATGCCGTGGGCCTGATGCAATTCAACATGTACCACCATTATACGGTGGACGAGCATCTGATCCGCGCCGTGGGCAATGTCGCCTCGATCGAACGGGGTGAGCACGGCGAGGACAATCCACTCGCCACCGAAGTGGTCAAGCGCATCCAGACCCGCTCGGTTCTCTATTGCGCCATCCTGCTGCACGACATCGCCAAGGGCCTTGGCGGCGATCACAGCGAGGTGGGGGCGCAGATTGCCCATAGCCTGTGCCCCCGGTTGGGCCTGACCCAAGCCGACACCGAAGCGGTGGCCTGGCTGGTGAAAAACCATCTGGTGATGAGCGACACCGCCCAGCGCCGCGACATCACCGATGCCATGACGGTAAGGGATTTCGTCGCCCAGGTGCAGACGCCGGAAATGCTGCGCATTCTGCTGGTGCTCACCGTGGCGGATATTCGCGCCGTGGGACCCGGGGTGTGGAATGGCTGGAAAGGCCAATTGCTGCGCGAACTGTATCACGCCGCCGAACAGTTGATGGCGGGCGGCGACCAGGCGCCGGCGCGCGGCGCGCGTGTCGAGTCCGCCAAGCTGGCGCTGGCCGCACGGCTGGCGGATGTGCCCGAAGCCGAGCGGGCGCAATTGCTGGCGCGGCATTATGACAGCTACTGGCTGGCCTTCGACACCGACGAACAGGAGCGTCATGCCCGGTTGATGCTGAAGGCGGACCGTGCGGGCGATCTGCTCACCGTCGCCGCCGAGCCCAGCAATTTCCGCGACGTGACCGAGATCATTCTCTATGCCCCCGACCATCCCGGATTGTTCTCGCAATTCGCCGGCGCCATCGCGATGTCGGGCGGCACCATCGTGGATGCCAAAGTCACCACCACCAGTCACGGCTTCGCGCTGGACATTTTCTCGGTGCAGGACATGGAAGGACTGGCCTTCGACGATCCCGACCGGCTGGGCCGGCTGAAACAGACCATCGAAAAGACCGTGCGGGGCGAGATCTGGCCGCGCCGCGCGCTGACCGACAAGCGGCCGCTGCGCACCCGGACCAGCGCCTTCACCATCACGCCCAAGGTGCATTTCGACAATGAAGCGTCGCAGATTGCCAGTGTGATCGAAGTGGAAGGGCTGGACCGGCCTGGCTTCCTTTATGACGTCACCCAGGCCCTGTTTGAATCCGGACTCTCGATCTCGACTTCGATGATCGCCACCTATGGCGAGCGGGCGGTGGACGTTTTCTATGTCCGGGACGGTTTCGGCCACAAGATCCGTCATCCCCACCGTATCGCCGCGATCGAAGAGCGGCTGAAACAGGCGCTGGAGAATTGATCCTTCGGGGCAACCCTTGAAGGCGGATGCCGCGCAAGGCATAAACCCGCTCAAAGGAACTCCATGACACACGCACCGTTAGTGTTTTCGGGCATGCAGCCCACCAACACGCTGCATCTGGGCAATTATCTGGGCGCGCTCAAGAATTGGGTGCGCATGCAGAACCAGATGCCCTGCCTGTTCTGCGTGGTGGACATGCACGCCATCACCACCGACGCCGCCTATGGCAAGCCCGAGGAACTGGCGCGGGCGACCCGTGAAGTCGCGGCGGCCTATATCGCCGCCGGAGTCGATCCATCGCGAACGCCCATATTCAACCAGGGTCAGGTGCCCGAGCATGCCGAGCTGTCCTGGATCTTCAATTGCGTGGCGCGGCTGGGCTGGATGGACCGCATGACCCAGTTCAAGGAAAAATCCGGCAAGCACAAGGAACGCTCGTCGGTCGGCCTTTACACCTATCCGGTGCTGATGGCGGCTGACATCCTGATCTACAAGGCGACGCATGTGCCGGTGGGCGAAGACCAGAAGCAGCATCTGGAGTTGTCGCGCGACATCGCCCAGAAGTTCAACAATGATTTCGGCGTGCCCGATTTCTTTCCCCTGCCCGAGCCGGTGATCACCGGCGCCGCGACCAGGGTGATGAGCCTGCGCGACGGCACCAAGAAAATGTCCAAGTCCGAGGAAAGCGATCTGTCGCGCATCAACCTTACCGACGACGCGGATTCCATCGCCAACAAGATCCGCCGTGCCAAGACCGATCCGCTGCCCCTGCCCGACAGCAAAGACGGCCTGAAGGACCGGCCGGAAGCGGAAAACCTTCTCAACATCTATGCCGCGCTGGCGGACAAAGGCCAGGAAGTGGTGATCGCGGAATTCGCGGGCCAGCAATTCTCGGCCTTCAAGCAAGCGCTTGCCGATCTCACTGTCGCCAAGATCGGACCGGTCACGTCGGAAATGCGCCGGCTCTTGGCCGATCCCGCCGAGATCGACCGCATTCTGAAATCGGGCGCCAGCCGCGCCCGCACCATCGCGGTTCCGGTGATGGAAGAGGTCAAGCGCGCCGTCGGTTTTGTCCATTAGAGCCGGGTTTTCGCGGGCTGCCGCTCGGCTGGGTGATTGTCTGGCACGCCTGCAGCCCGTCATCCTTGTTTGTACGGGATGGTCTTATTGGGTGTTCCGAGGCAAGGTGCGCGGCGATATCGGCTATCACTGATCCTTGAAATGATGTCTGCGAAAACCGTTCTTGTCACCGGCGCCGCCAAGCGGTTGGGACGCGCCATCGCGCTGCACCTGGCGGGCGCGGGCTGGAATGTGGCGATCCATTATCACGGTTCCGCCGACGAAGCCGAAAGCGCCGCCCAGGCCGTGCGCGCCCTGGGTGTGAAAGCCGCGACCCTGAAAGCCGATCTGTCGCGCGAGGAAGAAACCGCGCAATTGATCGGCCGCGCCGCAGCCGACCTTGGCCCTCTGACCGCACTGGTCAATTCCGCCTCGCTGTTCGAGAATGACGATTGGCAGAGCGCCAGCCGCGCCTCCTGGGATGCGCATATGGAAACCAATCTGCGCGCGCCGTTCCTATTGTCGCAGACATTCGCCCGGCAAGTTTCTGGCAAAGGCGCGATCGTCAATATCCTGGATCAACGGGTGCTGAAGCCGACGCCGCAATTTCTGTCCTACAGCCTTTCCAAGGCGGGATTGCTTTGGCTCACCACCACCCTGGCCCAGGCGCTGGGACCTAACATCCGTGTCAACGCCGTGGGTCCCGGGCCCACCATGCGCAATGCGCGCCAGTCGGAAGAGGATTTCGCCCGCCAACGCGACGCCACGATCCTGCAGCATGGCGCCGAGCCGGAAGACGTTGCCAAGGCCGTGCGCTATCTGCTGGAGGCCGAAGCCGTCACCGGCCAGATGCTGGCGGTGGATGGCGGCCAGCATCTGATCTGGCAGACCCCGGATGTACGGGGAAGCGAATGAGCCTTTTGCCATGACCAAGCCCCAACCCCATATCATCGCCGATGCCGCGCGCGGCATCCGCCATGTCTTCATCCGCAATCTGGAACTGCCAGCCCAGATCGGGGTGTGGCGGCATGAACATGGCAAACAGCAGCCCGTGCGCATCAATGTCGATCTGGCGGTGGAAGATTTGATCGATCTGGGCGATGACCTCGCCAAAGTCGTGGATTACGGTGTGATCGAGACCCGGATCCGCGAAATGATCGATCAAGGCCATATCCGGCTGATCGAAACCCTGGCCGAACGGATTGCTGCCGCCTGTTTCGAGGATGATCGCGTCAAAACCGCCCGGGTCCGGGTGGAAAAACTCCATGCCCTGTCGAATGCGGAGTCGGCCGGCGTGGAAATTGAGCGCACGCGCTAATATATTGAGGCCATGGATTTCGAGACGCGCCCGCTGAAGGGCGCCGAGCGCATCGCCGCCTACCTCAAGACCTTGCCCGATCAGCCCGGCGTTTATCGCATGCTGAATGCGGCGGGCGATGTTCTGTATGTCGGCAAGGCCAAGAGCCTGAAGAAACGGGTCAGTGCCTATGCCCGGGGCGGTGTCCATACCGACCGCCTCATCCGCATGGTGGCCGAGACAGCGGAGATGCTGTTCGTCACCACGGTATCGGAAACCGAAGCGCTGCTGCTGGAATCCAACCTGATCAAGCAGCTCAAGCCGCGCTACAATGTTTCCTATCGCGACGACAAAAGCTTTCCCAACATTCTGCTGCGTGAGGATCATCCCTTTCCGCAATTGCTCAAGCATCGCGGCGCCAAATCCGCCAAGGGAATCTATTTCGGTCCTTTCGCCAGCGCCGGCGCGGTGACGCGCACCCTCAACACTCTGCAGCGTGCCTTCCTGCTGCGCTCCTGTTCGGATTCGGTGTTCGCCTCGCGCACCCGCCCCTGCCTGCTGTTCCAGATCAAGCGCTGCAGCGCCCCTTGCGTCGGCCGGGTCGATGAAAGCGGCTATCGCGAACTGGTGGAGGAAGCGGAAAGTTTTCTGCAAGGCAAAAGCCGTGGCGTGCAGGATGGGTTGATCCGGGAAATGACCCAGGCTTCCGACGCGCTGGATTTCGAGCGCGCCGCCCGCTACCGCGACCGGCTGAAGGCGATGAGCAACATTCAGTCCAGCCAGGCCATCAACCCCTCCACCTTCGACGAAGCCGATCTCTTCGCCGCCTACAGCGAAGGCGGCCATACCTGCATTCAAGTTTTCTTTTTCCGCGCCGGCCAGAATTGGGGCAACCGCCCTTACTTCCCCCGGCACGCCCCCGACATGGAGCTGCCGGAAATCCTGGAATCCTTCATCGGTCAATTCTATGACGAGCGCACCGCCCCAAAATTGCTGCTGACCTCGGAGGAATTGCCGGGCAAGGCGCTGATGGCCGAGGCGCTGTCCTTGCGCGCCGAAACCAAAGTCGAGATCTCGGCGCCGCGGCGGGGCGAGAAGCGCGAGATCATGGAGCGCGCTTTGACCAATGCCCGCGAACAGCTGGGCCGCCGCATGGCCGAGAACAGCGCCCAAGCGCAATTGCTGGACGGCGTCGCCGAAATACTGGGCCTGGATGCACCGCCCCGCCGGATCGAAGTCTATGACAATTCCCATATCCAGGGGGCGCATGCCGTCGGCGCCTTCATCGTGGCGGGCCCGGACGGCTTCGAGAAAAACCAGTACCGCAAATTCAACATCAAGACCGCCGATCTGGCGCCGGGTGACGATTACGCCATGATGCGCGAAGTGTTGACCCGCCGCTTCGCCCGCCTGATCAAGGACGAATCCGACGAAATCGCCGATTCCAAATGGAAACGCCCCGATCTGGTGCTGATCGATGGCGGCCCGGGCCAGCTTTCCATCGCAACCCAGGTCTTTGCCGATCTGGGTGTGGAAGACGTCGCGCTGGTGGGCATTTCCAAAGGCCCTGACCGCGATGCCGGACGCGAACATTTCTACATTCCGGGCAAGGAAGCATTCCGCCTCGATCTCAAAAGCCCGGTTCTGTATTATCTGCAGCGGCTGCGCGATGAAGCGCATCGTTTCGCCATCGGCACCCATCGCAAGAAGCGCAGCGCCGCCATCGGCGCCAATCCGCTGGACGAAATCGGAGGCGTGGGGGCGTCCCGCAAGCGCGCTTTGCTGCAACATTTCGGCTCGGCTCGCGCCGTGGCGGCGGCGAGCCTGGCCGATCTGGAGACGGTGGGCGGGGTGAGCGGGACCTTGGCCCGGAAAATCTACGACTTTTTCCATCCCAACACGTGATTTCGGCAGTTAGCCCCCCTACACTCCGGTCATGATCGGCCTGCCCAACGCCCTGACCATATTGCGGATCGTGCTGGTGCCGGTCTTTGCGATCGCCTTTGTCATGCCCGGCGAGGGTTCGCGCATCGTCGCCTTCCTGGTGTTCGTGATCGCCGGGGTCAGCGATTGGCTGGACGGCTTTGCCGCCCGCAAGCTCAAGGCGGGATCGGAATTCGGCCGCATGCTGGACCCCATTGCCGACAAGGTGCTGGTGGCGGTGGCGCTGATGATGCTGGTGGCCGAAGGCGATATCCGCCAATTCAACCTCACCACCGGCCTGCCCTCGCTGCTCCGCCTGGTGCCGGCCCTGATCATTCTCAGCCGCGAAATTCTGGTGTCGGGCCTGCGCGAATTCCTTGCCGGCACACGGGTCAGCATGCCCGTCACCGCCATCGCCAAGCTCAAGACCGCGGTGCAGATGGTGGCGATCGGCGCCATGATCCTGACGCCCCTGGCCGATACCTTCTTTCCCGGCATTCCGGCGCTCAGCTATGCCGCGATCGCTTATGGTCTTTTGTGGCTGGCCGCGGCGCTTACCCTCTATACCGGGGTGATCTATTTCAAGAACGGCCTGACGCATATTCGTCCCGGCCATGCACCGGTCAAGGACCAGGCGTGAACCTGCTATATTTCGCCTGGGTGCGGCAGAAGATCGGCAAGAGCGAGGAACAGCTGACGCCGCCCGCCAAGGATGTCGCCTCCCTGATCGCGCATCTGAAAAACCTGGGGCCCAATTACACCGAGGCTTTCGCCGATCTCAGCCGCATCCGCATCGCCGTCAATCAATGCCATGCCGGGCTGGACGCAAGCCTGGGCCCGGATGACGAAGTCGCATTCTTTCCGCCTGTGACGGGAGGCTGACCATGCAGACCCGCATTCGCATCCAGCGTGAGGATTTCGATCTCAATGCCGAGGTTTCGGCGCTGGCCGGGAATGGCGAGGCCGGCGCGGTGGCCAGCTTCACCGGCTATGTCCGCAAGGAGGGCGATCTTTCCACGCTCACCCTGGAACATTATCCGCACATGACCGAGGCGGAGATCATGCGCCTGGCAACGGAAGCGGGCACGCGCTGGCCGCTGACCGGCGTCACGGTGATTCACCGGATCGGCAGCCTCAAGCCCGGCGACCGCATCGTGTTGGTGGCGGTGGCGTCGCAACATCGCCAGGCCGCGTTCCAGGCCTGCGAATTCCTGATGGATTACCTCAAGACCCATGCGCCCTTCTGGAAGCAGGAAACACGCGGCGACAAGCAGCATTGGGTCGAGCATCGTCACGGCGATGACGACGCCGTCAAGCGCTGGGAGAAGTAACAGCACAATTCCAGAATATTTTTCCCGAGATCCCCTTCCCTCACGCGGCTTGCTCGCCGCGCTCGCCGGGGATGCCTGCTACGCAGGCACCTTCACGCCCCGAACCTCGTCCGCATAGGCGTTCATCAGCATTTCCGTCAGCTTGCCGGGCTTGAAGCGATAGGTGCCGATCTCCGACACCGGTGTCACTTCCGCCGCCGAACCGGTGAGGAAGCATTCCGAGAAATCGCTCATCTCTTCCGGCTTGATGTGGCGCTCGATCACCGGGATCTGGCGTTCCTTGGCAATGGCGATCACCGATTGGCGGGTGAGGCCGTTGAGGAAGCAATCGGGGATCGGCGTGTGCAGGCTGCCATCCTTGACGAAGAAGATGTTCGCGCCGGTCGCTTCCGCCACCAGCCCGCGATAATCCAGCATCAGCGCGTCGGCATAGCCGCGCGACTCCGCTTCATGCTTGGACAAGGTGCAGATCATGTAGAGGCCGGCCGCCTTGGCATGCACCGGTTCGGTGTCGGCTGCGGGGCGGCGCCATTTCGCAAAATCCAGCCGGATGCCCTTGAGCTTTTCTTCCGGGCTGAAATAGGACGGCCAGGGCCAGCAGGCGATGGCGACATGGATC
The DNA here is from genome assembly GCA_903897605.1 of uncultured Alphaproteobacteria bacterium. Classification (GTDB taxonomy): domain Bacteria; phylum Pseudomonadota; class Alphaproteobacteria; order Micropepsales; family Micropepsaceae; genus Rhizomicrobium. The sequence goes on from CAIUCH010000054.1 coordinate 79,902, forward strand.
TTGGTGTTCTGGGCCGAGACCGCCATCATCTCGCTGCCACGGAACGCCACCGGACGGATGTAACCGTCCTTGATGTTCTGAACTTCGGCGGCGGCGATGCAAGCGGCGTTGATCTCGTCCTGGGTGAAGGGGATCTTCATGCCCAGCTGTTCGGCGGAAAAGAACAGCCGCGCGGTATGTTCCTTCAGCTTGTAAATCTTGCCGTTATAGATCCGCTCGCCTTCGAACACGGAGGATCCATAATGCAGGCCATGGGTCAGCACATGAGTCTTGGCGTCCTTCCAGGGCACCAATTGGCCGTCGAACCACAGGCTGCCGTCACGCTGGTCGAAGGGGATCACATCTGCCATTTTCGCCGTCCTTGACTCCCGGTCCCAAAAGGCCGGTTTCTTCGCTTTCGCCGGGGCATATAGAGGCCTTGCCCCGCTCCTGCCCAGGTTTTAGTTATGTCAGCATGGCGGACGCGAAAACCGCAAGACCCGGGCGCGGGATTATGACAGGCGATCGGGAATAGCAGCCATGACCCCTGCCAAACCCTCGCTTTCCGACCCGCATCTGCTGGTGGTGGATGACGATGAACGGCTGCGCGCCCTGCTCACCCGCTACCTGTCCACCAACGGGTTCCGGGTCAGCGCCGCCGACGCCCGCGCATTGATGAAAAGCATCGCTTTCGACTGCCTGATCCTGGATGTGATGATGCCAGGCGAATCCGGTTTGGAACTGGCGAAAGCCGTGCGCGGCCAGTCGCAGATTCCGATCCTGATGCTGACCGCGCGGGGCGACGCCGCCGATCGCATTGCCGGTCTGGAACTGGGCGCCGACGATTATTTGCCCAAACCGTTCGAGCCGCGCGAGCTTTTGTTGCGCATCAACGCGCTGCTGCGCCGCGCCACCCCGGTGGTGGAAAGCGCCACCCGCCCGGTCCGGATGGGCGAGGCGCTGTACGATCCTGCTGCGTCGCGGCTGACGCGCGGCGGCAAGCCGGTCAAGCTCACCAGCTCCGAAGCCGCATTGCTGCAATTGTTCGCCGCCAATGCCGGGCATCCTTTCTCCCGCAGCGATCTGTGCGCCCGGCTGGGCGTGGCGCTGGAACGTTCCATCGATGTGCAGGTGACGCGCCTGCGTCGCAAGATCGAAGAGGACCCCAAGCTGCCGCTCTATCTGCAAACGGTTCGCGGCATTGGTTACGTGCTGGTGCCGGACCGCCATGGATAAGCCGCTGCCCGAACCACGCTTCACGCCGGGACGCTTCATCAAGCGCTTCCTGCCACGCGGATTATTTGGCCGCTCGCTGATCATCATCGTGGCGCCGATGGTACTGCTGCAAGGCATCGTCACTTACGTGTTCTTCGAACGCGACCTGGACAACACCACCCGGCGGCTGGCGCGCGATGTCGCCGCCGACGTCTCTTTCCTGGCGACCTTGGAAGATTCCACCCCCACCCTGGAACGCGATGGTTTGCGGGCCCTGTCGGCGCAGCAATTGCGCTATCGCCTGACCTTCCATGACGGCGACAAGTTGGCGCCGCCGACCGAACCACCCGCCAGCACCATCGACATGGCGCTGAACGATCTTCTCGCCCGCAGCATGGGACCGCGCCGCCTATTCCAGACCGGCCGCATCGGCAGCGATTTCGACATCAAGGTCGAAGTGAAGGATGGCGTGCTGGAAATCCTGGCGCCGCGCGATCGCGTCACGGTCTCCCAGCCGGATATTTTCATCCTCTGGATGGTGGGATCGGCGCTGATTCTGCTCAGCGTGGCGATCCTGTTCCTGCGCAATCAGGTGCGGCCGATCGAGCGTCTCGCCCGGGCTTCCGAGATGTTCGGCAAAGGCAGACAAGTGCCGGATTTCAAGCCCTATGGCGCGACCGAAGTGCGGCGCGCCGCCCAGGCCTTCATCACCATGCGCGAGCGCATCGAGCGTCATGTCACCCAGCGCACCGAAATGCTGGCCGGCGTCAGCCACGATCTGAAGACCCCCCTCACCCGCATGAAGCTGGCGCTGGCGATGATGCATGACGATGCCGATATCCGCGCCCTCAAGGCCGACATCGCCGAGATGGAACATATGCTGGACGATTATCTCGCCTTCGCGCGCGGCGAAGGCGGCGAGGAATCCGAGGAAACCGATCTGGGCGAGTTGGTGCGTGACACCGCCATTGCCGCCGCCAAGGCGCGCGCCGCCGAGGATGAACGTCTCACCGTCACCGCGCCGGAACATGTGATCCTGAGCGTGAAGAAGGCGGCGCTGCGCCGCTGCCTCACCAATCTGGTGGACAATGGCTTGAAAGCCGGCCGTCATGTCGCGGTCACTTTGCTGCCCGGCGAGCGTCACACCCAAATCCTTGTCGAGGACGATGGCCACGGTATTCCCGAAGACCGGCGCGAAGAGGCCTTCCGGCCGTTCCATCGCCTGGACCAGGGCCGCAATCTGCAATCCGGCGGTTCGGGCCTGGGCCTTGCCATCGCCCGCGACATCGCCCGCGCCCATGGCGGCGACATCACGCTCGACCGAAGCGCAATGGGTGGACTCAAGGCAGTGATCCGGCTGCCAGTCTAATTCATTTTCTCCATGGGCGGACTTGATCCGCCCATCCAGACTCTTGTTTGCGAATGGATGGCCGGGTCGGGCCCGGCCATGGTGAGAGAGTGCTAACGCAGCTCTTCCGCCCGCAAGCGCGCGGCATGGATGGCGCGTTTCATCAGCGACACCAGGCCATCGCTGGCCATCAAGATGTTCAAAGCCGCCTGCGTGGTGCCGCCCGGACTGGTAACCGCTTCGCGCAGCGCGCCGGCGGGAGATTTGTCCGCCGCCAGCAACGCGCCTGCGCCCGCAACAGTGGCGCGCGCCAATTTCTCGGCCTGGTCGCGCGGCAGGCCTTCGGCGATGCCGGCTTCGGTCATCGCTTCCGCCATCAAGAATAGATAGGCGGGGCCGGACCCGGACAGCGCCGTGACACTGTCGATCAGGTCCTCCTTTGCCACCCACACGGTTTCGCCCAGCGCCGACAACAGGGCGGTGGCCTTGCGCTTGTCGGCTGTGGTCGTGCCCTTGGCGGCAAACAGGCCGGTGATGCCCCGGCCGATCGCACCCGGCGTGTTGGGCATGGCGCGGATAATGCGCGCCTTGGCGCCCCAGGCCGCGAACAACAATTTGGTGTCGGTGCCCGCCGCGATGGAAATCATCAGCGCGCCGGCGCGCGCGAAATCCGCCAGCACTGGTGCTTCATGCTTGAGGATCTGCGGCTTCAACGCCACGACACAGGCCGACAATGTCCTCGCCTTGACTTGGGACGGCGCGGCGACAAGCGTGATCGCTTTTCTCCTTGCCAAGCCGCGCAACAAGGAAGACGGCTTGGGTTCGACCACGATGATGGAACCAGCCTTGCGGGCGATCCAGCCCTTGAGCAAGGCGCCGCCCATTCTGCCCGCTCCCACAAGCAGAATAGTTTTTGTTTGGCGCGCCTTTGGCGTGGCTTTGCCTTGGCGCGCCTTTGGCGCGACTTTGCCAGCGCCGATCAGAAGACGAGAAGAACTCACGCCCTGCCCGCGCACTCCAGCACCGCGGCGGCGACGGCTTCTTCAGCGGTCTTGCCGCCCCACAGCACGAACTGGAACGCCGGGTAATAATGTTCGCAGGCCTCCAGCGCCAGATTGAGCAGCGCTTCACATTGCGAAGCGCTGGCTTCCGCGCCCGGAAAGATCATGGCATGACGGAACACGATGGCGCCGTCTTCATGCCAGAGATCGAAATGCCCGATCCACAGCCGCGCATTCACATACATCAAAAGGTCCGCGACATTCTGGCGGCGGACATCCTCGGTCACCCGCATGTCGAAGGTCGAGGTGATGTGCAGCGATTTCAGATCGTCGCGCCAGGAGAAACTGAAATGATGATCGCTCCATTTTCCGGCCACCGACAGACTGAGTTCGTCCCGGCCCGAGCGCTCAAAGGCCCAGCCATTGTCCTCCACCGTCCGTTCGAGCATATCGATCGGATGGGGGGCCAGGGCGAATTCATCTTGGTGAATCACAGTCATGCCAGAGGCTCCAGCCACAAAACGAAGCAGTTGCGGTCCAAACTGGCACAAGATTTTGTGGTGGCACAAGAGTCCCGGACTCCTGTTCCCCATCATGGTTAAAGATTCCACAGCTTTAGCGGCGGCCCGGACTCTGGAATGAGTCTAGGACGGCTTTTTGGACTCCAGCGCGGCGATCCGGGCTTCGAGTGCCTCATTTTCGCCACGAGCCTTGGCCGCCATCGCCTTCACCGCCTCGAATTCTTCCCGGGGCACGAAGTCCATTTCGGCCACTAGCCGCTCCAGTCTTTGCTTCACGAAGGTGTCGATCTCGGCCCGCACGCCTTGTGCCATGCCCGCCGCGTCGGTGAACATCTTGGCCATGCCATCCAGGAACGGATTGTCGGTCTGCGCCATGGGCCTGGTCCTCTGATTTCCAGCCCAAGGCTTTAATACGCTCCGCGTCCGGCGTCATCCGGCATTTGCATCGCCTCGCTTGATGCTTGGCTTGACGCTCGGCTTGACACTGGGGCCGAAGAACCGCGAGTTATCCCGCATGTTCCTGGCGACTCTTCCCTATCCGCATATCGACCCGGTGCTGGTGCAACTGGGTCCCTTCCCGATCCGCTGGTATGCGCTGGCCTATATCGCGGCCCTGCTGTTCGCCTGGTGGGCAGTGGCGCGCGCGATGCGAACCAAATCGCTGTGGACCGATCCGCCCTTCAACGGCAAACCACCCGCCACCGACGAACAGATCGGCGATCTGGTGGTATGGGGAACCTTCGGCGTCATCCTGGGCGGACGGCTGGGCTGGGACCTGATCTATGGCGTGGGCCTGTGCAGCGTTTCGCCCGATGCCGATTTCTGCCGTGGCCTGCCTTACGCTTTCGTCACCAATCCCCTGAAGCTGATCGCGGCCTGGGAAGGCGGCATGTCATTTCATGGCGGCCTGTTGGGCGTGGTGCTGGCGGTCTGGCTGTTCTGCCGCCGCCACAAGCTGGCCTTCCTGTCGGTTGCCGATCTGGTCTGCGCTTTCGCGCCGATGGGTCTGTTCTTCGGCCGCCTCGCCAATTTTGTGAAACCTGAATTGTGGGGCCGGGTCACCGATGTGCCCTGGGCGATGATCTTTCCCGGCGGCGGACCTTTGCCGCGCCATCCCAGCCAGCTTTATGAAGCGGCGCTGGAAGGCATTCTTCTCTTCATCATCGTACAGATCGCATTGCGGGTCTTTCGCGCCCAGAACCGGCCCGGACTGATCTCGGGAATTTTCTTCCTGGGATATGGCACCTTCCGTTTCATCAGCGAATTCTTCCGCGAGCCCGATGCGCCTTTCCTGGGACCGGTCAGCATGGGGATGGCGCTGTCGATCCCGGTCTGGCTGGGCGCGGCGGCTTTGTTCGTCATCGCCTTCAAGCCCAGGAAATGAACGCACTGGGCGAGCGCATCGCAGCCCTGGTCGCGGCGCAGGGCCCGATCTCGGTGGCGCAATACATGACCCTGGCGTTGCACGATGCCGAGGCAGGCTATTACGCCACCCGCGATCCCTTCGGCCGCAATGGTGATTTCATCACCGCGCCCGAGATCAGCCAAATGTTCGGCGAGATGCTGGGCCTGTGGTGCGGCCAGGCCTGGGTCGATCAGGGATGTCCGCAAAGTACCAGGCTTGTCGAATTGGGTCCCGGGCGCGGTACCTTGATGGCGGATGCGCTGCGCGCCTTGAAGCGGGTGCCGGCATTCCTGGACGACGTCGAAATCGTGCTGGTCGATGCCAGCCCGCATCTGCAAGCCATTCAGCGCGAACGGTTGAAGGACAGCGGCGCGCGCATCCGCTGGACGTCCCATTTCGATGTCCAGGATGGGCCGCTGCTGCTGCTGGCCAATGAATTCTTCGACGCCCTGCCCATCCGCCAATATGTCAGGACGGCGCGGGGTTGGTGCGAGCGCATGGTGATCGTGAAAGATTGTGCGTTGGAATTCGCGCTGGCGCCGCAGATAACGCCCGCGCCCATGATCCCCGCCTCCCGCGCCGGTGCGCCGGAGGGCGGCGTCTATGAGGTTTCGCCCGCCGCCACCTCGTTGACGGAAGAGATCGCCCGCGTGATCTCCAATCATGGCGGCGCGGCGCTGCTGTTGGATTACGGCTATGCCGGGGCCGGATTTGGCGAAACCCTGCAGGCGGTCGGAGAGCATCGCTTCGCACCACTATTGTCCGAGCCCGGTGCGCGGGATCTGTCGGCCCATGTCGATTTCACCGCCCTGGCGGATGCGGCCCGGCATGGTGGGGCGCAGATATTCGGGCCCCGTCCGCAAGGAGAGTTTCTAAACGCGCTTGGGATCGGCGCCCGCGCCCGGCATCTGGCCCAGGCCAATCCCGCCGAAGCCGGAGCCTTGGAAAGCGCGGTCGCGCGTTTGACCGGCCCCGCCCAGATGGGCAATTTGTTTCAGGCGATGGCGTTGTTGCCAGCCTCCGCGCCGCTTCCGCCGGGCTTCTGATACAAGCGAGATATGCGAATTCACCGCGCCGCCGATCTGCAGAAACTGCCGGGCATCGCGCACGGTTTTTTCGGCCGCGATGGCGGCGTCTCGACCGGTATTTACGCCAGCCTCAATTGCGGGCCCGGCTCGCGTGACGATCCCGCCGCCGTGGCGGAAAATCGCAGCCGCGCCATGAATGCCTTGGCCTTGGGCGCCAAGCTGGTGACCTCGGCTCAAATCCATGGCGCCCGTGTCCATACCGTATCCGCCGGCTGGGACTTCGCGGTGCGGCCCGAAGGCGACGGACTGGTCACCACGCTGGCGGGCGTGGCGCTTGGCATCCTCACCGCTGATTGCGCGCCGGTTCTGTTCGCCGATGCCGAGGCCGGCGTGATCGGCGCCGCCCATGCCGGTTGGAAGGGTGCGGTCGCGGGGGTTCTGGAAAGCACCATCGCGGCCATGGAAAAACTGGGCGCCAAATCCACCCGCATCGTGGCCGTGATCGGTCCCACCATCTGCCAGGCCAATTATGAGGTGGGCGCGGACATGCGTGCCCGGTTTGGCGCGCAGGATGAGAAGTTCTTCGCCGCCTCTGAACGGCCGGGACATTTCCAGTTCGACCTGCCCGGCTATGTGCGCACACGCCTCGAACGGGCGGGGATCGAACAAGTCGGGGATCTGGGGCTGTGCACCTACCCGCCGGCCAACGGTTTTTTCAGTTACCGCCGCACCACCCATCTGGGCGAGGCCGATTATGGGCGTGAAATTTCCGCCATTATGCTGACGGGATAAAGGCTTCTCGGGACCGGATCGATACCGGTTGCGAGGCCTTCTCCGGACGGCTACAAGCGCGTCACCAAATCTTCATTTCGGCAAGACGGGGCTTGAGGCGCGATGACGGATCTGAACGGTTCGCGGGGCATGCGCCTGATTGCAGGCAATTCCAACCACGCCCTCGCCGCCGCCATCGGCCAGTATCTCAACTTGGCGCCGGTCAAGGCCCAGGTTCGCCGTTTCGCCGACATGGAAGTGTTCGTCGAAGTGCAGGAAAATGTCCGCGGCGAGGACATGTTCGTGATCCAGAGCACCAGCTTTCCCGCCAACGACAATCTGATGGAATTGCTGATCATGATCGATGCGCTGCGCCGCGCATCGGCAAGGCGCATCACCGCCGTGATCCCGTATTTCGGCTATGCCCGCCAGGACCGCAAGGTCGGTCCGCGCACGCCGATTTCCGCCAAGCTGGTGGCCAATCTGATCACCCAGGCGGGCGCCAACCGCGTGCTGACGGTCGATCTTCATGCCGGGCAGATCCAGGGCTTCTTCGATATTCCCACCGACAATCTGTTCGCCATGCCGGTGATGGTGAAAGACATTGTCGATCATCTGGGCGCCAATCTTCCCATGGTGGTATCGCCCGATGTCGGCGGTGTGGTGCGCGCCCGTGCCCTGGCGCGGCGGCTGGGCACCGATCTTGCCATTGTCGACAAGCGGCGTGAGCGGGCCGGCGAATCCGAAGTGATGAACATCATCGGCGATGTCGAAGGCCGCGCCTGCGTGCTGATCGATGATATCGTGGATTCAGGAGGCACCATCTGCAACGCCGCCGACGCGCTGCTCAAGAATGGCGCCACCGAAGTCTATGCCTATGCCACCCATGGCGTATTGTCGGGCGGCGCGGTGCAGCGGATCAGGAATTCCAAGCTCAAATCCATGGTGGTGACGGATTCCATCGAATCCACCGCCGACATGAAGGCCTGCCCCAACATCCGCATCGTCTCCATCGCGCCCCTGATCGGCGAGGCCATGCGCCGCATCAACAACGAAGCCAGCGTGTCCAGCCTGTTCGACTGAGTAACGTCCTTTTGCGGGTGACCTTCATGCTCAAACTTTTCTACGCTCCCAATGCCTGTTCGCTGGCGCCGCACATCGCCCTCAATGAAGCGGGGGCGGACTATGAAGCGGTAAAGGTGGATACCCAGGGTGGCGAGCAACGCTCGGCTGCCTATCTGGCGATCAATCCCAAAGCGCGGGTGCCGTCGCTGGTCACCGATCGCGGTATCCTGACCGAAGTGCCGGTGCTGCTCGGCTTCATCGCCCGCAGCTTTCCCAAGGCCGAACTGGCTCCGACCGACAGCTACGACTTCTTTCAGATGCAGTCCTTCAACACTTATCTGGCATCGACCATTCACATCACCTACGCCCACATCTTCCGGCCCGAACGCTATGCCGACAGCGACGCCGCCAAGGCTGACATGCGCGCCAAGGCGCCCAAGAGCCTGAGAGACCAGTTCCAGTTGGTGGAAGACATGCTGGCCGATGGACGCGAATGGATTCATGGCGGCAAATACACCGTCTCCGATCCCTATCTTTACGTCTTCGCCCGCTGGTTCGATCGCGATGGTGTCGGCGGCATGAAGGACCTGCCCAGGATTACGGCCCATCGCGCCCGCATGCAGACCCGACCGGCGGTGAAAAAGGCCTTGGAACAGGAAGGCCTGGCGCCGGTCTGACGCGCCCTTCGCCCCGGTTGCGAACCTTTCCGGCATCCGCTAAAAGCCACGCCTTTCCGGGGCCCATTGGGGTTTTTCCGGGCGGCGAAGGATCAGAAAAATGGCGCAAGTTCAAGAACTTAAGGTGGAAGCGCGCGAAGGCCGCGGCAAGGGCCCGTCCTACCAGGCCCGCTTGAAGGGCCTGATCCCCGCTATCGTCTATGGCGGCAAGGGTGAACCGGAGACCGTCAATGTCGATGCCCGCACCCTGGAGCGCCATATCGAGAAGGGCGCCTTCCTCACCACCTTGCTGATGCTGGACGTTGCCGGCAAGAAGACCCGCGTGATCCCGCGCCAGTTGCAGCTCGATCCCGTCAGCGATCGTCCCGTGCATGTCGATTTCATGCGCCTGGCCGAAGGCGCCACCGTGCGTCTGGAAGTCCCGGTGCATTTCAAGGGCCAGGGTGAATCGCCCGGCATAAAGAAGGGCGGCGTGCTGAACATCGTGCGCCACCAAATGGAATTGATCTGCCCCGCCGATCATATTCCCAACGAAGTGCTGGTGGATATTTCCATGCTGGACATCAATGAAACCATCCATCTCTCGGCGCTGTCCTTGCCGGACGGCGTCAAGTCCACAATCCGCGGTCGCGACTTCACGGTTTGCTCCATTGTCGCGCCGACCAGCGTGATCGAAGAACAGCGCGCTGCCGCTGCCGCTGCTGCCGCGCCTGTCGTGGAAGCCGCACCGGTCGAAGGCGCCGCGCCCGTCGCAGGTGCCGCCCCCGTCGCAGGTGCCGCCCCCGCTGCTGGTGCCAAGGCCGCACCGGCCGCTGGTGCCAAGGCACCTGCCGCACCGGCCAAGAAGTAAGACGAAGCGGGCGCCGTCGCCCGCGAGGAGCGCGTCATGTCGTCCGACACTGCGCTGCTTATCGCGGGGCTGGGCAATCCGGGCGCGCAATATGCGCGCAACCGCCACAATGCCGGTTTCATCCTGGCCGACGAGATTCACGCCCATTATCGTTTCGGGCCGTGGCGCGCCAAGTTCGAAGGCTTTCTGTCCGAAGGCGCCCTGGCGGGACGCAAGATCCATTTGCTGAAGCCGCAGACCTACATGAACAATAGCGGCGTCAGCGTGGGCGCGGCGCTGCGCTTCTTCAAGCTGCCGCTGTCGGCGCTGGTGGTGATCCATGACGAGATCGACCTGGCCGAGGGCAAGATCAAGGTGAAGACTGGCGGCGGTGATGCGGGGCAGAACGGGCTGCGCTCCATCACCGAGGCACTGGGGCCGGATTATCGCCGGGTTCGCATTGGCGTCGGACATCCCGGCGTGAAATCGCTGGTCAGCGCCCATGTGCTGCAGAATTTTTCCAAGGAAGATATCGACTGGCTGCGGCCGCTGGTGGGCGCGATGGTCGAGGCCGCGCCTTTGCTGGCCAAGGATGACGATACCGGCTTCATGTCGAAGGTGGCGCTGCTGACCGGCAAGCCGGAAAAACCGAAAAGCAAAAAGCCAGAACAAAAGTCAGATAAAAAGAAAGAAACTGAGTAATGGGATTCAAATGCGGCATCGTCGGACTGCCCAATGTCGGCAAGTCCACGCTCTTCAATGCGCTGACTCAGACGGCGGCGGCGCAGGCGGCCAATTATCCCTTCTGCACCATCGAGCCCAATGTCGGCGATGTCGCGGTACCCGATCCGCGACTTGACACCCTGGCGAAGATCGCCGGCTCGGCCGAAATCATTCCCACCCGCATCACCTTCGTCGATATCGCCGGCCTGGTGCGCGGCGCATCGAAAGGCGAAGGGCTGGGCAACCAGTTCCTGGCCACCATCCGCGAAGTCGATGCCGTGGCCCATGTGCTGCGCTGTTTTCAGGACGACGACATCACCCATGTCGAAGGCCGCATCGATCCCATCGGCGACGCCGAAGTGGTGGAAACCGAATTGATGCTGGCGGATCTGGAAAGCCTGGAAAAGCGCATCAAGCCGCTGGAGAAGAAGGCCAATTCCGGCGAGAAGGAAGCCAAGGAACAGCTGGCGCTGATGATGAAGGCGGTGGTCCTGCTGCGCGAAGGCAGGCCGGCGCGGCAGGCGGAGCTGTCGGCGGAGGAACGCGCGCCTTACAGCCAGCTGGGCCTGATGACTGCCAAGCCGGTGCTTTACGTTTGCAATGTCGAGGAAGCCTCGGCGGCGAACGGCAATGAATTCTCCAAGAAAGTGGAAGCCAAGGCCAAGGCGGAAGGCGCCCGCGCCGTAGTGATCTCCGCCAAGGTGGAAGAAGAGATCGCGCAACTGCCCAACGAAGAGCGTAAGGATTTCCTGGACTCCATCGGTTTGGAAGAACCCGGCCTGAACCGCATGATACGGGTGGGTTATGATCTTTTGGGTCTGCTGACCTTCTTCACTGTCGGCCCCAAGGAAACCCGCGCCTGGACCGTGACCAGGGGCAGCCGCGCGCCCCAGGGCGCCGGCGTGATCCATACCGATTTCGAGCAAGGCTTCATCCGCGCCGAAACCATCGCCTTTCCCGACTATGTTTCGGGCAAGGGCGAAGCGGGGGCGCGCGACGCCGGCAAATTCCGCTTGGAAGGCAAGGACTACGTCATCGCCGATGGCGATGTGATGCATTTCCGGTTCAACAATTGACACGCAAAGCGTGTCATCCCCGGCCGAGTGCCGATGCCTAGCATCGGCGCAAGGGGAAGGGGATCCAGGTGCTCAACAAATGTGCCTGTGGGAACGCCTGGATTCCCTTCCCTTCGCGTTGCTGCCGCAACACTCAGCCGGGAATGACAAAATGGGAAGCATGGCCGATGTCGTCGCCGACGGCGGCATGATGCATTTTTGGTTCAACAATTAGCCGCCGCTCTCACCTGTCATGGCCCGCCGGAGTGCGGGCCACCCAGTTGCAACCCGCGCAACCATTGAAACCGTGCCCTTCGTCATCTGGATGGCCCGCATTTGCGGGCCATGACAAGGAGAGTTCAGCGTAGACTCGCTTCAATATTGCCGCCATCGACAGTGACAACCGCTGCCGTGGTCTTGGTGGCGGTGGCGAGATAGACGAAGGCGTCGGCGACATCGTCCGCCGTCACTTCGCGCTTCAAGAGATTGCCCGCCATGTAGTCGGCTTCGCTGAGGCCGCGCGCCTTGGAGCGCGCCGCCACCATGTCGTCGGTCAGCAATCCGGTGCGGATGCGGTCGGCATTCACGGCATTGGCGCGGATGCCATCCTTGCCGTGATCCAGCGCATATTGCTTGACCAGGAACAGGGTCGCCGCCTTGGGCAGGCCGTAAGGCCCGAAATCCTTACCCGGATTGACCGCCTGCTTGGAGGTGTTGAACAGCAGGCAGCCATAGGTGCCCTGGGCCTGCATGATGCGCACGGCGTTCTGCGCCACGCTCTGATGTGCCCAGAAATTCAGTTCGAAACTCTTGCGCAAGATCTCGTCATCGACCGTGCCGATGGTGCCCTGCCAGGCCGCGCCCGCGTTGGAGACCACGATGTCGACGCCGCCAAAGGCCGCGACGACTTGATCGAATGCCGCTTTGACGCTGGCCGGGTCGGTGACGTCGCAGGCCACCGCCAGCGCCTTGCCGCCGATCTTTTTCGCCACCGCTTTGGCGGCATCCAGATCGCGGTCCAGGATCGCCACTTCGGCCCCTTGCCCGGCCATCGCTTTTGCGGTCGCCGCGCCGATGCCGGAGCCGCCGCCGGTGACCACCGCCACCTGACGGGCCAGGGATTTCTCGTTCGACTTGCCCAGCTTGGCCTGTTCCAGCGACCAATATTCGACTTCGAACATGTCGTATTCGCTGATGCATTTGTATTGGCCGATCGCTTCGGCATCGGCGATCACGGCAATGGCGTTCTCGGCGATGTCGGCGGCGATGGCGGCGTCCTTGGCGGTGGCGCCGATCCCGAACATGCCCACGCCCGGCACCAGAATCACGCGCGGCAGTGGATCGAGCTCCTTTTTCTTCACCGGGCTCTTGGCGTTGTTGCGGGCGAAATAATCGTGATAGCGGGCGACAAAAGCATCCGCCGCGGCGCGCACTTCGCCCACCCATTCACCCAGCTTGCCGGCGTCCGGCGCGGGCACGATCATCGGCCAGTTCTTGGTGCGGATGGTGTGATCCGGCGTCACCACGCCTTGTTGGCTGTAACGCGCCAGTTCCGCGCCGTTCACATAGTCGAGGATCTTGGAATTGGTGCGAAAATCCAGGATCTGCCGCTTGGCGCTTCCCGCCATCGCGTTTTTCTCCAGGGCGACGGCCCCGCGCAAGATCGGCGCGATCTCCGGCACCGACGCAATCTTGGCCGGAAGCGTGCCCTTGGCCAACGGCTTGCGCTGACGGCCCAGCCGGTCTTCCGCCAGGGTGACGAATTCGATCATGCGGCTATAGGCCTGCTCCGCCGTGGCGCCGACCGTGAAGATGCCGTGCTGCAACAGCACCAACCCTTCGACCTTGGGATTCTTGTCGAACACATCGGCCACCGACTTGGCCAGGGCAAAGCCGGGAATGGTGTAGGGCACATAGGCAACACGGTCGCCATAGACTTCGCGCACCACCATCTCGCCATCGGGCTGATCGGTCAGCGCCAACACGGCGGTCGAATGGGTATGGTCGATGAATTTGTGCGGCAGGAAAGCGTGCAACAAGGTTTCGACCGACGGATTGGGCGAACTGGAATCCAACAGATTGATGCGCTGGAAATTGACCATGTCCTCGTCGGACAGTTTGGGCAGCGCCCGCAGCTTGCGCAGCGGTTCCAGACGCACCGCCGGCAATCCCGCAGGCTCGATGCTGCCCATGTCCCAGCCGGAACCCTTGATGCAGATCACCTCCACATCCTCGCCCAGCATGTCCTTCATCACGGTTTTCACAGAGGTGTTTCCGCCGCCATGCAGCACCAACCGAGGATCGCTGCCCAACAGCCGCGTGGTATAGGTGCGCACCGCCAGATCGGCATTGACGCCTTTGGGGGCATAACGCGTCACGAATTCCTGGACTTCGGTGGCGGACCAGCGCGATTGCATCTGCGGGAACCTTCAGGTTTTCGGGAAGAGGCTCGTTAAGCCTTCGGTGGTGGCGGCGCAAGTGCCGCGCTCGGTGATCAAGCCCGTCACCAGCCGCGCAGGCGTGACGTCGAAACCGGGATTGGCGGCAGTGCTGCCGGGAGCGGCGATGTCCACCGTGGCAATCTGCCCGTTTGGCAAGCGGCCCGTCATTTTCAACACTTCATCCTGCGAACGCTCCTCGATGGGAATATCGCCGCCGCTGGCAAGGGACCAGTCGATGGTCGAGCTGGGCAGCGCGACATAAAAGGGCACGTTGTTATCCTTGGCGGCCAGCGCCTTCAGATACGTGCCGATCTTGTTGGCGACATCGCCATTGGCGGTGACCCGGTCGGTGCCCACGATCACCAGATCGACCTGGCCCGCCTGCATGTAATAGCCGCCGGCATTGTCGGCCAGCACCGTGTACTTGACGCCATGCCCGCCCAACTCGAAAGCGGTGAGCGACGCGCCCTGGCCGCGCGGACGGGTCTCGTCCACCCAGACATGCAGTGGGATGCCAGCATCATGCGCCAGATAGATTGGCGCCAGTGCGGTGCCGTAATCCACCGTCGCCAGCCAGCCGGCATTGCAATGAGTGAGAATGTTGACGGTCTGGCCGGATTTCTTGTCCGCGATCTCGCGGATGATCTTCAGGCCATGTTCGCCGATGGCCATCGACATCGCCACATCTTCGTCGGCGATGGCGGCGGCTTCCTTCCAGGCCAATTTCGCCCGCTCGGCACGGGGCTGGTTCAGCAGCGCATCACGCATCCGCCCCAGCGCCCAGCGCAGATTGATCGCGGTGGGCCGGGTCTGCGCCAACATATCGTGGATGCGGGCAAGATTTTCGTCCGATGCGTCCCGCCGCATCGCCAGCGCCAAGCCATAGGCACCCACTGCGCCGATCAGGGGCGCGCCCCGAGTCTGCATGGTGGAAATGGCGCGCGCCGCGTCATCGGCCGAGCGCAGAGCCAAGGTGACGAATTCATGCGGCAATTTGGTCTGGTCGATGATGCCGAAGGCATCCTCGCCAATGGGCCAGACCGAGCGGTAATGCTTGCCGTTGATCTTCATGACGGCTTGACGGCCGTGGCCTTCATGGAAGGGTGCTCGCAGAATTTCGCGTACCAGGTGGCCAAATTGGGACGGGAACTCTTCCAGTCAAGGTCAGGCTGGCGGAAATCGATATAGCCAAGGGCGCAACCGACCGCGATTTCACCGATCAAGGGCGGATCGCTGAATTGGGTATGCTCCAGCGCATCCATGCCGGCCAACATTGCCGCCATCTGACGCGTCCGGATTTTGACCGGGGCAGGATCTTCGCGCCCGAGAATTGAATACATCACCGCCGCTTCCCCGACCCCGTCGCCCAGTGACTGCAGGGTCAGCGCTTTCCAGCGGCTGGACTCCCTGGGAAAGAATTTCGCACCGCCGAGATGATCGAGATATTCGCAGATCACCCGGCTGTCGATCACGACGGTGCCGTCATCCAGCGTAAGAGCCGGAATCTTGCCCAGCGGATTGATCTTGCGGAACCCCTCGTCACTGAGCGGAAGAATGTCGATCACTTCCAGCGTCAGCCCCAGGGCATGCGCAATCACGCAGGCCTTGCGGGCGAAAGGCGACAGGGGGTTGCCGTACAGCTTCAACTTAATGACCTTCGAACGAAACCAGCGTGTTCACGGGCTTGCCCAAGGCGCGCAGCTTGGCGGCGCCGCCCAACTCGGGAAGATCGATGACAAAGGAACAGCCGATCACTTGCGCGCCGGCGCGTTCCATCAGGCGGATACCAGCGCTGGCGGTGCCACCAGTGGCGATCAGATCGTCGACCAAAAGAATATGTTCGCCAGGCTTGAAGGCATCGATGTGAATCTCGACCCGGTCCTGGCCATATTCCAGGGCATAGCTTTCACCGATTACGGTATAGGGCAGCTTGCCCTTCTTGCGGACCGGCACGAAGCCGACAGACAGCTGATGCGCCACCGCGCCGCCCAGGATGAAGCCGCGCGCTTCCAGCGCCGCCACCTTGTCCACCCGCACACCGGCATAAGGCTGCACCAATTCATCGACCGCGCGGCGGAAAGCGCGGGCATTGCCCAGCAAGGTGGTGATGTCACGGAACATGATGCCCGGCTGGGGATAGTCGGGAATGGTGCGGATTGTGTCGCGGAAATCCATCAGGCTTATCCCTTTTTCAAAATGCGGCCCACCACGGCGTCGAGTTTGGCGGCAAGCACCGGATCGCGCTTGTCCGGCGACGTCACCACCGCCATGTCGAGCATGGTTTCGACGCCGAGCGGGCAAGGCTGGCGCTCCGGTCCCAGCTTGGGCGCCACCGCCATGATCAGGCGGCGGGCGTTCTCGGCATTCTGGTGCATCACCTTCATCACGGCGTCCACCGTCACATGGTCATGGGTCTCGTGCCAGCAATCATAATCGGTCACCATCGCCACGATGGCGTAAGGCAGCTCGGCCTCGCGCGCGAGCTTGGCCTCGGGCATCGCGGTCATGCCGATAACGCTGCAATCCCAGGAGCGGTAGAGAAAACTCTCCGCCTGGGTGGAGAATTGCGGCCCCTCCATGCAGATATAGGTGCCGCCTTCGGAATGATCGATCCGCTCTTCCCGCGCCGCCAGGGTCAGCGCGCCGGAAAGGCGCGGACAGACCGGATGCGCCATCGACAGATGCGCGACAAAGCCGGGGCCGAAAAAACTTTTCTCCCGCGCGAAGGTGCGGTCGATGAACTGGTCCGCCATCACGAAGGTGCCGGGCGGCAATTCGGCCCGCAGCGATCCGCAGGCCGAGACCGAGATCACGTCGGTGACGCCGACGCGCTTCAACGCGTCGATATTGGCGCGGTAATTGATGCTGGTGGGGGTCTGGACGTGACCGCGGCCATGGCGCGGCAGGAACGCCATGTCGACGCCATGAAAGGTGCCAGTGAGAAGCTGGTCCGACGGCTCGCCCCACGGGCTTTTCACCGTCTGCCAGCGGGCGTTTTCCAGCCCGGGAATCTCATAGACTCCGGAGCCACCGATAACGCCAAGTACCGTTTTGGGCATATTTTAATAGCGCTCCCGCTCACGCGGACGCGCAGCAAAAAGGGCGCTCCGTGAGGAAGCGCCCTTTTAACAGTAAGGAGCGGTTTGCCAAAGGCAAACAAAACGGTCCAGTGGACCGTTTTGAGCGACGAACGCCCTGAGCGAAAGCGAAGGGCAGGCGTTGTCACAGAATAGTCGCAAGGTCCGCGACCGCTGCACAGTCAGTGCAAGTCAGCCCAGACCTTGCGATAGGCGGCGAATAGAAGCCCGGACAGCACCACCAGGAAGATCAGCACGGCAAAACCCATGCGCTTGCGTTCTTCCATCTTGGTATCGGACGCCCAGGCGAGAAAGGTCGCCACGTCATGGGCTTCCTGCGCCACGGTGGCCTTGGTGCCGTCGGAATAGGTCACCGCATTGTCCACCAGCGGCGGCGGCATGGCGATATTCCAGCCTTCGAAATAGGGATTGTAGTATTTGCCATCGGTAACCTTGAAGCCCTTGGGCGGGGCCATGTTGAAGCCATAGGCAATCGAATAGACATAATCGGCGCCGCCTTCGCGCGCCTTTTCGATCATGGAAAGATCGGGGGGCAGCATGCCGCTATTGTTGGCGCGCGCCGCTTCCTCATTCGGGAAGGGCGGCGGGAATTTGTCGGCCAAGATGCCCGGACGCGTCAGGCGGTTGCCCTTGTCGTCGTTGATTTCGCCCTTGTCGTTGGGATCGGCAGGAAGCTTGTAGCCCGCCGCGATCGCCTTGGCCTGCGGCTCGGTGAAGCCGGGGCCGCCCGCCTCGTCCAGATTGTGGAAGGCGATGTGATCCAGGCCGTGACAGGCGGCGCAGACTTCCTTGTAGACCTGGAAGCCGCGCTGCAGAGCGGCGCGATCATAGGTGCCGAACGGACCGTTGAAGGAGAAGTCCCCGCTCTTGACTGGCAGGCGGGCGGTGTCGAGCGCCCAGGCCGGCGTCAATTCCGGCGCCGAGACGAGCAGGCCCAGGGCAAGGCCGAGGGGAAGAGCTGTGCTGCGCATCGTGTATCTCACTCGGCAGGGGCCGCGGCGGGTTCGCCGAGCACGGATTGGGCAATGGACGTGGGAAGCTTCTTCGGGGTTTCGATCAGGCCGATGATCGGCATCAGGATCCAGAAAAAGAGGAAGTAATAGAACGTCGCCAGGCGCGCCGCCCAGATAAGCGGGATGCCCGCCACGGCGGCATCGACGCTCTGCGAACCGCAATAACCCAGGATCACGCAGACCACCGCGAAGGCCCAGAAGAATTGCTTCATCAGGGGACGGAAGCGGCAGGAGCGCACCCGGCTGGTGTCCAGCCAGGGAATGAAGAACAGGGTCACGATGGCGCCGCCCATCACCAGCACGCCCATCAGCTTGTTCGGGATCGAACGCAGCATGGCGTAGAAGGGCAAGAGGTACCATTCCGGCACGATATCCGGCGGCGTCACCAGCGGATTGGCCTGGACGTAATTGTCCGGATTGCCGAAGAAGTTCGGGGCATAGAAGACGAACACCGCGAACAGGAGGACGAACAGGCAGAGATAGAAGGCGTCCTTCACCGTGTAATAGGGATGGAAGGGCACCGTGTCCTGCGGGCTCTTCACATCGATGCCGAGCGGATTGTTGTTGCCCGGCACATGCAGTGCCCAGACATGCAGACCGACCACGCCGGCGATGATGAAGGGCAAGAGGTAATGCAGCGAGAAGAAGCGGTTCAAGGTGGCGTCGCCCACCGCGAAATCGCCCCACAGCCAGGTGGCGATCTGGGTGCCGACCAGCGGGATGGCGCTGAACAGGTTGGTGATGACGGTGGCGCCCCAGAAGGACATCTGGCCCCAGGGCAGCACATAACCAAAGAACGCGGTCGCCATCATCAGCAGATAGATGAATACGCCGATGATCCAGAGCAGTTCGCGCGGCGCCTTGTACGACCCGTAATAGAGCCCGCGAAACATGTGGATATAGACGGCGAGGAAGAACATCGAGGCGCCGTTGGAATGGATGTAGCGCATCAGCCAGCCGTAATTGACATCGCGCATGATGGCTTCGACCGAGTCGAAGGCCATGCCCGCATTCGCCACATAGTGCATGGCGAGCACGACGCCGGTGAGAATCTGCACCCCGAGGCAGAAGGTCAGGATGCCGCCGAAAGTGTACCAGATGTTCAAATTCCGCGGCGTCGGGAAAGTCTGCATCGTGTCATGCATCAACCGCGGCAGCGGCAGACGCTGATCAATCCACTTTTCGAAACCGGACTTGGGGTTATAGGTCGATGGACCGGACATTCTTATGCTCCTCAACCGACCTTGATGCGGGTGTCTGAAAGAAATGCGTAGGGCGGCACCGCCAGATTCTGCGGTGCGGGTCCTTTGCGGATGCGGCCGGACGCATCGTATTGCGAGCCATGGCAGTGGCAGAGCCAGCCGCCATATTCGCCTTCCGGCGACGCCGGCGTGGAAACGGTGGGGGTGCAACCCAGATGGGTGCAGACGCCGATCAGGACCAGCCATTCCGACTTGATGACGCGCTCATCATCGGTGGCCGGCGCGCTGTCGGGCTTGTTGGCGTTGCGCGCCAATGGATCGGGAAGGCTGCTGACATCCACCGCCTTGGACGAGGCGATCTCGGCGGGCGTGCGGCGGCGCACGAACAAGGGATGGCCGCGCCATTTATAGACGATCTGCTGGCCGGGCTGGACGCTGGCGATATCGATCTCGGTGGTGGCCATGGCGAGCGCCGCGGCGGTCGGGTTCATCTGGTCAATGAACGGCCATGCCGTGGCGGCGGCGCCGACGACGGCCATCGCGCCCGACGCCACATAGAGAAAATCGCGGCGTGTTCCATCCATTGTCGTTGCTGTCACCGGGATCACCTTCTTTAAAGCAGTCTGAGACTGGAAACTGGCGTAAGGAAAACTCTCGTGGCGGAAGTGCAAAGCCCCTGCTGACGGAATAGCCCGAAACGCGTCCGTTGGCGCGGTAAAATAGAGAGTCGAATTTCGAGGGTCTTGCGGCACGATGCCGCAGAAAATGCCTTTTCTGCCCGTATCTTGGGCCCACAAGGGAGACGATTTTGCGTCTGGCGCTCTACCAGCCTGACATTCCACAGAATGCCGGATCGCTGATGCGGCTTTGCGCCTGCCTGGGGGTGGCGATGGACATTATCGAGCCCTGTGGGTTTCTCCTCACCGACCGCAATTTCCGCCGGGCCGGGATGGATTACTGGGCCGGGACCGACCTTTGCCGGCACCCATCCTGGGAGGAGTTCCGGGACCACGCCCCCGGCCGGTTGCTGCTGCTGACCACCAAGGCCGCCCAGCCTTATGCCGGCTTTGCCTTCCACGCGAGCGACACCCTGATTCTGGGCCGTGAAAGCGCGGGGGTGCCCGAAACCGTGCATCAGGGGGTCGATGCCCGGCTGCTGATTCCCATGCGTCCGGGCATGCGCTCGATCAATGTCGCCCAGGCGGCGGCAATGGTGCTGGGCGAGGCCTTGCGCCAGACTGACTTGTTCCCGGGGGGCACCGGCCAGGAAAATAATCGGCCATCATGATCCATATGACCTTGTTCGAGACCGGCGGACTTTTGGCGCTGGGCCAGGTGGTGATGATCGACATCGTCCTGGCGGGCGACAATGCCGTGGTGATCGGCCTGGCGGCGGCCAGGGTGCCGCAGCATTTACGGCGCAAGGTCATCCTGCTGGGCCTGGCGGCGGCGGTGGTGCTGCGGGTCGGCCTGGCCGCCATCGCGATCCAGCTGATGCAGATCATCGGACTGACCTTGGCGGGCGGCATTCTGCTTCTGTGGGTGAGCTGGCGCTTCTGGCGCGATATTTCCGGCGTCCATGCCAAACATCATGCCGAGGTGGATGTCACCGCCTCGCTTCGCCGCGCCATCCTGCAGATCGTGCTGGCCGATATCTCGATGTCGCTGGACAATGTGCTGGCAGTGGCCGGTGCGGCGCGCGAGCATTTCGATCTGCTGATCATCGGATTGCTGCTGTCGGTGGCGCTGATGGGCGTGGCGGCGAATCTGATCGCACGATTGCTGGAGCGCTTCCGCTGGATCAGCTATCTCGGCCTCGCCATCGTGATCTATGTCGCCTTGTCCATGATCTGGTCGGGCAGCCATGACGTGATCGAAGCGCTGACCTAACCCGCCCGCAGCAGCAATGCGGTGCAATCATCGCTCTTCTTGAAGCGGGCGAATTTTTCGCCCAGCACGTCGCCCTCTTCGATCGCGCGCAACTCCTCGCCCAGCGCGGCAAGGCCCTTGGCGGCGATGGCGCTCATCAGGCCTGCCGCATCATAGGCATCATAATCGCTGACCAGCGCCAAAAAACCGTCACTGGCGATCAGCAGCCGCGCGCCCGGCTGCACGGTCATGGTGTGGCGTGAGACATGGGCGGCGGCGCGGCGATCCGGGCTGAACAGCCAGTTGTTTCCGGAATTGATGCGATTGCGGGCGGCGCGCAGCAAAGGCTCGATCTCCGGCCGCTTGATGCCCGCGACCGGCGACATTTTCTTTTCCCGCGCGATCAGCTTGGCCCGCGCCGCCTCCGCCCTTCGTTTTTCCAGCGCCTCGCCGACGAATTGAATCTCTCCATTTTGTTCGACGATGGCCGCACAATCTCCGAACCAGAGGAATTTTATTTCTGACCCTCTCCGGTCTTCGCTGACCCGAGGGCCAGCTACGACCACCTCCCCCTCCATGCGTTTCGCGCGAGGGGGAGGCAGGTCCCGGCCCAGTTCGACAGCCATCATCATCGAGGCGCATGGCGTCTGCCATTTTTCGCGGATCGGCCTACGCGCAAGGCCGGCAAAACTTTTTTCCGCATCGCCGAGTGCGTTCTTCAGCGCCTCTTCCGGTTCATCGCCATCCTTGAGATGCGCGCTCAGGCGCCGCGCGCCGAACTGCGCGATCCAGGCGGCGTCGCTGGGACCCGGCAGCAATGACGGCCCCAAGGGCGTGGCGCCATCCAGCACCAGCGCCGCATGATTCAAATACGCGAAAGCATCTTCGTTGGGCTTTGCGGCATCGCCCGGCAGCGAAAGCTGCTCCAGCAATTCAAGGCTCACGGGCGATCACGCTTTTCATCTTTTCCCGCAGCGCCATTTCATCCGGCAGGAAATCCTCTTCCAGCCACCAGGCTTCCACCGCGGCCAGAACCCGGCCCACCTCCGGACCTTCCGCCACGCCGGCCACCATCGCTTCGCGCCCGGTGAGCGGGAACCGTGGCCGCTCCCAGCCATCGGCGATGGACAGCAGCATCCGCCATTGAATGGCGCCCGCGCCACGCGGGCTCCCCGCCCAGCTCAAGAGCACGCGGTCGCGAAAGCGCGTCACGCCGATGCGATACAGCAGCCTTCGCACATCCGCCGCCGACAGCTGGGCGGCGATTTTTTCTCGTGCCATCGCCAGGCCTTCCAGCCGCGCCCTTTCGGCGCCGGAAAGCTTTAACCTTTCGCCCACCGCCTGGGCCACATCCGCATTGTCCGGCAACAGCGCCACCAGCCGCAAGATCGCGTCCGGGGCGAACCGGTTTTCCGCTTCGATCAGCACCAGATTTTCCAGCCGCGGCAGTTGCAACGGATAGGGAAGCAATTCGGGCAGAACGCCCGATGCCGCCATCAGCCGAAGCGAAGGCACCGGATTGGGACATTCCAGCAGCTTGAGCAGTTCCTTGGCGATGCGTTCGCCTGACAATTGCGCCAGGCCCGCCTTTTCCTGCGCCGCGGCATGCAGCGCTTCGCCATCCATGTCGCCCTTGCCGTACCAGGCATGGAAACGGAACAGCCGCAGAATGCGCAGATAGTCTTCCCGGATGCGCGGCACGGCGGCGCCGACAAAGCGAACCCGGCCGGCGATCAGATCCTCGACCCCGCCATGATAATCGAAAATCTCGCCATCACCGTCCGCGTAAAGCGCGTTCATGGTGAAGTCGCGGCGCGTGGAATCTTCCTCCCAATCGTCGGTATAGGCGACCACCGCATGACGGCCATCGGTCACGACATCGCGGCGCAGGCTGGTGACTTCGAAGGGCTTGCCATTGACGATGGCGGTGATGGTGCCGTGCTCAAGTCCGGTCGGCACTGCCTTGATTGCGGCAATCTCCAGCCGCTTCAAGGTTTCGTCCGGTGGCATCGGCACGGCGATGTCGATATCGCCCACGCCCCTGCCCGACAATGCGTTGCGCACCGCGCCCCCGACAAACCGCCCTTCGCCGAGCGCCGCCATGAGTTTGCGCGTCTCGGTTGCTGTCATCCAGGAATGTTTGGAAGGATCAATCCGCATGGCGGCGCTCGACTTTTTTTGCCTTGTCGCGGGATATGACCGAAATTACCAACACTTCCCCGCAATGCCTGCGCTTGGCCATATCCCACGACGGGGGCACCGCCATCAGCTTGCGTGTCTCGGTTGCGGTCATCCAGGAATGTTTGGAAGGATCAATCTTCATCGCGCTTCTATAGCATCGCGTCGGTGAGCCGGGCGGCGAAATCCACCAGAATCGCTGCCGTTGCGCCCCAGATGGTGCGGCCTTGCGGCGAGAAGACGTAAAAGCTGCGCTCGCGATCGCCCCATATCCGCGTCTCGAGCCGCCGATTGGCGGGATCGAGAAAGAAGGACAGTGGCGCCTCGAATGCCTCGGCCACCTCATTCGGGTTGGGCGTCAGAGTGAAACCTTCCGCCAGCACGCCGACCACCGGCGAGATGTCGAAACCGGTGCCGGTGCGGTAGCGCGGCAGATAGCCGGCGATGCTAACAAAGGCGGATTCGATGCCGGTCTCTTCCAGGGTCTCGCGCAGCGCCGTCTGGGCTGGCGACCGGTCGCCCGGATCGCGGCGGCCGCCGGGAAAACTCACCTGCCCGCTGTGACGGGCCAAATGGGCGGTGCGTTGGGTGAACAGGATGGTGGGTTCGGCGCGCATGACGATGGGCAGCAGCACCGCGGCGGCGATCGCCGCTTCCTGGGCCGGCGGACGCAATTCGGGGTGCAGATCATAATCGTCGTGCCCGATCTCGCTGGACGGCGCCTCCAGCAGCACGCCGCGCAGGGCCGCCAGCGGATCGGTTTTGAGGCGTGCCAGAATCAGGTTCACGGCATCGCACCCATGGCAAAGAAAGCGCCGCCGCTCCAAACGCCCAGCAAGCCCTCTCGGCTCACTGCATGCTCCACCAGGGAATAATAGACCGCGCGCGCCAGCTTCGCGTCCAGCCCCGCGCGCACATGCAGATAGGGAATCGGCGCGCCGCTCAACGCATCCGGCACGAAGCGCAGGGAATGGTCGGGCCCCGCCCTCACCGTATCGCCGACATTGGTGGTGAAATTCAGGTGCTGGCCTTCGCCTTCGCCTTGGGCCGTCATCAACACGGCAAGGAATGGTGCATCCTCGATGGTGATCGAAAGCTTCTCCACCGGCGTCACCAGCATGAAACCCTCTTCATCTTTACGAAGTATGGTTGAGAAAAGCCGAACCAGTTCTGGACGGCGGATCGATTCACCTTGATGGGACCAGGTCCCATCGCCGGCAATTTTGATGCCGCTGTCGCCGCAATAAGGGGGATTCCAGTGCTCCACGGGCGGCAGTCCGCGATGGCCCTGGGCGGCGGCCTGAAGGCCCGCAAGCCCCGGGCCGGAAGCGTGTCCAGGAGAAAGTTCGCGAGCCATGGAGCGATTTATGCCGCTTCCGTATTATAAGTGAAGCTCCAGCCAGGGCTTTTCGCTGTTGCCACGGCTGGCTCAGGGTGCAGAATGACGGTTCCTTGAGGCAAACGCGTCATTATTGAATCACGATTTGACTCTAGGTCTTTGTTTTTTCGCGCGATCTGACCGGAAAGCGGCCGCATATTTTTCCGGGTCGCGCGCCTTCAGACAGCGGTGAGAAACCCGTGAGAACCGCATGATCCAGGACGCCGACACCCTTAGCGAGCATGATGCCCCGGCCCGGCTCGACGCCGCGGCCCTGACATTTGCCGCCGCCAAGAAGCGTCTGGGCCAAGTGATCTTCGGCCAGAATGACGTAATCGAGCAGTCGCTGGTGACCTTGCTGGCGGGCGGCCATGGCTTGCTGATCGGCGTGCCGGGCCTGGCCAAGACCAAGCTGGTGGAGACCCTGGCCATCGTGCTGGGGCTGGACACCAGCCGCATCCAGTTCACCCCCGACCTGATGCCGACCGACATCACCGGTTCGGAAGTGATGGAGGAAAATGCGGCGGGCAGCCGCGCCTTCCGCTTCATCCACGGCCCCGTCTTCACCCAACTGCTGATGGCGGACGAAATCAACCGCGCCTCTCCGCGTACCCAATCGGCGCTGCTGCAGGCGATGCAGGAAAAGCATGTCACCGTGGCCGGCGCGCGCTACGACCTGCCGCGCCTGTTCCATGTGCTGGCGACGCAGAATCCGCTGGAGCAGGAAGGCACCTATGCCTTGCCCGAAGCACAGCTCGACCGCTTTCTGCTGCAGATCGATGTCGGCTATCCCGATCTGGAATCCGAGCGCCGCATGCTGCTCGCCACCACCATGGGCGAGGAAGCCCGGGCGACGCGCGTCTGCGGGCCCGACGACCTGATCGCGGCCCAGGCCCTGGTGCGGCGCATGCCGGTGGGCGAGAAAGTGATGGAATCCATCCTGCGGCTGGTGCGCGCGGCGCGTCCGGACTCCGACCATGACGAGACCCGAGGCCTGATCGCCTGGGGCCCGGGTCCGCGCGCCAGCCAGGCCTTCATGCTGGCGGCCCGCGCCCGCGCCCTGCTGGACGGACGGCTGACGCCTTCCACCGACGATATTGTCGCCCTGGCCGGACCGGTGCTGCGTCACCGCATGGCGCTCAGCTTCTCGGCCCGCGCCGAGGGCGCCACCACCGCCCAGGTCATCGAAAAGCTCTGCCGCGCACTGCTTTGAGGATTTCTGATTGACGGGATTTTCACCGCTCCAGCATGAAGCGGACGCGTTAGGCGCGGGCCTGCCGCCGCTCATGGTGGCGGCGGACCGGCTTGCGGCCTCCATCAGCCTGGGCGCGCATGGCCGCAGGAAAGCGGGCATCGGCGAGAATTTCTGGCAGTTCCGCCGTTACGGCTCGGCGGATTCGGTGGGCCGGATCGACTGGCGGCAATCGGCCAAATCGCAGCATCTTTTTGTCCGCGAGCGCGAATGGGAAGCGGCTCAGACCGTCTGGTTCTGGCGCGACATCGACCGGGGCATGCATTTCGGCTCGGGCAGCGTCACCAAGCTGGAGCGCGCCAATCTGTTGCTGCTGGCGTTGGCCTCGCTGCTGGTGCGGGGCGGCGAGCGGGTGGGCTTGCTGGGTGCATCCTATCTTCCCGCCGCGTCGCGCTTCACCTTGTCGCGCATCGGCCATTCCCTGCTCGATCCGGCGATGCAGGAAAAAGAACGTGCCCGGGCCGAGCGCGATGACGGTCCGCCCACCGCGCCGATCGCGCGCGGCGCACGCATCGTCTGGCTGAGCGATTTTCTGTCGCCCAATGTCGAGGAACGCATGGCAGGCTTTGCGCGCTTGGGCGCGGTCGGCCATCTGGTCCGCATCATCGATCCGGCGGAAGAGGATTTTCCCTATAGCGGCCGCGCCCGGTTCGAGAGTCCGCGTGGCCGTGACAGCGCCCTGTTCGGCCGCGCCGAAAGCGTCGGCCATGACTATCGCGCCCGCTTCGCCGCCCATGGCGAGAAGATCGCCCGCACCGCGACAAAGCTGGGCTGGAGCATCACCGCGCACCGCACCGATCATGTGCCGCAGACCGCGCTGATCGCGCTGCATGCCGCCATCGGTCTTGCGTAACGCGATGGCATTGTTTTCGGCATTGAGTTTCGAAGCCCCCTGGATTCTGGCGGCGCTGATCGGCTTGCCTGTCCTGTGGTGGCTGCTGAAGGTGACGCCGCCGCAGCCGCGCCGCATCCTGTTCCCGCCAATCCGCCTGCTGCTGGGCCTCAAGGATGAAGAACAGACGCCCGCGCATACGCCCTGGTGGCTGCTGCTGTTGCGGCTTTTGGCGGCGGGCCTTCTGATCGTGGCGCTGGCGGGTCCTTTGCTCGGCCGTGCGGTGCAAATCGCCGGCGATGGGCCGATGGTCATCCTGGTGGACAATGGCTGGGCCGCCGCCAAGAACTGGGACCAGCATCAAAGCCTGATCGCCGATCTGCTGCATGCCGCGGGCGACAGGCCCGTCGCCATCGTGCCGACCGCAACGCCGGGGCCGGTGACATTGCTGGACGCCGGCGCGGCGGAAAAAAGCGCGCGCGAACTGAAGCCGATGCCCTGGCCCGGTGACCGCATGGCGGCGGCGGGCGAAATCGCACGCGCCCATCTGGCGGGGCGGCCCCAATTTTCCTGGCTCAGCGACGGGCTGGAAGACGGTCACGGCCCAGCCCTGCGCCGCGCCCTGGCCGCGCTGGGGCCGCTGCGCATCTTTGCGCCGGATCAACCGGCAATGGGGCTGTTGCCGCCGCGTCATGACGGCACCGGATTTGCCGTCACCGCCATCCGCGCCGGGGCGCACAATGCGGCTCGGGTTCAAGTCGCCGCCATCGGCGCCCGGGGTGAAACCTTGAGTGACGCGCCGCTCGATTTCAGGGCCGGCGACGATCACGGGCAGGCGCACATCACCTTGCCGCTGGAAGTACGCAACCAGACCGCACGGCTGGAGATCCAGGGCGAAGACAATGCCGGCGCGACCCAACTTCTGGACAGCGGCGGTTCGGAGCGGCGCGTCGGACTGGTCTCCGCGGCAGCAACGGAAAATGAACAGCCGCTTCTGTCCGACGTTTATTATCTGGAGCGTGCGCTGACACCCTTCGCCGAAGTGGAGAAAGGCACCATCAGCGAATTGATCGCGCGCCACATCTCGGTGCTGTTCCTGGCCGATGTCAGCCGCATCAGCGGCAGCGATGCCGATGCGGTGCAGAAATTCCTCAAGGGCGGCGGCGTGCTGATCCGCTTCGCGGGCCCGCGCATGTCCAATGGCGCCGACACGTTTGTGCCGGTGAGCCTGCGCGCCGGCGGGCGCTATCTGGGCAGCGCCATGGCGTGGAACCAGCCGCAGCATTTGGCGAGCTTTCCGCTGGCCTCGCCTTTCAACGGTCTCGGCGTGCCCGGCGAAGTAACAGTATCGCGCCAGATCCTGGCCGAGCCCAGCGCCGAACTGGCCGACCGCGCCTGGGCGCGATTGACCGACGGCACGCCCCTGGTCACCGCCAAGCAGAATGGCGGCGGCTGGATCGTGCTGTTTCATATCACCGCCAGTCCTGCCTGGTCGTCGCTGCCGTTGTCAGGTCTTTATGTCGATATGCTCAAGCGGCTGCTGGCCTTGTCGGCCGGCACCCCGACAGCGTCCTTGGCGCGTCTGTCGAGCCTGGCGCCGATGAATGTGCTGGATGGTTTCGGCCGGCCGCAGCCGCCTTCGCCCGACATCATTCCCATCGCCGCCAAAGAATTCGAGCATATGAAAGTTTCGGCCAAGCATCCGCCCGGCCTTTATGGCGCGCAGGGCGTCGCCAGCGCGCTTAATGAATTGGGGCCGCAGGCGACATTGGAACCGCTGGCGCTTTCCGGCATGCAAAGCTATGGCGAGGCGCGCACCATCGAATTGCAGCCGTATCTGCTGGCGATCGCGGCGCTGCTCTTGTGCCTGGACGCGCTGGTGTCGCTCTGGCTGCGCGGTTACTTCCCGCAACGCATGCTGGGCTCCACGGCCGCGATGCTGGCGCTGTTTCTTCTCTTGCCGATGTCGCGGGCCCGCGCCGGCGACACCGTGGATCTCAAGGCGGCGCTGGATACACGCTTGGCCTATGTCGTCACCGGACTTGCCGACATCGACCAGGTCAGCAAGGCGGGCCTGACCGGATTGGACCGGGCGCTGAAGATCCGCACCTCCTACGAACCGCAGGATCCGATCGGCGTGGATATCACGAGGGACGATCTTTCCTTTTTTCCTCTGCTCTATTGGCCAATGGACCCCAGGGAGAAAAATCTTTCGCCCGAAGCGATCTCCAAATTGAACAATTACATGCGGCTGGGCGGCACCATCCTGTTCGACACCCGCGACCTTACCTTGGGGGCGGTTCGCGGCACCGGCTCGCCCGGCCAGCAAACCTTGCAGCGGTTGACCCAGGGTCTTGACCTTCCCCCCTTGGAGCCGGTGCCCGGCGATCACGTCCTGACCAAGGCGTTTTACATCCTGAAGGACTTTCCCGGCCGCTGGACCGGCGGCCAGGTCTGGGTGGAAAAATTGCCGCCGGCCGAAAAAGGAAAAGAGCGCGTGCCCGCGCGCGGCGGCGATGGTGTCTCGCCGGTGATCATTGGCGGCAATGACTGGGCGGCGGCCTGGGCCATTGATTCAACCAATCATCCCATGAGCGAACCGGTGCCGGGCGGCGAGATACAGCGCGAGATGGCGCTGCGCTTCGGCATCAATCTGGTGATGTATGCCCTGACCGGCAATTATAAGACCGATCAGGTCCATGCGCCGGCCTTGCTGGAGAGGCTCGGCAAGTGACCCGGCTGGCATTCGATCCGCACATTCCGCTGTCGCTGCTGATTTTGCTGGCATTCGCCGCGCTGGCGATCACGATCTTCGGCGTCTGGCGCGGCGCCCGCGGCGCCCTGATGCGGGGTTTGGCGTTCGCCATTCTTCTGTTCGCGCTGGCCGGACCGATCCTGGTGAAGGAAACCCATGCACCCCTGCCCGATGTGGTGGCGGTGGTGGTGGACCGTTCGCAAAGCATGGGCGTTGGCGATCGCACCGCCCAGGCCGCGGCGGCGCTGACTGCATTGCGCCGTCAGCTTGCGGCCCAGCCCAACCTGACGGTACGCGAAACCAGCATCACCACCACCACGACCGGCGAGAATAACGGCACCCAGGCCTTCGCCGCCTTGAACAGTGCCCTGGCCGATGTGCCGCCCAGCCGCATTGCGGGCGCGATCATGATCACCGAGGGCGAAGTGCATGACGCGCCGCAGACCTCTGCGCTCAAGGCGCCGCTGCATGTCCTGATCGCGGGCGGCCATGGCGAGCGCGACCGCAAGCTCACCGTGCTCAATGCCGAACGCTTCGCCATTGTCGGACAGAGTGCGCAGATGGTGCTCCGGGTTGATGATTTCGGCGGCGCACCGGGCGGCACCGCGGAAGTGACATTGGCGATCGACGGCAAATCCCTGGGCAGCCGCGTGGTGCCGGTGGGACAGGAAGCCACCTTGCGGGTTCCGGTCAGTCATGAAGGCGAAAACATTGTCGAAATGGCGGCGGCGCCCGGGCCCTCGGAGCTTACGCTCCAGAACAACCGGGCGGTGGTGACGATCTCCGGCGTGCGCGACCGCCTGCGTGTGCTTTTGATCTCGGGCGAACCGCATGCCGGCGAACGGGTCTGGCGCAATCTGTTGAAGGCCGATCCGTCGGTGGATTTGGTGCATTTCACCATCCTGCGCCCGCCGGACAAGCAGGACACCACGCCGATCGAAGAGCTCTCGCTGATCACCTTCCCGACGCGCGAACTGTTCCTGGAAAAACTCAAATCCTTCGATCTGGTGATCTTCGACCGTTATGGCGAGGCCGGCATCCTGCCGATGGCCTATTTCGAGAACATCGCCAATTATGTCGACAATGGCGGCGCGCTGCTGGTCTCGTCGGGCACCGAATTCGCCAAGGATGAAAGCCTTTATCGTACGCCGCTGGCGGGTGTGCTGCCGGCCCAGCCATCCGGCGAGATCGTCACCCAGGGTTTCAAGCCGATGGTGACGCCGACCGGTCTCAGCCATCCGGTGACGCGCGATCTGCCGGGCAGTAACAACGAAACCAATGCCCAGCCGACCTGGGGCCGCTGGTTCCGGCAAATCGGCGGCAGCAGCATCGGCGGCCAGACCGTGATGAGCGGCCCTGGCGACAGACCGCTCTTGGTGCTGGATCAAGTGAAGAAAGGCCGCGTCGCCGAATTGATGTCGGATCAGATCTGGTTATGGGCACGCGGCTTCGAAGGCGGCGGCCCGCAGGCCGAATTGCTGCGCCGTCTCGCCCATTGGCTGATGAAGGAGCCCGAACTGGAAGCGGAAAGCCTTTCCGCCGCGGTGGTGGATGGTCAGATGGTGGTGACGCGGCGGAGTATGGCGACGGACGCCAAGCCGGTCGAGATGACCTCGCCATCGGGCAACCACGCCATCATCACCCTCACCAAGGTGGAGCCCGGCATGTGGCGCGGCACCATGAAAGTGGGCGAGTTGGGACTCTATCGCCTCACCGACAGCACCTTGTCGGCGGTGACGGCGGCGGGCCCGCTCAATCCCAAAGAAGTCGCCGACATGCGCGCCACCGCCGATATTCTGGAACCGCTGACCAAGCAGAGCGGCGGTTCGGTGCATTGGCTGATCGACGGCATGGTCGGTGTGCGCCGGGTGGCACCGGCCCAGACCGCTTATGGCGCCAACTGGATCGGGCTTCGGCGCAACAGCGCTTATCGCGTCACCGCGCTGGAACAGGAACCGTTGCTCCCCCCCTGGGCCGCGCTGCTGTTGGTGGTTGGGTCTTTGTTTTTGGCATGGAAGATCGAAGGCCGCTGAGAACCGGCTTTAACCCAGCGGCGCACCGTCGGCGCAGTTGGGTTCATCGATCCGCGCCCTGGCCACGGGACCGCGAAGCGTTTCCAGCGCACCATCCGACAATGCCAGACCCAGCAACCGGCTTGCATCCACCGGGCCCGGAAAACGCAGCTCGCTGGACGTCAGCCTGACAAAGCCCACGCGCGAATAATAAGGCTCATCACCCACCAGCAGGATGGCGTGCCAGCCGGCATCGCGCGCTGCCGCGATTCCCGCTTTCATCAGCGATATGCCGATGCCACGGCCGCGCTGGCTGCTTTCCACCGCCAAGGGACCCAGCAGCAGGGCCTGGTCCTGACCGACTTTGATCGGCCAAAAGCGTACCGAACCGCGCAGGATTCCGTTCTCAACCGCGACAAATCCCAGATCCGCCACCGCCTTGACGCCTTCCCGCAAACGATAGGCCGATTTGGCGTAGCGGCCAGGACCGAAGCCGGCCTCCGTCAGAATTTCGATGCACGGTCCGTCCTCGGCGCGTTCGCGCCGAATTTCCCAGTCCGCGGTTTCAGCCCCTGGCGACATGGGTTTCGACTACGCGCGGATGTCCATAAAAACAAGGCTTACCAGTACGGGCCCGGCTCTGCATGCGATGCAAGCTCGGCCAGGCGGCGTGCGGTCGCCGGCGCGGTGCCGGCCGGCGGCGCTTCGGGCGAAGCCCAGCTGACCGCGCGCACTTCCAGATTGGGACGAAAATCCACCGAGCCGCCCTCGATGACATAGAGTGCGGTGATGTGGGTGAGCCACCAGACCTTGCGGCTATAGAGCCCGAACAGGCGCACCGTGCCGCCGGACAGGCCGACTTCCTCCCTGAGCTCACGCTGCAGCGCCGCCTGGGGCGGCTCTCCGCGATCGATGCCGCCGCCGGGCAGGCGCCAGCCCGGCATATAGGTCTGGCGCACCACAAGGACCCGGCCTTCGGGGTCGAGAATCATGCCCGACACCCCAAAAACCACAGGATTCAGCACGGCCTTGGCCGTCAAAAACAGTCCGGTGAGGAAGCGGGACAGGCCCAAATCAGTCTTTCCGTCGTAAATTCGTAAACCGATTGATAACCAACATTTTGTAACTTGCGGTAGCAATTTCGGCGTGTCGCGTCCATTTCGCCGGCCTTTCGCCAAACGGGATTGGTTTTCGGACGTGATGCGGAAATTGGCGCAAGCCGGGGACTGTAACGGGGATGTCGGGGTCTGCCTTCGAAATGCTTCGCGTGCTGGTTGTCGAGGACAACCATCATATGTCTTCGCTGATACGAACGCTGCTCAATTCCATCGGCATCCGCGAAGTCCATGAGGCCGGCAACGGCGCCGCGGCCCTGGACGTGTTGCGTGAAAAGCGATGCGATCTGGTCCTTTCCGATCTGGCCATGAAGCCGATGGATGGCATCGAATTCACCCGCGAAGTGCGCATGTCGCCGCGCAGTGTCAATCCTTTCCTCCCCATCGTCCTGATCACCGGATACACCGAACGGTGCCGGGTGGAAGCGGCGCGTGACGCGGGCGTCACCGAATTCCTCGCCAAGCCGATCACCGCGCAAAGCCTGTTCGCGCGCCTTGCCGAGATTGTGGAGCGCCCGCGCGCCTTTGTACGTTGCGGCGCCTATTTCGGCCCCGACCGGCGGCGCAAGCAGGCGGAAAATTATGCCGGCCCCTGGCGCCGGCATGACGATCATAATGACCTGCAGGTATAGTCGTGAAAAAGGCCCAGGTCATTCCGCCCGATTCCTATCCCCAGATGATGAGCAAAAGCGATGCCGCGAAGATTTCGCGCATCTTGCGCTCCAGCGAGGCCGTGGCGAAAGGCGCGCGCGTGATCAAGGACGCCGGCCAGAAATTGCGCGCTGGCGTGCGCGAATATGTGCGCGAGCTGGAAGACGCTATCGGCGACCACCAGATCACTTCCGAAAAAGCACATGATATACGCGGTTTCGCTGAAACCGCGGGCCTCAGGGCGACCGGCCGCATCGCCGACGGCCTCTGCCGCTATTTCGAGGAATTGGAAAAACTCGATGCCGCGCCCGACGGCGCCGTGGTGACTTTGCATGTTTCGGCCATCGCCCGCGCCGCCCATGCCGAGGAAGAAAGCAGCCGCATGAATGATGTGGTGGTCAAGGAATTGGCGGCACTGGTCAGCCACAAGCTGGCGGAAACCAAGGCGCTGCATCCCCGGAAAAATTCCAATTGAGGAAGCGTTAACGTTCGGCTGCGGCGGTTTATGGCCAAGTTCACCCCTCCTTAAGCCCTGCCGTTAATAATAAGACTTGGCGCATTTTCTCTTGGAAATGCGGCTGCGAAGTCCGTTGTGGGTGAGTTCTTCTTTTATGCTTCAAATAGGCGGCATCGTCGTTCTGTTCGGCTGCGTGTTCGGCGGTTATCTGATGACCGGCGGATCGCTGTCCGTGGTGTTCGAGGCCCTGCCGCATGAAATGCTGACCATTTTCGGCGCCGCCCTTGCCGCGATGCTGATCGCCGGTTCCATGTTCAATCTCAAGAAGATCGGCGGCACCCTGAGTCAGGTGATCACCGGTCCACGCTGGAAGCCGGGCGATTATCGCGACCTTCTTTGCCTTTTGTTCCTGCTTGCCAAGACGATGAAGACCAAGGGCCTGATCGCCCTGGAAGCGCATATCGAGCGGCCCGACGAATCCTCGATCTTCAAGCGCTATCCCAAGATCATGAAGGACCATTTCGCCCTCGATTTCATCTGCGACACGCTGCGCATGATGACCATGAGTCTGGAAGACCCACATCAGGTCGAAACCAACATGGAAAAGCAGCTGGAAAAACACCATAACGAGGCCCTGATCGCCGCCAATGCGCTGCAATCGATGGCCGATGGATTGCCGGCGCTGGGCATTGTCGCGGCGGTGCTGGGCGTCATAAAGACCATGGGCGCGATCACCGAACCGCCTGCGGTGCTGGGCGGCATGATCGGTTCGGCGCTGGTCGGCACCTTCCTGGGTGTGTTTCTGGCCTATGGCGTGGTCGGTCCGATGGGCGCGCGCCTGAAAGCGATCGCGGACGAGGATTCCCTTTTCTATCACGTCATCCGCGACATCCTGGTGGCGCATCTGCATGGCAATGCGGCGCAAGTATCGGTGGAGATCGGGCGCGGCAGCGTGCCGGGCGAATATCAGCCCAGCTTCCAGGAATTAGAATCGGCGCTGAATTCCATTCCGCCAGAGGGCGCCTAGCAGCCGCAGCCTTTGCTGGCCTTCGGCGACCGCAACGAAGAACACCGCCAGCGCGCCAGTCAGGATGCCCAGGGGTATCGCATAGGCGACGTCCAGATCCGTGCCAAAGACGACGATTCCGCAGACAATGACGCCCGTCAGCTGCGCGACACTCTTCGGCATTGAGAAACCCACCCGCTTTTGTCCCAAAACAGGACAGCAGAGAGTTGGGATCGGCAAGCACGCTTTCGCGGAAAGGTTAACGCGCGGAGCTGCGTTTCTCTTTTGCCCCCATCTGTGCGGCACGCGGGCAAGCCCGCTAGCCGCCGTTCGATACGTTGTCGCTATCGAACTCCCTCGCCAATGGCTTCGCCATGCGGGAGAAGAAAGCCAGGGCCAAGACGATCTAGTGCTTGCTGAAGCTTGGTCGTGCCCCAGCCATTGTCGCTAATGATCCGCCCTACGGCGATGGCCCGTCAGCACAGGAAAGCCGCCGCCTTCGAGGCCGGCGCGGATTTCGGCGGCATGCTCGGCATCGCGTGCTTCGATCACCATGCCCAAGGTCGCCGATTTGGCGGACATGCCGCTCATCATGCGGTTATGAGAAACTTCCAGGATATTGCCGCCCGCTTCGCCGACCAAAGCCGCCACCCGTGACAGGGCGCCGGGCTGATCGGCAATTGCCACATCCAGGGAGAGGATGCGGCCTTCGCGCGTCAGCTCGCGCAGGATCACATTCGACAACATGCGCATGTCGATATTGCCGCCCGACATCACGATGCCGACCTTGCGGCCTTCGAACAGCGCCCGGTTCTTGAGCACAGCGGCAAAGCCTGCCGCCGCCGCGCCTTCGATCACGGTCTTCTCAACTTCCAGGATCATTGCCAGCGCATGTTCCATCGCCGCTTCGCCCACCAGCAGGATATCCGTCACCAGCGCCTTGACGATGGTGGTGGTGAGCGCGCCAGGCTGCTTGACCGCGATGCCTTCGGCGATGGTCTGAGCCGGCGGATCTTCGGTCAGCGCTTCGCCGCGCATCGCCTGGCGCATCACCGGATAGAGTTCGGCCTGCGCGCCATAGATGACGATATCCGGCTTGAGACCTTTGGCTGCCACCGCGGCACCCGAGATCAGCCCGCCGCCGCCGACCGGCACCACCAGCGTGTCGAGTTCGGGCGCATCTGCCAGCATCTCAAGTCCGAGCGTGCCTTGGCCCGCGATGACCTTGGCGTCATCATAGGGATGGATGAAGGTAAGCCCCTCGCGATCGGCGATGGCGCGTGCCGCGACATTGGCCTGTTTCAGGTCGTTTCCTTCCAGCACCACGGTGGCGCCGAAATCGCGGGTATGCTTGACCTTGGTGAAAGGCGCGGTCACCGGCATCACGATGGTGGCGGGAATGCCCAGGCGTCCCGCATGATAGGCCACACCTTGCGCGTGGTTGCCGGCGCTCATGGCCGCGACGCCGCGCTTTCTTTCTTCCGGCGATAGGGCCTGGAGGCGGTTGAACGCGCCGCGCTCCTTGAAAGAAGCGGTGAATTGCAGATTCTCGAATTTGAGATAGATGTCGCAGCCCGCGATTTCGGACAGGGTGCGCGAATACCGCGTCGGCGTGCGTACCACCTGGCCTTCGATGGTCTTGGCCGCGGCACGGACATCGTCGAACGTCACAGGAAGGGAGGTCACAGGCCTCTCCTGAATAAAGACTGGTAGCACCGGACGGATTTGAACCGCCGACCAAGGGATTATGATTCCCCTGCTCTACCGCTGAGCTACGGTGCCAAGCCAAAATGACGGTCCAAGGACCGTGGGGCGGGGATGTAGGGGCCGCTGCCCTTTCCTGTCAAGATTGGGCGGAAAATGGGGAAAAATTGCTATTCCGCGGTGGTTTGAACCGCTTCAGCCGCTTTTATCCAGCCGCCGCCCAGCACCCGGCCGTCCTTGTAGAAAACACAGGCCTGGCCCGGCGCGATGGCATCCTCGGCAGACGCCAGTTCCACCCGCGCGCCGCCGTCGGGCAACTTTTCCACCCGCGCCGCCACCGGCGGACGCATCGACCGCACCTTCACGGCGCAATCGAACGGCGCATCGGCTTCGACCAGCCAATTGACGTTGTGCAGATCGATGACGCGCGAAGCCAGGGCCGAACGCGGTCCCACCACCACCCGCGCCCGCGCCGCGTCCAGCTTGAGGACGAAGAGCGGTTCGTCATTGCCCGACAGGCCCAGGCCTTTTCGCTGACCAACCGTGAAATGGAAGATGCCGTCATGACGGCCCAGCACCGTGCCCGCCTGGTCCACGATCTCGCCTGGCCGCGCCGCGTCGGGGCGCAGCTTTTCGACAATGCCGGTGTAGCGGCCTTCCGGCACAAAGCAAATGTCCTGGCTGTCGGGCTTGGCGGCAGTGACAAGTCCCAGTTCGGCGGCCAGCGCCCGCACCGCGCTCTTTTCCATGTCGCCCAAGGGAAAGCGCAGATAATCGAGCTGTGCCTGGGTGGTGGCGAACAGAAAATAACTCTGGTCGCGGGAAGCGTCCTGTGCCGCATGCAGTTCGGCGCCATGGGCGCCATCCACGCGGCGGACATAATGACCGGTGGCCAGGGCTTCGGCGCCCAACTCGCGTGCCGTTTCCAGCAGATCGGCGAATTTCACTTTTTCATTGCAGCGGATGCAAGGGATCGGAGTTTCGCCCCGCACATAGGCGTCGGCGAACTCCTCGATCACGCTCTTGCGGAAGCGGCTCTCGTAATCCAGCACATAATGGGGAATGCCAATGGTCTCGGCGACCCGTTTGGCGTCGTAGATATCCTGGCCGGCGCAACAGGCGCCTTTCTTCTTCTGCACAGTGTCGGGATAAAGCTGTAGGGTGATGCCCACCACATAGTAGCCCTGACGCTTGAGCAGCGCCGCGGTGACGGACGAATCCACCCCGCCCGACATCGCGGCGACAATTCTGCCTTTGGTGGGAGGAGCGCGCATGCGCGCATATAGGGCCGCGCAGCCGGAACCGCAATAACGTTCGGCTCAACCGCTGATCGAAGTCGGCAAATAATTCAACAATGTCAATTTGTTGAGATCGGACGTGACCTGCAGCACCGCCTGTAGCGCGGTCTGGTTCAGCGACAGCTGGGTCGCCGCCTGGGCCATGTTGGTGTCCTGGATATTGCCGATAAAGCCCGCATACAAGGTCGACATCGAGCTTTGCTGGGTCGCCGCATTCTGAAGACGGGTAAAGGTATATCCGTTCTGGGCCGTGATGGCATTGAGGCCATTGTCCATCGTGCCGGTCGAGGCGATCTGACCAGTGAGGAAATTATTCTGCGCCTGGGAAAGATTGGTGCTGGTGTCGAAGCTGCCGCTCGGGCCCGCGTCGAAACTGGCGATGTCCTTCAAGGACTGCATCAGCTGGGTGCCGATATCCGAAGCGGTAAGGCCGTAGGTCACGGTCTGGCCATCGGCGACCTGGACGGCTTTCTTGTCGGTGCCATTATCGAAGGCGCCCGAAACCGATGGCAGCGCCACCAGCTGTGACAGCGAGGAGATCGCCACCGGCGCCGTGCCAGTCTTGCCGCCACTATAAATATAGTCGCCATTGGCATCCTTGGAATTCAGGATCGCGGTGGCTTGATCGAATATTGTCTGCACCTGATCCATCAAGGTCGCCGGATTATTGTTCGCAACCGCGTCCGACACCGCCTTGGTCAATTGCGTGGCGAGAGCGGACAGGCTGGTCAGCTGGGTGTCCTGCATATCGACCTGGGTTGTCGCCAGCGAGGTAGCCGTGGTGTAGGCGTCATTGCGCGCGCTGGCGGTGATTGTCGCTTGCAGAACCTGGGTTTGATTGTCGAAACCGGCATAGGTGGTGGCGACCTTCTGGCTGGCGATCTGCTGCTGGGTCGTGTTCAGCGACGCGTTTTCCTTGTTGATCTGACTGAGAAAGTAGGCGCTCTGCTGGGCCGTCGCGATGCGATCAACGCTCATGGGTCATATCCTACTGGATCTGCAACAGGGTCTGGTAAAGCTGGTCCACCACCGTCAGCATGCGCGCGCCCGCGGTATAGGCCTGTTGATAGGTGGTCAGGTTGGTCAGTTCCTCGTCCAGGTTGACGCCGGAATTGGACGCCATCCGCGATTGGGCTTCCTGCAGCCGATTATCCTGAGTGGTCTGGTTCTGGGTCACCGCGTTCGAAACCGTGGAAACCTGCTGGTAGAAGGATGCGGCGTAATCGGACAAGGATTCGGTTTGGGCCGAAATGCCGCCCGCCGCCGCGAAATTGCGATTGCCGGTAATGATATTCTGCAGGGCGATGGCGCCGGAATTGTCGCCACCGGACAGCACGGAGTCGCCGGCGACGCTGGAGGCGGTGATACCGGGTGTGCTGAAGCCGACGCGCTGCAGCGCCTTGGCGACCGTAGGCGTCACCGCAAAATTTGTCGCTTGGTTGCTGAGATTGTTGTCGCCGATGCCGAACAGTTCCGTAAAGCTGACACCGGTGGTACCGCGCTGGGTGGTATCGCCGGTGACATTGAGCTGATAGTCCGAATAGAGCGCCGATTTCGCGGTCGAGATCGAACCATTGCCGTTCAGGGTAAAGCTCGCCGCTCCACCCAATGCGGTGTTGAGCGCGCTGATGACATTGCCGATGGTCTGGCCGGCGCTGGTGGTGACGTTGACCTGCTTGACGATGTCGCCAGCGGGACCCTTTAGCGAAAACTCGATGACGCCGCCCGCCGCCAGGCCGCTGGCATCCGAAGCCGAAAGACCGGTCGAGAGGATGGACGGCGCCTGGGCCGTGAAAACATCGTTGAGGCCGAAGAATTGCGAAAAGGCGGTGCCGCCCCGCGAACTCGGCGTGGTGGCGTCGTCCTGCACCACGATTCCGTTGCTGCCATTGGCGGCAATGGATAACTGCCCATTGGTGAAGCTGGCGGTGCCGTTGGCGCCCAGCGCGGCATTGAGCGCGGTGGTAAAGCTGCCGACGGTCGAACCGATGGAGACCGAGCCGCCGCCATTGACCGACAAGGTGCCCGCGCCAAAATTGACATCGATGCGCGACACCAGATTGCCGGTTGAATCGGCAACCGCGATGGTAGTCTTGCCGGCGAAGTTGAGCGCATCGCCGGTCAGCAGGCCGGTGTCGCGGCCGGTCAAGCTGGTGGGCGGGGGATAGGCGGCGTTGGCATTGGTCTGGGCGTTGAAGGCCTGCGCCACATTCTGCGCGAAATTGCCAAGACCCTGGGCGAGACCACCCAAAGTCTGGTCGCGCATGTCGATCATGCCCTTGAGCGAGCCACTCGACAGATGCGGGTCCAGCGGACTGGCCTGACCGATCACCAGGCCGCTTTGCGGGTTGGTGTCCTGAATCTGGATATTGCCATAGGTGCCGTTCTGCACGCCGCCGGCATAATTCAGCACCGCATAGGTATTGCTGACCAGGTTGATGCCGTCGGTGGTGGTGACATTGACGCCGCCATCGCCCTGCTGGTTGACGCGGATGCCCATGGTCTTGCTGAGGGTGTTGAGCGCGGTGTCGCGTTGATCCAGCAACGCCGAAGACGTATCGCCGAGCGCGGTGGCGGTCTTGATCTGCTGGTTGAGGGTATAGATCTGAGTGATCAGGGCGTTGGTGGACGAGATGGAATTCACCACCTGGCTGTCGACTTGACTCTGCAGAGAGGTAATCGTGCTGGAGACGTTGGAAATGTCGCCGGCCAGTCCTTGCATCGCGTTGAGCACGGCGGTCGAACTTGACGATGAGGAAGGCGCCTGCGACGCCACGCCGAAGGCGGACGCCATATTGGTGAGCCCCGTCGCCAGGGATTGATTGTCGCCCGGTCCGCCAAGAAGTCCATTGAGCTGGGTGAAAAAACCGGCCGCCGTGTCATATTGCGAAGCCGTGCCGCCGGCCGACAGGTTTTCCTGCTGCAGGAAAGCATCGACCACGCGCTGCACGCTGGCGATATCGACGCCCATCAGCTGGCCGCCGGCCGCCAAGGTCTGTTGGTTGACAACCCGGCGGGCATAGCCCGGCGTGTTGACGTTCGAGATGTTGTTCGAGACCACGCCCAACGCGGCGCTGCTGGTCTTGAGCGCACTCAAGGCACTTGCTGCGATTCCGTTCAGGCTCACGAGCAGAGATTCCAAATGCTATGTTGCCGGCAATCGATGTCGCAAGCCTCATGCCATGGCGGCGGCACGAATTTGGCCCGGAAATCAAGGCTTTTGCCTGTGTTCGTGTGAAAGGTAGAGGCGGCAGAGTTTGCCGGTCTGGGCACGAACTGCCCTGCTCAATGTGGTGCGATTAAGAAAGCGATTACCCGGAAAAGCTTGAGAATCGGCGGCAAAATCTCTGGTCCAGCCCTTGCTTCATCTCGTGCGGAGCAACGGGCCTCGCAGCATGCGGGACCGTCAAAACATTTGGGTTTGAATTTTGCCGGCGCTTTCCACCAGCACGATCGCAGCTTCCGCCAGCGCCGCCAGAGTGGCCGCCGGATCGGACATGCGTGGCGCGGACCAATCGTCCGACGGTTCGCCGTTTGCCGAGCTGCTGGCTGCCACGTTGCAGCAAGCATCCGCGCAGCAGGTGCCCGAACTGCAGCCATCAACTCAGCAGACATCAGCCCAGCAACCATCAGCGCAGCAGGTCCAGGCCGGTACCGCCGCCAACGACGACAATATTTCCGCCGCGAACGATGCCGACGCTCAGACAAATGGTTTGCAAGCGATCTCACAATCCATCTCCCAGTCCATACCCCAGTCCGGATCCAAGAATGATCGCGGCACAGGCGTTGACGCCCAGGAGACAGGCCAGAAATCGGGCGCCGAAAAGGACAAGACCGTCGACACGGCAATTGTGCAGCCGGTATTGGCGGCGCAATTGCCCCTGGTTGCGCCAGCGATACTTTCTGTTTCCCAGAATAATGCGCAGGCAACCGCAGCCGTCAGCAACGATGATGACACGGTCGCGAATCCTTCCTCTGCCATTGCTCCGAACGCCCAAAATGATGGCCCGGCACAGACATCGCCGCCGCCGACTTCGCAGACTGTGGGCAACGCCGAGATCGCTACGCCGAATCTGGTCCTGGCCACCGCCGATCCCAGTCAGACGGCCCAAGACCGAAGCGAAAATTCATCCGGCACCGTCACCGACAAAAGCGGCAAGCCGGCTGCACCCGTCAATGCCGGTGACGGCAAGCCTGTCGCCAGCAAATTGAACGACAGCAAGCCAATTCAACCGACTGATCCCCCGACATCCGTCCAAACCTTGATGGCCATCGATGGACTTGCCGCGCCGAACATGACCCCGGTGCCTGCAGCCGGAAATACCGGCGCCATCGGCGCCACGATTCAGACAGCTCAGAACGGCACCATCACGAATTTGAGCGCTGCGCCTATCGCGAAAGATACGGCGCCGGCGGACCGGCCTGCTCAAACCAACTCCCAACCTTCGGCATTCCTTCCGCCGGCATCGTTGGACTTTGCCGCGACCCTGGCGGCCGGCAACAAGGACGCGGGTCAAAGCATCAGCCCGCTTCAGGCTGCGCTGACCGCAACCGGCGACGCCAAGCCGGTGCACGCTTCGGCCGCCGACGCGGCGCCCCAGTCGCAAAT
This sequence comes from uncultured Alphaproteobacteria bacterium, assembly GCA_903897605.1. Taxonomy (GTDB): domain Bacteria; phylum Pseudomonadota; class Alphaproteobacteria; order Micropepsales; family Micropepsaceae; genus Rhizomicrobium. Next base: position 122,389 of record CAIUCH010000054.1, read on the forward strand.
CGATATTCCCGCCGTGGCGGTTCATGCCGCGGCCGAAACTCCGGCACCGCAAAGCGGCGTGGGAGCAGTCACCCTGGCAAACCCCGGTCTCCAGCCGGCCGCCAGCAATGCCACGGTCGCCATTTCGGTGCATATTGCCGCCGCGAATTCCGATCCCACGCCCAACCTGGATGCGATGGCGGTCAGCATCGCCGCGCGTGCGCTAAGCGGCGCCAAGCAATTCGAGATTCGCCTGGACCCGCCCGAGCTGGGCCGCGTCGATGTCCGCCTCTCGATCGATGCGAGCGGCAAGACCCAAGCGCACATGACAGCCGATCAACCCCAAACGCTCGACCTGTTGCAGAAAGATGCGCCCAACCTGACCCAGGCGCTGCGCGACGCCGGTCTGGATGTTTCGCAGAGCGGTCTCAATTTCTCGCTGCGCGGTCAGGACCGGCAAAACGGTGACGGCAACGACAATACGGGCCAGGGACGGCGGACCGATCTCACCGCGTCACAGACCATCCAGGCGACGCAGAGCCCGGCCGCGATTTCCTTCAATGGCGCCGCCGCCGATGCGCGCGTCGATATCCATGTCTAAAGGACAGATGCCATGACAACGCCCGTGACCAGCACCACCCAGAATCCTGCCGCCGCCACATCGGGCGCGGCCGCCAGTTCGGATGCAATGTCGCAACTGTCCGGAAATTTCAACACCTTCCTCACTCTCTTGACCAGCCAGCTCAAGAACCAGGATCCGACTAGTCCGATGGATACCAACACCTTCACCCAGCAGCTGGTGGAATACAGCCAGGTCGAACAGCAGATCGCCACCAACACCAATCTCAAGAGCCTGATCACCCAGGGATCGACCCAGATCGGCGCCTATGCCACCTCCTATCTGGGCAAGGCAGTCTCGGTGACCAACGGCAATGCTTCGCTCACCAATGGCGCGGCGACCTGGACATACAGCCTCGCCACCGCCGCATCCTCGAACACGCTCACGGTCACCGACGCCAACGGCAAAGTGGTCTATTCCAATAATGGCGAGGTCACGGCGGGCAATCACCAGTTCAACTGGAACGGCCAGGACAATAACGGCAACCAGCTCGCCGATGGCACCTACACGCTGGCCGTCATCGCCAAAGCTTCGGATGGCTCGGCAGTGACCTCTCAGGTCGCCAGCGCCGGCGTGGTGAGCGAAATCGACATGACCTCGGGCACGCCACAACTGATGATCGGCGGCATGAAAATCGGCCTTGGCGATATCGCCAATGTCGCGAACTGATTGTTGAACAACTGGCGCCCGGAAGCAGCGCCTTTATCGCGACGGCAGCGGACGAAGTCCAACCCTGCGCAAGGAAATGGAAAAAATGAGTCTCTATGGATCAATGGCCATCGGTGTTGCCGGCCCGCAAGCGAACAGCGCGTCCTTAAGTGCGGTTTCGTCCAACATCGCCAACGTCAACACTGTCGGCTATAAGGAAGCGACCGCCAGTTTCTCGACCTTCCTCAACGCCACCGCCGGCGTGGGCGCTAATTCCTCGGCCGGCGTCGCCGTCACGGTCGGACAGGACATCACCACTCAGGGCTTGCCCACGACAACTTCGTCGAATACCGACATGTCGATTTCGGGCAACGGCTTCTTCGTGGTGACGGCGAATCCGACCGGCACCGGCACCCGCGAATTCACCCGCGCCGGCAGCTTCACACCCGACGTGAACGGCAATCTGGTCAACGCAGCGGGTCTTTATTTGCTGGGTTACAAACTGGACTCCGCCGGCAACGTGCCCACCGATGCCAGCGCGCTCAGCCTAGTCAATACATCGTCGATCTCGGGCGCGGCCCAGGCGACAGGCAATCTCACGATCCAGGCCAACCTTCAATCGCAGTCGACCGTGGATGGCAGTTATGTGGCGGGCGACATGACGGCGGGCAATGTGTCGCCGGACTTCACCCGAACGGTCAATGTCTATGACAGCCAGGGCGGCAGCCAGCCGATCACCTTCTCCTTTATCAAGACCGCGGCCAACAAATGGGCCTATGAAGCCAGCTATGCCGGCAACGCCACCAATCTGACGGCGGCAGGCACGATCTCGCAGGGCACCGTCTCGTTCAACTCCGACGGCACGCTTGGCAACGTCAATGGCGCTGCACCGGCATCGGGTGTGGTCGCACTGACCATTCCCTGGAAGCTTTCGACCTCGGGCCTCAATCCGCAGACCATCTCGCTCAATCTGGGCACGGTCGGCGGCAGCGACGGCTTGACCCAGGCTGATGCACCCTCCGTGTTGAACGGTACGCATATCGACGGCACGCCCTATGGCAGTGTCACCGGCGTTTCCGTGGCCAAGGACGGCACCGTGACGGCGCAATTCTCCAACGGCCTCTCGCAAGATGTCTACAAAGTTCCCGTCGCCACCTTCACCAATCCGAACGGGTTGGGGCAGGTTTCGGGCAACGCCTATGTCATCACCAAAAACAGCGGCGCCGCGAACATCAATTTGGCGAATTCAGGCACGGCGGGCACCATCCAATCCAAATCGCTGGAAGGCTCCACCGTCGATCTCGCCACCGAGTTTACCAATCTGATCACCACGCAGCGGGCTTATTCGGCGTGTGCACGAATCATCACCACGGCGGATCAGATGCTGCAGCAACTCGAACAACTGCCGACGCAATAAACTTAACGCGATGACCCGCGAAAAGCCCGAAAACATGGGCTTTTCGCGGGCATTCTAAGGAGCGTCTTATCAGTTCATTTACCACGGCTCTTAGCCTTTTTTTAACGGCGCAGGCGCTATTTTGGAGCCAAGTCGTGGTTTGGGAGTAGCGTAATGATGGAAGAGCGCAAAGGACGTGTGAGCTATGTCATCGGCCCCGAAGGGAGCCCGCTGACGCTCGCCGATCTTCCACCGCCCTCGACGCGGCGCTGGGTCATCCGGCGCAAGGCCGAAGTCGTTGCCGCGGTGCGCGGTGGCCTGCTGAGCTTGGACGAAGCCTGCCGCCGTTATACGTTGACAGTGGAGGAATTCCTCGCCTGGCAGCATGCGATCGATCGCTTCGGTCTGGCCGGGCTTCGTGCGACCAGGGTCCAGCAGTATCGCAATTGACCGCGTAGCGGTCATCCCCGGCGAGCATCCGAAGGATGCGAAGGAAGGGGATCCAGGAGAAACGTAAGTTCTACGCGCAGCCGCGTACTTCTTAAGAAAAGCTTTCCAGGGCGCGGAAAATCTCCGCCCTTATGCTTAAGCCAAATTTTACCACAAGCACGGCAATGTTTGCCTAGCAGGAACGGTTCCTGGCTGGGAGGATTTTGCTCGTGCCCGAATTTTTCAAGGCAGTCGGTGCTGCGCGTTTCGGCGTCATGGCCGGCGTCGCCGCTGTCCTGACGGCTTTCTTTCTCTATATCGCCGGCGCGATCACCGAGCCGCCCAAGACCATCCTCTTCGGCGGCCTGGAGCCGCGCGACGCCGCCGCCGTTACCGCCAAGCTCGAAGGCATGAGCGTGAAATACGATGCCAAGGCGGACGGCACGATCCTGGTGCCGGCCGACCAGGTGACCAAGCTGCGCATGGCGCTGGCGCAGGACAATCTGCCCGCCGCCGGCGTCGGTTATGAAATTTTCGACAAATCCGACGCGTTCGGCACCACCGCTTTCGTCCAGAACATCAACCGCCTGCGCGCCGTCGAAGGCGAGTTGGCGCGCTCCATCCAGACTATCGACGGGGTCGAAAGCGCCCGCGTTCATCTGGTGGTGCCGGAACGGCAAGTCTTTTCCCGCGACGAGCAGACGCCGTCGGCTTCGGTGGTGCTGAAGACCCGCACCGTGATGGGCCGCGGACAGGTCGCCGCCATCCAGCATTTGGTCGCCGCCGCCGTTGCATCATTAACCCCGTCCCGCGTCGCCATCGTCGATGACCGGGGCAATCTTCTGGCGGGCGGCGACGACAAGACCGGCACCGACGCCACCGCCGCCAATCAGGAACAAGGCACCACGGATTACGAGGATCGCCTGCGCCAGCGCGTCGAATCCATCGTCGCCAGCGTGGTCGGCGCCGGCCATGTCCGCGTCCAGGTCGCGGCCGATATGAACTACAACCACACCGCCACCACTTCGGAAAGCTACGACCCCGACAGCAAGGTGATCCGTTCGACCCAGACGGTGGAGCAGAATTCATCCGACAATAATGGCAGCCCTCAGCAGGCGGTCTCGGTCGCCAATGCGCTGCCCAACGCCGCGGCCTCGGCGCCCGGCGATTCCAGCAAATCCACATCGGGCCGCACCGAGGAAACCACCAACTATGAAATCTCCAAGAAGGTCACGACTTCGACCCAGGATGGCGGCGATGTGAAACATCTTTCCGTCGCCGTCGTCGTCGATGGCACCGTCACCGGCGTCGGCGCCAACGCCCCTACAAGCCGCGTACCGCCGCCGAGATGACTCAAATCACCAGCCTGGTGAAGTCGGCGATGGGCTTCGACCAGACCCGCGGCGACCAGGTGCAGGTCACCAACATGCAGTTCGCCCGCGTCACCGATATCGGCGATGCCGCCCCCGCATCCAAGCCGCTTTTGGGCCTGGACGCTTCCTATTGGTTCAAGATCATCGAAGCTTCGATCATGTGCTTGACCGCGCTTCTGATCGGCCTGTTCGTGGCCCGCCCCCTGATCGGCCGCATGTTCGCGCCCAATCCGCCGTCGCAGCCGACCCAACTCACCAATTCCTCCCCGGTGGCAGGCGCACTGTCAGCGCCCGGCCAGCCCGCCGGCGCGGCGGACGCGCCACAGGCGCTCATCCAGATCCAGCCGGCGCAGCCCGGCATCGATCTCAGCCGCATCGAGAACCATGTGCGCGATTCTTCGGTCAAGAAAATCGGTGAAGTGGTCAATTCGCATCCCGAGGAAGCGCTGGCGATCATCCGCACCTGGCTGCATCAACCGGTATAATCATGGCAAAACTCGCAAAACCCGCCATCAAGGACGATATCCGCGCGCTCTCCGGAGCCGAGCGGGCCGCCATCATCATGCTGTCCTTGGGCGAAGACCATTCGTCCAAGCTGTGGGCGATGATGGACGAGGAAGAAGTCAGGGAAATCTCGCAGGTAATGTCCAACCTGGGTTCGATCGCGTCAACTGTCATCGAGAAGCTGTTGATCGACTTCGTGTCGCAAATGTCGGGCACCGGCTCGCTGATGGGTTCGTACGAATCCACCGAGCGCCTGATCACTCGCTTTCTGCCGGGCGACAAAGTCTCCCAGATCATGGAAGAAATCCGCGGTCCCGCCGGCCGCACCATGTGGGACAAGCTCGCCAATGTGAACGAAAGCGTGCTGGCGAACTATCTGAAGAACGAATATCCCCAGACGGTTTCGGTGGTGCTGTCCAAGATCAAGCCGGAACATGCCGCCCGCGTGCTGGGCGCCTTGCCCGAGGAATTCGCGCTGGAAGTGGTGCAGCGCATGCTGCGGATGGAAAGCGTGCAGAAGGACATTCTCGACAAGGTCGAGCAGACCCTTCGCGTTGAATTCATGTCCAACCTGGCGCGCACCGCCAAACGCGACGCCCATGAACAGATGGCGGAAATCTTCAACAATTTCGACCGCCAGACCGAAGCCCGCTTCATCACGGCGCTGGAGGAACGCTCGCGCGACGCCGCCGAACGGATCAAGGCCTTGATGTTCACCTTCGAGGATCTTTCCAAGCTCGATCCGGGCTCGATCCAGACCCTCCTGCGCAATATCGAGAAGGACAAGCTGGGCCTGGCGCTGAAAGGCGCCACCGACGGCCTGCGCGATGTCTTTTTCACCAATATGAGCGAACGCGCCGGCAAGATCCTGCGCGAAGATATGGAAGCGATGGGGCCGGTGCGCCTCAAGGATGTCGACGAGGCGCAGATGCGCATGGTCAACGTCGCCAAGGACCTCGCCAACAAGGGCGAGATCATGATCGCCGGCGGCAACAGCGAAGATGAGTTGATCTACTGATGCAGAACAAGCCATCCCGCAAATTCACCTTCGACACGGAGTTCCGCGGTCAGAGCGACGTCGCGTCCGACGCCGCGCGCGCGCGCCAGAAACGCACGCTGTCCGAGGAAGAGATCGCTGCGATGTGCGCCAGCGCGCAGGCAGAGGGCGCCGAAACCGCCTCTGCCCGCGCCGCGGAGAGTATGGAACGGACCATCGCGGCTCTGGTCGTGGCGTTGCGCGCCGCGCTGGACCAGAGCCATGCTCAGATTGAAGCCGTGCGCACCGAGGCCGCCATGCTGGCCCTGGCCGCGGCCAAGAAAATCGCGCCGGCCGCCCTGGCGGCATTGCCTGCCGGCGATGTCGAGAATGCCATGCGCGAGGCCATGCATAAGGCGATCGGCGAACCGCGCATCACGCTGCGCGCCGCGCCCGATGTGATCGCCGCCCTGGAAGGCAGGGTCGCCGCGATCGCCCATGAAGAAGGGTATGACGGCCGGGTCATGCTGGCCGCCGATCCCACCATCACCAATGCCGATTGCCGCATCGAATGGCGCGGCGGCGGCAGCGAACGCAGCGAAGCCGCCATAGAAGCCGCACTGGACGCACTGATTGCGCGCCGTTTCCCCATGCCTTCGACGAACCAAGAGGAATAAGCCATGTCCGGCACCGACAATGTGGATCTGCCCGATCTGAGCAATGCACCGGGCGCAGCCCCTGCCTCGCTCCTGAACAGTGAAAACGCCAACGAAGCGGTGCAAAAGCATACCGCGCAGGACCTGGAAGCGGTGTTCGACATACCGGTGACGGTGTCCGCCATTCTGGGGAAAAGCGCCATGGAAGTGAGCCAGCTGCTCAAGTTGGGCAAGGGCACGGTGGTCGAACTCGACCGCAAGGTCGGTGAAGCGATCGACATCTATGTCAATGACCGCCTGGTCGCGCGCGGCGAGGTCGTGCTGGTGGAAGACCGGCTGGGCGTCACCATGACCGAAATCATCAAAGCCGGTCAGTCGTAAAGACCTGCGGGAGCAATCATCATGCGTCTTCTCATTGTCGGCAGCCTCAACGGGCAAATCGGAGCGGCCACCAAGATCGCGATGGAGCGGGGGGCGAAAGTCAGCCACGCCGCCTCGATCGCCCTGGCCCTGGATTCGCTTCGCGGTGGCGCGGGCGCGGACCTGGTTTTCTGCGACGTTACCTTGGAAATCGGAACCCTGGTGCGCGGCCTGGCCGCCGAGCGCATCTGCACCCCGGTTGTGGCGTGCGGCATCGGCACCGATACCCGCCGCGCCGTGGATGCGATCCGCGCTGGCGCCAAGGAATATCTGCCCCTTCCCGCAGACGCCGAACTGATTGCCGCCGTGCTGGCCGCGGTCGCCGACGAATCCCATCAGCTGGTCTATGAAGACGAAGCGATGGGCGCGGTGCTGAGCCTGGCCGACCAGATCGCGGGCAGCGAAGCCTCGATCCTGGTGACCGGCGAAAGCGGCACGGGTAAGGAAGTGCTGGCCCGCTATGTCCACCGCAAATCGCAACGCGCCGACAAACCCTTCATCTCGGTCAATTGCGCCGCGATCCCGGAAAATCTTCTGGAATCCGAACTGTTCGGCCATGAGAAAGGCGCCTTCACCGGCGCCATCGCGCGGCGCATCGGCAAGTTCGAGGAAGCCCATGGCGGTACCCTGTTGCTGGACGAAATCAGCGAAATGGACGTCCGCCTGCAGGCCAAGCTGCTGCGCGCGATTCAAGAGCGCGAGATCGATCGCGTCGGCGGCACCAAGCCGGTCAAGGTTGATATCCGCATCATCGCCACTTCCAACCGCGACCTGGCGGAGGCGGTCAAGCACGGTACCTTCCGCGAGGACCTTCTCTATCGCCTGAACGTGGTCAATCTTCGCCTGCCCGCCTTGCGCGAACGGCCCAAGGACATTCGCGCTTTGTCGCAGCATTTCGCCCGCAAATATGCCGAGGCCAATGGCGTTCCGTTCCGGCCGCTGGCGGGCGCCACCGAACGGCTTTTGCTGAACCATCCCTGGCGCGGCAATGTCCGCGAACTGGAAAACACCATCCATCGCGCCGTCCTGCTGGCGAAGGGCCCGGAGATTTCACCCGAAGCCATTCGCCTGCCCGACGGCACCCATGTCGGCCATCAGAGCGCCGCACCGCTGAATTCGTCGGTGCGCGATGCGGTGACCTCGGCCACCGTGGCGACCCGCAATCTGGTCGGCCGCACCGTCGCCGATGTGGAGCGCGACCTGATCCTGGATACGCTGGACCATTGCCTGGGCAATCGCACCCATGCCGCCAACATTCTGGGTATCTCGATCCGTACCTTGCGCAACAAGTTGCGCGAATATTCCGATTCCGGGCTTTCGGTTCCAAGCCATGGCGAACAGCGGCTGGCGGGCTGATTAGCAGATGACCGATATCACCAGCGCGGCGCCGCCCGGCGGGCTCGTTCTTTCGCCCAACCGGCTGCTCGAGCATATCAAGAAGAGCGATCTGGGCCTCGCCATCGGCATCATGGCGATCCTGGTGGTGCTCATCGTGCCGCTGCCCACCTGGCTCTTGGACATCTCGCTGGCCTTTTCGCTGAGCTTTTCGATCCTGATCTTGATGACGGCGGTGTTCATCCGCAAGCCGCTGGAATTCAGCTCCTTTCCGGCCATCCTGCTGATCACCACGATGATGCGGCTGGCGCTTAACCTGGCGTCAACCCGCCTAATCCTCAGCCGCGGCAACGAAGGCACCGACGCTTCGGGTTATGTCATTCAGGCCTTCGGCAAGCTGATCATGCAGGGCAATTTCGTCATCGGCCTGATCGTCTTCGCCATTCTCATCATCGTCAATTTCGTGGTCATCACCAAGGGTTCGGGCCGCATCGCCGAAGTCGCGGCGCGCTTCAGCTTGGACGCGATGCCCGGCAAGCAGATGGCGATCGACGCCGATCTGTCCGCCGGCCTGATCGAGGAAAAAGAGGCCAAGCAGCGGCGCAAGAATATCGAAGCGGAATCCAATTTCTTCGGCGCCATGGACGGCGCCAGCAAATTCGTGCGCGGCGATGCCATTGCCGGATTGCTGATCGTGGCCATCAATGTCATCGGTGGCATCATTATCGCCGTGGCGCAAAAGGGTATGAGCTTCGGTGACGCCACCCAGACCTTCACGCTTCTGACGGTCGGTGACGGCCTGGTCTCGCAGATGCCGGCCCTGATCGTGTCCACCGCCGCCGGCTTGATGGTGTCGAAGGCCGGCGTCGAAGGCGCCACCGACAAGGCGCTGATGCGCCAACTGTCCTTTTATCCGCAGGCGCTGGGGATGGCCGCGGCCGTGATGGGCGTGGTGGCGATCCTGCCCGGCATGCCGACCATGGTGTTCGGCGGACTTTCCCTTGGCACCGGCGCGCTCGCCTATTACGCCTTCAAACGCAAGGACGCCCGCGCCGCGACGGAACTGGCGCAGGAAGCCCAGGCCAAGGGCGATGCCACGCCCAAGGAAGAGCCGATCTCCACCGCGTTGGCGCTCGACCTTCTGCGCATCGAATTGGGCTATGGCCTGCTGCCCTTGATCAACGATGTTCAGGGCCACCGCATCACCGACCAGATCAAGGCGTTGCGCCGTCAGCTGGCGCAGGAGATGGGCTTTGTCATGCCGGCGGTGCGCATCCTGGACAATATGCAGCTGGGCGCCAACGAATACCGCATCCGCATCAAGGAATTCGATTCCGGCAAGGGCGAACTTTTCCCCGGCTCCTTCCTGATCATGGATCCCAAGGGCCTGCCGATCGACCTGCCCGGCACCCACACCACCGAGCCCGCTTTCGGCCTGCCCGCCACCTGGGTATCGAGCGCGCTGCGCGAGGAAGCTTCGTTCCGCGGTTTCACCGTGGTCGATCCCGGCACCGTCCTCACCACGCATTTGACCGAAATTCTCAAGAGCCACATGTCCGAGCTTTTGTCCTATGCCGAGACCAAGAAGCTGTTGGACGATCTGCCGCCGGAGAACAAGAAACTGGTGGAAGAACTGATCCCGTCACAGATTTCGGTCACCGGCGTGCAGCGGGTGCTGCAGACTTTGTTGTCCGAACGGGTCTCGATCCGCGATCTGCCCGCCATCCTGGAAGGCATCGCCGAAGCGGTGGGTCACACCAAGAACGCGCTCTACATCACCGAACATGTGCGCACCCGCCTTGCCCGCCAGCTCTGTCACGCCAATCTGTCGCCGGGCGGTTATCTGCCGCTGCTTGCACTGTCACCCAACTGGGAACAGGCCTTCAGCGAAGCGATTGTCGGCCAGGGCGAGGAACGCCAGCTGGCGATGGCGCCGTCACAGCTTCAGCAATTCATCCAGACGGTACGCGAACGATTCGAGGAAGCCACCGCAAAGAATGAAGTGCCGGTGCTCCTTACCAGCCCGCAGATCCGCCCCTTCCTGCGTTCCATCATCGAGCGCTTCCGGCCCCAGACCGTGGTGATGAGCCAGAATGAAATCCACGCCTCGGTCCGTCTGCGCACGTTAGGACAAATTTAAGATGGGGGACCAAATCTGATCATGCCGGCGTTGGTGCAACAGACGGCGCAGCTCTTGGCCTTTCCCGGCCGCGGCATCAGCCTGCGGGCCGCCTTGACGCCAGCGCTTAAGCATCACCGTCTGCCCGAGCAACTGATCGAAGTGTTTCTGCGCGAGGCGTCGGCCTTTCAAGCTTGCGGCATCGACGAGGCCTTGACCCGGGTTCTGGCGGCGCGGATGCATGCCGCGCCCCTGGATCTGGCAAGCTGCCAACGGATCTTTCTCATTGGGCCGTCCGGTGCCGGCCGCAGCACGGTCGCCGCCAAGCTGGTTCACGATGCCGCCCAGGCGGGCCACAATCAGATGGTGGTCATTGACTCGCCCGGGTTCAATCCGCGCAACCTGAAGGCTCGCACGGCATTTGGCTGCATCGATGCCCGCCAGGACATGGAAACCATTGGCGTGGTCTCGGCGCTGGCGGACGCTGAAGAGGTGAGCGAAACCATCGCCACCTTCCGTCTGGGGCGCATCATCGTCACGGGCTTGGACATGGCCCGCCGTTTCGGCGCATTGGCCGCGGCGGTGACGCAAGGCGCCAGCCTGGCGCATGTCACGCGCTCGCCCGATGCGGATGCCCCGCTGGAATCGCTCAGCCCCCGCGAACTGGCGAACCTGCTTCTGGATTAGCGCTTTTTACCTTTGGCGCCAGGCGGCGGGCGATTATCCCAGCCAAACGGCCCGCACCCCACTCCGATCATCATCAGCAGACCGCCGCAGATCGCGACATCGCGGGAGAAGATCTCGAATTCCGCCCGGCGCGCCGCCGGATCGGCGATGTGCCAATAGTCATGCAGAACCACCGTGGCGACGATGGTCATTGCGAACAGCAGAGCCGCGCCGTGGCGGGTGTGATAGCCGACCAAGAGCGAAAAGGTTCCCATCACCATCAGCACAAAGGCCAGCACCAGCACCAGGGGCGGCATTGGCACATGCTTGACGGTCAGCTGCTGCGTCAGCTGAGCCCAATTGTGGACGATGTTGAAGACGCCCGCGCCGAAGAACCAGCTCAGCGCGCAGCGGCCCAGGAACGGCGAAATGGTTTCGGAGAAAGACATCGGATCCGGCCCCCGCGACTCGGTACCCCGGATCGTAGCTAACCTGTCTGGGGGTTCAACTGTTTCAGAAGTAAGTGCCCGGAATCACTCGGTCGGCGCGCAGAATTTTGGCTGCGGGCTAGGAGCATCGCGCGGAGCGTGCGTTAGCCCGTGAGGCCGCGCGACGACGCCAGCGGACAAAAGGCCAGCGCCTTAAGCTGAACGCAGGGAGTGTTTGCGGAGGTGGCGGACAAGTGCCATCTCATCCATCCGGGTCTGAGTCCGGCGGGTTTCAATTTCGGCCAGGCGCTTGGCCTGCTGTTCGGTGGCAAATTCCAGCGCCTTGAGGTCCTGGAACGCATTGTTGAGGTCGAGCTGAGCGGAGGCGTGCTCGCGCTCGATTTCCTTCAGGGTGTTGCGCAGATTTTCCCGGCGCGCATCGATTGAGCGCAGGAAGGACGGGAAGGCCAGGCGACCGATATCGGAATCGCCGGCGCGCTGTTTTTCGCGCGCCACATTGTCGTCGAGATCGGAGAGTTTGCGTTCCAGGTCGGCGCGCATGGAATCGATCGCGGCGATGCGCCGCTTCATTTCATCGACGCGGAAACGCTTCAAACGCAGCAGGGTATCGGTCCGCTTCATCACGCCCTCCCATTCTCTGCGCCGTCGAGAATGTCAGACAGCGCCGCATAAGATTCGCTTAAACCCGCCTGCTCGTCCTTTTTCTGTGTCAAAAAGGCTTCCAGGCGCGGATGAAGCATCACGGCGTTGTCCACTTCAGGATTCGTGCCAGTCTTATAGGCCCCCAGGCGTATCAATTCGGCCATATCCTCATAGACGGTCATGGGGCTCCGGGCGCGGAAAACCAGGTTTTGCTCGGTTTCTGTGTTGCAGCCGGGCATGGCGCGGCTGACCGATTTCAAGACGTTAATGGCTGGATAGCGTCCGCGTTCCGCAATGGCACGGTCGAGCACGATATGACCGTCCAGAATGCCGCGCACGGCGTCGGAAACCGGCTCATTGTGATCGTCACCCTCCACCAGCACGGTAAACAGGCCCGTGATCGATCCCGTGGCGCCATGTGCACCGGGTCCGGCGCGTTCCAACAGACGCGGCAGTTCTGCGAAGACCGTTGGGGTATAGCCTTTGGAAGCGGGGGGCTCGCCCGCGGACAATCCGATTTCGCGCTGCGCCATGGCGAAGCGGGTCACCGAATCCATCAGCAACAGCACGTTCAAGCCTTGGTCGCGCAACTGTTCGGCAACGGACATCGCCACATAGGCGGCCTGGCGGCGCACCAGCGGCGCTTCATCCGATGTCGCGGCAACCACGACACTGCGGGCCAATCCTTCAGGACCCAGATCGTCTTCGATAAATTCCTTCACTTCGCGGCCGCGTTCGCCGATCAATCCGATGACGATGGCGTCGGCCTTGGAGTTGCGGGCCATCATCGCCAGCAAAGTGGATTTGCCCACGCCCGAGCCGGCGAAAATGCCCATGCGCTGACCTTCGCAGCAGGTGGCGAAAGCATTCAATGCGCGAACACCCAGATCCAGTTTGGGTCCGACCCGGCCGCGTGACGTCGCCAGTGGCGGCGCCGCTTTCAGCGGATAGGCGATGACCCCTTGCGGCAGCGGCCCTGCTCCGTCCACGGGTTCGCCAAAACCGTTCAATACCCGGCCCAGCCAGGCTTTCGACGGATAGATGCAGGCCGGTATATTTTCGAAATCGGCGCGGGCGCCGAGGGTAATTCCGTCCAGCGGACCAAGCGGCATCACCAGCGCCCGGCCATCCCGAAAGCCGACCACTTCACATGAAATTTTCTTGTTGTTACTAAGGGTTAGGCGAACCTGGCCACCCAGCGCAACGGCGCCAACGGCCCCCGTGACCTCCACTCCCAAGCCTTCGATCCGCGCCACCCGGCCGAAGCGGGTGAGGGTCGGCAAAGCCTCGATTTCCTTGAGCAACGCGCGCATCCGGGTCCTTTTTTGGCCGCTTTCTGCGGCTCAGATATCCGCATTTTGCAGCCAAAAATTTAAATGGCGGTAAACTTAACAAATCGAATCAAGGCATTATCGGATTTTGACGAACATAGGTCCTTAATCTCAGATTTCTGGGGACTGAAAGGCCATCCGGGCGTTAAAGGCGCTGTTAACCATTTGCGCTTACCCTCCGGCAACCGTTTAACCGTGCCGGCAGGGGCCGGACGTGATTCATGGGACTCAAGAGGGGCCTGACATGCGCGTACTCCTGATTGAAGACGACAGCGCCATGGCGCGCAGTATCGAGTTGATGCTGCGGAGCGAGGGGTTGAACGTCTACACCACCGATCTCGGGGAAGAAGGGATCGATCTGGGTAAACTTTACGATTACGACATCATCGTACTCGACCTGCAATTGCCCGACATGTCGGGCTTCGAGGTCTTGAAGGCGTTGCGTGTTGCCAAGGTGCAGACACCGGTCCTGATCCTGTCCGGTAACGCTATTGTCGAAGCCAAGGTTAAGGCTTTGGGCTTCGGCGCCGACGATTACATGACCAAGCCGTTCCACAAGGACGAGCTGGTTGCCCGCATTCAGGCCGTGGTTCGCCGTTCCAATGGCCACAGCCAGTCGGTCATCACCACCGGCAAGCTCACCGTCAATCTCGACGCCAAGACCGTCGAAGTGGACGGCCAGCGGGTGCACCTGACCGGCAAGGAATATCAGATGCTGGAACTTCTCTCCTTGCGCAAGGGAACCACTTTGACCAAGGAAATGTTCCTCAACCATCTTTATGGCGGAATGGACGAGCCGGAACTCAAGATCATCGACGTCTTCATCTGCAAGCTGCGCAAGAAGCTGGCGGCGGCGATTGATGGCGACAATTACATTGAGACGGTGTGGGGACGCGGCTATGTGCTGCGCGATCCGCAAGACAGCGAACCGGCCGTGGCCGTCGCCTGAACGTTTCAAAATGAAGTTCAAAAAGGGCACCGGCAACGGTGCCCTTTTTATTTCAGCTGGCAGTCCAGCATCTTGTTGTCCAGCACCGAGCCGATCAGAAGCCGCTTGCCGGTCACCGCCGCCGCGCTGGAGGCGCCGATGGCGGCGCCATCATTCGCGAAGATGGTCTCATAGCTTGCCGGCACCCCGGCCTGGTCGAGCGTGATCCGGAAAACCGCCGAAGGCGAAGGCTTGCCCGGATCGCCGCGAAACTGGTTGACGCGGATCAGGCTGGGATGACCAGCAACGATCAGGCGTCCTTGCCCGTCCATGGAAATATTGTCCGGCCGGGCCGGCAAGGAGAGCGAGCCGATCTCGGTAAGATTGCCGAAAAATGGCTCGCGCGAAAACGCGATCAGGCGACGCTCATTGGTAATGGCGACATAGGCATGGCCGCCATCCGGTGAGACAAAAATACCGTTGGGGAATGCCATGCGCTGCACCGAGATGCGAAAATTCGTGCCAGTGAAATACAGCAGATCGGCGCGCGGCCAGACCAGATAATCCTCGGCAAAACGGCCCAAAGCGCTTTTGCTGACATGATCGTTGGTGATGTAGAATTTCTCGGGCCCGACCGCGAAAAGATCGTTGGGGCTGACCAACAGGCCACCGCCGATGCTGGAATGCGCCACCAGTCTGGCGGCGCCGTTTTCATAGGAAAGGCCGAAGACCTCCACCGCATGGCTACCGTCGCTGCGGTGATTGATCGCCATCAGGGTCTCATCGCCATTGGGGGCGCGATAAAGACTGATGCCATGGGGATGAAAATCCTTGGGCACCCCGTCCAGCTTGACTGGGGTGGTGTCCGGCGCGCTCAACTTCAAAAGATAAAGCCCATCGCGCGGATCGGGCGAACCTTTGGAGGCGCGGCGGTTGGTGGACGAAACGATGATCGCATCATGCGCGGCATCGACCTCGAAATCTTCAGGCCCTTGAAGCCCGGGAATTGCCTTGCAGATGCCGGGCGAAACCGGCGCGACGGATGTGAACACCCCCGCCGCGGTCGACCAGCGCAAGACAAAAAACACCGCTAGGACCAGCAGCACCGACGACCAAGTCAATCCGGATTTCACCAAAGGCCGCATTACTGCGCCGCCTCGAGATGGCCAAATTGCAGGTCGGCCAGGCGCGCATAGAGCCCCCCCTGTCGCACCAGGTCGCTGTGACTGCCCTCGCCCACCACCCGGCCCTGGTCCATCACCACGATGCGCTTGAGTTTCTGGATGGTGGCCAGTCGATGCGCGATCACAATGGTGGTGCGGCCGACCATCAGGTTGGCCAGGCCCTGCTGCACCAGCAATTCATTTTCGGCATCCAGGGCGCTGGTCGCCTCGTCCAGCAGCAGGAGCGGTGCATCGCGCAGTATGGCGCGGGCGATCGCCAGACGCTGGCGTTGACCGCCTGACAGCGTGACGCCGCGTTCTCCCACCAGGGTATCGAAACCGTCGGGCAGCTTTTCGATGAATTCGGAGGCGGCGGCGGCATCGGCGGCGCGGCGCACCTCATCGTGGCTGGCGCCTTCGCGGCCATAGGCGATATTGGCGGCGATAGTGCCGGAGAAGATCACCGGATCCTGCGCCACCACCGCGATCGCACCGCGCAAGGCCACCGGATCGAGCTCGGCGATATCGATGCCGTCAAACCGCACGGTGCCTTTCTGGGCGGCGAAGAATCGCAGCATCAGCTGGAAGACCGTGGATTTTCCCGCCCCCGAAGGCCCCACCAGGGCCACCGCCTCGCCCGGCGCGATGGCGAGGGAAAAATCGCGCAGCGCCGCACTGTCGGGACGGCTGGGGTAATAAAACGTGACCTGCTCGAAATTGACGCCGCCTTTGGGCCGCGCCGGCAGCGGTGCCGGGCGCGCCGGCGGTGTGATCGCCGGCTTCTCGTGGAGCAATTCCATCAACCGCTCGGACGCGCCGGCGGCGCGCTGCAGATCGCCCCAGGTTTCGGACAGCGCGCCCACGCCACCGGCTACCAGACCGCCATAAAAGATAAACTGAATCAGCAAACCGCCGGTCATGCGATGCGCGATCATGTCCTGAAGACCCACCAGGCCCACGGTTGCCAGACTGGCGAAGACGGTAAAGATCGCCACCGCCGTCAGGATGGCACGCGCCAGGGTGCGGCTGCGGGCATACGCGAAGGCGCGCTCGACGGTTTGGCCAAACGCCCCCCGCTCGAATTTTTCCTGCGTGAACGCTTGCACGGTGGAGACGGCGTTCAAGGTTTCGCCGCCGCGCGCCGACGTTTCGGCGATGGAATCCTGGCTTTTGCGCGACAGGGTTCTGACCCAACGCCCGAACAGCAGCATCGGCACCATCACCAGCACCACCGCGCCGACCACCAAAAGCGCAAGCTTCAGGCTGGTGAAAAACATCAAGATCAAGCCGCCGGTCAGCGTCACCACATTGCGCAATGCCACCGACACCGAAGAGCCCACCACGGTCTGAACCAGGGTGGTGTCGGCGGTCAGCCGCGACAGCACCTCGCCGGTGCGGGTGACTTCGAAGAAAGCGGGTGTCAGGCCCAGCACATTGTCGAACACGGCCTTGCGAATATCCGCCACCACGCGCTCGCCCAGCCAGGTGACGAAGTAAAAGCGCGTTGCCGAGGACAGGCCCAGCACCGCTGCCGCCGCGACAAACGCGAGATAATATTGGCTGAGACTCTGGGCCTGGCTGATCGAAAGATTGTGGTCGATCAGCCCCCGGGCCAGCGCCGGCAGTACCAAGGTGGCGGTGGATGAGGCAATCAGCGCCACGATCGCGATGGCGATGCGGCCTCGGTAGGGCTTCAGGAACGGGAGTATCCGCCGCAGGGGGGCGAGCGAGCGCGAGCCGGGCCGTGCCGACAATCGTCCCAGTTCCGTGTCCCCTCGGGCCATGCACCTGATCTTTAAAGATTCCCAAGGCTTATATAGAGACGAATATCCCTGAACAAAGAGCGGGATGCCGCGCCGCTTGCCAGGGCGGGGCCTTTTGCCTATAAGCCCCCGCTTCTGCACTGAAAAAGGCCGTTCCCATGAAAAAGGGCATCCATCCCGCCTATCATTTCGTTGATATCCAACTCAACGACGGCACGACCTATCGGACCCGCACCACCCATGGTGAGGCCGGGCAGAAGATCACGCTCGACATCGACCCCACCACCCATCCCGCCTGGACCGGCGGTCAGCAGCAGTTGATGGATCGTGGCGGCCGGCTCACCCGCTTTAATAAGAAGTTCGCGGGCTTCGTAAAATCCTGATCGGATTTTCCTGCGCCCGTCGCACGACGCTGTCGCTGGCGACGGGTTCGTTGTGTCGTAAGACGTGTATGGCGGGATTCAAAATGGGCGGCCTGATCGGCTGCCTTTTTTACTTTTGACTTTGGAAGATCGGACCCGGCGAAAGCGGCAAGGCTAGTCGCGGCCGAAGACCTGCTCCAGTCGACTCCAATGCCGGTGCGCGCCCGGTATGGTTTCGCGGTCACGACCGAACAGGACATCGTCCAGACGCGCGATGCGGCGATAAAGACTTTCGCTGCGGACCAGAAGATCGCGCAGCGCCGCCGGCAGCAATTCCTCGACATTGTCCGTCGTCGCGCCCAGGCAGATTTCCTTGGAGCCCAGGCGGTAACGGCTCGACGATGCCTGATCCGGTTCCATGTCGCCGTCATGCACGGCGCGTTGTACCAGAAGCCAGCTCGCCGTCTGCATCATCCGCGTGGTGACCCGCATGCTTTCGCCGGCATAAAGGAGCGCGCCCTTGCGCGACAAGTTGCGCGCCTCGTCGCGGCCCGGCCCATCGAGATAGCGCGCGGTTTCCTCTACCAGCGACATGCCCTCGTCGAAGGTGCGGACGAACAATTCGGAACCAGTGAAGGGTCGAGATGGCAGGTTGCGCAAATTCTCGACTTCACCGTATCGCATGCGATCCCCGAGTTCCCCGACGGCGCCGAAGCTAGCAAGCCGTGAAGCCCGCGCAAAGCATTACTGTTGGTAAATCGCGAGATTTTCCTTCGCCTCGCGATTCATGATGTGCATATTAACTACGGCTGCCGTTTGAAGAAATTTTCCGCTGCGGATTTGGTAGCGTTGCGCGCACCGATTGCTGCTTTGCACCGCGCGATCTCTTCTTCCAGAAGCGCGATGCGAGCTTCCAATTCATGCGCGGAAAGCGCCCCAATATCCTCGCCCAATTGAATTTGCGGCTGCTTCTTGCGGGGGGCGAGATCGTCAATATCCATCGCCACTTCCTTGGCGTTAACAGTTCCGCCCGCTAGTGTGCGGTCGCTCACTCCTGCTGGCAAGCTGGCTCATGAAAGCAATTGCACTGCAAAATCCCGGCCAAGAGTACCGGCTGGCATTGACCGATATCCCCACACCCGTGCCCGGCACCGGCGAAATATTGATCAAGATCGCTGCCGCAGGTGTTAATCGCGCCGATCTGCACCAGGCCCATGGCGGTTATCCGCCGCCACCTGGCGCGCCGGAGACGCTGGGGATGGAAGTTTCCGGTCATGTCGCGGCGTTAGGCGATGATGACGGCATCTACAAGATCGGCGACGCGGTCTGCGCGCTTCTGGCCGGCGGCGGCTATGCCGAATATGCCCTGGCACAGACGACCTGCGTGTTGCCTCTGGCAGCGGCGCTCGATCCGGTGGAAGCGGCGGCTCTGCCCGAAGCGCTGTTCACCGCCTGGACCAATGTCATGGACACGGGCCGGCTCAAGCCCGGCGAATCGCTTCTGATCCATGGCGGTGCCAGCGGCATCGGCGTCATCGCGATCCAGATGTTCGCGGCTTTGGGTCATGCCGTATTCGCCACCGCGGGCAGCGACGAGAAATGCCGCCTCTGCGAACGGCTCGGCGCCCGCCGCGCGATTAACTACAAAAGCGAGGATTTCGTCACAGCCGTGAAAACGCAAACCGGCGACAAAGGCGTGGATGTCATTCTCGACATGGTGGGTGGCGATTATGTCCAGCGCAACATGACCGCTGCGGCGATCTGGGGTCGCATCGTTAATATCGCCTATCAGAACGGCGCCAAGCTGTCCCTGGATCTCAATCCGCTGCTGCACAAGCGCTTGACCTTGGCCGCCACGACCTTGCGGGCGCGAACACTTGCCGAGAAAAGCGCCATTCGCGTCGCGTTGGCTGCAAGGGTGTGGCCCCTGGTGACGGCGGGACACATCCATCCCGTGGTAGACCGGCGCTTTGCGCTCGGCGAAGCGCAGGCGGCACACCGGCGCATGGCCTCTGGCGATCACGCGGGAAAAATTCTTCTGATACCGGATTGATCACCAGGCCGGATCGGGCAGAACGAAGCCTTGCCGCGCGGCAGGGTCGTTCAATCTTTCCGGCTTGTACCAACGCGCCAGTGCGGACTTGTCCATCAGGTCCGCATTCGCTTTCGCAAATTCCTCGAAGCCGGCATGACGCTCCATCGCCGCTCGCTCGGCGATCAAGGCCAGGAATGCCAGCGTAACGGTCAGGTGAAACGCTTCCGGCTTTCCGATCCGCGCCGTCATCATTTTCAGGACCCGGCAATAGGCGGACGCGGCGTCCAGGAAATCGCGATCCGCCAGCAATTCATATCCCGCGCGCACATGATCGGCGTGGCGGAAATCCTCGGCCCTGATTTCGCCGCCAAGAAAGCGCTCAAGAAACGTCATCGGCTTCGGCCAAGCGATGGGCATTGGCCGCTGTCAGGGTCAGCCCATAGACGCGCTTCAACAATTCAATCTGCCGCAGGGTCGCTTCGCCGAAAGCGGGCTTGCCCTCAAAGGCATGCAGCACAATGCCTTCCAGCAGTTCCCCCAGCGACAAATCCAGGGACTCCGCCAGTGCCTTCAGGACCTTCAGGGTTCGCCGTTCCAGCCGGACACCGGTCTGGACGCGTTCTACAGTTTCCATGTTATCTTGGTACATAAATACCAAATATCAGTCAAGACAATTCCCTGTCCAAGCCAAAGGCTTTCGGCTAAAAAACCCACCTTCCTCGACAATTCATCATCGAGCGAAGGGACGGGCTGGAGAGGCCCGCCCTGGACCAAAAGGAATTACGCCATGGCCGCAGAGACCAAGCCGCTGATGCCCAAAGCCACCGCCGTCTGGCTGGTGGACAATACCGGGCTCTCCTTCGAACAGATCGCTGATTTTTGCGGTCTGCATCCGCTGGAAGTGAAAGGCATCGCCGACGAGGACGTGGCCAAGGGCATCAAGGGCATGGACCCGGTGACCACCGGCCAGCTCACCCGCGAGCAGATCGAGGAAGCGGAGAAAAATCCCAAGGTCCGTCTCAAGATGGCCGCCCCCAAGCACAAGATGCCGAATGTGCGCCTCAAGCGCGCGCCGCGTTACACACCGGTCTCAAAGCGCCAGGATAAGCCCGATGCGGTCTATTGGATCATCCGCAATCATTCCGAATTCTCCGATGCCGACATCATCAAGCTGATCGGCACCACCAAGGCGACGATCCAAAAGATCCGCGAGCGTTCGCATTGGAACGCCACCAACATCAAGGCGGTGGATCCGGTGACCCTGGGCCTGTGCTCGCAGCTGGAATTGGATCTGGCCGTCACCCGTGCCGCCGCAAAACATGAACGCGCCCAAAAGCGCGCCGCCAAGAAAGGCGCCACCTTGAAGCCGGTCAGCGAAAGCCTGGCGCCGGCACCTGCACCGGCACCCGCACCTGATACGGTCGAAATGCCGCCCGATTCCGACGAATGGAAACTGTCCAGCGAACTGGAACAGGACTGATCAGAGATAGATTGCTGCGACGACGCCCAGCACGACCAGCAGCAGAAAACCGATCAGCGCCAGCTCGAGATATTTCTCGAGCAGCTCCTTGGCCTGGGCGCCGAAGAAATGCACCAGCAATCCTTCCAGCACGACAAAGCGGAAGGACCGCGTGATCGCCGAAAAGAACATGAAGGCGGCGAAGGGCACGCCGGCCAGGCCGGATGCGATCGTCACCAGCTTATAGGGAATCGGCGTCGCGCCCTGGACCGCGATCATATAGGCGTGGTTGCTGAAGCTCTGGCGGTAAAGCTCCACCTTGGCCAGTGGAATATGCAGCACGCCGATCAACCATAGACCCGCCGTGTTCCAGAACAGGGCGCCAATCGCATACCCCAGCATGCCGCCCATCACCGACCAGAAGGCGCACCAGGCGGCCAGCCGGAAGGCATGGCGGCGATCCGCCAGCATCATCGGCAGCAGCATCACATCCGGGGGAATGGGAAAGAAGGATGCTTCGGCGAAGGCGAAACAGGCCAGCGCCCACCAGGCATTGCGGCCTTGCGATTTGGTCAGCATCCAGGCGTAAAGCGCGCGCAATCCGCGTGGTTTGGCGACATCCGACATGCAGCCCTTCTAGCAAGCTTCACAACCCTGTCCAATCTTGCCGTTTCCCAGGGCTTTCTCTAGCGTGCCGGGCCATGGCGAAATCCGACAAGCGTGGAAAGAAAAAGGCGCGGCCCGCCAAGAAGCGTGCGGCCACCAAGCCCGCGCGCGTCAAGGCGGCGAAACCCGCCAAAAACCTGTCCAAAAAGCCTGTGCCCAAACCGGCCCAGCGGCTGGCGCCCCTGCGTGTGCGCGCCAAGCGGCAGCTTCGCCCTTCGCCCCAACCGCGCCGGCCAAAGCCCAGCAATGTTTATGACGAATTGCCTCGCACGCCGGCGAATTTTCAACCGCTGACGCCACTGACCATGCTGGAGCGCGCGGCCGGCGTGTTTCCCGACCGGATCGCGGTGATCCATGGCGCGCAGCGCACAAGCTATGCGGAATTTTATCGCCGCTGCGGCCGACTGGCCGCGGCACTGGCGGCCCATGGCATCGGCAAGAACGACACCGTCGCGGCCGTGCTGGCCAACACGCCCGCCATGCTGGAAGCCCATTACGGCGTGCCCATGGCCGGCGGCGTATTGAATGCGATCAACACCAGGCTCGATGCCGCCTCGATCGCCTATATGCTGGAGCATGGGGATGCAAAAATTCTCATCACCGACCGCGAATTTTCCGCCGCCGTCGGCGCGGCGCTGAAACTGCTCAAGCATCCGCCGCTGGTGATCGATTATGACGACCCGGAATTTCCCCAGAATGGCGCGCGGCTGGGCGAGGATTATGAATCCTTCCTGGCATCTGGCGATCCGGAATTCACTTGGATAATGCCGGCCGACGAATGGGACGCGATATCGCTCAACTATACATCAGGCACCACCGGCAATCCCAAGGGCGTGGTCTATCACCATCGCGGCGCGGCGCTGATTGGCTACAGCAACATGCTGGCGGGCATCATGGGCCGCCAACCTGTCCTGCTGTGGACCTTGCCGATGTTTCACTGCAATGGCTGGTGTTTCCCTTGGACCTTGTCGGTCAATGCCGGCACCCATGTCTGTCTGCGTTGGGTGCGGGCGGGTGCGATCTATCAGGCGATTGAAGAACATGGCGTCACCCATCTGTGCGGCGCGCCCATCGTGATGTCGACCTTGCTGGATGCGCGGAAAGAGGAAGTCCGTGCATTTTCCCAGCGCGTCACTTTCATGGTGGCGGCGGCGCCGCCGCCGGAATCCGTGCTGGCGGCGATGGCGGACGCCGGCTTCGACATCGTTCATGTCTATGGCCTGACCGAAACCTACGGACCCGCCGTGGTCAATGAATGGCATGAGAGCTGGAACGGTCTGGATGGCGCCGCGCGTGCCACGCGCCAGGCCCGCCAGGGCGTTCGCTATCACGCGCTGGAAGGTCTGGCGGTGATGGATCCCCAGACGATGGAGCCGCTGGCGCCCGATACGTTGGGCGAGGTGATGTTTCGCGGCAATGTGGTGATGAAGGGTTACCTGAAAAACCCCGACGCCACCCGCGCCGCCTTCGCCGGCGGCTGGTTTCATTCCGGCGATCTGGGGGTGACGCATGAGGACGGCTACATCCAGCTCAAGGATCGCTCCAAGGACATCATCATCTCGGGCGGCGAGAATATCTCCTCCATCGAGATCGAGAATGTTCTGAGCCGTCACCCCGCCGTGCAATTCGCCGCCGTCGTCGCCAAGCCGGACAGCAAATGGGGCGAGACGCCATGCGCCTTTGTCGAGAAACGGCGCGGCCATGACGCGGTGACTGAGGAGGATATCCTCGCCTTCTGCCACCAGCACCTGGCCAAGTTCAAGGCGCCGCGCTTTGTGATCTTCACCGAGCTGCCCAAGACCAGCACCGGCAAAATTCAGAAATTCACGCTGCGCGCGCGCGCGAAAACGCTCTGACGCGTCAAACGAAATTGAGGGGCGGTGAAGGAGGCCGAAGCCTGCTAATGAACGGCTTTCAACCGTTCCAATTCATCTTTGATTCGGAGTTTTTGCTTTTTAAGCGCCGCCACCCGGGCTTCATCCCAATCGGGGTGCCTCATTTCGGTGGCGATGATCTCT
The DNA here is from genome assembly GCA_903897605.1 of uncultured Alphaproteobacteria bacterium. GTDB lineage: Bacteria > Pseudomonadota > Alphaproteobacteria > Micropepsales > Micropepsaceae > Rhizomicrobium. Next base: position 146,325 of record CAIUCH010000054.1, read on the forward strand.
TCGAGTTTCTTATGCTGAACAGCGAGATTTTCGATCTGTCCTTCTGATTCCATGCTTTCACCTCTTCGGTTAGGGCCCCAAAATTAAAGCACCAAGAACGGGGTCTGTCACCTCAAAAAGTTTTGGAACCAAGGCCTCTTTCGGGACGGGCGCGCGAGTTGTAAACGAAGGTATGGCAAGGGCACCCAAGACCAAAAAAACCGCGGAAAGACTGGTTATCGGACTTTCCGGCGCCTCGGGCGTGATCTACGGCATCCGGCTTCTGGAGGCCCTCAAGGATCTGCAGATCGAGTCGCATCTGGTGATGACCAAGCCCGCCCAGATGACCATCGCCTATGAAACGGACATGACGCCGAAACAGGTGGCAGCGAAAGCGGATCATTCGCACGCGATCGAGGATATCGGTGCGCCTATCGCCAGTGGCAGTTTCAAGACCGCGGGCATGATCGTGGCGCCCTGCTCGGTCCGCACGATGAGCGAAATCGCCACCGGCGTGACCACCAATCTTCTCACCCGATCCGCGGATGTCATGTTGAAGGAACGGCGGCCATTGATCCTGATGGTGCGCGAGACGCCGTTGCATCTGGGTCATTTGCGCACCATGACGGCGCTGGCCGAAATGGGCGCGATCATTCTTCCGCCGATGCCGGCATTTTACACCGAGCCAAAGACGCTTGCCGATCTGGTGGATCAGATGGTGGGCCGCGCACTGGATCTGCTGGGATATGACTGGCCGATGAAACGCTGGGGCGAAGATCTGCCCAAGACGAGACGGGGCAAGCGTTGATGAACGAACAGGTCACCCGTCCCGATGAAGTCGGCGCCCGCGCCAAGCTGGCGACATTGACCCAGGAGCATCGCGACCTGGATGCGGCGATCGAGGCCATGGCCGTGGCGGGCGCCGGCGATCAACTGGCATTGTCGCGGCTGAAAAAACGCAAGCTGCAGTTGAAGGACGAGATCACCGAGATCAACAATTCGCTGCTCCCGGATATCATCGCCTAGCGCGCCATTGGCACAAAGGCGATTATTCCGAACTTGGCCAACCATGCGGAGCGCAGTAATTACGGCTCCGATAGGCCACGCTCACTCTAATCATCGTATTCATAATCTGCATCTTGGGCAGTCAGTGGGAGAAAGCGTCTAGTTGCGGTGTCAAGCCGCCGAAAAACGCCAAGCCGTCGGTTTTCTCCGTTGCCATCCTGGTAAAGAATTTTGCCCCCAAAGAATATCCCCTGGCGCGGGCTCACGTACCCATGGAAATCGTCCTCAGTCCATCGAGTGCCTGATTCGTATGGAAATTCTCGCCAAACGGCGTTCACCGTTAAACGACTGGCGCCCAAGAAATTGCGCGGCGGGTCTCCAACAATGGGTGGGGGTTTGTTGTCGTAGGTTCCGATAGGAGCAAGAGATCGAATTTCAAAAGAGCTAGCGATAATAAAGGCGTCAGAAGTCCCGATATTAATAACCTCAAATTCAATCTTAATGGGATTTCCAGGATCGGCCTCTATAGCTCTGACATTTCGGACAACGAGATGGGGACGATGGGTGAGAATATGCTGACGGTCAGCAAGGATTTGTTGTCTTCCAGCAGTTTTCTCGGAGGACGAGATTCCCCACCATCCAACGACAACCAAGCAGTACGTGAAAAAGGCCAGCGCCATATCGCCGGGCCTTACGTCACAATACCAATACCCTATGAATGGCTCTATGTATTTGGGGTGGGGTTGCTTGGTTGTGCCGGAATTTATTTGATCTCGTCCAGAAGCACTATTGTCAGCTGCGCGAGCGCTTGTTTGTTCGGGATTGGGCTGATGAGCAAATTCTATGCTGGATTGATTATCTACTGGCCGACAAACTGGTGAGAAAAGAAATAGGGCTGGCAGTACTACGCAAACTAGAAATCCAAGCGCAATCAAGCCCAAATAAATGCGCGCAGGTTTTTCGTTCGGCATCCCCTTTTTGCTTCCCCAAAGGTGTCGGCGTTCAGGCGGTTGTTATACCGGATCTGGAACTCGGCCATAGTTCGATAATAATCGCTGTCACAAAAATAGTTCTTGATTTGTTCCTTGTCCCGAGCGAGGGTGCGCGGCATTTTTTTGAGACAGGGAGATCATGACAAAAATTGCCTATGTGACGATTGGCGCGCGCGACAGCGATGCGTCGGTGAAATTCTATGACGCGGTGTTCACGGCGCTTGGCGACGAGCGCAAATTTTCCCAAGGCGGCTGGACGGGCTATGGGGTGCCCAGCGAGGACAAGGGCTTCACCGGCTGCCACACCATGCTGTGCAAGCCGCAAAACGGCAAAGACGCGGCCGGCGGCAACGGCATCATGATTTCCTATCTGGCGCCCAACGCAAACGCCGTGAAGGCGGCGCATGCCGGCGGCATGGCCAATGGCGGCACCGACGAAGGCGCGCCGGGCTTCCGTCCGCCCGAGGCGACTTCCGGTTTCTATGGCGCCTATCTGCGCGATCCCACCGGCAACAAGATCTGCCTTTTTAGCATGGGCTAGGCGGGCGCAAGCTCGCCGAGTTTTTTCTCGATTGCGACAAGCGCGGCCCCGGCATTTCCCGTGTCGGGGCCGCCTGCTTGCGCCATGTCGGGGCGGCCGCCGCCACCCTTGCCGCCCAGGGCTTCGGCGCCCAGCCGCACCAGATCGACCGCGCTGATGCGCGCGGTGAGATCGTCGGTAACCCCGACAACCAGTGAAACCTTGCCATCGGCCGCGGCCACGAACGCCACCACGCCCGAGCCCAGCCGGGCCTTGGCATCGTCCGCCAGGCCTTTGAGATCCTTCGGCGCCACGCCTTCCACGCTGCGCAGCACGGCCTTGATGCCGGCAATGGTTTTCATTCCGTCATCGCCGCCGGCCTTTGCCGGCCCCGCCAACGCCAGCGCCTTCTTGGCATCGGCAAGCTCGCGCTCCAGCCGTCGCCGTTCATCGGACAAGGCCGCGACCCTGGCCGGCAGATCGCCGGTATTGGTCTTGAGCGCCGCCGCCGCTTCGCGCGCCAGTTCGGCCTGATGCGACAGATAGCGGCGCGCCCCTTCGCTGGTCAGCGCCTCGATCCGCCGCACGCCGGCGGCGACCGCGCTTTCCGACAGGATGGCGAAGATGCCGATATCGCCCAGCCGCCGCACATGGGTGCCGCCGCAGAGTTCGACCGAATAGGGTTTGGGATCGGTGAGATCGTCGCCCCCAACTTCACCACCCATCGTCAACACGCGGACTTCGTCGCCGTATTTTTCACCGAACAACGCTTCGGCACCGGCCGCGATCGCCTGGTCGGTGGGCAGCAACCGGGTTGAGGTGTCGGAATTCTGCCGGATCACTTCGTTTACCTGCAGCTCGATCCGCTCCAATTCCTCCGGCGTCACCGGCTTGGGATGCGAGAAATCGAATCGCAGCCGATCCGCCGTCACCAGCGAACCTTTCTGGCTGACATGCGCGCCCAGCGCCCGCTTCAAGGCGGCATGCAACAGATGGGTGGCGGAATGATTGGCGCGGGTGGCGCGGCGGCGCTCGCGATCCACCTTCAGATCGACGCCATCGCCGAGCGAAAATGTGCCGCGCGTGACCTCGACCACATGCACATGCAGGGAGCCGAGCTTCTTCTGGGTATCGCTGACCTTGCCGTCCGCCTTGGGCGACAGCATCAGGCCGGTATCGCCGGCCTGGCCGCCCGACTCCCCATAGAAAGGCGTCTGGTTGGTGAGAATCTGCACCGTCTCGCCGGTATGGGCTTTTTGCACCCGCTGGCCGTCCTTGAAGATGGCGAGGATCTGGCCTTCCGCTTCCTCGGTGTCATAGCCGAGAAATTCCGTGCGCCCGACTTCGTCGAAGATCGTGAACCATTGCGCGTCGCTGGCCGCATCGCCCGAGCCTGCCCAGCTGGCCCGCGCATCGGCGCGCTGTTTTGCCATCGCAAAGGTAAACCCGTCCTGGTCCACCGCGATGCCGCGCGCGCGCAGCGATTCTTGCGTCAGGTCCAAGGGAAAGCCGTACGTGTCGTAAAGCTTGAACGCGACATCGCCGGTGAGGCGGTCGCCATCCTTCATGCCAAGCGTCGCCTCGTCCAAAAGCTTGATCCCGCGCGCCAGGGTTTCGCGGAAACGGATTTCCTCCAGCTTCAAGGTCTCGGCGATCAAGGCTTCGGCGCGCTTCAATTCCGGATAGGCGGCGCCCATTTCCGCCACCAGGGTCGGCACGAGGCGGTGCATCAAGGGATCCTTGGTGCCCAGCAGATGCGCATGGCGCATGCCCCGGCGCATGATGCGGCGCAGGACATAGCCCCGCCCTTCATTCGACGGCAGCACGCCGTCGGCGATCAGAAAAGATGTCGAGCGCAGATGATCAGCGATGATGCGGTGGCTGAACACCGCATCGCCGTCGCTCTTGATGCCCGACGCCTCGATCGAAGCGGCGATGATGTGGCGGAACAGATCGGTCTCGAAATTGCTCTGCACGCCCTGCAGCACGGTGGAGATGCGCTCCAGCCCCATGCCGGTATCGATGGATGGTTTGGGCAGATTGAGCCTGGTCTCTTTGTCGACCTGCTCATACTGCATGAAAACCAGATTCCAGACTTCGACGAAACGGTCGCCGTCTTCCTCCGGGCTGCCGGGCGGTCCGCCCCACACCTTGTCGCCGTGATCGTAGAAGATCTCGGAACAGGGGCCGCAGGGACCGGTCTCGCCCATCGACCAGAAATTGGCGCTGGTGCCGATGCGGATGATCCTCTGATCCGGCAGGCCTGCGATCTTGCCCCACAGGCCGAACGCTTCATCGTCATCGGCATAGACCGTAACGCTGAGTTTTTCCTTGGGCAGCCCTAGGTCCCGGGTGAGAAACTCCCAAGCGAACTTGATCGCATCTTCCTTGAAATAATCGCCGAACGAGAAATTGCCCAGCATCTCGAAGAAGGTGAGATGGCGCGCGGTATAACCGACATTGTCGAGATCGTTGTGCTTGCCGCCGGCGCGGACGCATTTTTGCGCCGTAGTCGCGCGCAGATAGGGCCGCTTCTGGGCCCCCGTGAACAGGTTCTTGAATTGCACCATGCCCGCATTGGTGAAAAGCAAGGTGGGGTCGTTGCGCGGCACCAGCGGCGAGGACGCCACCACGCTGTGACCGTTGGCGGCGAAATAATCCAGGAAGCTCGAGCGGACGTCGGAGAGGCTTTTCATGGGTTTAGCTTGTAGCGGGCGGGCCAAAACTTGTCATCCCAAACAGCGGCATGGCCGTCCGCCGCTCAGGTTCTGAATGCCCGCCCCCAAAAACAGAAGGCGCCCTGTTGCTGGAGCGCCTACGGCGTCGGCGAGAGCCAGAGCCCGGAAAAACAAAGGGCGCCCTTTTTAAGGGGCGCCCTTTGCGAGGAGCTGATTTCCCTGCGAAAAGAAATCAACTCGATTGTTGGACCGAGGCTATTCCTCTTCGGCCTCCGCCTTTTCTTCATCGCCACGGGCGAGGGTCTGGCCGATCTGGCCCGCAGAGGCACGGATGGCCTGCTCGATACTGGCGGCGATATCGACATTGGCGGTCAGGAAGGTCTTGGCAGCCTCACGACCCTGGCCGATACGGGAACCGTCATAGGAATACCAGGAGCCGGATTTCTCCACGATCCCGGCCTTCACGCCCAGATCGACCAGTTCGCCGACTTTGGAGATGCCATGGCCATACATGATGTCGAACTCGACCTGCTTGAAGGGCGGCGCGACCTTGTTCTTGACCACTTTGACGCGGGTCTGGTTGCCCACCACTTCGTCCCGGTCCTTGATCGCGCCGGTGCGGCGGATATCGAGCCGGACCGAGGCATAGAATTTCAAAGCATTGCCGCCGGTGGTGGTTTCCGGATTGCCGAACATGACGCCGATCTTCATACGGATCTGGTTGATGAAGATCACGATGGTGTTGGACTTGGAGATCGAAGCCGTCAGCTTGCGCAGCGCCTGGCTCATCAGCCGCGCCTGCAGGCCGGGGAGTGAATCGCCCATCTCGCCTTCCAGTTCGGCCTTGGGCGTCAGGGCCGCGACGGAGTCGATCACGATGATGTCGACGCCGCCGGAACGCACCAGGGTATCGGTGATCTCGAGCGCCTGCTCGCCAGTATCGGGCTGGGAAATCAGCATTTCGTCAATGTCCACGCCCAACTTGCGGGCATAGATGGGGTCGAGGGCATGCTCGGCATCGATATAGGCGGCGATGCCGCCCTTCTTCTGCGCTTCCGCAACGACATGCAGCGCCAAGGTGGTCTTGCCTGAGGATTCCGGACCGTAAATCTCGATCACGCGGCCGCGCGGCATGCCGCCGATGCCCAGTGCGATATCCAGGCCCAGCGAGCCGGTCGAAACCGCATCCGTTGCCAGGCCGAGATCGCGGCTGCCCAGCTTCATGACTGAGCCCTTGCCGAAAGCCCGGTCGATCTGGCTCAGGGCTGCTTCCAGCGCCCGCTTGCGATCCCCATTGTCTTCCTTGCTGACCACCCGTAACGCCGCCTGTGCCATCGCTGTCTCCCGGTTATTTCACAGCGCCGGGCGATCCCCAAGCGAATCCCTGATGACACTGTGAAGACCCGAAAGTACACGCTTTGTTCTCATTTGCAAGATACTGGCTAAAGCTATGCAATTTCACGATAATACTAGATATTGTTCCTAACCCGTTCCTGTTGGGGAACTTTACGGAACCGGGCAGGAAAATCCACCTTTTTCACCTCAATCGATTCGCCAGCCCGCGCGGCCGGTCCGCCGAATTTGGGTGGTTCGATTGCGGCGGTCCGGTGCGATAGATTCGCTCCATGGTTCATCTCTTCTCCTATGGGACTTTGCAGCAGGCAGGCGTGCAGATGGCGTCATTCGGTCGCCTGCTGGCGGGAACCCCCGACGCCTTGCCCAGTTGGAAGCGCGAGATGGTGGAAATCACCGATGTCGAAGTGTTCGCCAAAAGCGGTGAGCGATTTCATCCCATCGTGGTGCCAGCCGATGCGTCCGACGAAGTGCAGGGCATGGTGTTTGAAATCACCAGCGAAGAACTCGCCAGCGCCGATCGCTATGAAGTCGCCAATTACAAGCGCATCGCGGCGCGGCTGAAGTCCGGAAAAGAAGCCTGGGTCTACGTCAAGGCGTAAACTACTGCGCTTGCGTGTTGCCGAAGATGGTCACGCATTGCTGGTAGCTGCGGACAAAAACGCCTTGCTGGGTGGCGGCGTCGAATTCGTTGCTTTCGGCATCCTGCCTGGCCACCGACGTGCAGAACTCATTGGGGCCGGCCGCCTGCGCGGTTTGCGCGGGCACGGCAGGCACCGGCCTGGTCCGAGCTACCGGTCGCGCCTTGGGCGCAGCCTTGCCGGATTCATCCAGGCCGATGAAACTCATGGTGTGCGACCAGTTGGCGTCGGTACAGGCGCTGAGGGCAATGGTCGCGGCGAGCGCGGCGAAGATGGGCAGTTTCATGGCGCGCAATGTAACCTTCCGCGCGCCCCACGCAAGCTAGCCCGGCTTTGCGGGCGCGCCTGACAATACTTCCTTGACCTTGGCGGCGAGCTGCTTGAGGCCGAACGGCTTGGGCAGGAAGTGCAGGTCCGAGGCATTCTCGTCGTTGCGGCGGAAGGCTTCCTCGGCATAGCCGGACATGAAGATCACCGGTAGTCCCGGCTTCAGCCCTTTCACATGACGAACAAGAGTGGGGCCGTCCATGCTGGGCATCACCACATCGGTGATCAGAAGATGGATTTCCTGCTTTCCGGCCTTGACGATTTCCAGCGCTTCCTCGCCGCCGCCCGCTTCCAGCACCTGATAGCCGCGCATGCGCAAGGCCCGCGCCGCAAAGCTGCGGACCGCTTCTTCGTCCTCGACCAATAGGATCGTGTCCTGGCCGGTGACATCGCGTGGCGCGGCAACGGCAGCCATTTCGACAACCGGTGCATTCGCATCGATGCGATGGCGGGGCAGATAGATCTTGAAACTGGTGCCGCGCCCAACCTCGCTCTCCACCGTGATGAAGCCGCCCGATTGCTTGACGATGCCATAGACGGTGGCAAGCCCCAGGCCGGTGCCCTGGCCCACCGGCTTGGTAGTGAAGAAGGGATCGAAAATCTTGCCGATATTTTCCTTGGCGATTCCGGTGCCGGTGTCGGCGACTTCGATCCGCACATATTCGCCCGCCGGCATGGTGGCGGTGCCAAGCGCGGCAGCCTGAACCACCGTGTCGTTGGCGGTGGTGATGGTGACCGTGCCGCCGCCGGGCATGGCGTCGCGGGCGTTGACCACCAGATTGATGATGGCGTTGGAAAGCTGGGTCTCGTCGGCATGGACGGGCCACAGATCCGGACCATTGTCGAGCTTGAGTTCGACCCCTTCGCGCAGCAGACGGCGCAGCATCTGGGCCAATTCGCTGGTCAGGCTGGACAGCGCCAGCACCTTGGGCTGCATGGTCTGCTTGCGGCTGAAGGCCAGAAGCTGGCCCACCAGGGCGGCGGCGCGCAGCGCGTTCTGATGGACTTCGTTGATCTCCTTGAATGAGGGATCGCCCGCCGGATGGCGCATCAAAAGAAATTCGCAATTGCCGATGATGACGGTGAGAAGATTGTTGAAGTCGTGCGCCACGCCGCCCGCCAACTGACCCACCGCCTGCAGCTTCTGGGACTGGGCGAATTTGACTTCCAGGGATTTCTGTTCGGATACGTCCGTCAGGAAAAGCACTGCTCCGTCGGGCATCGGGCTTGCGGACAATTCCGCCATCCGCTCCTCCAGCCGCAACTCCAGCGGGCGGATTGCGCTTTCGCCCCGCGCCGAAGCCGCGATCAGCGCGCGCAAGGGGGCGCGGTCGGCTTCCTCCACCAGCGTGGTGGCGTCGCGCCCCGCCAGCGGGCCGGCAAGAGCAAAGAATTTGATGAACGCGGGGTTGGCGTCGCGGATGATGCCGCGCGCATCGGCGAAGGCCATGCCCATCGGCGCATTGCGGAAGAGATCGCCGACATTGTGCGTTTGTTCCGGCGCCGCCGCCGCGACAGGCGCGGGCGCGACCACCGGCGCGTGTGATCCGGTGGCGGCAAGGCGGGGAGTGAACCACCACACTGTCCGCTGATCCTTGAGCGGGCGCACGGCGGCGACCAGTTCCAGCCCCGGCATCACCACAAAACTTTCTTCGCGGGGGCGGCCTTCGCCGGCATCGCGCGACAAACGATAGAGCACGGCGCTGGAGGCCTCCCCTGCCAGGGCCAATTCGGGCGGCGCGGCGCTGTCGCCATCCTTGGTCCCGGCCATGCGGCGATAGACGGGATTGCAGTCCACCACCGTGCCGTCGGGACCGGTGATCGCCCAGGCGACATTGGCCCGGGCCGCGGCCTCGGCAACGCGCCTGGCGTCTTCTGTCTTGAGACCCTCGCGCGGCCACACCGCATAAAGCAGCAGGGACGCCACCGCACCGATGCCGCCCAGAAGGGCATAACCGGCGAACCCGGCCTTTTCGGGCTGGGAAAGCGCCAGGCCCGCCGCCGCCAGCGCCACCAGGGTGAAGGCGATCGCCGCCCAGCGCCAGGCGCCGGCGGAAACACCAAATGTGCGGAGGGAAAGCGTGCGGGAGGCTTGCATTAACCGCACTTTACAAGATTCGGTTAACGAATGGTTTCTGACGTGTAAACCATTGGAAAAACTGGTTAATTTCCAGCGCCGCTTCGGCTCCTAAATGGCTGGGCGCGCGGCCGGATTCTAGCGGCGCGCCATGGTGCCGTTCAGGCGCATGACATAGCCGATGATCTGCGCCACCGCCTTATAATGTTCGGGCGGCACGGTTTCGTCGATTTCCACGCTGGCGTGCAGGGCACGGGCGAGCGGCGGATTCTCGATCACCGGCACATCGTTTTCTTCCGCGACAGAGCGGATGCGCAAGGCCAGCGCGTCAATACCCTTGGCGACGCAAATCGGCGCTTCCATCTTGCCGGACTCGTATTTCAGCGCCACCGCATAATGGGTCGGGTTCATGATCACCACGGTGGCCTCTGGCACCGCCGCCATCATGCGTTTCCTGGCGCGCTCCTGGCGGATCTGGCGGACCTTGGCCTTGATCGCGGGATCGCCTTCATTCTGGCGATACTCCTCCTTGATCTCCTGCTTGGACATGCGGTTGCGCTTCATGAAGCGCGCGCGTTGGAGAAAATAATCGAAACCCGCGATCACCAGCAGCGCCGCCAGCGACGCCATCAGCACCTTGAACATCAGGTGCGTCATGTCGCCGACCACCGCCCCGGGCGACTGCGACATGATGGCTTCCAGCATTCCGCGTTCGGGCCAAAGCTGAGTCCAGATCGCGGCGCCGACAATGGCGATCTTGAGCAGACCCTTGAGAAGATTCACCCAGCCTTCGGGCCCGAACATCCGGCCAAGGCCTCTGGGGATTGATAGTTTCGAAAAATCCGGCGCGAGCCGTTCTGGATTGAAAGAAGGCCGGCTTTGCGCGACATGGCCGGCCAGACTGGCCAGGATCATCACGCCCATGAAGGGCGCCAGGATCAGCGCCAGATGAAAGACCAGGCCGCGCATCATTGATGCCAGGCCGGCGCCATCGACCGCCAGTTGATCGGGCTGCTCAATGAACATGGTCATAAGTTTCGCGATGCCGATCGCGGTCGAATGACCGAACATGGCGATCGCCAAGGTGCCGCCCGCCAGCAGAACAAAGGAGGTGACTTCGGACGATTTGACGATATCGCCGGATTCACGAGCCTGTTCGAGCCGTTTCTGTGTCGGCTCTTCGGTCTGCTGCGACTTGTCCTGGTCGTCAGCCATCTAGAGGAATATCCCCATCGAGGTCGTGTAATAGTTGAGAAACAGCGTAATCATCGAACCCAGCAACGCCATCATGATGACGAAGCCGCAGAGAATATTGATCGGCACCGCGACAAAGAAGACCTGCAATTGCGGCATCAGCTTGGCCAGGATTCCCAGCGCGGCATAGACCGCGAAGCCGAACACCAGGAATGGCGCGGCCAGTTGGAACCCCAGCGCGAAGGACGATGACACCAGCTGGATCACCAATTGCGCCATGTCGGCGGTGGGCAAATGTCCCCCCGGCGGCAGCATCCGGTAGCTGCCGGCGATGGCGCCGATGGCCAGATGGTGCAGATCGGTGGCAAAGATCATCACCGTCCCCAGCAAGGTGAGAAAATTGCCCACCACCGCGCCTTGGGTGTTCTGGGTCGGATCCACGGTCTGGGCATAGGCGAGGCCGATTTGGGTGGCGATCAGCGCGCCCGCGATCTGCAATCCGCTCATGATGACCGCCGCCATGGCGCCCACCAGGACGCCGGCCGTGACCTCCTGGCCGATCAGAATGGCCAGCGCGATGGCGGTCTGCGGTGCTTCGGCGGGATATTGGTTCTGCACCGTCGGGGTCAAGGCAAAGGAAACCGCCAGCGCCAACACCAGCCGCACGCGCGCCGGCACGCCCATGGTGCCGATACCCGGCAACAGCATCATCATCGCGCCGACGCGGGCGAACACCAGCAGATAAGTGAAGATGATGCCCGAAAGCGCGGGAAGCTGGATGTGCATGGCCTATTCTTCAATAGGCGGCGATACGCGCGGCGACGTCCGTCATCAATCCGCCCAGCGCCTGACCCGCGAAAGGCAAGGCGATCAACAGCACGACGAAGACCGCGACGATCTTGGGAACGAATACCAGGGTCTGTTCTTGGATCTGGGTCAATGCCTGCAGCAGACCGATGCCCAGGCCCACCACCAGAGCGGTGATCATGGCGGGCGCGATCACTTCCAGCAGGACCAGCATGGCATTGCGGGCGAAATCGATGGCGGTGGCGGGATCCATAACTACCTCTTATTTGTCGCGCGGACTTTACGTTTTATTGACAGGCGGAAAACCGGAAGTCCGCAGTTCCCGCTAAATCGGCATACTCATGATGGACTGATAGGCCGCGACCACCTTGTCGCGCACCGCCACCACGGTATCGAGCGTGAGTTCGGCGGAGTTCACCGAGTTGACCACATCGACGATGTTGGCCTTACCGCTGACTTGCGCGGCGGCGGCCTGCTCGCCCTGGCGAATGGTCGAAATCGAATCCTTGACCGCACCGGAGAGAAAATCCGAGAAGCTGGAGCCTGGCATCTCGGCCGGCGCGATGCCGGGCGAAGACGCGGCCTGCGCCATGCGGGCGACATTCTGGTAAGCAGCGGCGGCGGCGGCGGGAAGCGCCATCAGAGATTCCTTTCAATTGTCGAAGCCCACAATGACTTTCTTCCCCCGCATGGCGGAGCCATTGGCGGGGGAAGATGTGCGCTAGCGGGCTTGCCCGCGTGGCGCACAGATGGGGGCGAAAAGATTTGAAGGGTGGAGGGGGTCATCATTACTTATTCAGAAGATCGACGGTCTTGGCCAACATCTGCTTGGTCGCTTCCATCACGGTGAGGTCGGCCTCGTAGGAACGCTGCGCCTCGCGCATGTCCATGATTTCGATCAGGGGATCGACATTGGGCAGTTTGACATAGCCCTTCTTGTCGGCATTGGGATTGCCCGGATCATATTGGGTGCGAAATTCGCTCTTGTCCGGCACGGTGCGACCGTTCTGCACCATGTTGGCGCCAAGCTCGCTGTCGAATTTGGACGTCACGGTCGGCACCTTGCGGCGATAGGGATCGGTGCCGGGCGTCGGCGAAGTGGAATCGGCATTGGCGATATTTTCCGAGATGACCTTCATGCGTTCGGATTGAACGCGCATGCCGGACGCGGCAACGGCCATGGAAGTCGAGAAGTCCATCTTTGATCTCCTTGTCGTGGTTCTCAGTGCCCGATTGCGGTCTTCATCAGACTCATCGCCTTGGCGTAGAGATTGGCGGCGGCCTGGAATTGCGCCTGGGTGTCGGACACTTTGATCATTTCCGCTTCCAGCGAAATCGAATTGCCATTGGGATTGGATTCGATGTCGTGGATTTCGGTATCGTCGAATTTGGGTGTGCCGCCCGCTGGCCGGATCGCGATGTGATGCGGATCAGTCACCGTCAGGCCACTGGCCTTGTTCACGGTCGAAGAACGCAGCGCGTCATTGAAATCCAGCGGCTTCAAGTCGCGCGCGGTAAAGCCTGGCGTATCGGCATTGGCGACATTGCGGGACAAAACATCCTGCCGTTGATGCAGCCAGGACATGCGGGTCCGCAACATGGACATCAGTGGCACATCGGGGAAGTTCATCGCGGTAACTTTCTGTTAGCCTTCGAATGCAAGCCGATCCTGACCCCACCATGCTTAAGCGCGACTTAACAGCGGTCGTTTTTGCCGGGCATTTTCTTCCCACGTTTAACGCGCGATTAAGGTTGATGCTTCTTTACTCGGACCCCTGAGCGTTTCGGCGAAATGCGCCATGCCGACGAAATCTGTCGGTCGCCATCGTCGAAACGCGAAAAGGAATGAGATGACAATCGAAATTCTTCGCTATGTCGGCGCCCTGCTTCTGGTTCTCGCCCTGATCGGCGCCGCTGGAATCGCCGCACGCAAATGGGGCGTGCCGGGTGTCACCAAATCCGTGGAACAGAAGCGTCTCGCCGTGGTCGAGACTTTGATGATCGGGCCGCGTCAACGTCTTTTCATCGTGCGCCGCGACAATGTCGAGCATCTGATCTTCACCGGTCCCGACGGCGCCTGCCTGGTCGAAAATGGAATTGCGTCCGCCGGCAGGAATGGCGTGGCATGAACCGCTTCCAGAGAATTCTTCCCTTGCTGGTATTGCTGCTCGCGCTGATGGCGCCAAGCTTCGCTTCTGCCGCGACCCTGGCGCCCGTCGCCGCCAATGCCGCCGCTGCCGCCACTGCCGCACCCAATTCCGGCCTTTCCATCGACCTCAATGGCACTGGCCTGTTCACCGACCGCATGGTGCAGATCGTCGCCTTGATCACGGTGCTGTCGATCGCTCCGTCCATCCTGATCATGATGACCAGTTTTGTGCGCATGGTGGTGGTGCTGTCCCTGCTGCGCACCGCGCTCGGCCTGCAGCAAAGCCCACCCAACAGCGTGCTGGTATCGCTGGCGATGTTCCTTACCTTGTTCGTGATGACCCCGACCTTGACCGAGGCCTATCACCAGGGTGTCGAGCCGATGATGAACAATCAGGTGACGGCCGAGCAGGGCTTCACCGCCGCGATGGTGCCGATGAAGAAATTCATGCTGGCACATGTGCGCGACGCCGATCTCAATCTGTTCTTGAACATGTCGCACACCAAGGCGTCCGCGAAAGCGGAAGACACCGCGCTGACCACCTTGGCGCCCGCCTTCATGCTGTCGGAGTTGAAACGGGCCTTTGAGATCGGCTTTTTGATCTTCGTGCCCTTTCTCATCATCGACATGGCGGTGGCCTCGATCCTGATGAGCATGGGCATGATGATGTTGCCGCCGGTGATCATCTCCCTGCCCTTCAAGCTGATCTTCTTCGTCCTGGTGGATGGCTGGCGGCTGATCGCAGGCTCGCTGGTCGAGAGCTATCTCCACAGTCCTCCGCATAGCTGACGCTTCCTGACCGTCCGGCGGTTGACCATCTCCCAGACCCAGGAGAGGATCGCCCGATACGGTCTGGGAGGGGTTCATGCCGCGCATCTCGCGTCTGAAGGCGTTTGTCTCGGTTTTCAGTTTGCTGCCGGTCTTGAGCATTGCCGTGCCCGCCGGACACGCAGCCTCCGCGCCTCCCAAAGGCACCGGCGATGCCGCAAGCTGCCGAGCGCTGACCGGAAAAACCATCGCGCCGGGCATGCGCGTTCTCACCGCCGAATATGACGAGTCCGGCACGATTGTCGGCAACACACAGATCGATGTGCCGCTGTGCCGGGTTGTGGGCGTCGCCAACCCCACCGCTGATTCCCGCGTCGGCTTCGAAGTCTGGATGCCGCCCGCCACCGTCTGGAACGGAAAATTCCAGGCCGAAGGCGGCGGCGGTTCGGCGGGCGCGATCTCACCCGGCCCCATGCTGACAGCGCTGAAGGCCGGCTATGCCACCATGTCCACCGACAATGGCCACATCAGCGATCCCAACGCGCCCAATGGCGGCAATGAACAGGGCTGGGCCCTGGGCCATCCCGAAAAAATGGTCGATTTCGCCTATCGCGCCCTGCATGTCTCGACCGTCGCGGCCAAGGAACTGGTGCAGGATTTCTACGGCAGGAAAGCCAGCGAATCCTATTTCGTGGGCTGTTCGCAGGGCGGCCATCACGCGCTGATGGAAGCGACACGCTTTCCCGACGATTATGACGGCATCGTCGCGGGCGCGCCGGCCTGGCATTGGGCCAACCAGATGATCAATGCCGCCTGGAACAGTCGCGCCGCGCTGCTCGACCCCACCGCCTTGACGGAAGAAAGCGCCGCCCTGCTCAACCGGCGGGCGATCGCGGCTTGCGATGCGCTGGATGGCGTCAAGGACGGCGTGATCGAAGATCCCCGCCAATGCCATTTCGATCCCGCTTCGCTTACCTGCAAGACGGGCGACGCGGCGAATGAATGTCTCACGCCCGTGCAGGTCGCGGCGGCTAATGCGATTTATAATGGCGCCAAACGCTCCGATGGCCGCGCGATCTTCGTGGGTTATCCGCGCGGCAGCGAAGCGCAATGGGCGCGGCTGTGGGCGGGCGCCGGGCCGGGCGGCTCGTCATTCGATTTCTTCCGCTACTCTGTGTTCCAGGACAAGAATTTCGACAACACCAAATTCGACTATGACAAGGACACCGACCGCGCCTTGTCCGCGAAGGTGGTGGGCAAGCAGACGGTGGCGGACGTCTATAACGTCAAACCCGATCTGACCGGCTTCTACCGGCATGGCGGAAAGCTGATCATGTATCATGGCTGGGCCGATCAGCAGATTTCATCCTTGGCCAGCATCGATTTCTATCAGCAGATCCTGGCCCAGGAAGGCCAGGTCAAGACCGACAGCTTTGTCAGATTGTTCATGCTGCCGGGGATCTTTCATTGCACCGGCGGTCCGGGCGTGGGTAATTTCGGCGCCGCCGGTCCGGCCATCCAAGACGACGCCAAACACGACATCGTCAAGGCGCTGGATGTCTGGGTGACGCAAAAAAAAGCGCCCGATCTCTTCATCGGCACCCATCTCAATCAAAGCAAGATCGCGGACCGCACGCGCCCGCTCTGCCCCTTCCCCAAGGTGGCGAAGTATAGCGGCAGCGGCGACACCAATGAGGCGGCGAATTTCACCTGTGCCGCGCCACCGACCTAACAGAAGCTTGGCGCGCCCGACGCTCAGGACGAAGTCTGACCCTGGCGCACATGAATGTCGGTGATGGCCAGACGCGCCTCCGCATGCGGATCGACCACCAGCTTGCACTGATCGTTGAAGATCATCACCGCACGATCCGAGGCCGCGTAAGGCCGCCATGTCGGCAGCCCCGAGACATTGGGATTGCCGGTCCTGGCGAAATTGGTCCAGGCGCGGCTCATCTTGTCGGCCAGAGGATAGCGGTCCTTGCCCTTGCCGGTGACGAGATCGTCGGTGGGTCCATCCAGATTGTCGAACACATAGGAGACTTCCAATGTGTGCGGCACACCGAGCTTGCCGTCATGCACGGGGGTCGGCTTCTCGAAATGATAGACATAGGCCGGCGCCTGGCCCAGTGCCGCCTTGCGCTCCGCCACCAGCGCGACATTGGCGGTGAGCCAATTGTCGGTGGCGATGAGCTGGAACAGCCGCACATTGTCGGCCTGCGGGAAATCCTTTTTGTAGAGTGCGATCAGCTTTTCGGTCTGCGCATCGTCCACCCTCAGCCCGCGCTTGATGTCGGTACGCAAGGCGGCATCGTCGATGGGATCCAGCGGCGTGCTGTTGAGAAACGTGATCTCGGTCAAGGTCGAACCCAGGATCATCGGCACCTTTGCTGAAATCGAAGGCGCCACCGGATCGAAGGGGCCGTTGCCGGACACCAGGTTGCGGCCATCCAGCACCGGTCCGAAGCGGCCCGCCGGACCCATCGGTCCCAGCGCGGCGATGATCTGCTGAAAGGGAACCTGCTGCAGTTGATCGACCTGGTTCGGCTGCAAGCCGAGCTGGGCCATGATCTTGCCGGCGATCTCGGTGCCCTCGTCCCGCGTGATCGCCTTCAGCGACACGCCGCTTTCGGCGATGACGCGATGGAAGCGGCCAACCGCCTGCGGCATCGCCATGGCAGTGGTGACTTTGCTGCCGCCGCCCGACTGGCCGAAGATGGTGACATTGCCGGGATCGCCGCCGAATTCGGTGATGTTGTCCTTGACCCAGTTCAACGCCGCGAAGATGTCGAGCATGCCGACATTGCCGCTATCGGCATATTTTTCGCCGCCCAGCTTGGCGAGATAAAGAAAGCCCAAAGCGTTGAGGCGGTGATTGATCGTCACCAGCACCACGCCATGTTTCTTCGCCAGCATGGCGCCGTCATAACGGACATTGCCGCCCGAGCCGCCGGTGAAGCCGCCGCCATGGCACCACAGCATGACGGGACGCTTCTTGTCGTCCTTCAGACCTGTGGTCCAGATGTTCAGCCGCAGGCAATCCTCGCTTTGGGCGGTGCGATCCAGCGCCACCACTTCTTCTTCCATGAATCCGGTGGCATCGGTCTGCGGCGCCCGATTGCCGAACATGGTGGTGTCGCGCACATCGTTCCAGGGCGCTGGCGGCTGGGGCGGCATGAAACGATTGGCGCCGGCGGTCGAGGCGCCATACGGCACGCCCTTGAAGATCTTGACGCCGCCATCGGCGCGCCCGCGAATTTTTCCGTATCTGGTGTTCGCCACGGGCGCGGCACTGGCCGCCATCGCGCCGGGCGCATCCAGAGCCAGGCCGGCCGCCGCGACGCTTGCCGCCGCCAGCATTTGGCGACGATTGAACCCCTTGGTTTTTTTTCCGTCGGTCATGATTGCCCTGGCCCCCGCTTCTTGGCGCGGCACTATAAGGATTGGGAAATCGAGGCGCTATCGCTAAAAGCCTGATCCCGCGACCCCAAAGAGATCCCGCCATGCAGCACGATTTGACCCCGCCCCAAGCCTGCGGCTCCATGGCGGAGCTGCGCGCGGCCATCGACGTCCTGGATAGACGCCTGGTGGCGTTGCTGGCGCTGCGTCAAAGCTATATCGAACGCGCCGCCATCCTGAAACCGGCGCGCGGATCGGTGCGCGACCCGGATCGTATCGAACAGGTGGTGCGCAATGTGGTGCGCGAAGCGGCGGCCGCCGGCCTGTCGCCGGCAATAGCCGAACCGGTATGGCGCGCCTTGATCGAAGCCAGCATCGCGCATGAATATGAGGCCTTCGACGCCAAGGCCTGAAATGCCGACCGATCGTCCTCACCCGTCGGTCTGAACTTGCCTCTGCGCAGCGATCATCATCCGCGTAATGCCGCGATGAATATTGACCTTGACCAAGGAGACCGATTGTCCGGTCTTGGCGGACGCCTCTTCGATGCTGAAGCCATGCATTTTCACCAGACGGACGACCTCGGCCTGGGCCGGCTTCAGATCGGCGAGAAGTCTTTCCAAGGTGGTGGCGTTCTGGATGGCGGCGCCATGATCCTCGATCGCCAGTTCCTCGCTGATCGGCAGGGTGGCGGATTTGCGCAGCGCGCGAAGCCGGTCGATCCATTTGTAGCGCGCGATCGCCACCAGCCAGGGCCCGAAAGGCCGCGCCGGATCGAAGCTGTTGCGCTTTTCATGCAAGGCGAACAGCGTGTCCTGCACCGCATCGTCAACCATGGCGGGCGGGAGCCGCGTTCCGAAATAGCGTTTCAGCCAGGGACGGATTTCCTCAAGCAGCCGGCGATAGCGCGCGCTATCGCCTTTCTGCGCGGCGGCCATCAACCCTGACCATTCTTTATCCGACATGGCGCGCTTTCGACCTGGGAGTTGAAATACTGCAACAACTCGGGACATTCGGCAATCGAACGCCACCGCTGGCCGCGAAAATCAAAATTATTGAGGCAAATTCACGATGCGCCTCTTGTAACCCCGCCTGTCCGGGTGCCGAAATACCAATGACCGTCGCGGGCTTTGGCCGGTGCCGGCGTTCACCATTCAAGCATTGAGCGGCCGTGCCATCATCCAATCATCCCACCAATGTTCCGCCGGCCGCCGCGTCGCACGACATTGATCTCATGGTCGAGCGGCTGGTCGCGGATCTGCGGCCGGTCGCCAGCCCTCCGGTTGCACGGCGTCTGGCGCTTGGGCTGGGCGTGGGGCTTGGCATTTCGATTCTGCTGGTGGGAATCACGCTGGGTTATCGCCCCGATATGGCGACCGCGTCCCTGACGACGATTTTCTGGATAAAACTCGCCTATGTTTCCGGCATCGGCGCCATCGCGCTGTGGGCGGTGGAGCGGCTGGTGCGTCCGGGCGTGCCGACCGGCAATCTGCTTTTGTGGCTGCTGGTCCCGGCGATGGCGATGGCGAGTTTGGCTGCTATTCAATTGATCGACGGCCCCGCCGACATGCGGGCGCATTTGATCATGGGCTTCAGCGCGGTGACGGCGCCCTGGCGCATTCTCGCCGCCGCCGCGCCGCCGCTGGTCGGTCTGGCCTGGGCGGTGCGGGGTCTAGCGCCGACGCGGCTGGTGTTTGCCGGCGCCATGGTTGGCTTGAGCGCGGGCGGCTTTGGAGCGGCATCCTACGCGATGCATTGCCAGGAATCGGCGGCGCCGTTTCTGCTGATCTGGTACAGCCTGGGCGTGTTGGCCTGCGGATTCGTCGGCGCGGTTCTGGGGCCGCGTGTGCTGCGCTGGTAGGGCTATTTGCCGGGAACCCCTGATGGAAAGGCGCCTCCTCGCAAGCTCGAAGAAGCGCTCAGTAAGAAAAACTGGCGCGCCGCGCAGGATGAAACAGGGAACTGGCAATTGACGGTCCCGCGCGACCCGTTCGCGGCGATCAGGGCGTTATGTTTAATCTGACCCCAATTCTTTGCCCCGATTGAAGAGCGAGGTACCAAAATTCGTCTTGCATACACGCGTCAGGTTGTGGCTTGGTCTGGGTATCGTCGGTTGGGGCCCGAGCATGCGAATTTTCCAGCGCGCTGTTCTTATTTTAAATGGTCTGACCGCTGCCGCTTTTTTTCTGTCTGTGAATTCTGCACGCGCTGCTGACGCACCTGGGTGCAAGCCGCTCCAACTCATTAACAGCATCAAGATGACGACCAATGAGGATCGGAGCAGGTTCTATGTTCCAGTCACCATCAATGGCACGCCTAAGAATCTCCTTCTTGATACGGGCGGGCAAATGACCTCGATCTCACAGAAGGCCGCCAAAGAGCTGAAGCTGCCGGACATTTTCAGCAAATATAATTCCGGAGATTTGGCCGGTGACACGAGCGACCGAGCCGTTCGTGTCGCGACCTTCGATCTGGGCAATCTGCGGGGAGAGAACATGAAGTTTCTTGTTGCCCCGTTTCCGAAACTTCCCGGCGAAGCGGCGGGCATACTTTCAGCCGACCTGTTCCTGCAATATGACGTCGACCTGGATTTCGGCGCCAATCGCTTGAATTATTTTTCGCAGGACCATTGCGAAGGCCGAGTGGCCTATTGGCCGGAGCGGCCCTTGGCAATCTTGCCGGGCGATTTCCGCAACGGCTATCTGATCGTTGATGTCACGCTTGATGGCAAGGTTTTTCAAGCCATTCTGGACACCGGCGCGCCGATAACAACTGCCGGTGTCTCGGAAGTCATCAGCAACTTCCACCTGACACCAGGTTCACCGGAACTGCCGGAGTATACACCGGTGATTAAGGAAGAAGACTTGGTCAAGCCGGAAGACAAGGACAAGCCCCATTGGAAATCCTATTCCCATAAATTCGAGCGCTTGTCCTTTGGCGATATCACTGTTCTCAATCCGCAGGTGGATCTGTTGCCCGAGACGATCTTCGGCGGCCCTCTATCCAATCATGGTACGATCATCATCGGTATCAATGTGCTCAGGCAATTGCACATCTACATCGCCTATGGCGAAAAGAAGCTCTATATTACGCTCGCAGGCAACGGTGAGTCTGCGCTTGTTAAGCCTATCTCGACGGCTCCACCCTGAGCGTCGCTTTGCGGACGCTTCATGGCGATTGATTCCAAACGCTCGCTCTCGCGTTGCCTGGAATAGAAATGGAGTCAGAGTGGAATTTCTGGGCTCCATTATGGGATGGGCAGGATGGCAGCGGCGTTTGTTGTCACCAGCCGCCCTCGCTTCGGGCTCTTCGCTCGCGCTCAGAACCCTCCGCTTGAAGCGGCGCCAGGTCCTCTAAGCTCGCTATGCTCGCTAAGAGGGCAGCGGAAGGGCGCCCACTCGGGTCGCTGCGCGCCCCTCGGTGGCGCTCAGTTTTTCTAAGCTCGCTTCACTCGCTAAGAAAAACTGGCGCGCCCGGAGAGATTCGAACTCCCGGCCCTCAGATTCGTAGTCTGATGCTCTATCCAGCTGAGCTACGGGCGCATTCCAAGCCGAAGGGCGCAGAACCTATTGATGCCGCTTCGCAAAGGCAAGCGCGCGCCCGCCCGTCCCCGCGACCTCACGCCGCTGGGCCGCCAGGGGGCGATTTCGGTGCCCGGATTGCCGCCAAGTCCTCACGACGATTGTGTAAAACGGCAAAAGCGGGCTCCCATGCCCTTGTCCGTCCTCGTGGGCCTCGTTAAGACTAAACCCCCGCGTCTTGGCTGGCGGGCGTCGGCCAAGCGGGTTGGGAATGCGTGCCGCCCCCCTTTTTGGGGCAGGGGCGCCGGCAGCGGAGAGCAGAATGAGGGGATATTCAGCCAAACGGGGCCTTAAATCGGGCCTTCTTCTGGCATGCGTGGTGACGGCGGGCCTGAGCTTGGCTGCCTGTACCGACCTCGACAATATGTTCGACGACAATAACGACATCTCCGCTTCGGATGCTGCAGCGCCAACCGCGGCCGGCGCCGCCGCGACGCCTGCCCCCACCGCCGAGGCGCCGCCATTGGCTGGCGGCGGCGGCATCGCCCCGGTCGCCACCATCACCCCGATCGCGATCGATCCGGGCAGCGATACCGGCACCCAGGTCAGCAAGACCATCCAAACCCTGCGGGGCCAGGTTTCCGGGCTGGAAGGCAAGCTCGGCGCCAACGCCCAGCGCCTGGCCGATCTGCGCAACAATGGCGCGGCCGCGGCGGGCGCCTATCAGGAATCCAAGGCGCGGATTACCACCCGGCTCCAGGTCGGCACCACCAAGGGCAATCCCGAGCTGGTGAGCGAATGGAATTCCGCACAGGCCTCGCTCGACAGCCTGTCGAGCAACATCAATCAGTTGAACGCGCTTGGCACCGAAGTGACGGGCGATTCATCCAATGCCCATTTCGCGCTCAACCAGATCGGCGCCACTTTCAATGTGTCCGGCGCGGTGGATGAAGATCATCGTCAGCTTTCGCTGCTGGAGGATGAAACCAACCAGACCATCGTGCTGATAGACCGGCTGCTGAAGGAAATCTCCGACGATGTGCAGCGCCAGACGGCTTATGCCGCCAATGAGCGCAACAATCTCGTCATGCTGTCCAGCGCCGTCAAGAATGGCGAATTGTATGGTGGCACACCGGGCCTGTCGGCTGCCGCGGCTTCGAGCAATCTTCAGTTCGCGTCCAGCGGCACGCCGCTGGTGGTGGTGCGCTTCGATCGTCCCAATGTGGATTATCAGCAGATTCTGTATGCCGCGCTGAACCAGGCGCTGCAGTCCCGCCCCAACGCCAATTTCCAGGTGGTCGCAGTGTCGCCGACACGCGGCAACGCTGCCTCGGTGCAGATCGCCCAGACCACGGCCCGCCGCCATGCGCAGGAGATCATGCGCTCGATGACCGACATGGGCGTGCCCGCTTCGCGCATGAATGTGGCATCGTCCACCGATCCCAACGCCGCTGCCAGCGAAGTGCGCGTGTTCGTGCGGTAGCTGCGGGAGCGTCGGTCAGGAAAAGTGTTGAGCGGTTTTCCGCCCGGCCGCGCGACCAATAAAGAATCAGCTTTTTTGTTTCAGGCCTTGGTCGCCACCACGAACAATCGCTGAAACGGAAACAGCGTGGTGCCGTTGGTGCGGCGCGGATAGGCGAGATTGAGTTTTGCCTTGTAGGCGGCGACGAAGGCGTCGCGCTCTTCGCCCGCAAGCGCCTGCACAAAGGGGCGCAGCGCCGTGCCGGAAACCCAGCGATAGACCGCATCCTCGCCTTCCAGCAGCTGCAGATATTCTGTCGTCCAGATATCGAGAGCCGCCGCGTGGGGCATCAATATCTCGTAATAAGCCTGGGCCGATCCGCGCTCGACTTCGCGCACCTGCGCCAGCGCCTCGCGCCAGCGCGGATCGCGCGCGGTCTCGAGCATCAGCACATGGTTGGCGGCGTTGAAATTCACCGGCACCTGGAACGCGAAAATGCCGCCGGGTTTCACAAAGGACATCAGCCGGGGGAACAATGCCGCCTGATCCGGCAGCCACTGGAAGGTGGCGTTGGAGAAAATGACGTCATAGGGCGCCTCGGGCACCCAGCTTGCGATCGGGGCCTCGATCGATTTTGCCGGCACGCCGCTTGCCCCGGCCTGCTCCAGCATGGCGGCGGAACTATCCAGCCCTTCCAGGGCGGCACGAGGCCAGCGCGCCGCCAGAAGCGCGGTGGAATTGCCGGGGCCGCATCCCAGATCGATGACCCGGGCGGGGCGCAAGCCTGGAACCCGGGCCAGCAGGTCGGCGGCGGGCCGGGTGCGCTGGTCCGCGAAAGCCAGATAGGTTTGAGGATTCCAGGCCATCTGGGGCCGGCTTGTAAGGCAAAATCCACCCGCTGGGCGATTGTAATTTTATTGCGCGGTGACTTTGCCCGGCGGTTGACAGGCGCGGCCGGGAGCCATAGAAACCGCGCTCTTTTCCGCCTTCGGAGCCCCGTATGAAGCGCACGTATCAGCCGAGCAAAATTGTGCGCAAGCGCCGCCATGGCTTCCGTTCGCGCATGGCGACCGCCGGCGGCCGCAAGGTCCTGGCCCGCCGCCGCGCCCATGGCCGCAAGAAACTCTCTGCCTGATCCCGTCAGCGTGGCCAAAGGGCTGCGCATAGACCGGCTGTGTAAGCGCGCCGATTTTCTGGCCGCCGCCCGGCATCTGCGCCGCGTGAGTGGCGCGGTGACTTTGGAGATGGCGCCCACGCCCGAATCCGTCCGCGCCCCCGAAACCCTGCGTCTAGGCTTCACCGCCAGCAAGAAGATCGGCAATGCGGTGGCACGCAACCGCGCCAAACGGCGCCTGCGCGCGGCGGCCTATGATCTGCTTCCCCTTTCAGGGCGCACCGGCCATGACTATGTTCTGGTCGCCCGCGCGGGCATCTTGGTCCGCGATTTTGCCGCTCTGAAAGACGATATCGCCGAGGCGGCACGGGCGGCCCATCGCAAGCTGGATGACCGGCCAGTTTAACCCGGTCCGTTTTACCCGGTCTGTCCAAGGCCTGTCTGTTTGAGAAAAGTGAGTCTGAGGAAAAGCATGACGCGCCTTGTGACCATCGCCCTCAGCGCGCCGATCCATTTCTATCGCCGCTTTTTGTCGCCGCTGGCCCCGCCATCCTGCCGGTTCCAGCCCACCTGCTCGGCCTATGCGCTGGAAGCGATCAAGACGCACGGCCCGGCGCGCGGATCGCTGCTTGCGGTGCGGCGGATCGCCCGCTGTCATCCCATAACCTGGCTCGGCGGTTCGTCGGGCTTCGATCCTGTTCCTCTTCATAAACACCCTCAGGCGTGAAAATCAGTCCATGAATGGCAATCGCAACAATGTCTATCTCGCCATC
The DNA here is from genome assembly GCA_903897605.1 of uncultured Alphaproteobacteria bacterium. Lineage (GTDB taxonomy): Bacteria > Pseudomonadota > Alphaproteobacteria > Micropepsales > Micropepsaceae > Rhizomicrobium. Next base: position 171,081 of record CAIUCH010000054.1, read on the forward strand.
GCCTTGTCGGCGCTGGTGATCTTTGCCTGGCAATATTTCGTGGTCGCGCCGCAGATGAAGGCCACCCAGGCGCGCCAAGCTGTCCTGGCGCATCAGGTGAAGAAACAACCAGCGACTCCAGACGCCGCGCCTGGAACCGTGCCGGGCATGGCGGGTACCACCACTCATATGGCGCGCGAAGCGGCGCTGAAGGCGGGCGGGGAACGCGTGGCGATCGACAGCCCGTTGCTGGATGGTTCGATCGCGCTCAAGGGCGCCAAGCTCGACGATCTGCGGTTGAAGAAATATCGCGAAACCACCGACCCGAAGAGCCCGGAAATCGTGCTGCTCGCGCCCAAGAGCACGGCCTATCCTTATTACGCCGAGTTCGGCTGGATCGGCCAGAATGTGCCCACCGACCAGACGGTATGGACCCAGGCCGGCAGCGGCGCCCTGTCGCCCGGCCATCCGGTGACCCTGAGCTGGGACAATGGCCAGGGCCTGACTTTCACGCGTGTCATTTCGGTCGACGCGCAATACATGTTCAGCGTCGCCGACAACGTGGCGAACAAATCCGCGCAGGCGCAGACACTTTATCCGTTCGCCTATGTCGCGCGCGAAGGGGTTCCCAAGGAACAGACCAGCTGGGTCCTGCATCAGGGTTTTGTCGGCGTCGCCGATGGCAGCGAGGTCGACGCCAACTACACCGACTTCAAGGACGAAGGCACCCCGCCCAAGAGCTTCTCATCCACGGGAGGCTGGGTCGGCGTCACCGACAAATACTGGATGGCGGCCGTCATCCCGCCGCAAGGCGAAACCTATAACGGCGCCTATCTGGGTTCGACCCTCAGCGGCGATACCAAAGCCTATCAAGCCAATTATCGTCTGGGCGCGCGCATCATCGCGGCCGGCGCGCAGGCGCAAGTGACGCATCGGCTGTTCGCGGGCGCCAAGGTGGTGGATATTCTGCGCGCCTACGAAAAGTCGGAAGGCATTGCGCGCTTTGACAATGCGGTGGATTGGGGCTGGTTCTGGTTCCTCACCCAGCCCTTGTTCTGGCTGCTCGACATCTTCTCCCATTTCATCGGCAATTTCGGCATCGCCATCCTGATGCTGACGGTGGTGGTGAAGCTCTTGTTCTTCCCGCTGGCCAACGCCTCCTTCAAATCCATGAGCCGGATGAAGAAGGTGCAGCCGCAGATGGAAGAGATCAAGAAAGCCCACAAGGAAGATCCGCAGCGTCAGCAGCAGGAAATGATGGCGCTGTACAAGCGCGAAAAGGTCAATCCGCTGACCGGCTGCCTGCCGATGCTGATTCAGATCCCGGTATTCTTCTCGCTCTACAAGGTTCTCTATGTCACCATCGAAATGCGCCAGGCGCCTTTTTATGGCTGGATCCACGATCTGTCGGCGCCCGATCCAACTTCGATCCTGAACCTGTTCGGGCTGCTGCCGTATCACATCCCGGCTTTCATCCCGGCCTATCTGTCGATCGGCATCTGGCCGATTCTGATGGGCATCACCCAATTCGTTCAGACCAAGCTCAATCCGGCGCCTTCCGATCCGGTGCAGGCCAAGATGTTCACTTTCATGCCGCTGATCTTCACCTTCATGTTCGCGACCTTCCCGGCCGGCCTGGTGATCTATTACACCTGGAACAATCTTCTGTCGGTGAGCCAGCAATATTTCATCATGCGCCGCGAGGGCGTCGAGGTGCATCTGTTCGAGAATCTGAAGTTCAACAAAGCGAAAGCGAAATAAATGAGCGGCGCGGATGCGGAGTTCGCGCGCAAATTATTCGCGGGTCCGTGCGATTTCTTCTGGGGCACGGGCGATATCAAGAGCCTGCCGCCCGAAAGCCTGCCCGAGATCGCCTTTGTCGGCCGCTCCAACGCCGGCAAGTCCAGCTTGATCAACGCCCTGACGGGCCGCAAGACGGTGGCCCGCGTCAGCAATACGCCGGGCCGCACCCGTGAGATCAATTTCTTCAATCTGGGTGGCAAGCTGATCCTCACCGACCTGCCCGGCTATGGCTATGCCAAAGCCTCCAAACAGTTGGCGATGGAATGGCAGAACACGATCTTCGCCTATCTGTGCGGCCGCGCCACACTGCGCCGCGTGGCGTTGCTGATCGACAGCCGCCGGGGCGTGATGGACACTGACAGGGCGGTGATGGAATTGCTGGACCGCGCCGCCGTTTCCTATGGCATGGTCCTGACCAAGACCGATGAACTCAAGCCCGCCGAAATCGACGCCGCGTTGACCGCGGTAGCGGCGGAAGCCCGCAAGCACACCCCGGCCCTGGCGGAAATCCACGCCACGTCGTCCCGTAACGGCGAGGGGCTGACGGGCCTGCGCCAGAGCATTGCGAAGCTTGCAAAACCTTAAGGGTTGGCGTGGCGCGTCAGGGCGCGTATAAGGCCCCGCTTTCTCAGGTTTTCCGGCATGGCGGACGACAGCGACCAGGAAAAGAATCTGCGGCTGATGGCGCGCTGGCGCCAGACCGGCCGCGTGCTGGTCGAGGCGCTGCCCTACATTCTCAAATACGACCAGAAGACCATCGTGGTGAAGTATGGCGGCAATGCCATGACCGGCGGCGGCACTGACGATTTCTCCCAGGACATCGTGCTGATGAAGCAGACCGGCATCGACCCGGTGGTGGTGCATGGCGGCGGGCCGCAGATCGACGCCATGCTGAAAAAGCTGGATATCCATTCGCGCTTCATCGACGGATTGCGCGTCACCGACGAAGCGGCGGTGGAAGTAGTCGAGATGGTGCTGACCGGTTCGATCAACAAGCACATTGTCACCGCCATCAATGCCGCGGGCGGGCGCGCTGTCGGCCTGTCCGGCAAGGACGGCAATATGGTGGTGGCGCGCAAGTTGGCGTTGACCCGCACCGATTCAGTGACCGGCAAGACCACGGTCGAGGATCTGGGCTTTGTCGGCGAGCCGGCGAGCGTCAATCCCGAAGTGCTGTACACCATGATGAAGTCGGAAATCATTCCGGTGATCGCACCGATCGGCGTCGGCCCCAAGGGCGAGACCTACAACATCAATGCCGACACGGTGGCCGGCGCGGTGGCCGGGGCGGTCAAGGCGGAGCGCCTGGTCCTTTTGACCGATGTCGAAGGCGTGCTGGACAAGGACAAGAAACTGATCCCGCACCTCACCGTGGCGGAGGCGCGCGATTTGATCGCCAATGGCACGATTTCCGGCGGCATGATTCCCAAAATCCGTACCGCCATCGAGGCGGTGGAAGCCGGTGTGCGCGCGGCCGTGATTCTGGATGGCCGCATCCCGCATGTGCTGCTGCTCGAGCTTTTCACCGAGCATGGCGCCGGAACGCTGATCACCGCCGGCTAAAGGATGCGGCGCCTGCTCGCAGCCTTGGCGGTGCTGGCGGCAAGTTCCGCCCTTGCCGCGCCGGCCCAGGCCGCACTCAAGCTCTGCAACCGCACCAGCTATATTCTTTATGCCGCGACTTCGTCGGTGGCGGGATCCGGTTCCACCACCCAGGGCTGGACCCGCATCGCGCCGGGCGATTGCCAGATCGCGATTCCGGAAAAGCTCAAGGCCCAAAGCTATCTGGTCTATGCCCGTTCCGCGCTCGCCTATTCCGGACCGCAGCATGCCTGGGGTGGCGACTTCGCCCTTTGCGTGAAGGACTCGAATTTCACCATCAACCGGAAGGACAGGCTCCCCAACTGCACCGGCGACGTCTTTCCAGTGCCGTTCGCGACAGTGCAAACCCATAACCGCCCCGACTGGACCATGACCTTCGACGATCAACCGCAGCTTGCATCCTTGGAGGCGGCGCAACTGACAGGCGTCAAGCGATTGCTCAAGGACAATGGCTACAAGATCGCGGCGATCGACGCCAAGCCCGACAAGACCACCGGTGCGGCGCTGAACGATTTCCGCAAGAAGATGCGATTTTCAGATCGTGACGGAAATACCGAACTGTTCGCCGCCCTGGAAACCGAGGCAGGCAAACGCGGCACGCCCCAGGGCTATACCGTCTGCAATGATGCCAAGGCGGAAGTGACGGCCGCCATAGGCGAGGCCGCGGGTGCCGATTACATCAGCCGCGGCTGGTGGCGCATCGCGGACGGCGCCTGCGCCCGCATCATCACCGAACCCCTGAAGCAAGCCACGGTGTGGCTGTCGGTGCAAAAGCCCGGCGGCGGCGCCTTGGTATCGGGACCCGATCAATTCTGCGTTAGCGGCGAGGCGTTCGAGATCAAGGGCCGGCGCGATTGCGTTCCGCGCGGCTTCACCGCTTCCGGGTTCGCCCGCACGCCAACCCATGGCAAGAGCGGCAGCATCGTCCATGTCGATGAGAACGGCCTGGCGGCGCGCTAGGCCGGGATATCGAAATAGTTCAAATGCCAGCGCATCTCTTCCTTGCTGAGCGGAAAGTTGATCCCGCCCCGCGCCGGCAACAGCTCACGCCCCGCCAGCTTCATCACCCGGGTCTGGATCTTGAAGGCTGTGCGCATGCTGAGATGGGCGCGCCAGACCAGGGCGACCAGCGGCTTGGCGCTGCGCTGGCCCAAGATCTTGCGTGCCGTGGCTTCGGGCACCTGCGCCAGCGCCGCCAGCGCCAAGGTCACAATCTCGCGATGGCCGGCAACTGCCGCATGCTCGACAAAAGCGTCGTCGAGGGTTCCTCCCGCCTTCGCAGATGACACGATTTGCGCCGCGCTGTCCGATTCGCTGTGAAAATCGCTGTCCTGCTCCAGCCGTCCGCGCAGGCGGCGATTGAGATGGGTGCGGGTCGCCTCGCTCAAATCGCCGCGCGCCGCCAACTGTTCCAGCAGCGAGGCGCCGACAAAGCTACCGATGCGGCGAATGGCGCGCGCGGAAAGATCGGCGTACCGCACCAGCGGCAGATGCCAACTTTCGATTTCCTCGGCTTCCTCGACGATACGATCCAAAGTCTCCTTGCGGATTTTCGCGTCCGGATTGACCAGCAGCGCCGCCACCGCGGACACGTCCAAGGATTGCACCAGCACGTCGCTGACATTCTCGCTCAAGGAGCGGCGGCGCGCCACGGCGGCAAGAACCTGCTGCACCCGGCCACCGGCGATGATTTCCATCAGATCGGCATCGGACAGAAGCGGCGAATATTCCAGGATCGGCGCCGCCACCAATTCATCCACGTCATGCGCCAGCCGCAACACCACTTCGTGGGGCACGCAATCCAGATGCTTGATCTCGTCCGCCAGGATGGCGCGCACCCGGACCGCCGAATCCTGCGCCAGCAACTCCAAGGTCGCGATGGTCAACGCCACGGTCTCTTCACTCTCACGATCTTGCAGGCCGGGCATCAGGCGGGCGATCTTGGCGGCCAGCTCCGCGCGCACATCCTCGACGCCGTCATCCGCCAGGAGACGATTGATCCGGGCCGGCGTGGCGGGATTGGCGGCGACGGCCTGACGGGTGGCGGGCGCGCCATATTCGGCAAGATATTCGAACACGGCGGAGCCGACATCCGCATTGCGGATGATGTAATCCTCGCTCTCGCGGGCGCGGATTTCCAGGATGTCCAGCGCCTCGCGCGGATTCAATCCATCACGCTCAGGCTCCGGCGCATCGGGCATGCGGCCGCTCACGGCTTTTTTCATCATTTTCTCCGCTCGGCGGAGTGTCGGGGCAGGAATTTAAGGACCGCTAAACAGCCATGGTTGCGGGACCGTTAACGTGACTTGCGCGAGGCAAGGACCGGAGCCATGGTTCGCCCATGCGCCAGCCCTCGCCCTCGAATATGACAATCAGCGCTCCGCAGGCGGGAGCCGAACCGGCCCCCGATTTTACCCATGTGCGGGACTGGATATTCGATCTCGACAATACGCTGTATCGGGCCGACAGCGGCATCTTCGCCCAGATCGATGCCAATATGACCAGCTTTGTGGCGCGGCTGCTGGGCATGGAGCGTGATGCCGCGCGCCTGGTCCAGAAACAGCTTTATCGCGATCACGGCACCACCCTGGCGGGCCTGATCGCGATCCACAAAATCGATCCGGAACCCTATCTGGATTTCGTCCACGATATCGACCTGTCCGGACTTGCCCCCGACCCCATGCTGAACGGCGCGGTGGCGCGGCTGCCGGGGCGGCGCTTTGTCTTCACCAATGCCTGCCGCAATCATGCCGCGCGCATTCTGGAACATCTGCAGATAGCCGATCTGTTCGACCAGGTTTGGGACATCCGCACCATCGGCTTTGTCCCCAAACCCGATCCCGCCGCCTATCACGCCGCGATGGCGGCGGGCGGCATCGTACCGGCCCAGGCCGCTATGTTCGATGATATCGCTCGCAACCTGGTGGTGCCGCATGAATTGGGCATGACCACGGTCTGGCTGGATTGCCAAAGCGAATGGTCGCGCCAGGGGCCGGAATTTCCCGTTGCGTCGGACACGCATATCGATCATGAAATCCGGGAATTGGGTCCGTTTCTGAGCAGCATCGGAATTTAAAATGACGAATGATCTGGCGCGCGTGATTGACAGCGCCTGGGACGCACGCGAAAGCCTCGGTCCCGCCACCAAGGGCGAAGTGCGTGATGCGGTCGAAACCGCGTTGGCGGGGCTGGACGATGGCTCGCTGCGGGTGGCGGAAAAATCCGCCGGCGAATGGACGGTGCATCAATGGCTGAAGAAAGCCGTGCTGCTGTCCTTCCGCATCAACGACATGAAAATCATCTCCGACGCGCCGGGCGGCGCGGTGTGGTGGGACAAGATCGATTCCAAATTCCTGGGCTGGGACGAGCCACGGTTTCGCGCCGCCGGCTTTCGCGCCGTGCCGGGCGCGATCGTCCGCCGCTCCGCGTTCATCGCCAAGGGCGTGGTCTTGATGCCCAGCTTCGTCAATGTCGGCGCCCGGGTCGGCGAAGGCACCATGATCGATACCTGGGCCACGGTCGGTTCCTGTGCCCAGGTCGGCGCCCATTGCCATATCTCGGGCGGGGCAGGGTTGGGCGGCGTGCTGGAACCTCTCCAGGCCGCGCCCACCATCATCGAGGACAATTGCTTCATCGGGGCGCGCGCCGAAGTTGCGGAAGGCGTCATCGTGGGCGAAGGCAGCGTACTGTCGATGGGTGTTTTCCTGTCGGGTTCGACCAAGATCGTGGATCGTGCCAGCGGCGAGATCTTCATGGGCAAGGTGCCGCCCTATTCGGTGGTGGTGTCCGGCTCACTGCCGGCCGGTAATGGCCGCAGCGAAGACGGAGGCCAAAACAAAATATCCCCGTCGCTTTATTGTGCCGTGATCGTGAAGCGGGTGGACGAGAAGACCCGCGCCAAGACTTCGATCAACGAATTGCTGCGCACCTGATGCTGGATGCGGTCGCCCTCACCCAGGCCCTGATCCGTTGCCCTTCGGTAACGCCGGCCGATGCGGGCGCGCTGGCTGTTTTGGAAGCGGCGCTGAAGCCGCTTGGCTTTGTCTGCCACCGCCTGTGGTTTGAACAGGACGGCACGCCGCCGATCGAAAATCTCTATGCCAGGCTGGGGACCGGCGCGCCGCATTTCTGTTTTGCCGGTCATAGCGATGTGGTGCCGCCCGGCGATGGCTGGGCGCATGACCCGTTCGCCGCAACGATTACCGATGGCATGCTGCACGGGCGCGGCGCCGCCGACATGAAATCGGCGCTGGCCGCTTTCGCGGCGGCCGTGGCGCGGGTGATCGGCAATGGCGCCCCCAACGGTTCCATCAGTCTGCTGATCACTGGCGACGAGGAAGGCCCCGCCATCAACGGCACCACCAAGGTGCTGGCCTGGTTGAAGGCGCGCGGCGAACACATCAATCACTGCGTGGTGGGTGAGCCCACCAGCGTGGCGCAGGCCGGCGACACGTTGAAGATCGGCCGGCGCGGCTCGATCAATTTCAAACTGGCCGTGAAAGGCGCCCAAGGCCATGTGGGCTATCCGCAAAAGGCGAACAATCCCATTCCGGTCCTGGCCGAGTTGGTCACCCAGCTTGCCGGATACAAGCTCGACAAGGGCAATGCCCATTTCGATCCTTCGACCCTGGCCTTCACCACGATGGATGTCGGAAATGTGGCGACGAATGTGATCCCGGGCGGCGCCTATGCGGCCTTCAACATCCGCTTCAACGACGCGCACACTCCGGACAGCCTGGTCGGCTGGGTGAATGACCGCGCCGACCGCATCGCCAAGGAAAGCGGCTGCACCATCACGGTCACCCATTCGGTGAGCGGCGTATCCTTCCTGACCCAGCCCGGCAAATTCACCCAGCTGGTCAGCGATACGGTGGCAAGGATCACCGGCCAGTCGCCGGTCTTCTCGACCAGCGGCGGCACTTCGGATGCGCGCTTCATCAAGGATCATTGTCCCGTGGTCGAGTTGGGTCTGGCCGGTGCGACCATGCACAAGACCGACGAATGCGTGGCGGTGAGCGAGATCGAAAAACTCACCGACATTTATGCCGCGCTGCTGACCGATTATTTCGCCAAGCCGCCGCTTTGAGTATTTCCACCAAAGAACTTCCCATCGGTATTTTCGATTCCGGCATGGGCGGGCTGACGGTGATGCGCGCCATGCGGGCGCGGCTGCCGGGCGAGAATCTGCTTTATCTGGGCGACACGGCGCGGCTGCCCTATGGCACCAAGAGCGCCGACACCGTGATCCGTTATGCGGTGACGGCGGCACGGGCGCTGACCGCGCGCGGCATCAAGATGCTGGTGGTGGCCTGCAACACCGCCTCGAGTGTTGCCTTGCCGGCGTTGAACCAAGCGTTGGCGCCGCTGCCGGTGATCGGCGTGATCGAACCGGGCGCGGCTGCGGCGGTCGCCGCCGCGAAGGGAGAACCCGTCGCGGTGATCGCCACCGAGGGAACCGTCAAAGGCGGCGCCTATGTCCGCGCCATCCAGACGCTGGCGCCCGATCTTCCGGTGGTGCAGCAGGCCGCGCCCCTGTTGGTGCCGCTGGCGGAAGAAGGCCTGGTCACGGGCGAAATCGCGCGGCTGGCGGTGGCGCGCTACCTGACGCCGCTGCTGGCGACCATGCCGCATCCGCGCATCCTGGTGCTGGGCTGCACACATTTTCCCGCGCTCAAGCAAACCATCGCACAGGTCGCAGGCCCGGACGTCACATTGGTGGACAGCGCCGCGACCACGGCCTGCGCGGTGGAAGCAAAGCTCGAAGCGCTGGGCCTGCGAAATCCCGGAACACAAGGCGTCTCGCAATTCCTTGCCACCGACGCGCCGGACCGCTTCAGCCGGGTGGGCGAGATTTTCTTGGGCGCGCCGATCGATCCAGGCAGCGTCGAAGTCGTCGATCTATAGGAGCGTCGGCCAGAAAAAGTGCGCAGCGGTTTTGCGTCCGGCCGCGCGACCATTCAAAAGTAATCCACCTTTACCAAATACAATCCGTCCGGCGGCGCCACCGGGCCGCAACGGCTGCGGTCGCGCGCCGCCAAGGCATCGGCCACATCCTTGGCAGTCCATTTGCCTTCGCCCGCCAGTTTCAGGGTACCCGCGAAAGAGCGGATCTGATGATGCAGGAAAGACCGCGCCGAGGCTTCGATGTGAATTTCCTCGCCCCGCTGCGCCACATCGAGCTGGTCGAGCGTCTTGACCGGCGACAATGCCTGGCATTCGGCGGCGCGAAAAGTGGTGAAGTCGTGATGGCCCACCAGGGTCTGCGCGGCGCGGTGCATGGCCCCCGCGTCCAGCGCGGTTGCCACATGCCAGACATGTCCCGCGTCCAGCGCGGGCGGGCTGCGGCGATTGAGAATGCGATACAGATAATGTCGGCCGGTGGCGGAAAACCGAGCGTGGAATTCATTGTCCGTCGCCGCCGCATCCAGCACCACCACCGGCGCCGGGCGCAGGAAATGATTGAGCGCGTCGCGCACCTTGTCGGGCGCGAACTCCTTGTCCAGATCGAAATGTGCCACTTGGCCCAGGGCATGAACGCCCGCATCGGTGCGACCCGCGCCGATGACCGTGACCCGCGCGCCGGAGAGTTTCTCGATTGCCTCTTCCAGCGCGCCTTGCACAGACGGGCCATTGTCCTGACGCTGCCAGCCGACAAAAGGTCCGCCGTCATATTCCAGGGTCAGGCGATAGCGCATCAGGAAAAGCGCGTGCCTCTGGGCAGCGCAAAGCCCTTGAGCAATTCATCCGCCGCCATCGCCTTGCCGCCCGCGCGCTGAAGCTTCAGCAGACGCAGTGCGCCGGTGCCGCAGGCGATGGTGAGATCGTCGCCTATCATTTCCCCCGCTGCGCCGTTACCCGGCGCCGGTTCCGCAAAAAGAATTTTCAGCCGCTCGCCCTTCACTTCTGTAAAGGCTCCCGGCGACGGTGCCAGCCCACGGATCAAACAATCGATTTCGGTCGCGCTTTTCGACCAATCGATGCGGGCCTCGTCCTTGGAAATCTTCTTGGCATAGCTGACGCCTTCCGCCGATTGCGGTTGCGCCGTGATCGCACCGCGTTCCAGCCCCCCCAGCGCCCGCACCATCAGATCGGCACCCAGCCGCGCCAGCCGCGCCGCCAGCTCGCCGGAGGTCTGGCGGCCGATCGCCAGCTTTTCGGCCATCAGGACGGGGCCGGTGTCCAGCCCCTCGTCCATCCGCATCACCATCACGCCGGTCTCGCTGTCGCCCGCCATCACGGCGCGCTGGATCGGCGCGGCACCACGCCAGCGCGGCAAGAGCGAACCGTGCAGATTGAAGCAGCCCATCCTGGGCGCATCGAGAATCGGTTTGGGCAGCAGCAGGCCATAGGCCACCACCACCGCGGCATCGAGATCCAGTGCCGCGAAGGCCGCCTGTTCGTCGGCGCCTTTCAGCGACAGTGGCGTGCGCACCTCCAGACCGGCGGTTTCGGCGAATTTGTGGACCGCGCCTTTTTCCAGCGCCAGGCCACGGCCCTTGGGACGCGGCGGCTGGGAATAAACGGCGACGATCTCGTGCCCCTGCGCCAGCAGTTCGGCCAAGGTCGGCACCGCGAAGTCCGGCGTTCCGAGAAAGGCCAACCTGAGTGTCACTAGCTTGCCAGCTTCTTGGCTTTGGTGAGCTTCTTGATCGCCATGCTGCGCTTGAGGCGCGAGAAATGGTCGATGAACAGCACGCCTTCGAGATGGTCCATCTCATGCTGCAGGCAGGTCGCCAACATACCATCGGCCTCGATCTCAACTCGCTTGCCGTTGAGATCGAGATACTCGGCCTTGATGCGGGCCGGGCGTTCGACATCGTCCCAGATTTCCGGCACCGACAGGCAGCCTTCCTCGAAGATCGCCATCTCCTCGGAGGCCCACAGAATCTTGGGGTTGATGAAGGCCCGCCAATTCTTCTTGTCGTCCTTCTGGTCCAGATCCATCACGATGACGCGCTTGGGCACCCCGATCTGGACAGCGGCCAGGCCGATGCCATCGGCGGCATACATGCTGTCGGCCATGTCCTCGGCCAGTTTGCGAATCTCGGCATCCACCTTTTGGACAGTGGCGGAGACGGCTTTCAGGCGCGGATCGGGCGCGATAAGGATAGGGCGGACGGCCATGGCCGTGAGATAAGACGGCAGGGCGCAAGGGTCAAGGATCGATGGATTTCGCGATTGTTATTCTGGCGGTTGCGGTGCTGGCGGCGGCGCTGATCGTGGCGTTCGCCCGTCCCAAAATGGCGATCCCGGAGCCGGCAAAGCCCGACCCCAGGCTGGACGCGGTGCTGTCGGGCCAAGGCGCGATCGAAGGCCGCTTCCAGGCAACCCTGGAATCCCAGGCGCAATTGCAGCGCCATCTGGCCGAACGGCTGGAAGCCCTGGACAAGCGGCTGGGCGAAAGCCTGGGCGACAGCGCCACCAAGACAGCCGCCAGCATCGCGGGCATTGGCGAACGCCTCACCGTGATCGACGAGGCGCAGAAAAACATCTCGGCTCTGTCGGGCCATGTCGTGTCGCTGCAGCAGATTCTGTCCAACAAGCAGTCGCGCGGCGCCTATGGTCAGGCGCAGATGGAAGAGATCGTGCGCGACGGCTTGCCCGCCAGCCTCTATGATTTCCAGTTCACCCTCACCAACCGCAACCGGCCCGACTGCGTCATCCGCATTCCCGGCAATAAGGCATTGCTGGTGATCGATTCCAAATTCCCGCTGGAATGTTTCGAATTGTTGCGCGTCGCGGCCACCGATGAAGAAAGGAAAATCGCATTCGCGCGGGTGCGCGCCGACATCGCCAAGCATGTGGGCGATATTGCCGACAAATATCTCATTCCCGGTGAAGTGCAAACACCGGCGATCATGTTCGTGCCCTCGGAATCCATCTATGCCGAACTGCATGACAGTTTCAGCGATGTGATCCAGAAGGCGCATCGCGCCCAGGTGATCGTAGTCTCGCCCAATATCCTGATGCTGGCGATCAATACCATCCAAACGGTGATGAAGGATGCGCGCATGCGCGAACAGGCCGATCTGATCCGCAAGGAAGTCGGTGTCCTGGTGAATGATGTGAAGCGGTTGGGCGAGCGGGTGGGAAATCTGCAGCGGCATTTCAATCAGGCGGAAGCCGACCTGAAGGACATCACGGTTTCGACCGACAAGATCGTGGCGCGCGGCGAAAAGATCGAGAAGGTCGAACTGGCCCCGCCGGAGCAAACAAAGAGCATCTCATAACGATTTGGCGTGAGAAGAGGCGCTCGGGTTTTTGTCCGATGAGCAAGAGCGTCGCGCGGAGCGTGCGAATAGCACGTGAGCACGCGCGACGAACTCAGCGGACAAAAGACCAGCGCCTACATCGCGCGCCGGGCCCTAAAAGCGGCGGAGAGCGTACCTTCATCAAGGTAATCTAGTTCGCCACCCACCGGCACACCATGGGCGAGCCGCGTCACTTTCAAGCCTTCGAGCAGATCCATCAGATAATGCGCCGTGGTCTGGCCTTCGACCGTGGCGTTCATCGCCAGCACCACTTCCTCGACGCCCTCGGCTTTCGCCCGCTCCAGCAAGGAACCGATATTCAATCGCTCCGGCGTGACGCCATCCAGCGCCGACAGCGCGCCGCCCAGCACATGATAACGGCCGCGAAACACGCTGGCCCGCTCCAGCGCCCAGAGATCGGCGACATCTTCCACCACGCACAGCAGATGCGGATCGCGGCGCGGATCGCGGCAGATCGTGCAGGGACTGGCGGTATCGAGATTGCCGCAAACTTCGCAGGAGCGCGTCGCCGCCGCCGCTTCGGCCATGGCGGCGGCCAGTGGTTCCAGCAGCAGGTCGCGCTTTTTCAGCAGCACCAGTGCGGCGCGCCTGGCCGAGCGTGGGCCTAGGCCCGGCAGCTTGGCCAGCAACTGAATCAACCGTTCGATCTCGGAACCGGATGCCATCAATTGTCCGTCGAATCCGGGGCCGGTGGCGCGACATCCTGGGTTTCGATATCGCGCACCGCCACAATTTCGGCGCCAGGGAAGCGGTCCAGCACGGCGCGGACCAGGGGCGCCTGCATTACGCTTTCGATGCGCGCCGCCTTGGCGTTTTTCTTCTTTTCGGCCAGGGTGGGCAGGCCGGCTTCGTTGGAAATCGAGACGGACCAGCGCACACCCGTCCAGTCCCGCAATTTCTGCTGCAGATCGCCCGCCAGGGTGCGTGGCGCTCGCAGGCTGGGGCGAAATTCCAGGCGGCCCGCTTCCAACTTCACCAGATGCATGTCGTTTTCGATATGCACTTTCAACACCGGCGCACCATTCTTTTGCGCCATCAGGGCGATGTCTTCCAACCCGCGCACTGGATTGACGCGCGCCTCTGGCGCGACATTGACGCGCGCTTCCAGCGCGACTGAAGCGCTGTCCGGCATCGTTTGCGCCGAAGGTTGTAGCCGCGCGGCGGTGGTCGGACCGCGCCCGCTGCCCGTTGGCGCATTACCCGATGACGAGGGCGCACGTGCGGCGGGCGCGTTGCCGTCCAATATATCCTTGACCAGCTTGTCGGCGGGCGGCAGTTCGGCGGCATAGGCCAGCCGGATCAGCGCCATCTCGCAGGCCGCGATGGGGCGGGTGGCGTCTCGCACCTCGAACAAGCCCTTCAGCAGCATCTGCCAGGCGCGGGTGAGCGAAGGCACCGACAATTGCGCCGCCAGCGCCGCAGCACGCTTCGCCTCGCCCGAAGCACCGTCGAAGAAGCCCTGTGCCGCGGGCGCGACTTTCAGGCGGGTGAGAAAATGAGTGATCTCCAACAGATCCTGCATCACCGCCAGGGGATCGGCGCCGGAATCGTACAGCGCGCCCAAATCCGACAGCGCGGCGGGGACTTCGCCGCCCATCACTTTCTCGAACAGGTCCAGCACCCGGCCCCGGTCGGCCAGGCCCAAGGTGGCGCGCATCGCTTCCGCCGTGATCGCGCCGGATTCGTTGTGCGCGATCGCCTGGTCGAGCAGCGACAAGGCATCGCGCGCCGAGCCTTCGGCGGCGCGGGCGATCAGTGCCAGGGCGCCCTCCTCTATCCCGACTTTTTCCTTGGCGGCGATCTGGCCCAGATAGCTCGCCAGTTCGCCCGAATCGATGCGGCGCAGATCGAAACGCTGGCAGCGCGACAGCACCGTCACCGGCACCTTGCGGATCTCGGTGGTGGCGAAAATGAATTTCACGTGCGGCGGCGGCTCTTCCAGCGTCTTCAGGATCGCGTTGAAGGCCGGCTTGGACAGCATATGCACTTCGTCCAGGATATAGACCTTGTAGCGCGAGGAGGCGGGCGCATAGCGCACCGCTTCGATGATCTGGCGCACTTCGTCGACGCCATTGTTGGAGGCGGCATCCATCTCCTGGACATCGACATTGCGCGATTCCGCGATGGTGACGCAGGGATCGCAAACACCGCAGGGATGGATGGTGGGGTCGGTGCGCTTGCCGTCGGGGCCGATGCAGTTGAGGGCGCGCGCAATGATGCGCGCAGTGGTGGTCTTACCGACGCCGCGCACCCCCGTGAGCATGAAGGCATGGGCAATGCGGCCGGTGGCGAAGGCGTTCGACAGGGTGCGCACCAGCGCCTCCTGCCCGATCAGGCCGGTGAAGTCGGAGGGTCGGTATTTGCGCGCCAAGACGCGATAGGCTTCCCCGGGCGCGCCAAGGTCTGAAGACGTGGGTTCGGACATGGGCGGACTATAGCAAGGGTGCGGCCCGGCGGCGGCAAGATTTGAACGGGGCTGTGGGTAAGGTGGAAGCCGGTACGACCCGGACCGAATTCGTTACGGCTGCTTTCTTCCGAACCTGACCGGATTGGCGACAGGTCCGTCCATACCGACTTCCGAGTGGGGATATAAGCCGGTCCCGCCGGAATTGCGAGTCCGCAAACAGGCCTCTACAAGCCCCCCCATGCTGTCTTTCACAGGAAACCCGCTCGACCGGGCCAGCGCCGAACGGTCTGACCCAAATTGGATCGCCGCCCAGCAGGCGCGAGCCGATGCCCTGTTCCTGCCGATCTGGCAGACCAAGCCGCTGTTGCAGGGCAAACGGGCGGGTTTTCTCGCCGCGACCGAATTTGGCCTCAAGCCGGAAAATTTCTGCGTCTTCCTGGGGCTGCGCGGGGAGCAACCGCTTTTCGCGGTGGCGATAGCCGACAGCGAGGAGCCGCCGCTGCGCGGGCTGGGCGAATTTTGCGACATGCGCGCGGCCGCCTTTGTGCTGTCCGATGCCGATTCCGCAATCGCCGGTCAGGCCAAGGCCCTGATCGACTGGCACCGGCGGCATCGCTTCTGCGCCAATTGCGGAACCGAGACCAATCCCACAGACAGCGGCTATCGCCGGCTTTGCCCCAAATGCGGGGCCGAACATTTTCCCCGCACCGATCCGGTGGTGATCATGCTGCCGCTGTTCGGCGGAGAATGCCTGATCGGGCGCAATGCCCGCTTTCCCGGCGGACTCTATTCCGCTTTCGCCGGTTTCGTTGAACCGGGCGAGACCATGGAAGAAGCCGTGATGCGCGAATTGAAAGAGGAAGTGTCTCTGAAGGTCACTTCGGTCCGCTATCACGCCTCGCAACCCTGGCCATTTCCGTCTTCGCTGATGCTGGGTTGCTATGCGGACGCCACATCGAAAGAATTTCGCATCGACGAACATGAGATCGAGGATGCGCGCTGGATGACCAAAGCCGAGGCCCGCCTGCGCTTGGCGGACGGGATCGCGGACGATGTCAAAATACCGACCACCATCGCCATCGCGCGCCTGCTGATCACGGACTGGGTGCAAGACGCGTGAACATCCGAAAAGCGGTGCCCGGGGACCATGAGACGCTGGCCCGTATCTGGCTGGAGAGTTGGTATTCCACCGGACTCAAATCCCTGTTCGATCCGGGCCTGGAGATGCTGCGCACCCGCATCCCCGCGGACATCGCCAAAGGCCGGGATTTCTACGCTGCCGAGGAGGCGGACGGGATCGTCGCCATGCTGGCGCTCGATCCGCGCGATTTTTATCTCGACCAGCTCTGGGTCGCGCCCGCCCATCAGGGCCGCGGACTTGGCCGCGCCCTGCTCGGCTTCACGCGGCAGCAATTCCCCGAAGAAATCTTCCTGCGCTGCGTGGTGGAGAATACCGCCGCCTGGGCCTGGTATGAACGCGAGGGCTTCCGCTTCGAAGGCGAGGAAATTGTGCCGCCGTCCAATATGCGGATGCGGCGCTATCGCTGGAAACGCGGCTGATTATTTTCTCTTCTGCGCACGCTTGACCGTCGCGTGCAACATTTCGCTGCTGACTTCCGCCAGGCGATTCACATCCACGATCAGCTCGACGGTGATGCGGACCTTGGTGTCGGTCGCCGCTTCAATGCCTGTGACGCGGACGGTGGTTGCCGGAACGGCGCTCATGACGGTGTTTCCCTGAAGTTGCGCGGAGCCTAACGGAGGGTGCGAAATCGCACAAACCGTCACATTCAGGCCGGCATATCCTCGCGGAACGGATGTGCCGGATAGACGCCCATGATGGTCAAAGTCGAGGTGAAAAACCGCAACTCTTCCAGCGCCCGCATCACCGCCGGGTCCTCGGGATGGCCCTGAATATCGGCATAGAATTGGGTGGCGTTGAACGATCCGCCCAGCTGATAGGATTCCAGCTTGGTCATGTTGACGCCGTTGGTGGCAAATCCGCCCATCGCCTTGTAAAGCGCGGCAGGCACATTGCGCACCCGGAACACGAAACTGGTGACGACCTTGCCCCGGTTGGCCGCATCATCCGGTTCGCGCGACATGATGAGAAAGCGCGTCATGTTGTGATGTTCGTCTTCCACATCATGGGCCAGCACCTTCAGGCCATAAAGCTCGCCCGCCAAGGACGAGGCCAGGGCCGCCGCGCTGGGATCGTTCAATTCCGCGACATGCTTGGCGGAGCCGGCCGTGTCGTACCAATTTTGGGTCATGAGTTTTCGTTCGCGGACAATGTTGCGGGCCTGGGCCAGCGCCGGCGCCTGACTGTAGAGCGTTTTGATGCCTTCCAGGGTCGCGGACTTCAGGCCCAGCAATTGATGATGGATGGGCAGGAAATGCTCGCCCACGATATGCAGTCCGGATTGCGGCAGAAGATAATGGATGTCGGCAATGCGCCCCATCAGCGAATTTTCCACCGGAATGACGCAGAGATCGCAGCTGCCCGCCTTTACCGCCTCGATCGCGTCCTCGAAGCTGGAATGCGGTATGGCGGCGGCGTGCGGGATCGCTTCGCGCGCCGCCAGATTGGCGTAGGCGCCCGGTTCGCCCTGGAAGGCGACACGCTTGGCATGGACGATCGATTTGGTCATGGGGAAATTTTCCGGGCGAAGAATTGCTGCGCTTTGGCTAAATCGGCGGGAGTATCGACGCTGAGCGGCACGCTGTCCACGCGCGCCACCGCAATGCTCATATCCGCCTCCAGGGCGCGCAACTGTTCCAGCTTCTCGCGCATCTCCAGCGGCGATGGCGGCAGCGCGACGAAACGGGCCAAGGCGTCGCGGCGATAGGCATAGATCCCGACATGATGAAACAAAGGTCCGTCGCCGAAAGGTGCCGTGGCGCGGGTGAAATAGAGCGCCCGGCCCAGTCGGCCATTCCAGGCCACCACCGCCTTCACCACACTGGGATTGTCCCGCTCGGCGGGATCGGTGATTTGTGCCGCCAGAGTGGCGATGTCGGCACCACTGTCGGCCAACGCCGTTACGACGGTGCGAATCTGGGCCGGGTCGAGTGCCGGCAAATCGCCTTGCAGATTGACCACCACATCGTGGCGGCGTTCCGGGTCCAGGCGTTCGAGCGCGGCATGGATACGGTCTGACCCGGACGGCAGGCCAGGATCGGTCAGCACCGCCCGCCCGCCCGCCGCTTCCACCG
Source organism: uncultured Alphaproteobacteria bacterium (assembly GCA_903897605.1). GTDB lineage: Bacteria > Pseudomonadota > Alphaproteobacteria > Micropepsales > Micropepsaceae > Rhizomicrobium. The sequence goes on from CAIUCH010000054.1 coordinate 189,360, forward strand.
CCGCGACGATCTCGGCCTCGCCTGCCGCCACCACCACAGGACCCAGCCCCGCCGCCTCGGCCTGGCGCAGCACGCGCACGATCATGGGCACGCCCCCGATATCGGCCAGGGGTTTTGCCGGCAGCCGGGTCGAAGCCAGGCGGGCGGGAATCAGGAGAATCGGGTTCATGTGCCTTTTCTTGTGGCGGGGCCGGGCGCCATTGGTTTTAGGCCGGAGGACCGGTCCAAGACCAGCCGGCTGCCCCGATCTGTGCGGCGCTTCGCCGCAATGACGCCAAGGGATGGGCGGGTAATGTCCCCCCGTATTTTGCCGGTCCCAATCGCCGGTTTAAGGGAGCTTGGCCTTATGGATTCCTTCGAGTGGAACAAGATCATCGGCGCGGTCCTGGGCACGGCGATTTTTATCTTCGTGGTGCGCCAAGCTGCCGAAGTGATTTATGAGCCCGAGCAGCCCGCCAAGCCCGGCTATGTCGTGGAAGGCATGACCGAAACCGCCGGTAGCGCCGCCACCGCGCCGGTAGCCGAAGTGGTGCCGGACTGGGGCACCGTGCTGGCCGCCGCCGATGTCGCGGCCGGAAAGACCGTTTCGGTCCGCTGCGAGCAGTGCCATGACCTCGCCAAGGGCGGCCCCAACAAGATCGGCCCCAATCTCTATGACGTGGTGGACCGTGACCGCGCCACCCATGCTGGCTTCGACTATTCCGGCGCCATGAAGGCCAAGGGCGGCAAATGGACCTATGACGAGTTGTTCAAATATCTGAAGTCGCCCCAAAGCTATGTTCCCGGCACCAAAATGAGCTTCGCCGGCCTGTCGCGCGAACAGGAACGCGTCAACCTGATTGCCTATCTGCGTTCCGACGCCGATAGCCCCGCCGCGATTCCCGCGCCCGCGCCGAAAGCCGCTGCTGCCGCTCCCGCGAGCGCCGCGCCTGCCGCTGCGGACGCGGCCAAAGCCCCGGCTGCTGCCGGTGCTGCTCCGGCCGATGCCGCACCCGCCGCGAAACCGGCAACGCCCGCTGCTGCGCCAGCGCCCAAGAAATAAGAGCGCAAGCTGACAAAGCCGAAGGTCCTTTTCATGTTGCCGCCGGGCTGGGACGCCCTCGGCAAGAGCAGCTTCGCATCTGACGGTTTCACCGCGGTACTGGCGGGCCGCGAAGAGTATCCGCCGGAAGAGATCAAATATTTCGCCGGCTTCCGCCCGCCGCCGGGATTCTTCAAGACCCTGCCCAATCTGCAGGCGGTGTTTTCCTTGGGCGCCGGCGTGGACGGTTTTCTGCGCGATCCTGACTTCCCCAAACATCTGCCGCTGGTGCGTTTCGTCGATCCCACCTTGATGCACGAGATGGCGCAGTATGTGGTGATGCATGTGCTGATCGCCCATCGCGGCCAGCGCTTCTTCGATGCCGCGCAGCATCAGAGCAAATGGCAGCAGCGCATGCTGGCCCGCCCGTCGCGCGATACCCGCATCGGCATATTGGGCCTGGGTGATATCGGCGCCACCATCGCCACGGATTTGTTGCCGTTCGATTTCCAGCTTTCCGGCTGGAGCCGTTCGCGCAAGACTGTCACCGGAGTCAAAAGCTTCGCCGGCGCCGGCGAACTGCCGCTATTCCTCGCCCAGTGCGATTACTGCGTCTGCGTGCTGCCGCTGACGGACGATACCAAAGGCATCATGAATGCCGCGCTTTTCGCGCAGCTTCCGAAAGGCGCCTGGGTCATCAATGTCGCGCGCGGCGGGCATCTGATCGAAGAGGATCTGATCGCGGCGCTGGATCGCGGACATCTGGCGGGTGCGGTGCTGGACGTTTTCCAGACCGAGCCGTTGGGGACGGAGAGCCCCATCTGGCAGCACCCGAAAATCACCGCCACGCCGCATATCGCCGGCATTACCGACGCCCAGGCGGCGCTGGCCTATGTCGCCGATTGCGTCAAGCGCTGCGAAACCGGCACGCCGCTGGAAAACGTGATCGACTTAAGGAAAGGGTATTGACCCTCCTCTGTCTGCCACGGCCGCAAGCGGCCTAGCAGGCATTTCCTCCCGCCAAAGGCTTCGCCTTGCGGGAGGAGAAATCCGGAAATTGCGGGTCAGAGCCTTTTGATCATGGTCACGGGCGCGGCGATGCGTTCGGCCGCCGCCGCCAAAGGCTCGCTGGTCACCTGCATGTGAAAGCCGTTGGCGTGCAGCAGAATCTCGCCATCGCGCATCACGCCGACATGGCCTTTCCAGAACACCAGATCGCCACGTTTCAGCTTGGCGCCGAGCACGGTCTGGCCCAGCGCCTGTTCCATCATGTCGGTGTCGCGTGGCGCGGAAATTCCCGCCGCCTGCAAGGATGTCTGGATCAGGCCGGAGCAATCCAGCCCCTGAAATGCCTTGCCGCCCCACACATAAGGTACGCCGGAAAACTGTTCCGCCACCGCGACGAAATCGGGCGCCACCTGATCGATCGGCGCCAGGGCACGGTGATGAACAAAGCCGCCATCGACTTCGACAAAATCGCCCTGCACCGCGCCGCGCTTTACCCGTGCGTTCAGCGGCAGCAGATCGCGCAGCGGCGATTTCACGTCTGGGGCCGATAGAAATGGCGTCAGTGGCAGGATCACGCGCGCGTCGGTGGCGGCTGCGGGGCCTAGTGCGGCCTCGCGCACATAACCGACATAGGAGTCGGCCTGCGACTGCACCCAGGCCCAGCCATGCTTGCGCTCATAGACAATGACGCCTTCGCCCCGCAACAATTCGCTGTCCTGGGGTGCCCCATCGGAGGGAAGCTGGCGCAAGGAGGCGCGCCCCAGGATCAGCGACCCGGCTTCGCCTTTGACGAAGCGCGCCGCTTCCACCTGGCCTTCCAGATGCGCCGCCGCCAGATCGGGGCGCGCAGGCGTGAGTCTTCTATCGGCCATAACGTTCCTTCAACAACGCATACAGCGCGCGCGCCGCATTGGCTTCGCCGCCCATCCGGCGGCCAGGCTTTGGCCGGTCCACCCAGCCCGGAATATCCAAATGCAGCCAGCTTTTCGATCGTTCGACGAAACGGTTTAGAAACAGGGCTGCCGTGATCGCGCCCGCCAGATTATAGCTGGGACTGTTGGTGAGGTCGGCCACCGCGCCGCTGATGGCCGGTTCATACCCGCGCCACAAAGGCAGCCGCCAGACCGGATCGCTCACTTCGGCCGCGTGCCGCGACAGATCCGCGGCAAGCATCTCGTCGTCGGTGAAGAAGGGCGGCAGCTCCATGCCGGTCGCCATCCGGGCCGCGCCTGTCAAGGTGGCGCAATCGATCAGCAATTCTGGCGCTTCGTCATCGGCGTCGGACAAGGCGTCGGCCAGCACCAGGCGCCCTTCCGCGTCGGTGTTGCCGATTTCCACCGTCAGGCCCTTGCGGCTCTTGAACACATCGCTGGGGCGATAGGCGGCACCGGAAACGGAATTTTCCACGGCGGGAATGAGAACCCGCAGCCGCAGATTCAGTTTTGCATCCATGATCATCTGCGCCAGGCCCAGCACCACCGCCGCGCCGCCCATATCCTTTTTCATCGTCGCCATGCCGGAGGTGGGCTTTAAATTATAGCCGCCGGTGTCGAAACAGACCCCTTTGCCGACCAGGGTCACTTTGGGTGCCTTGGGATTGCCCCAGATGAATTCGATCAATTGCGGCGCGCGCACCGAGCCCTGCCCCACTGCCGCAATCAGGGGATAGCCCCGCAGCAATGCGTCGCCGCTCACCTTGCGAAATTTTGCGCCCGCCGCCCGCGCAATCTGCTCCGCTGCCTTGGTCAGTTCCGCCGGCCCCAACTCGTTGGGCGGCGTGTTGATCAGATCCCGGGCAAGGGTGACGCCATCGGCGATGCGGGAGACGTCTTCGCCATCCACGTCTTTGGGCAGCACCAGTTTCAGATTGCGCTTTTTCGGTTTCTTGTAGCGGTCGAATGTATAGAGCCCCAATATCCAAGCCAGCGCGGCGCGCGCGCCGCCGCAAAATTCCGGCACCTGATCAAGACGGTACACGCCATCCGGCAATTGCTCGGAGAAGGCCGCCAACGCCAGCGCGTCTTCGCTTTTGCCCAATCCCAGCACCGCCGCCGAAACGCCGCCTCGCCCGGGAATCAGGCGCAATTCGCCATCCTTGCCGGAGAATCCCGACGCCTTGAGATAAGGGATGCGCCGGCACCAGGACTTCGCGTCCCTTGCCCGTACCGCATGCAGGGGAATGGCGTTCCTGGCGTTTTTTACAAGGCTCGCATGCATGTCTGGCTCTTCAAGACGGCGCGCCAATGTTATGAATTAAATTCGCCTCAAGGCCAAGGAGAACGCATGTCCTACACATTGATCGTCGGCACCAAGGATTGGTCGAGCTGGTCGCTGCGCCCCTATCTGGCGCTTTGCGCCACCGGCCAGCCATTCCAAGAGGTGGTGATCCGGCTGCGCGAAACTCAGCACCACGCCACGCGCGACACGATCCGCAAATTTTCCGGCGCCGGCCGCGTGCCGGTGCTGAAGATCGAGGAAGCCGGCAAGACCGTGACGGTGTGGGACAGTCTTGCCATCTGCGAGACCATCGCCGAACGCCATCCCGAAGCCGGATTGTGGCCAAATGACTGGGCGGCGCGGGCGCAGGCGCGGTCCTTTGCCGCCGAAATGCATTCCGGATTTCCCGATTTGCGCGATCAACTGGGCATGGATTTCGCCAGGACCTTGCCGATGCCCGTACTCAGGCGGCAGACGCAAGAGCAGATCGCACGCATTCTTTCGAGCTGGGAGACGGCGCTGGCAGAGCATGGATCGCAAGGCGGTTTTCTGTTCGGACACTTTTCAATCGCCGATTGCATGTACGCGCCGGTGGTGTCGCGTTTCACAACCTACGGCATCGAGGTTTCCGCGCCCGTGAACGATTATATGGCGCGCGTCTGGGCGCTGCCCGCGATGCAGGCCTGGAAGAAAGCATCCCAGCAGGAAGTGGATGAGGGAATTGCCTAGGAGCATCGGCCAGAAAAAGTGTGGTCGCTAGCGACAGCGTAGCGCGACGTTTTTCGAGCGGCGCCGTAGGCGCCCATCAATAATGGGCGCCTACGCGCCCGGGCCGTGCGACCAAGATCAACGCTGCGCTGCCCGCGCAACTTCGGCATAAAAGCGCGCCGCGCCCGGATGCAGGGCGGCGGGCGGCATCAGCGCCGCGGTGGTGAGACCGATCTCGCGCGCCGAAGAATGACTGGCGCTCAAGGCCTCGCGATTGGCGGGATTGAACAGCGCGCGCGTGATGCCATAGACCAGCGCATCGGGGACGCTGTCGCGCACGATCCACAAGGCGCGGGTCGAAACCGTCGCCACCGGTTCCTGGCCGGGATAATCGATCGTCGCGGCTTCGAGCGAAGGTTCCGCTTTCACCAGCCGGTCGCGCGCCGCGCCCGTGATCGGCACGAGCCTGGCCAGGTGACTGGCCAGAAGATCGCTCACGCCTTCGATCGGCACGCCGCCGACCGCGAAAAAGGCATCAAGCTTGCCCTGCTTCATCAGGGCGATGGCGCTTGGCGTATCCAGCGCGGACTGTTTCAGCTTTGACTCCGGAACATGATAGGCCGCCAAAATCTCCTGCGCCGTGAAGCCGACACCGGAGCCCGGCAGCCCCAGCGACACGCGCATGCCCTTCAGGTCCGCCGCGCTTTTTATCTTCGCCTTGTCGGCCACGACCAGATGCACCTCTTCGCTGAAGAGCGATGCAATCACCCGCACATGGCTCTGTTTGCCCTTGGCCTTGAAAGGTCCCGTGCCTCTGACCGCGGCGGCAATGACGTCGCTTTGCGCCAGGCCGGACTCGACATTGCCATCGTTAACAGAAAGTAAATTATCCACTGTGCCGTCGCTGGTGCGGGCGCTGACGATGAGGCCCGCGGGACCGCAGACATTAACCACTTCGCAGCGATTGACCCCTGGCGGATGGCTGAGCAATCCAGCGATCGCTTCGCCCACCGGAAAGAAGGTGCCGGTGGTCGAACCCGTGGCAATCTGGAATGAAATGCGGGGCGTGTCGGCCGCGACCGTCATCGCGCCTGAGATCAGCACCGCAATCGCGGCGGCGGCTCCCAGGGCGGCGAAGCGGCATGACATGAGGCGCATTAACCTCTCTTATTGCGTCAGGATTAGGACCGTCGCCAGGGGCGCCGGCAATCATCGCAGCGGCTGGGATCACAATCCCGTTTTCTCTATATAGGTCAACATATTTAAGGGTTTATTGACTGGAAGGCGGCATGCTGAGGTCTGATTGAAACCAGGGTCCGCCATGACGCGTTTCACCGCTCCTTTGATCGCTCTGTTATTGTGCGGCACCGCCCTGACCGGCTGCGCCAGCGACAAGCCCAGCACCCTCGGTGTTCCCAAGAATACCGCTGCCGCCGCCAATGCCGCGACGCCGGTTTCCGACGCCCCGGCGCTTCCCACCGACATCGAAAGCAATGTGCGCCAGGCCCAGGCACAGCGCCTTACCGGTCATTATGACGAGGCGATCCATACCCTGTCGCAGCTGATGCTGGTGGCGTCGGACGATCCGCGCGTGGTCGGCGAATATGGCAAGACGTTGACCGAGAAGGGCCGCGCCCAGGATGCGGTGCAGTTCCTCACCCGCGCCACCGAATTGCAGCCTGTCCGTCGTCAGAACATTTGGCGCAGCAGATGGGTTGGATTAGTGGAGCATCGGCCTCGTCTTGGGGTTGATGTTAAGCGGCGTGGTTGCGGTGTTGCAAGCGTCGATGTTCGATGGTCTGTCGCTTTATCCTTTCTC
>CAIUCH010000055.1 GCA_903897605.1 uncultured Alphaproteobacteria bacterium
GACGGCGCTCGTCCGCGTCTGCCCAGCATACAACATCCTAGGAATTAGGACTGGCCGGTAACGGGAGCGAATGTCCGCTATTGGCGCAAAGGGACGCTACTCTTGGCGAGAGAGATGGCTAATTGATTAAGCCAGTTCCGAGTGTGGACCGCAAAGCGTCGATTAAGAATGCTTACCTGGCGTCCAGCCCTTGGCGCCAAGTATCCGGCTTGTAGCTTCGGACGCGACATCCTCGACCTGTGTTGCCAAAGTCTCATTCCAGCAGTTCAGCCAGCCGAACAGACAAATGCAAGCGACGATCTCAATTACTTGCCCTTCGTCAAAATATTTTAGCAGCTCGTCAATGTCTTCTTGCTGTGTCTCGTTAGGGAGTTGATCCGCCTTGAACGCCAGATTGATAGCAGCACGTTCTGCACTGCTGAACAGGGGGCTAGTATCAAACTCTAGTAACGCCTGAATCTTCTCGTCCGATGCACCATAGCGATTGGAGAGGTTCGTCATGTGCGACTGGCAGTAGCGGCAACCGGCCGCCAGGCTGCGCGCCAGTGTCAGCAGCATCTTCAACTGCCCATCCACCGTTCCCTCACCGTGCGGCGCGGACCGATGATTAGCTCAAGGGACCGGTTTGTAAGCGCTGACGTCAGATCCATTAAGATCAGGGATAATTCTGCCCAATTGCCGTGGCCAAAGCCGTCAAATAGCTCGTGGGGGTACGATTGGGGGTAGACCAAGAATATCTTGTATAAGCATCTGATATTATTGATATTCATGGCGGACAGAGAGGGATTCGAACCCTCGAACGGCTTTCACCGTTACACACTTTCCAGGCGTGCGCCTTCAACCACTCGGCCACCTGTCCTTGGGTCCGCGAGATATACTGCCGGGCCGCTCCCCGCAAGCCGTCCGGACATCTCCCGGTTCCTGAAGCGTTTTCAGAGCCTTGCCGCAGAGCGGCAATTGCGGATTAGGATGCCCGGACCCCACAAGGAAAGTCCCATGGGCACCATCGTCATCAAGCGCGTCTATGATCCGCCGATGGCCGATGACGGGTTTCGCGTCTTGGTGGACCGGTTGTGGCCGCGGGGCCTGACCAAGGCCGCCGCCGCGCTGGATCTGTGGGCCAAGGACCTGGCGCCCAGCTCGGACCTGCGCAAGGAATTCAACCACCAGCCAGATCGTTTCGCCGAATTCACTCATCACTATCTGGGCGAGCTTTCCAGCAATCCCGCTGTGGCCGCTTTCGGCGTCGAACTCAAGCGGCCCAAGGTGACGCTGCTCTATGGCGCGCATGACCGGCGGAACAATCATGCCGTCGTGCTGGCGGAATTTTTGCGCCGGAAGGTCAAGTCGAAAGGATCGCCGCAAGGCAAGCCGGCAAAGAGGAAAGCGGCAAGCAAACCGGCCCGGCGCTTGTCGTGACAATCCGGGAAGTCTCGGGTAATATTAACCGTCGCTTTTGGTTGATAAATGGCTCGCCAGGGTGTTGATAAGTCCACGATGGCGATTGATGGTTTTCACTAATGCGCAAGACCGGCAGCCGCGAAGTGCCGAACAAGGCCAAGGCCCTTTCCCGGCGCCAGGCCCTGTCCGGCGTGGCGCTCGCGCTGACGGCGGTGGGGTTGAAAAACATCGCGCCGGGCAGCGGATCGATGGTTTCGTCCGCCGATGCGGCTGAGGTCAAGCCGCTCGCGTCGGCACGGCCGATCGATCATTCCTTCGAAGTACTGGAAGTCGGCCCCGGCAAGAAATTTCCGTCGATCACCTTGGCCGGCTGCCACATGAATTCGGCCGAACGCTGGGCCAACGGCTATGCCGAGCCGGCGACGATCGCGCGGATGGGTTTTCGGATGGTCATCAGTCCGGGACCGGCCGGCTATTATACCAACGATAGCGGCTCGCACTCTCGCCGCTGGCCCCAGATGGTAGGCTGGCCACCGTATGAAGGAAATCTGCTGGGCCCGGTCGTCATCGAAGGCGAGCCGGGCAAGCCCGCGCCGGTGCTCGATACCGATGGCAGCGGCGACGGCGTGCTCTATTACCAGACCGGTCTGTTCTCGACGGGAAGCTGCGACGCCACCTTCCGGCACCTGATCTTGAAGGGATTTCGCCGCAACGACGATATCGGCAATTACGCCGCAATTCGGCTGGGGCAGGATTTCGCGAAAATCCCGATGAACAGTCAGGTGTTGTTCGAGGATTGCGAGATCAGCAATTGCGACAACGGCATCATGGGCGGCGTCACCGGACTGTCGCTCACCTTGCGCCGCTGCTATCTTCACGACAATGGCAATGAAAGCGGGCGCGTCCACAATGTCTATTTCGGCGGCGGCGATGTCCTGACCGTCGAAGACACATTGTCCACCCGCTGCGCCATCGGACATCTGCTGAAGACCCGGGCGGCGAAGACCGTGATCCGCAACACCAGGCTGATCGGCAATGGCGGCACCGAAAGCGCCTGCCTGGACGTGCCGAATGGCGGCATCCTGGATATCGACGGCTTGGTCTGCGAGAAATCGGCAGGCTCGGATGCCAGCTGGATCATGCATTATTCCGGCGAAAATCAGGATGACTACGGGTTGTTTTTCCACAACCCGTCCAGCATCACGATTCGCAATCTGAGCATGATCGCGCCGGCCTCGCTCACCAGGCATCCGACTTGGATCCCGATCGCCGGTTTTGCCAACCATAGTGGTTCGGGCCAGGAAACTAGCGGCAAAGGTTCCCACCTCATCGTTCCCGATGCCCAGAATGTAAAAGTGTTCGGCCTGGCGGCCGCCAACACCGGACTTCCCGGCTGCACCGCGCTGGGCTCAAGGCCGGCGCTGGATCTTGCCTCGCCGGTCCGCGCCTGATCCTGGCGGGAATCGAAATGCGCCCGGGTGCCGGTTAACGATAACCCGGCGCGCCTTGGCTGTCCCGCGCTGCGGCCTGCTATATTTTCGCCCAGGGATTGGGGAATATGCAGCAACAGGTTTCGATCAAAAGTGGCCGCGCGGAAAAATTGGAGGGCATTCAATTCGGCCGCGGCGTTTCGGTTGCCGAGAAGACGGGACAGCTCAGGCTTCCCGACTGGGCGGCCTATCTGGGGGCCGCGTCCTATTCGATTTATCTGGTGCACACCATCGCCATCGGCTTCGCCGCCCGGGCCTTGTTCACCATTCCAGCCGCGCACCATGCGGACACCGTGATGTTTTTCGTCATCTCCGCGCTGGCGATCGCGGCGGGATGCTTGGCCTATCAGTTTATCGAAAGGCCGTTGCAACACACGGTGCGTCAATCCGCGATGCGGTGGCGCGGTGCGCCCGCGGCTCTGCCGCACGCATAGCCGGCAAGGGCGGGATAGCCCGTCTCAGGCCGTGGCGCGGTCCCGATAGATCATCCAGATGTTGCGGGCATAGATCGGCAGCGGCAGGCCTTGGCCGAACACCAGCGCCCAGGCTTGCTGATGGATCACATAGGAAAAACTGAAAAGCCCGCCGACCAGGCTGCAATACCAGAACGAGATCGGAATGACGCTGTGGCCTTGCTGCTCGCTCTTCAGCCATTGGATCAGCATGCGAACGCCGAAGATCGCCTGGCCGCCAAAGCCAATTAGATTCCACAGCACATCGTAAGGATGCGCGAGCGCCATGTTATAGGCGTGGGCCATGAATCCCATTCAGATTTCCTCGATCTTGGAAGGGCCGCCATGGCGGCGCTGCAGCCAGCGCACGCCCAGCATATCGTAGATGCTGACAAGCGTGCGGCCCAGATTGGTGTATTTGGAATGGCCCGCCAGCCTGGGCCGGTGATTGACGGGAACATAGGCGACCTTCCAGCCGTCCCGCTGCACCAGCGCGATCAGATAGCGGTGCATGTGATCGAAATAGGGGAAGGCGATGAACGCGTCGCGGCGGATCGCTTTCAGTCCGCAGCCCGAATCGGTGGCGCCGTCGCCCAGCATCGCGCTGCGCAAACTGTTGGCCAGGCGGGAGGCGACGCGGCGGCTGGCGGTGTCCTGTCGCTTGACCCTGACGCCCGAGACCAGGCCCAGGGCCGGATCGGCGCGCAGGACCTTGAGCAGCGCCGGGATGTCGGCGGGATCGTTCTGGCCGTCGCCGTCCAGAGTGACGATGATGTCGCCCCTGGCCGCTTGAACCCCGCTGAAGATGCCACGGCTCTGGCCCAGATTGCGGCCGTGGCGCAGGGGGCGAAAATGGGGAATCTCGCTTTTGAGCGCCGCCAGTTTTGCGATCGTGCCGTCGTTCGAACCGTCATCGATGAAGATGATCTCATGGTCCGGCTCGGACTTCAGCGCGGACGCAATCTCGCGGGCGAGGGCGCCGACATTCTCCGCCTCGTCCTTGACCGGCACCACCACTGAAACCGTCATGAGCAACCCTGCATCGCGATTTCCCAAAATCCCGGCGCTTGGTTAAAAAGGGCGCCGGCGGTCCTCGATGTGGCGCGCCTTATACAGGCCCCGGCGGGTCCAAGAAACAGGGCATTCAAGCCGATGAGTGACGCCGAGCCCCTCGCGGTTCCGCCGCCGCCCACGCCCAAGCGGGCCAGGATCGGTGCCTGGCTGGTGCGATTCGCCTATCCATTGCTGGCGGTCCTCTGCCTGATGTTGTGGTTACCGGGGGTTCTCAGCCTGCCGGCGCTGGACCGCGACGAAAGCCGCTTTGCCCAATCCTCGCGCCAGATGCTGGACAGCGGAAATTTTGTGGATATCCGCTTCGGCAATGTGCCGCGCTACAAAAAGCCGGCCGGGATCTATTGGGCCCAGGCCCTGACCACGGCGGTGGCGGGGCATATCCAGAACATCGAAGGCGATCACAGCCAGATCTGGACATATCGCCTGCCATCGCTGTTGGGCGGGATCGCGGCGGTGTGGCTCACTTTCTGGCTGGGCTCGGCCTTCAGTGCCGAGGTGGGCCTTGTGGCGGCCTTGCTGTTGGGCTTCTCGGTGCTGCTGACGGCCGAGGCCACCATCGCCACCACCGACGCGGTGCTGCTGGCCTCGATCCTGGGCGCGCAAGGCGTGCTGATGCGGATTTATCGCGCGGCCAAGGACGGCGAACCGGTTTCCACCCGCATGCTGCTGTGCGGCTGGGCCGCATTCGCCATCGCGATATTGGTGAAGGGTCCGGTGGCGGTCGGCGTGGTCGGTGCGACCATTGTCGCGCTCCTGGCATGGGACGGCTGGGACGCATGGCGCGCGGCGCCCGCGCCAACACCCGCGCCTGCAGCCGAAGGCGCGGCACCGGCGGTGACGAAAGGCACGGTGAGGGTGCAAGTCCGGGCGCAAGTGCGGGCGCTGATGCACAAGCTTTCGATCGATGCGCGCTGGCTCGCGATGGCCCGCCCGCTCTTGGGCGTGCCGCTGGTACTGCTGATCGTGGCGCCCTGGCTGATCGCGATCTGGATCCAGAGCCATGGCACCTTCTTCCAGCAATCCCTGGGCAATGATTTCGCCGCCAAGCTGGCGGGCGGGCAGGAGAGCCATGGCGCCCCGCCGGGCTATAATCTTGTCTTCTCGGCGTTGCTATTCTGGCCCGGGATTCTTTTTGTGCTGCCGGGGATCGGGCTTGGCATCGCGCGGGCGAAGGAGCCGGCGATCCGTTTCCTGCTGGCCTGGGCCGGCGCCTGGTGGCTGGTCTGCGAGGCGGTGCCGACCAAGCTGCCGCATTATGTACTGCCGGCCTATCCGGCATTGGCGATCCTGGCGGCGCTCTGGCTGCTCGCGCCGAAGGAGGAAACCCTCCCGCTCTGGCGGCGCATCTTGCCCTATATTGCGTCGTTGCAATTCCTGATCGGCCTGGCGGCGCTGACGGCCGCGCCGATCCTGTTGCCCCGGTTTTATGGCGGCGGCGATGTCACCAGTTTGCTGGTCTATGTCATCGTCGCGGGCCTGATCGGATTGGGTGCTTTGTATATGGCCCTGACCGGCGCCCGGCTGATCGGCATGAGCCTGGCCTTCGCGGCGCTGTTGATTTTCGTGCCCGTCCTGACGGTCGCCACCGGCCCGCATCTGACCCAGCTGTGGATGAGCGAGCGTATTGCGGCGCTGGTCGCCAAGGATGCCGATCCTTCCGATCCGCCCCCGGCCCTGGCCGGATTCGAAGAGCCCAGCCTGATGTTCGCGCTGGGCGCCGACATCAACCTGACCGACGGCGCCGGCGCCGCCAAGCAGGGCGCCAATCTGGGCGGCTTGGCGCTGGTGGACGATTATGAGCGCCCCGCCTTCCTCGCGCATCTGGCCGAACTTCAGTCCGATGCGGTGCCGCTGAACGATGTCTCGGGCTTCAATTATTCACGCGGCAAGACGGTCCATGTCACGATCTATCGCATGCGCAAGCTGACCTATGACGTGCCGCCGCCGCATGTGACGACGCGCTTTCCATAGTTTGTTAACCTCGGCCCGCACTTGACAACGCCGCTCACTGATTAAATATCGCACAAGTCGTTCTGACCGATCATGGCCGACCATTGGGGCGCCACCGGAAAAGAACACGGGGATCGCCGCCGACGCGCGCGACATGAGACGCCAGATGGGTCTTCAGATAGCGCGGGGCCGCGCAATCAAAACGGCCACGCGCTCGTTCCGAAACAGTTCGGATGATGCCGCCCGCGCCCCTGTTGCCAAACTCAATCTGCCGGGGCCCAAGGCGGATCTGCGCTTTCCCATAGGCCAGGCGGCACGGGCCTTTTACCGCCGCTTCTGGCCGGGCACTGGTCCGGCCGAATGGAATGACTGGCGCTGGCAGATGCGGGCGCGCATCCGCACCTTGGAGGAGCTGGCCCGCATCTTCCGCTTGTCGGAAGATGAATACGCCGCCGTCGCCCGCCACCAGGGTGCGCTGCCGGTTGGGATTACGCCGTATTATGCCAGCCTGATGGGGCTGACGGATGCGAGTGAACCCTTGCGCCGCACCCACATCATGACCGGGGACGAATATCTGCGCGGCCCCGGCGAGGACGACGATCCCCTCAGCGAAGACCATGACACGGTGGCGCCGGGGCTGGTGCATCGCTATCCCGACCGGGTGCTGTTTCTCACCACCGGCACCTGCTCGACCTATTGCCGCTACTGCACCCGCTCGCGGCTGGTGGGCAATCCGGGCGGCGAATATCATTTCTCCACCCGCCAATGGGGCGAGGCCATCGCCTATCTGGAAGCCCATACCGAAGTGCGCGATGTGCTGCTGTCGGGCGGCGATCCCCTGACCCTGTCGGATGACAAGCTGGATTGGCTGCTGGGGCGGCTGCGGGCGATTCCGCACATCGAATTCCTGCGCATCGGCACCAAGATGCCGGTGGTGACGCCGCAGCGCGTGACAAGGGGCCTGGTCCGGGTGCTCAAGAAACATCACCCCTTGTGGATGAGCCTGCATTTCACCCATCCCGCCGAACTGACCCGCGAAGTGACCGAGGCCACCGCCCGCTTGGCGGATGCCGGTGTGCCCTTGGGCAGCCAGACCGTGCTGCTTAAGGATGTCAATGACGATGCCGATGTCATGACCCAGCTGATGCATGGGCTGCTGAAGAACCGGGTGAAGCCTTATACCTCTATCAATGCGATCCCATCCGGGGTTCGGCGCATTTCCGCACCGGGGTGGACAAGGGGCTTGAGATCATTCGGGCCCTGCGCGGCCACACCACCGGCTATGCCACGCCGATCTTTGTGATCGATGCGCCCGGCGGCGGCGGCAAGATCCAGCTGGCGCCCGATCCGGTGGCGGGACGCGATGGCGATTTCCTGCTGCTGAAGAATTTCGAAGGCGATATCTATCGCTATCCGGATCCCAACGGTTCACTCGGCCGCTAGAAAATGCGCATTGGGGTCACCTATGACCTGCGCAGCGATTACCGCGCCTTGGGATATGGCGAGGAAGAGACCGCCGAATTCGATGCCGAGGAAACCATCGCCGCCGTCTGCGGCGCACTGGCCGAGCTGGGTCATGAGCCCGAGCGCATCGGCGGCATCCGGCCCTTGACGGAAAAACTGGCTGGGGGCGCGCGCTGGGATGCGGTGTTCAACATCTGCGAGGGCCTCAAGGGCGTCTCCCGCGAAGCCCAGGTGCCCGCGCTGCTGGAAGCCTATGACATTCCCTATGTCTTCTCCGATCCGCTGACCTTGGCGCTATGTCTGGACAAGGCGATGACCAAGCGGGTGTTGCGCGATGCCGGCGTGCCCACCGCCGCATTTGCCCTGATCGAAGGCGAAGCCGACATCGCCAATATCGCGCTGGAATTTCCGTTATTCCTCAAACCGGTCTCGGAAGGTTCGGGCAAGGGAGTGGATGCGCATTCGCGGGTCACGGACCGTGAAAACCTAGCGCGGGTGGCGCGCGATCTTCTGGCCCGCTTTCGCCAGCCCGTATTGGTGGAGGAATTCCTGCCCGGCCGCGAATTCACGGTCGGCATCACCGGCACCGGCGACAGCGCCTCGGTGTTGGGGATCATCGAGATCGTGCCGGGCGAGAACTATGTCGGCCATGGTTATGGCTATGAGAACAAATCCGACTGGGAGGACAAGCTCGCCGTGGTTCCCGCCAATGATAGCGAAGCACAGGCGGCGGGCGCTGTGGCATTGGCGGCCTGGCGGGTGCTGCGCTGCCGCGACGGCGGGCGCGCGGATATCCGGCTGGACCGCGACGGCATGCCCCGCTTCATCGAGGTCAATCCGCTGGCGGGCATCCGGCCCGGTTATTCGGACCTTTGCTTCATCGCCGATTACCAGAAGCTCGGCTATCGCGACCTGATCGGCAAGTTTGTGGAATCCTTTCTGGCGCGGCATCCTGGGCTGAGATGAAAATCCTGGTGCTGCATTCCGACATCGCGGCCAATGCGCCGCCCGAAGAGCTGGACACGCTGATCGCCGCCGAGGCGGTGGCCACGGTGCTGGCCTCGCGCGGCCATGCGGTCGAGCAGGCGGCCTTCCGGCAGGAGAGTTTGAAAGAGCTCCTGGCGCGCAGCGCGCCGGACATCGTCTTCAATCTGGTCGAAGGGGTGCATGGCCAGGGACGGTTGGCTCCCCTGGCGCCCGAAATGCTGGCCGCGCTGGGGGTGCGTTTCACCGGCGTCAGCGCCAAGGCGATGGCCGTCACCAACGACAAGCCTCTGACCAAGCGGATGCTGCGCGAGGCTGGGCTCGCCACGCCGGGCTGGGCGGCGCCACCGGACTGGTCGGGGCTGGATGGCGGCCAATGGATCGTCAAATCCGCACTGGAAGATGCCTCGCTGGGATTGGACGATGGCTGCGTGGTCCAGGGCCCGCAGGTGCTGGCGCGGGCCGCCGCCTCCGCCGCCAAATTCGGAGGCAGCTGGTTCGCGGAGCGCTATGTCGAAGGCCGGGAGTTCAACATCGCGGTGCTGGGTTCCAAGGACTCCTGGCAGGTGCTGCCGATGGCGGAGATGCGGTTCGAGCAATGGCCGGCTGGCAAGCCCCGCATCGTCGGCTATGACGCCAAATGGGAAGAGGATTCCAGCGGCTGGCGCGGAACGGTGCGCGTCTTCGGCGTCGAGCAGGGCGAGCCCGCGCTGGCGGCGAAGTTGAAATCCGCCTGCGATCAGGTCTGGCGGCTGTTCGCGCTGTCCGGCTTCGCGCGGGTGGATTTTCGGGTGGCGGAAGACGGCACGCCGCTGATCCTGGAGATCAACACCAATCCCTGTATCTCGCCCGATGCCGGCTTCGCGGCGGCGGCACAGGAAGCGGGCCTCAGCTATGACGCGCTGATCGAAGCCATTGTCAGGGCGGCATGATCCTGGTCCTGGACGCGGAATATGAATGCGCCCTGGGCGGCCCGGTGTTGCGGGCGGTCGATCCCAATATTTTTACCCTGCGCTATTTCACCCATTGCATGACCTGCGGCTTCTGCAAGGACGCTTGCTGCGATCACGGCGTGGACATCGACCTGGGCAACGCCGCGCGGCTGCGCGATCTGCCCCAGGATTTTTACGACCGCATTGGTGCGCCGTCCAACGAATGGTTCACCGCCGAAGTGATGCGCGACGCGGAATTTCCCGGCGGCGCGCATGTGCGCACCAATGTCCGTGACGGGGCCTGCATTTTCCGCAACCAAGCCGCGCGCGGCTGCGCCATCCACGCCTATTGCCTGGAACAGGGGCTGGACTACCATCTGCTCAAACCGATGGTGAGTGTGTTGTTTCCCGTGACGTTCGAGCAAGGCGTGCTGACCGCAGCGGGCGAAGCGGCGGATGGCAGCCTGGTGTGCGGCGGCGGCGGTCCTAGCCTCTATGACGGGGCACGCGATGAGCTGCGCTATTATTTCGGCCCCGGCTTGATCTGCGAACTGGATGAATTGAAGGCGAGCTATGATTGAAGTCCCCAGTTTCGCGGATGTCCAGGCAGCGGCAAAGCGCATCGCGCCTTATGCGGTCCGCACGCCCCTGGTGGAAAGTCCGGTCTTGAATCCGCTGACCGGCGGACGGGTTTTTCTCAAGCTGGAAAGCCTGCAGCGCACCGGCTCGTTCAAGTTTCGCGGCGCCTGCAATCGCATTTTGATGATACCGGAGGCCGAACGCGCCAAAGGCGTGGTGGCGTTCTCCTCCGGCAATCATGCCCAGGGCGTGGCGGCGGCGGCGCAGATCTTCGGTATCCCCGCCCTGATCGTGATGCCCACTGACGCGCCCCGCGCCAAAGTCGAAGGCACCCGCGCCTATGGGGCGGAGATTGTCTCCTATGACCGGGTGCGCGACGACCGCGAAGCAATCGCGGCGCGGATCTGCGCCGAGCGCGGCGCCACCTTGGTCAGACCCTATGACGATCCCGGCGTGATGGCGGGGCAAGGCACCATAGGTCTTGAGATCGCCGAGGACGCGGCGCGGTTCGGCGTGACATTGGATGCGGTGGCGACACCCTGTTCCGGCGGCGGGCTGGTGTCGGGTGTGGCGCTGGCGCTGAGGGGCGCAGGGGTGACCGCGCCGGTGCACAGCGTCGAGCCGGAGAATTTCGACGGCATGAGGCGTTCGCTGGCGGCGCATGCGCGAACCTCGGCGCCTGGCGGAAAACTTTCCATCGCCGATGCGCTGATGGCGCCGGTGCCGGGTCATCATGTCTTTGCCCTGGCCGATGGCCTGCTAGGGCCCGGCATCGCGGTCAGCGACGAGGAGCTTTCCCGCGCCGTGGCCTTCGCCGCCCTCAAGCTCAAATTGCTGGTCGAGCCGGGCGGCACCGCCGCGCTGGCGGCGCTGCTGGCGGGCAAGCTGCAAGGCAAGAACCTGGCGCTGGTGATTTCCGGCGGCAATGCCGACTTCGCCAGCGTCACCGAGGCCGTGGCCCAGCACGCGCACAAATAGCGCAAAGGTTCCAGATTAACGGTTACCGGCACATTCCCTTAACGGGGCCCGCGCCTGTGCCTATTCTTTTCGCATGCGCCTTTATGGGGTCCTCGCCGCGCTGGTCGTGTTTCTGGGCTGCGCCATCGGCCTTTTGGCCCGCGCGCCCGTGGAATCCGTGGCGGACTCCCGGGTGGTGCTGGCGGATTTCCGGCGGCTGGAGCCCGGCATCACCCAAGCATCGCAATTGCCGGAGCTGGGCTTCAACCTCGCCAATGGCGAACGGCTGTCCTATCTCGGCATGGTGGAAAAACTGATGCCCGGCGACAGTTCGGATTTCGATGCGCTGGACCCGGCGGTGCGGGAA
Organism: uncultured Alphaproteobacteria bacterium; assembly: GCA_903897605.1. Classification (GTDB taxonomy): domain Bacteria; phylum Pseudomonadota; class Alphaproteobacteria; order Micropepsales; family Micropepsaceae; genus Rhizomicrobium. The sequence goes on from CAIUCH010000055.1 coordinate 11,651, forward strand.
TGTTTCCAGACAGCGGACCGCTGCGCCGCCTTTGTCTTTCCCCTGGCCGACCGCACGGGATTGCAGGCGGTGGTGGTGATCCAGGCCGGGCGCGTCGCCTTCAAAAGCCTGTCGGGCAAGATGGTGACGTCGGCCGCGATCCCGCTGCCGGGCGCGGCCCGCGACTGACGCGGCCTATGGTTTAATCTGGGCCATCAGCGCCAGTGGCCGCGATTCATTGTCCGTGAAAAAGGTCATCCATTCTTCGGTGCCGTCCGTATGCCGGTGAATCACATGCGGCGTGTCGGTGAAGGCCACGCCGCGTGCCGCCAGCGCCGCCCGGGTGGCATGAATGTCGGGGACCTTGAAATAGAGCAAGGACTCGTCCTTGGACGCACCGTCCTGAGAGAGGAAAAGCCGCACGCCGCCGCAATCGAAGAAGGCCAGATTGCCGAAGGAATAGAGGTGCGGCAGGCCCAGTATCTCACCATACCAATGGCGCGCCGCGGCGACATCGCCCACCCGCCGCGCGATCTGGCCGATCGCTCCCAATTTCATATCCTCCGCCATGCATCTCTCCCCTGCCGCGAAATATTGGGAAAATGTGTAGGCGGGCGGACTTCTTCGCAAGTCCGACAATCCCTAAGCTGATCTTGGGGGCGACGCCGATATGGGCCGTGCGGACATCGGAGATCGCGAATCACGGCATCCCCGGCTGTGGGACATTCTCGCCGCCGCGCCGCTCTTGCTGCTTTGCGCCTTCGGCATTGCCGGTGTCGCCATAGAGGTTCACCAGCAATGGCCGGCCGCTGACAATGCCGGCCTGCTGGTGCTGATCGCATCGGAAATCGCCGGCGCGTTGTTTCTGGCGCTGCAATTCTGGCTGATATGGGTGCGGCGGCTGCCGGTTGCCAAGGCGCCAGGCCTGACCCCCAGGCTATGGGCGCTTCTGGGCGCCAATTCCGCTTATGCCGTTTTGCTTCTTCACAAGGCGGCGCTGACGCCGCTGCGCGCGGGATTTTCCGGTCTGGTGATCTGTTGCGGCACCTTGGGCGCGATCTTTGTCCTTCGGCGGCTGGGCAAGTCCTTCGCGATCTTCCCGCAGGCACGGATGCTTGTCACCGGCGGTCCCTATCGCCTGGTTCGCCATCCGCTTTATCTGTGCGAACAGATTTCGCTGTTCGGGGTCTGCCTGCAATATGCCTGGCCTTGGGCGTTCCTGATCGTGCTGGCGGGTTTCGCCCTGCAATTTCCGCGCATGGCATACGAGGAAGACATCCTGGCCCGGACATTTCCGCGCTATCGGGATTATGCGGCCCGCACGCCCATGATCATTCCGAATTTCCGTGGTGGAATGTCCTAGGCGGGCCGGGCAAAACAAAACAATGCCGCGTCCATCGTGGTGATGGCGATCGTGGCGGCGCGGCGAATTACGCCGTTTGCGCGATCACGGTGCAGAGGCGGATCGCAGCCTCCCGCACCGCCTCATTGCCGAAGGCGGAAAATCCCAGCACCAGGCCCTGCACGGGCGGCGCGGCGATGAACATGGGCGACAAGGCGCGCGAGCCGATCCCGGCCGCTTTGGCGGCAGCGGCGATATCCGTGTCCCGTCCGCGCCCCAGCAATTTCGCCACCAGGTGCAGGCCTTGTTCCGGCGCGGCAATATCCAGCCGGTCCTTGCCATGATCTCGGAGCGCGGCGACCAGCACATCGCGTGCGGCCTGGACCCGGCGGCGCACCCGGCGCAGATGGGCCGCGAAATGGCCCTGGTTCAGCAGGTCCGCCAGTGGCGCTTCGGTCAAGGTGGCGGGATAGCGGTCGGTGCGCGCCCGCACCTCCAGAATCGCATTCAGCAAAGGCTCGGGCGCCACCAGATAACCGGTGCGCAATCCCGGAAACAGGATCTTGGAGAAGGTGCCGATATAGGCGACGCGGCCCGCGCCATCCATGCCTTGCAGCGCGGTCAGCGGCGGACCGCCATAGCGGAATTCGCTGTCGTAATCGTCCTCGATGATCCAGGCATCATTGCGCCGGGCCCAGTCCAGCAACGCCATGCGGCGGCGCATGGTCATGGTCACGCCGAGGGGAAATTGATGCGACGGCGTCACATAAACCGCACGGGCGTTCGGGCAAAGCGCTTCGCCGCGCGCCGGGTCCAGACCTTCATCGTCCACCGGAACGCCGATGACCCGCGCGCCCGCGCCCTTCAACGCCGTATGCGCCATCGGGTAACAGGGGTCCTCGGACCATACCGCGTCGCCCGGACGGATCGCGGCGCGGATCAGAAGATCCAGCCCCTGCTGCGCCCCGGACGTGATGACGATCTGATGCGCCTCGCAGCGCACGCCGCGCGCCGAACGCAGGTAAGCGGCAACGGCCTGACGCAATTCGGCGCTGCCGCGCGGATCGCCGTAGCGGAAATGCTCCGGCGCCGGGTGGGCGAGATGGCGCGACATCAGCCGGCGGAAAATCCTGGCCGTGGCCGGATCGGACTGGGTCACGCCGACGGTCAAGGGTAGCGCCGCTGGCGTGGCGGGATCGGGTGCCGGGGTCCTGAATTCTTCCCGGGGCAAATGTGGCACTTCGCGCGCCACGAAAGTGCCGGCGCCGACCCGCGCTTCGGCGAAGCCTTCCGACACCAGGGTTTCAAACGCGGCGATGGCGGCTGCGCGCGAGAGCTTGAACCGCCGCGCCAGGTCGCGGGTGGTAGGCAGCTTGGCACCGGCAGGCACCGCCCCGGTTTCGATCAACTGGCGGATGGCGGTGTAGAGCGCCTTGGGCCGGGGACCGTCGCCGGGCAGGACCGGCACCAGGGTCCCCCAATCCGGCAAGGAATTGGCCGGCAAATTGGGAGAATTGGTCGGCGTTTTCGACATGAAATTGGCTCTTTTTCGATCCAATCGTATGGCGCAGGATGCACCTTCCAACCTGGGATTCAAGTGCCATGAGCGATGCCACAGCTACTTCCGAAGCCGTTTGCGATGCCTTTCCCGTCACCAACCGCAACAAGGTCAAGCGCGCCCATGAGCGCGGCTCCTACGACAAGGCGGCGGTGTTCGCGATCCTGGATGCGGCGCTGCTTTGCCATGTCTCCTATGTGATCGACGGCCAGCCCTATTGCACGCCGACTTTGTTCTGGCGGGAGGACGATGTCCTTTACTGGCACGGCTCGTCCGCCAGCCGGATGCTGAAGCATCTGAAGCTGGGCACACCAGCCTGCCTGACGGTGTCGCATCTGGACGGGCTGGTGCTGGCGCGGTCGGGCTTTCATCATTCCGCCAATTACCGCTCGACGATGTGCTTCGGCACCGCGCATTTCATCGAGGATGACGGCGAAAAGAGAAAGGCGCTGGCCGGCGTGGTCGACCGCTTCTATCCGGGCCGCACCCTAGGCCTGCGCCCGATCAATTCCCAGGAATTCAAGGCCACCATGGTCGTGCGCATGCGGATCGAAGAGGCGTCGGCCAAAGTCCGCGCCAAGAATGTGGTGGATGACGAGGAGGATTACGCGCTGCCGATCTGGGCGGGCGTGATCCCCGTGCAGATGACGATCGGCGCCGACGATCCCTGTCCCCGGCAGAGGCCCGGCGTGACGCGGCCGGAGAATTTGTCCGCCTATCGTGAAGGCCGGCGGCTGGATGAGATCTTTGTCGAATCCCAGCGCGCTTATGAACGCGGCAGTGTCGCCGATTGAACCTAGCCGCCAGGCGGCTTTTGCCGCTTGGGCGGATGGTTGCCGGGCTTCTTGCCCTTGAACCGCTTGCCGCCGAATTTCTTCTTGTCGAATTTCTGGCCGCCGAATTTGTGTGGGTCACTTTCCATGCGCGGCGCTTCGGGCGTCGCGGCGATGGTTTGTGCCGGCGCTTGCGGCGCGCTCTGGCGGGCGCGCGAAACCCCGGTCTGGTCCTGGGCGGGCATGATGCGCACGCCCCCCTTCTTGCGTTCGCTCACCAGCGCCGCAAATTTCTCGGCAATCTTGGCATCGACCTGGAACAGGGTCTCGGTATCGAAGACCTTGATCGCGCCAATGTCCTTCTTGGTGAGTTCGCCCTGGCGGCAGATTTCCGGCAACAGCCATTTGGGATCGGCCTTGCGCTCGCGCCCCACATTCAGCCGGAACCAGACCCCATCGGTCATGCCACCGGGAGCGGGACCGCGTTCGCGCGGCGGATTGGAACGGCGTTCCTGATCGCGCGAAGCATGGTCGCGCGAAGGATGGTCGCGCGAAGCATGCTCGCGCGGGGCATGGTCACGGGGCGGGCGCGGCGCGTGATCGCGCGGGGCATGGTCACGGGTTCTGGGCCGCTCGTCGCGAGGTGCATCTTCCTCGATCTCTTCCGGCGCGGGCAGCTTGGCGCGGCGCATCTTCACGAATGCGGCGGCGATGTCGCGGGCGCTGTGTTGTTTCAGCATGGCGTCGGCGATCGCCAGATCGTCCTCGCTGCCCGGCTCGGTCAGGATGGCGCTCTGCATCAGGCGTTCCTGGTCCAGCTTGCGGATTTCGTCGGCGCTGGGCGCATTGCCCCACAGCGCATTGATGCGGGCGCGGCCCAGCATTTCCTCGGCGCGGCGGCGGCGGGACGGCGGCACCAGCAGAATACTGATCCCCTTGCGCCCGGCGCGGCCGGTGCGGCCGCTGCGATGCTGCAAGACTTCGGCATCGTTGGGCAATTCGGCATGGATCACCAGATCCAGATTGGGCAGGTCGATGCCGCGCGCCGCCACATCGGTGGCGACACAGACGCGGGCGCGCCCGTCGCGCAATGCCTGCAGCGCATGATTGCGTTCGCTCTGGCTGAGTTCACCGGACAGCGACACCGCGGAAAAACCCCGTTCCAGCAGCATCGCTTCCATGTGGCGCACGGCATGGCGGGTGTTGCAGAACACCAGCGCGCTGGGAGAGTCCATAAAGCGCAGCAGATTGATCACCGCCCGCTCGATCTTGTGCTGGGCAATTCGTATGGCGCGATATTCGATATCGGCATGGCCGCGTGCCTCACCCGCCGTGGCGATGCGCAGCGCGTCGCGCTGATAATGCGTGGCGAGGTTGACGATGACCTTGGGCAAGGTGGCGGAGAACAACAGGGTGCGCCGCTCGGGCGGCGTGGTTTCCAGAATGAATTGCAGATCCTCGCGAAAGCCCATGTCGAGCATTTCGTCGGCTTCGTCCAGCACCACCGCCTTGAGCGAAGAGACTTTCAAGGCGCGCCGTTCCAGATGATCGCGCAGCCGTCCCGGCGTGCCGACCACGATATGGGCGCCGGCTGCCAGTTCGCGGCGCTCGCGGCCCGGATCCATGCCGCCGACGCAGGAAACCACCCGCGCACCGGCATAGTGATAAAGCCAGGCGAGTTCGCGCTCGACCTGCAGCGCCAGTTCGCGGGTCGGCGCCACCACCAGCGCCAGCGGCAGACCGGCTGGGCCCATGGTGTCCGCACCGTCCAGCAAAGTGTCGGCGATCGCCAGGCCATAGGCGATGGTCTTGCCCGAACCGGTCTGGGCGGAGACCAGCAGATCGCGGCCTTCGGCTTCGGGCTGCAGCACGGCGGCCTGCACCGGCGTGGCGTCTTTGTAGTCGCGTTCGGCAAGGGCGCGGGCGAGGGCGGAAGGCGTGGTCTCGAACGTCAAGGGAACTCAAATGTGGGAATGGCGCGCACTCTTTAGTCTCATTGGCCGGAAAAGCCAGCCGAACACCCAGGCCCGCGACAAAGGGTGAAATTTTGGCCTTTTTGCGGGGTTACGCGGCGTGATGTCTGGCGGTCGCAGCGAGGGAGGAGGGCGCGACGGGCTTCTTGCACCGCGCTAGCGCGAGCTTTCCGGCGCGTCCGTGGGACGCGCGCTTTTGGCCCCGTCGGCCGCTGACTTAGCTTTTCTTAGGGAGCGTTAGCGAGCTTAGAAAAGCTTGTCCCTCGCCGAGCGAAGCGAGGGAGGAGGGCGCGGCGGGCTTTTGGCGCACGTTGAGCCGCAGGCTCAACGTGGCGCCAAAACCATCATCATCTGGCGGCCTTCCATCTTCGGATACTGTTCCAGCTTCGCGAAGATTTCGGTGTCTTTCTGCACCCGGGTCAGCAACTCCATGCCCAGATGCTGGTGCGCCATTTCGCGGCCACGGAAGCGCAAGGTGACCTTGACCTTGTCGCCTTCATCGAAGAAGCGCTTCATCGCCCGCATCTTCACGTCGTAATCGTGATCGTCGATGGTCGGGCGCATCTTGATCTCCTTGATCTCGATGACCTTCTGCTTCTTGCGGGCTTCGTTGGCCTTTTTCTGCTGCTCGTATTTGAACTTGCCATAGTCCATCAATTTGCAGACCGGCGGCTTGTTGTCGGGGGAGACTTCGACCAGGTCGTAGCCTTTTTCTTCCGCCACGGCGCGGGCTTCGTCGGTGCCGATCTCGCCATATTTGTGGCCGTCATCACCGATCAGGAACACGGTGCGGGCCATGATTTCTTCGTTGATGCGCGGTCCGTCTTTTGCGGCCGGCGGCGTGTTCGCCTGAAAACGTCTGGGGACTATGACTTACTCTCCTGTGGTATGCCGTGCGCCATCGCGCTTCGCCGGGTCCGTTAGAGCCAAGCGAAACGAGGTTCGATCATGGACGCAAACGGGGGCCTTTCGCATGACGCGCCGGATGGCGCGGGTCCGGCCGGGGCCGGAATCCTTATAAGATAGGCGGGATGGGGCCGCCGGAAAAGGGCTATTCCGCCACATCCTTGCGGGATTCCGCCTCGTTTTTGATGCGGGCGAGGAATTGTTCCAGCGGCATGGCCCCCAGATCCTTGCCCGAGCGGAGCCGGACCGCGACCTTGCCTTCGGCGGCCTCGCGCTCGCCCACCACCAGCATGTAGGGGATTTTCTGCAACTGGGCATCGCGGATCTTCTTCTGCATTCGCTCATTCGAGGTGTCGATATCGACGCGCAGGCCGGCGGTGCCGTTGACCACCGGGGCGGCGAACAGCGCGTCCATCACTTTTTGCGCATAATCGCTCGCCTTCTCGCTGATCGGGATGACGCGGACCTGGATCGGCGCCAGCCAGGTGGGGAAGGCGCCGGCATAATGTTCGATCAAAAACGCGGTGAAGCGTTCATGGGTGCCGAGCGGCGCGCGATGGATGACATAGACGGGATGATCCGCCCCGTCCTCGCCGATATAGGTGAGGTCGAAAGTCTGGGTCGCCAGGAAGTCGAGCTGGTTGGTGGAGATGGAGTATTCCGTGCCGATCACCGACTTGATCATGAAATCGATCTTGGGACCGTAGAAGGCGGCTTCCCCCTTGCCTTCGACGTAAGGATAACCGGATTCCTTCATCGCTTCCTTGATGATCTCCAGCGCGGCGATCCACTTGTCCGGCTGGTCGACATATTTGTCGAGCTTGTCCAAGTCGGGCAGGCTGAGCCGCATGTAATATTCCTTGATGTTCATCAGGCCGTAGTAACGCGCATGCAGGCGCATCACCTTGAGGAACTCGTCCTTGGCCTGGTCGAAGCGGCAATAGATATGCGCGTCATTCATGCAGAAGCCGCGCACCCGCATCAGGCCGGACAGGCCGCCGGACGCTTCATAGCGGTAGTCCTGGCCGTATTCGGCGATGCGCAAGGGAAGCTCGCGATAGGAATGTCGGGTCGCGCCATAGATGATGTGATGGTGCGGGCAGTTCATCGGACGCAGATAGTAATTCTCGCCATCGATATCGAGCGGCGAATACATCCCTTCCGCATAATAAGGCAGGTGACGCGAGCGGTAATAGAGTGCTTCCTTGGTAATGTGCGGCGTCGCCACGCGGCGATAACCATCCTTGCGCTCTTCCTGCAACGCCAGGAATTCCAGTTCCTGGCGGATCACCATGCCGTTGGGCATCCATAGCGGCAGGCCGGCGCCGACATCGGGCGAGAAGGTGAAGAGTTCGAGTTCGCGGCCCAGCTTGCGATGGTCGCGCTTTTCCGCTTCCGCCAGCCGCTCGATGTAAGCGTCGAGCTCCTTCTTGTCGCGCCAGGCGGTGCCATAGATGCGCTGCAACTGCGCGTTCTTGGCGTCACCGCGCCAATAGGCGCCCGCGATCTTGGTCAGCTTGAAGGCGTCGCCGATTTCGGCGGTGGTGCGAAAATGCGGGCCACGGCACAGATCGTGCCAGTCGCCGTGCCAGTAGATCGAAACATCTTCGGTCGAAGGAATGCTTTCGATCAGCTCGGCCTTGTAGGTCTCGCCGATATCCTTGAAATGCTGGATCGCCTTGTCGCGCGGCCAGACTTCGCGGCGGGTGGGACGCGCCTGCTTCACGATCTCATGCATCTTGGCTTCGATAAGCGGCAGGTCTTCGGGCGTGAACGGTTCGGCGCGGGCGAAGTCGTAATAGAAACCGTCATCGATCGCCGGGCCGATGGTGACCTGGGTGCCGGGGAACAGCTCCTGCACCGCCATCGCTAGCAGATGCGCCGCGTCATGGCGGATCAGCACCAGCGATTTGTCGTCCTTCTTGGTGATGATGCGGATATGGGCGTCGGCCTCGATGGGACGGAACAGATCCCAATCCTTGCCGTCCACTTCCAGGATCAACGCCGCCTTGGCCAGGCCCGGTCCGATCGCGGCGGCGATTTCCGCGCCGGTGACGCCCTTGGTGAACGTCATCGTCTTGCCGTCGGGCAAGGTGATGGTCACTTGGGCGGGTGCAGCGGACACGGGCGATTCTCCTGGAAAAGAGGTGGGACGGCGTCATTGGACCTAGGAGACGGTGTACGTCAAGCAATCTGGGCTGTTTGCGGCGTTTTCCCGTGCCGCCAGGGCCTTGAGCCGGGGGTCCCCTTGCGCGACAATGCGCCGGTGAGGGCATGTAGCACGGAGGTACCGATGAAGAAGGTCTTATCCGGTGCGGCGATGCTCGCCGCATTGATCGTGACGATGGCAACGCCGGCACTGGCGGCGGGAAGTATCTGCCTGTCCACGCGCGATATCCGCGATACGGACGCGCAGAAGGACGGCACCGCGATCCTGTTCAAGATGCGTGACGGTTCGGTGTGGCGCAACGATCTGCATGGCCGTTGCCCCGACCTGAAATACAACGGCTTCGCCTGGAGCACGTCCAATCCGCTGGAGTCGGTCTGCGAGAATGAGCAGACGCTGACGGTGTTCCGTTCCGGCGAGGTTTGCGTCCTGGGCAAATTCACCCAGATCGCGCCGCCTCGCATGGAAAAGCACGCGTCACGCTGATTTCTGCTCCATCTGTCTGCCTTGCGGGCGTTCGGCCGGCAAAAGCTCCGCAAGAGCTTTTGCTGATCGGCCTCACGGGAAGAAAGCTGGGACGGACCACGCCACATGACGCGCCGCGCCTTCGACCAAGATCGACATGCGGCGCGCCGCGCAAAAGGAGTTTTCAATGAAGAGATGCATTTTGTCCGCCGCGGCGGCGTTCGCCGCGATGGTCGCGGCCTCCATGCCGGCGCTGGCGGCAGGCAATATCTGCCTGTCCACCCGCAACATGGAAAGCACCACCCCCAAGGATGACGGCACGGCGATTACCTTCAAGATGCGCGACGGTTCGGTGTGGCGCAACGATTTGCATGGCCGCTGCCCCGATCTGAAATTCAACGGCTTCGCCTGGACGATCCGCAACCCGGGCGAAACGGTGTGCGAGAATGAACAGACCATCCGGGTGTTGCGTTCGGGAGAAATCTGCAGCCTGGGCAAATTCACGCAATTGACGCCCGCGCGCGGACAAAAGCCGATGTAGGTGTGCCGGACCCGCGCGTAAAAAAAAGGCCCGGTCCGTTGCCGGGCCTTTTCTTTTCAAGTTGGCGCGCTGTCCGTGGTCCGCCGCGTGAGGCTGGAATACAGCCAGGCCAGAAAGCCCGCGAACAGGAAGATGATGAGGGGAATGGCCCAGTTCAGCAGCGGGCCGCGGTCGATCATCACCTGGCGTCCCGGATCGTTGGCCATATAAAGCACCGTCACCCTGTCGCCGCGCCGGTGGCTGGGCGGATTGCTGCCGACATTGTCCTTGAATTCCACGGTTCCCCGATCGGGCGCCTGGAAATGGACGATCGCATAATAGTTGTAGGTGTTGTGCGAGCCGCTTTCCTCCGCCAGGCGCACCACCACGCCATCGGTGCTGAGGCCCCGGCTCTGCAATTGGCCGATCTTGACGCTTTCGAAGATGCCGACGCCGATCAGGATGGCGAGGAGAAGGGCGATGAACGGCGCGGCCTTGCGGCCATTGCGCGTCTGGGTTTGCAGCGCCGCCCGGGCCTCGGGCAAATTGGCCAGGTTTTCAGCCGGCTTGACATTGCTCATATCGACCGGGCCGAGGTCGTGTTGCTGGCGCCAATCCGCCAGCGAGGGGCGCTGGCCCTTGGGGATGATGATGCGATGCAGCCGTTCGGCGGCATAGAGCAGAAGCAACGCCGCCATGATCCAGGTCATGCGCGTCACCGGAAAGGCAGTGAAGGCGAGATAGCCCAGCCAGATACCGGGCGCCACCAACAGCACGCCCAGAATGTCGAAGGCGTGGCTGTTGGCGGGCTGCGCCTGGTCGGGATTGTTTGGCGAAACCAGCAGCGGCACGGCGCGGCCGGTATCCATGTTCAGCGGCGAAGAGGAGCCGGTGTCGGATTTGGCTTCATGGACGCGTCCGTCGGGCAGGGTGTAGCGATAGACCGGAAAATAGGATCCGCTATTTTGCGTCACCCCGACAATGGTGCCGTCGGCGCGGAAGGAATGCAGGCGATGATAAAGCGAAGTGCCCAGCAGCAATCCGCCCAGGCCCAGGCATATCAGCGCGCCCAGGAAAGTGCCGATCTGGGCATAGGCCTGCATTCCGTCGAAAAACATGTGGAGCATGGGGCGTCCCCCGGTCAGGCGGACGCACTCTAGGGGCGATGTATTTCCGCGCGATTAAGACGGCGTTGGCACGCCAGATCGCTGAGGCGACAAAATACAATGTAAGGGCCCGGTACGTTACCGGGGGTAAAGGGGCAGAACACTAACTTTACACGCTCGGACCAAAAAATTGATTGGAGGGTTTAGCTATTCGGGCAGGTTCTTACTGAAGAAGGCCAGTACCTGTGCATCAAATTGCTGGTGAAAGGCAGCTCGGTCGAAACCCGGCGGATCGGCACAAAAATCCCCCGCCACTTTCGCGACGGTTGCCGGGCAAGGCATCCCGAAGGACGAATGCGTACTGTTCGGTACCAGGTGAAACTCGGGCTTTGTGGGGAGATCGCGTGCCACAGCGGCCACCTTTTCCGGCGTCACGCCCTGACCGCCACTCTGCGAACTCCAGAGCTGGAGAGGTGCCGTCACGTTGCGCAAACTCTCCCTATCCGGAAATAAAGTCACTGGATCGGCTATTACAAAAGCCTTGAAGCGCAAATCACGAGCTGATGGTTGTATCGGCATGTCCGGGTGAAATGCCCAGACAGCCATGTGTATCCAGGATTTCAACCAGAAGGGATAGTCCGCGATAGCACCAGCCAACATCAGCCCGGTATAACCGCCGCGTGAAAAACCAAAAAATCCGATGCGACTCGGATCGATTTTTTCCGCCGCCGGCGAAGATCGCAACGCATAATCGAGAACGCGTTGTACATCGGTTGGCCTCTCGATGAACCAGGAATTGTCTACACCACCCGCAGAATCATTCGGATGACGTAGCGCCACAACGACAAAACCCGCATCGGCAAGTTTTTCGGCGGTATCGTGATGAACGATAGGATCACTGCCGCCTCCATGTGAGACAATAATTAGCGGTAAATTGTTCCCCATAATTGGACAATCCCTGACTCCAGGGACGTCAAGAATCTTTTCGATTATAATTTTTCCTGGAGATACCGCGCAGGGTGTCCACATCAGAGCATGAATCGCGGCGGCATTGGCGGCGGCGGGAACATCCATTTCATGCAAGCCAGCAGCATGAGCAGGTGTCCACCCAAGACAAGTGCTGATGGCCGCTGCTGAAAGTTTCCTCAAAACAAAATCCCCACAACAATTTCAAACCGACATTCGATTATGGCGGAATACAAAGCCTCAATCCCCTGGGCTAGCGGGTCGTAGGCAGTGACCGTCTCTTACGCTCAGGTCAACCAGTCTTGTGCGCTGCGCCCAACGATCTGCTGTTCTGGGTTTATAATTTTCAGTTTGAGGGCAGTAATAAATCCACGCGCATTGAAGCAGCTACTTAAGCTCCAGGATCACGGCGCTGACTTTTCCGCTGCCCCATTCCTCGGAGTGCAAGCGGGCGGGTTCGGTGAAACGGATCTCGCCGGCCTTGGTCGGTCCCATCGTCGCCTTGCCGTCCGGCGTGATGGTCTTGATCGCGCCGTCATAACGCTCCGCCACCACCTGCTGGCGAATGTGGAAATGCATCGGCGCCGGATGGCCATCGAGCCAGCTGTAATGCCAGGCTATCACGCGATCATTTTCCAACGTCTTGACCGCGCCCGGCCGGGGCCAGGCGGCGGGATATTTGGTGGGATTGGCGATGGTCTTGGGCTTGGCGTCTTTCAGCCACACCACCACTTCATGCGCCGGGCCGCCCTTGACCAAGGTGTCGCGCATCGCGCTGCCTTTTGGCACGAAAACCGCGTCGCCGAAGGCATGCACGGCGGTGCTGCTGGCGGACTTGCCGTCGCTCTTGATGGTGCCACCTTCCAGAAACAGGATCACCGCGTCCTGATCGGCGGGTGTCATCGGGCCTTGCTGGCCCGCCTTCAGGGTGATGTCCCAGGCCGTGACCTGATCATTGTCGATCGCCTTGCTGGCCAGCACCGGCACCTCTGCGTGCGCGGCTCCGCTGATCATCAGCGCCGCCACCGCCACGCCCCATGAATTGCGCATCGTCCGTCCCCTCCATAAGTCCCGAGCGGCGCGGAGTGTGGCCCAAAAGCCCGGCGGACGACAGGGCGCGCGCGCCCGGGACCCCGGGGAAAAGCCAGGAATTCCGCGTGTTTGGCGGCCTTGTTCGGGGCGACCTGGGCCTATAAGTTTCCCACCCGCCCTCATCCGAAAGCCCGCCATGCCGCTGTTACGTTTTATCCCCGAGGCCACCAACATCAATTTCGTCGGCGCGCGCTATTTCGCCTTCGCCATCGACGGGCTGTTGCTGGCGATCTCGATCGTCTCGATCGTCTGGCAAGGCTTCAATCTGGGCATCGATTTCACTGGCGGCGTGCTGATGGAAGCCAAGGCAGCCCACGCCGTCGACATCGGTCCCCTGCGCGAGGAGATCAACACATTGGGCTTTGGCGAATCCCAGTTGCAGTTTTTCGGCGGCGGCGAATGCGACAAGCCCGCCAATAGCTGCGTGCTGATCCGCGTCCAGCCCAAGCAGGTCAAGGCCGGCGGCGACCAGAACGCGGGGTACCAGGCGGTTGCGACGGCGATCAAGGCCAAGCTGGGTTCGGGCTTCGCCATCCGCAGCACCGCGGTGGTGGGACCGAAAGTCAGCCAGGAATTGTTTCATGACGGCGTTCTCGCCACGCTGCTCGCCATTGGCATGATCGCGATCTATGTCGCGGTGCGCTTCGAATGGCAGTATGGCATCGGGGCGGCCATCGCCACCGGCCATGACGTGCTGGTGACGGCGGGCCTGTTCTCGGTCTTTCAGCTCGATTTCACTTTGACCGCCATTGCCGCGCTGCTCACCTTGGCGGGCTATTCGATCAACGACACGGTGGTGGTGTTCGACCGTATCCGCGAGAACCGGCGCAAATATAAGCGGATGAACCTGTCCGACCTGATCAACCTTTCCACCAATCAGATGGTGACGCGGACCATCCTGACCTCGGTGGCGACGGCGATTTCGCTGCTGCCGCTGTTGCTGTTCGGCGGCCCCAATCTGTTCGACTTCTCCGCCCCGATCATGTTCGGCATCGTGGTGGGCACTTTCTCGTCGATCTATGTCGCGGCGGCGTTGTTGCTCTATCTCCCCGCGCCGGCGGGCACCGTCGAAGGGCCAGCGGCGGAAGCGACCGCCTAGCCGCTGGTCTTTTGCTCCCGTCGTTACGCTGTCGCTAACGACTGTCGCACATGCTCACGTGCTGGCGCACGCTCCGGGCGTTGCCTACGCTGACGCTAGGCAACCCTTGCCAGGAACCAAAATCCGGCGCGGCTACTAATTGTTGAGAGTTAGAGCGGGAACCAGTCGCGGCGGTCGGAATAGGCCTGATAGTGCACATTCGCGCCGGCGCGCAGGCCGACGCCGGTGCGCATCGGCGCCAGGGTGACGCCGCCCGAGCGCTGGTAGTTCACGCCCAAGCCCGCCACGAAATAGAAACTGCCTTCCACGCCGGGGAAACGCTGGAACAGCCGGCGGTCCTCGCGCAGATTGTAGCAGAGGGTAAAGCATTTCGAGGCGTTGCCGCCGATATCGAAGCCCACCGACGGCCCGCGCCAATAGACCATCCGCGGCTCCCGGGTCTTGCGGACCAGATAGCCCGAGCCATAGCGCAACCCGACCACGAAGGCGCCCGAACCTTCATCGCCCTTGATATAGGCGTCCGGCTCGCCGAGATCGGCGAACACATGCTGCACACCCTTGGCCATCGCCTCGGTGGTGATGCCGAAAAAGTCCGCACCCGCCTGGGTAACCTCGTTGGCGGTGTATTTGGCGTCATCGCCGACATCGGCCTGGGCGGCGCCGGGGACCAGCAGCGCGCCGGGCACCAGCGAAGCCAGGCCGGCGAGAAATTCCTTGCGGTTCATGGGAAGCGCCCTTTCACGAATCAAGTTCACGAAGTTTCACCGAGATCTCGGCAATTTTACAGCATTTCTCATGATCGGGGCTATATTGCGGCGCGGAAGGACGGTCTGCATGCCGCAAGACGAGCAGGAAAACAGGCTTTCGGCCTTCGGCCTGGCGGCCATTTTGATCCTGGTGGGGCTGCTGATCTGGGCCGGCTGGTATGGCCTGCGCAGCTGGAACGCGATGAGCGGCGTGAAGATCTCTGTCCTGGGCTGGGTCTTCATGGGCCTGGGCGCGGTCGTCACCTTTCTGGTGGGGGCAGGCCTGATGGCGTTAGTATTTTACTCATCCCGACATGATATCGATCATTGAATTGGTCCCAGATTGCATAAGAATATCATGCGATATCAGAGACGCTTTCAGACCTTCAAGCCCGGTAAGGCGCAGAAATTGTTGCGCTGGTCGGCGCTGAATCTGTTCAGCCTGCTGCTGGTCTTCCAATATCGCTATGAACATCCCTCGGCCAGGCTGGCATTGATCGCGATCCTGGGTTTTTCGCTGGCGGTGCTGCTGGCGTTTTGGCTGAAGCACTATCTCTACGAATCCCGCCGCCTATTTGACTGAATAGCTCGCGCGGATCTTTTGCGCCTTGGGTACGTCGGACGTGCTCACGGGCTATACGCCCGCTCCGCGCGATCCTCCTTCCCAATTCGCAAAATCTCTCGCGCTGAAATCGCGCCGGTCACAGGCCGCGTGCGAGGAACGGTCCGTTCTCGAAGCCGGGTTTGCCGTAGAGAAAGGGCGTGCCGTCCCAGCGCGTGACCTTGCCGCCCGCCGCGCCCAAGACCGCATGGCCCGCCGCCGTGTCCCATTCCATGGTGCGCCCGGCGCGGGCATAAAGATCTGCTTCGCCCGCCGCCACCAGGCAGAATTTCAGCGACGATCCGGCGCTGACATATTGCTTGATCGCGAAACGCCGAAGGAATTCCTCGGTCGCGGCATCGTTGTGGCTGCGGCTTCCCACCGCCACCAAACCGTCGGACGCCGGCGCGCGGACCCGGATGCGGCGCGCCGCCCGCAGATTGATCGGCATGCCGGGTTCGGCCGCGATCTCGTAAGCCCCGTCCGCGCCGCCCAGGAACAACCGCGCCCTGGCCGGGGCATAGACCGCGCCCGCGACGGCGACGCCATTTTCCACCTCCGCGATATTGACGGTGAATTCGCCATTGCGATTGAGAAATTCCCGCGTGCCGTCCAGGGGGTCGACCAGGAAGAAATGCGCCGAGGGGGCGCAAGCCCTTCCCGCCGCCGCCGCTTCCTCCGCCGCCACCGGCATGTCCGGGAAGGCGCGCGCCAGGGCCGCCAGGATGAAGGCCTCGGCCTCCTCATCGGCATCGGTGACGGGCGAGCGGTCGTCCTTCAGCCGCACGCCGGTCTCGGCCCGGTAATGGCGCATCACGATGGCGCCGGCCTCGGCCGCGATGGCGGCAAGTTCGATCGCGGTTGAACGCATGTCCCGTTTCCTCGCACCCGCAGGCGAAATCCGCCTTCCCTCAAGTCACATAGCAGGGGCCAGCATTACGTGCGAGATCGTCTGAGTCGTCCAAGGCTGCGCGCGCCCTTGTGCCGATCGGCCGATTCGCGGACCTGGGACGTTAGGTTTTGTTAATAAGCAACGGTTCAGGATCGGGCGGTCCGGTCAGGTTCATTGTCTGCGCCGCCGGGCGGATTCAGGTCCAAGAAGGGTTTCACCGATGGGCATGCGAGGCGGAGCGAAAAATTTGCGCCCGTCGCCAGCGGCCAAACCCGCCCCCATCCTGAAAAGACTGACGATGGCGCGCCAGGCGGTGCGGCGCCGGGTTTCGTCAATCGAGGAAGCCCTGGCCACGCGGCTGCCCGACTGGTTCATCGCCGTGCGGAACTGGCGCAGAATTCACGGCCAGATGCCCAATATCTTGCGGCCCATTACATTCAACGAAAAAATTCTTCACCGAATCATCTTCGACCGGCGCGCCTTGCTGACGCAGTTTGCCGACAAGGCCGCCGTGCGCGCCTATGTCGAACAGCGTCTTGGTCCTCAGATCCTGCCGAAGCTCTATTGGCTCACCGACCGGCCGGAAACGATTCCGTTTGACGATCTTCCCAGCAAATTCGTCGTCAAGCCGACGCATGGTTCCGGCTGGGTGCAACTGGTCCGGGACAAATCCACCCTGGACCGTGCCGCGCTGCTGCAAACCTGCAAGGGCTGGCTGGAAGAGAGCTTCTACCGGCGGACCCGCGAATGGGCCTACAAGGATGTTCCGCCACGCATCATGGTCGAGGAATATATCGATGACGGCAATGCCGTGCCCAGCGATTATAAGCTGTTCGTGTTTGACGGCATGGTCCGGCTCATCCATATCGATGTCGGGCGTTTTGGCGATCACAGGCGGCGGCTGTTCACACCGCAATGGCAGGAAATCGACGCCCGATTCGGCGACAGCGAGAATGTCGTTGGCGAAGTTCCGCCGCCCGTCCATCTGACCGCGATGATCGCGGCGGCCGAGAATCTGGGCCAGGGCGTGGATTTCGTGCGGGCCGACTTTTACGATACCGGGAAGCGCCTTGTATTCGGCGAGCTCACCATGACGCCGGGATGCGGCCATAACCGTTTCCGTCCCGAGCGGCTGGATCATCATTTCGGCGAACTCTGGAACCAGCGGACTGCCTGATATCCCAGGACAAATTTCCAATTTGGCTTGTCTTGGCGCCGCGGCGAAGGCCCAAACGCCGATTGGTTTGCCGCCGTTAAACCTACGCTTCGAAAAGTTTTGTTGGCGGCCGGTATGCTTTCGTTAAATTACAGCTGGGTATAGATTTTCATGATATCGCCAATTCAATTGCGTGCCGCCGCATGAGAAGTGCTGCGGATTTTGGCCCGGATCGAGAAGGAACAGGCCCGTGAGTGACAATGCCAAGCCCTCCGGCCAGCCGCGCGTGACGATTGTCGTCAGCCCGCGCGAACGGTTCGGCATGGCGCAGCGCTCGCTGGAAAGCATCTATGCCGCCTCGGACATTCCCTTCGATCTGGTCTATGTCGACGCCGCCTCGCCCAAATATATTTCCGCTTGGCTGAAGACCGCCGCACCCGTCAAGGGCTTAAAGATCGTCCGGGTCGACCGGTTCGTCAGCCCGAACGAAGCGCGCAATCTGGGCGCGGCCCAGGCGAAAACGGAATTCGTGGTCTTCATCGACAATGACGTGATGTGCGCCGATGGCTGGCTGGGCGCGCTGGTCAAGGCGGCCGATGAAACCGGCGCCGATGTCGTGGCGCCGCTGGTTTGCGAAGGCTATCCCCTGCATTCGCGGGTGCATCAGGCCACCGGCACCTTCACGCATGACAAGACCGCCTTCTTCGCCACGCCTCCCGGCAAACGCGAATTCATCGATATCATGACCCATCACGGCGTGCCGCTGGCCGAGGTCAGCGATCAACTGCACCGCGCGCAAACCGATACGTGCGAATTTCACGGCTTGATGGTGCGGCGCTCCATGCTGGACAAGATCGGCCAGCTCGACGAGGAGATGTTCGCCACCAAGGAACATATCGATTTCTGCATCGCGGTGGCCCATGCGGGCGGCAAGCTGGTGTTCGAGCCGAGCTCCGTCATCACCTATGTCTTTCCCACGTCGAAGAATCCCCTGACGCGCGACGACCTTCCCTATTTCCTGCTGCGCTGGTCCCCGGTCTGGCAGATCCGCAGCCTG
Organism: uncultured Alphaproteobacteria bacterium; assembly: GCA_903897605.1. Taxonomy (GTDB): domain Bacteria; phylum Pseudomonadota; class Alphaproteobacteria; order Micropepsales; family Micropepsaceae; genus Rhizomicrobium. The sequence continues at coordinate 30,049 of CAIUCH010000055.1, forward strand.
GATCACATTCAGAAGAAATGGGGGCTGAAGGACGGCGAGTATCTCACCGCCTATCGCGGCGCCGAAAATCTGAACATGCGCCATTACCAGGGCGTGGTGAAACCGCTGATCAAGAAGATTCCCATCGTGCGCAGAAGCTGGCGCCTGACCCAGGCGGCGGGCCGCTTCCTGGCGAACCACTACAACCGCAAGGCCGAAGCCCTGGCCGCCCAGTATGAAAAGCAGCGCGCCATGCGCCAGCAGGCAGTCGAATAAGGTTTTACCGCCGTCTTCCTGCGATGCTTCCGAAGCGATGCGATCCCCGATGGAGCCTGGGCCCGCCAATGGCAGACGATGATCGATCGCGGCTATCAGGACGGGACGCGGGGCAATAACGGCCAGCCCGCCCGCTGGGCCTAGGGTATTAAGACTTTATTAAGAAGCCCCATGCGTGTTTACCTTTCGCAAACCATAGCTTGCTGCCAACCGGGCAGAAGCAGGAACACTCAGGCTTTCGTCCTCTTGGGGCGGAAGCCGCGGAACACGAAATTTCTTCCCCCGCATGGCGAAGCCATTGGCGGGGGAAGATGTCTGCTAGGCCGCTTGCGGCCGTGGCTGACAGATGGGGGAAGAGAAAATCATGAACGAGATCGAATTTTCCGCCCTGATGGTCAGCCGGGTCTGCCATGACCTGGTCGGTCCGCTTGGCGCGGTGGTCAACGGCTTGGAAGTGCTGGAAGACGAGCGGGACGCGGCCATGCGCGAAGACGCCATCAAGCTGGTGACGTCGAGCGCCAATCAGGCGCTGGCCCGCATCCAGTTCATGCGCATCGCCTTTGGCGCGGCCGGATCGGCGGGCGCCGAACTCGATCTGGGCGAGATCGGCCGCCTGCTCAATGGCCTTCTGGAAGGTGGCAAGGTCAAGCTGGAATGGAATGTGCCCCCGTCCTATTGGGGCAAGGATTGGGCGAAGCTGCTGATGAACGCGACCTTGGTGGGAGCCGACAGCCTGACCCGGGGTGGCCTGGTCACGGTCGAAGCCGGCGACGATCCCAAGGCTCCCAAATTCAAGATCATCGCCACCGGTCAGGTGGCGCGCATTCCCGAAGAGGTCGAGAAGGCCCTTCGCGGCGAACAGCTTTCCGGGCCGGTGGATGCGCGCGGCATCCAGCCCCATCTCACCTACCGCCTGTCGCGGACGGTGAATGCGGGTCTGGCGGTCACGGTGCGCGAAGGAACCGTAGAGATTACCGCGGGTTAAGAAATCCGAATCTTCTGCAATCTCCCGTTTACCTTCCTGGCTTAGGCTTCGCGGCTTCGGTCGCCGCTTTGGAGCCGGGAGGGAACGCCCATGAAAAACTGCCTGGTGGTCGAGGACAGCCGCGTCATGCGTACCGTCGCGCGGCGCATCTTCGAGGAATTGCAGTTCGAGACCGGTGAGGCCGAGGACGGCATGGGCGGGTTGCGCGCCTGCCACGACAAGATGCCCGACGTGATTTTCCTGGACTGGAACCTGCCTTCGATGCCGGGGCTGGAATTCCTCAAAAGCGTGCGCGGCCAGCAGAACGGCGCCCATCCGGTGATCCTGTTCGCCACCACCGAGAATGATGCCGACGAGATCGCAGCGGCGATCGCCGCCGGCGCCGATGATTACATCATGAAGCCCTATGACCGCGCCGCGCTCCGCACCAAGCTGGTCGAGCTGGGGCAGCCCGTCTAGCGCGGCAATGACCGAGGACGATTTCCACTTTCTGTCCCGGCTGGTGCGCCGGCGCGGCGGCCTGGCGTTGAGCGATGGCAGGGACGCGCAGCTGGAACGCCGCCTGCTGCCGGTGATCCGCCGTTTCGGTTTTCGCGATTTCGACGCCCTGATGAAGAATCTCAGGCTGGGCGATGACGCCCTGGCCGCCGCCGTTACCGAAGCGATGACGGTGAACGAAACCTTTTTCTTCCGCGACAAAGACCAGTTCGCCCGCCTCAGGCACCAGGTGCTGCCATCCTTGCTGGCGGCGCGCGCCGATGAGAAGCGTCTGCGGATCTGGTCGGCGGCCTGCGCCAGCGGCCAGGAAGCCTGGTCGCTGGCTATCCTGCTGGACGGAATGGCGCTGGCCGGCTGGACCATCGAGCTGATCGCCACCGACATGTCGGGCGACGCCATCACCCGCGCCGAGGCCGGCATCTATTCCCAATATGACGTGATGCGCGGCCTTTCGCTGGAGGATGTGGCGCGCCATTTCGTGCCCCAGGAACGCGGCTTCAAGATTTCCGACCGGCTGAAGCGGATGGTGAGCTTCCGCAAATTCAATCTCATGGATTCCTTCGGTTGGTTGGACGATCTGGACATCGTGCTGTGCCGCAATGTTCTGATCCATTTCGACCGCGCCGCCCGCATCTCGGTGCTGGAGCGCATGGCCGAAACCCTGTCGTCCGACGGCGTGCTGCTGTTGGGCGAGGCCGAGACGCCGCACCATCTGACAGCGCTCTATCAGGAACTTCCCGGCGGCGGAATCTATACGCGGGCCCGCGCGCAAGTAACGCGTCTCAGCGCGGCGATCTAGGCCAGCCCCTTGCCGGTGATTTTTTCCAGCACCCTGATCGGGGCGGTGTCCGGTTCGCCCATTTGCGCCACGTCGAAATGGAAAGTCTGCTCCAGCGCGAACTCGCCTTTCAGCGCCGCATGCAACACCTGGTCGGTATAAACCAGCCAGCAGCTGCCGGGCGGGAATTCCAGCGGCGTGTGCGGCGCGGTTTTCTGATAGTTGGTATCGCGCTTGGCCGCGTCATGCAGCGACAGCATCATCTCGTCATAGGCCGAGCGTTTCCCTCGCGTCACGCCAAGCTTGTCATAGGCCCAGCTCTTGCCGGGAAAATGCGGTTTGACCCGGGGGGCGAATTTGGCGGCGAAATCCGCGAAGGGTTCGCCCACTTCCCATTGCCGCGAGCCCCCGCCATCAGGAGAGAGAGACGCGACATTGGCGAAGAAACGCAGGATGCGTTTTCCGTTCCGCATCGGGCGGGACGGAAAGGCGTCGACATGCAGCAACCGGTCATCGCTGATCACCGAATAGACCCGGCCTTCGACTTCGACGGGGCGGTAGGAGGTGCGGGCCCGCTCCACTTTGGAATAGTTGGGCAACAGGTCCTTGACCAAGCGCGTCGCGCCGGCGCCGAAACGTTCCATCATTGCCGCCAGCCGCTGTGCCCGCTCGCCCGTCGCCGAAGTGCCTTGCAGTTTTCCGGAGGTGTGATCCAGGCTGATATTCTTGGCCTTGCCGTCGGTGAGGCCGCCGTCCAGGAACTCCGTCTCGCTGTTGGAAAGCTGGAACGGCATTTTGGGAAAATAAAGCAGGTGGCCATGTTCCAGCGCAATTTGCGCCCGGGCCCGGGTCTCAAATTCGAACGGGCCATGCCAGGCGGTGATGTCGAATTCCTCGCGGATCACGCACCGGCTCCCGCAAAAGATTCCGTCATCGCCCCATAAACCAGGCTGCGCAGGTCGCGGCGCAGCTTGATGCGGTCGGTGGCGAACAGAATTTGAGTCATGAACACCACGATCAGTTCTTCCTTGGGGTCGTTGAAGAAATAGGTTCCCGCCGCACCGCCCCAGGAATATTCCCCCGCCGTGCCGGGAATGCCGGTGGCGGCGACATTCTGCGTTACCGCCACGCCCAGCCCATAGCCGACGCCGGCATAGCCGCTTTCGTTGAAGGCGCCTGTCACCGGCATCATCTCGGTCATGGTGCGCCCGCCGGGCAGGTGGTTCATGGTCATCAGGGCGACGGTCTTGGGACTGAGCAGCCGCGCGCCCTCCAGCTCGCCGCCATTCAGCAGCATGCGGCAGAAGCGCAGATAATCCTTGGCGGTGCCGGCAAGGCCGCCGCCGCCGGATTCCAGTTGCGGCGGCTGGGCATAGGTGGAGTTCGCGGCATCGTCGAACACCGCCATCTTGCCTTCGCGCAGGTAATAGCAAGTGGCGAAGCGCTCGCGCTTGCTGGCCGGCACGATGAAATCGGTGTCGTGCATCGCCAGCGGCGTCAGGATGCGGGCGCGCAGGAAGTCCGAGAAGCGCTGGCCGGAAATCTTTTCCACCAGCCAGCTCGCCACATCCAGGCCGACGGAATAGTTCCACATCTCGCCCGGGACGAATTCCAGCGGCAGTTTTTCCAGATCCGCGATCATCGCCGCTAGCCCGCCTTCGCTGTTGGCTTCGCCGATATGCAGCTTGCGATAGGCGGCGTCGAGATTGGTGCGGTTGAGAAAGCCGTAGGTCAGACCCGATGTGTGGCGCAGCAGGTCCACCACCTTCATCGGCCTGATATTGGGGGCGCTGAGAAAGGCGCCCAAATTGCCGCCGGCATAGATTCCCAGATTGGCGAAGCCGGGAATGAAGCGCGACACCGGATCGTCCAGCGCCACCAGGCCTTCCTCCATCAGCATCAGCAGCGCCACGGCGGTGACCGGTTTGGTCATGGAATAGAGGCGGAAGATGGTGTCGTCGCGCATCGGCATGCCCCGGGCCAGATCGATCACCCCGCTGGTGCCGCGCCAGACCAGGTCGCCCCGACGCCAGACCATGGTCAGGGCGCCGGGAATGGCGCCCGGCTCCACATAATTGCGGGTGATCACATCGTTGATGCGCTGCAGGCGCTTGGGGTCGAAGCCGTGGGTTGTCATGGCGCCCAGCTATACAGGCTCCGCGCCTTTGGCTAAAGCGGTGGGGCTATGACCGGCGGTCATTCATGAGCGGACCTATCATAAAAGGCATTATTATCCGGCCCGGACTGGTCATTCCCGACGCCGAATTGGAGGAAAGTTTCATCCAGTCCTCCGGCCCCGGCGGCCAGAATGTCAACAAGGTGGCGAGCGCGGTGCAGTTGCGCTTCGATATCGCCCAAAGCCCCAGCCTGCCCGCTGCGGTGCGCGCCGCGCTGCTGGCGATGGCCGATACACGGCTGGACCGCCATGGGGTTCTGACCATCACGGCGCGGCGGTTTCGCGAACAGGTCCGCAACCGGGCCGATGCCCGGGCCCGGCTGGCCGATTTGATCCGCGCCGCGGCGACGCCACCGAAACCCCGCCGCGCCACCCGGCCGACCCTGGCCAGCAAGAAACGCGTCGCCGAGGCCAAGCTGCGCCGTGCACGGATCAAGAAGGACCGCTCGCGGCCGTCTTTCGACTGACGCCGATGAACCAGCCGCGCGGATGGCGCGGGCGCAATCCTATTGCGTCAGGGCAGGGTCATAAAATTTAGTCGCAAACAACGCTATATTGGCTGTCCCCCATTGGGAGAATCATGTCGCCCTTGTTGAACCTGATGCAGCGGAATTTGGCAGCCATCACGCTGGGCGCGGTGCTGGCGGGTGTCCTGCTGCTGCTCTTGGGACCCAAGGGTGTCTGGGCGCTGCTGCTACTGATCCTGGCTGTCGCGGTCATCCTGCGCACCTTCGTGCCGGCAACCCGGCCCGCGCCGCCGCCCACCCCGCCCAGCGGCGAGGAAGGCATCCTCACGCCCCTGGTGCGCCGGGTGCTGGGCCAGATGCCGATGCCGGTGATGCTGCTGGACGACAGTTTCCGCGTGCTGTTCGTCAATGCGCCGATGCGCGTGGTGGTGGGCCCGGCGGTGGAGAAGAAACCCATCAGCACGGTGCTGCGCAATCCCGAAGTGTTGAACGCCATCACCCAGACCGCCGCCGATGGCGAGCCGGCGATCGCCCAATTCACGATGGCGGTGCCGATCGAGCGTCACTACGAAGCTTATTCAGCCCGCGTCAGCATCGTGCCGTCGGTGATCGGGCTGGTGCTGCACGATCTCACCACCATCCGGCGCAGCGAACAGATGCGCGCCGATTTCGTCGCCAATGCCAGCCATGAGCTGCGCACCCCGCTGGCGGCGGTGTCCGGTTTCATCGACACCTTGCGCGGCCACGCCAAGGATGACGAAGCGGCGCGCACTCAGTTCCTGGAGATCATGGGCAACCAGACCGCGCGGATGAGCCGGCTGATCGAGGATCTGCTGTCGCTCACCCGCATCGAACTCAACGAGCATGTGCCGCCGCACGGCAAGGTCGGGCTGGAAGGGGTGGTGCGCGAAGCCGCCGGGGCGCTGGAGCCGCTCACCCGCGCCGATCACATCACCATCGCGATCGTCGCGACCCCCGGACTGCCGCCGGTCACCGGCGACCGCGACGAACTGATCCAGCTGTTCCAGAACCTGATCCATAACGCCATCAAATATGGCCGCGAGGGCGGCCATGTCTGGGTGACGTTGGAGGCGGCGGGAGAGGCCGATAGCCAATTGTCGGTTTCGGTGCGCGATGACGGCGAAGGCATTCCCACCAGTGCGGTGCCGCGCCTGACCGAGCGTTTCTATCGCGTCGATGTCAAGCGCAGTCGCGAAAAGGGCGGCACCGGCCTGGGACTGGCCATCGTCAAGCACATTGTCAGCCGTCATCAAGGCCGGCTGACCATCGAAAGCAGGCCCGGAGAAGGCTCGACCTTTACCGTGGTCCTGCCCGCCCAAACCGCGGAAACCGGTCAAAAATCCCCCGCCCCCGACGCTGTCACGGAAGTGTTATAAAATCGTCGCATAGGATTGGCGGAAAGCTCCTATCCGGGGGGCGAGATATCACAGGCCGAGTCGCATGACCGATCACACCGTCAAGGCGTTCACCGAACAGCTCGAGGGTCTTTCCGCCCTGGTGGCCCAGATGGGCGGCCTGGCGGAAGCGCAATTCGCGTCCGCCATCGAAGCGATTTCCCGGCGCGACAGCAACGCCGCCGATAGCGCGGTGGGCGGCGACGCGCGCATCGACGCCATCCAGCAAGAGATCGAAGACCGCGCCTTGAAGCTTCTGGCATTGCGCCAGCCCATGGCGGTGGATCTGCGCGAGACTTTGGCGGCGATCAAGACCGCCGCCGAGTTGGAACGCATCGGCGATCTGGCCAAGAACATCGCCAAGCGGGCGCTGGTGTTGAACCGCGAGCCGCCGATCCGGCTGACGCAAAGCCTGGGCCGCATGGGCCGCGCCGCGCTCGGCCAGTTGAAGCAGGTGCTGGATGCTTATTCCAGCCGCAACGCCGAAGAGGCGGAGCTGGTGTGGAACCAGGACGGTGAGATCGATGAGATCTACAACAGCCTGTTCCGCGAACTGCTCACTTATATGATGGAGGATCCGCGCACCATCGGGCTCTCCACCCATCTTTTGTTCATTGCCAAGAATATCGAGCGCTGCGGCGATCACGCCACCAACATCGCCGAAGTCGTCTATCACATGGTGCGCGCCGACCATCTGGCCAACAACCGGCCCAAGGCTGACACCACCAGCGAAACATCCTTCGAGGCCCGTCAGGCATGAGCAAGCCCTCAATTCTGGTCGCCGAGGACGAAGGCGCCTTGATCACCTTGCTGCGCTACAATCTGGAGCGTGAAGGCTATCGCGTGCTGGAAGCCCAGGATGGCGAGGAAGCCTTGCTGGTCGCCGCCGAGGAAAAACCCGATCTGGTATTGCTGGACTGGATGCTGCCGCAACTGTCGGGCATCGAAGTCTGCCGCCGCCTGCGCGGCCGCCAGGAAACCCGCAATGTGCCGATCATCATGCTGACGGCGCGGGGCGAGGAGACCGATCGTATTCGCGGCCTGGACACCGGCGCCGACGATTATCTCACCAAGCCTTTCTCGATGACGGAATTGCTGGCACGGCTGCGCGCCGTCTTGCGCCGCATCCGCCCCAGCCTGGCCGAGGATGTGGTCGCGGTCGGCGATATCGAGATGGACCGTGCCGCCCATCGGGTGCGCCGCGCCGGCACCGAAGTGCATCTGGGTCCGACCGAATACAAGCTGCTGGACCATCTGATCCAGCATCCCGGCCGGGTGTTCAGCCGCGAGCAGTTGCTGGACGCGGTGTGGGGCTCGGACGTCTATGTCGAGGCCCGCACGGTCGATGTGCATGTCGGGCGGCTGCGCAAGGCGCTCAACATCGAAGGCTTCAGCGATCCGATCCGGACGGTTCGGTCCGCCGGTTATTCGCTGGATGAGAACACGGCGATCAAAGCGGCGTCCTGAGTCTTTCGTCATCGCCCGCCGTTACGCTGTCGCTAACGGCTATGCGGGCGATCCATAAAGACTGTCACCGCAGAAACCTCGCGAGTCATTATGGATCACCCGGACGGCGCGTAGCGACAGCGTGCGCGCGGGTGATGACGCGCGTGGGAAGTAGGTTATCAAAGCAGCTTCCTGATCGGGGTTTCCAGTTCTTCCGGCTTGGTATTGGGCGCGTAGCGGGCCACTGGTTCGCCGTCCTTGTCGATCAGGAATTTGGTGAAATTCCATTTGATTGCTTCGGTGCCCAGCAATCCCGGCTTGGCGTCTTTGAGATATTTGTAGAGCGGGTGGGCGTTCGCGCCATTGACTTCGATCTTGGAAAACATCGGGAAGGTGACGCCGTAATTTTTCTGGCAGAAGGCGCCGATCTCCGCCTCGCTGCCCGTCTCCTGCGCCCCGAACTGGTTGCAGGGAAAGCCCAGGATGGTGAGGCCGTCGCCATGCAGCTTGCCGTAGAGCGCTTCCAACCCGGCATATTGCGGGGTGAAACCGCAGGCGCTGGCGGTGTTGACGATCAAGAGCACCTGGCCGCGATAATCGGCGAGCTTCTCTTCGTGACCATCCAGCCGCGCGGCGGAGAATTCATAGACGGACATGGGACATCCCGCTTTCGAATTCTTCCCACTTCGTCATCGCCCGATTCATCGGGCGATCCATGACGAATCCTGAACCTTAGGCTCGAAAATCATTATGGATGGCCCGGACACGCCGGGCCATGACGAATTGAACGCGGGAAGCCGATAGCGGCTCTCCCGGCCGCTCGCACGTGCTCGCGGCGTTGGCCAAGGTTTTCTTTGTGAGCAAAGCGAGCTTAGAAAACCTGGCCCCTCTTCGAGCGAAGCGAGGGAGGCGCCACTCACCCCGTCATTCTACCTTTATGCTCGCGGCGCTGTTGCTGCGGCTGATAGGCCTTGCGGGCATGGGCCTCGCAATAGGGCGAACCGGATTTGGGCGAACGGCCGCAGAAATGGAACTCGCTCGCCGAGGGATCGCCGATCGGCCAGCGGCACATGCGGTCCGAGATCGTCAGCACGGTGGCGAAATTGCCGTCGGCCAGGGTCAGCGGATCTTCCTCCACCACCGGGGCGGGGGGCGTGTGGCTGCGCAGGCTGGGCACCTTGGGCGACATCGACACCCGGGGGCGCTCGGCGCGGCTGGGGCTGGCGCGTCCGGCCAGGCCCAGGCGGTGGACCTTGCCGATCACGGCATTGCGGGTGACCCCGCCCAGGGCGCGGGCAATCTGGCTGGCCGACAGCCCCTCGGTCCACAGCGTCTTCAGCTGTTCGACCCGATCATCCGACCAGCTCATCAGTTGGTTCATGGCGCGGCTCCCTTTCAAGGCCCACCCGGGCCTACAAGATCTCGTGGGTAGGGAACCGCAACTTACCAGTATTGGCCAGCCCCCTCTAGTCCTTGTCCACAGATTGAGTCGTGCCACACACAGCTCGATATCTGTCGGGCGGCGCGTCCTGGTCGAGGCTTGTCTCCCCCGCGCATGCGAAGCATGCCGGCGGGGGTAGTAAAAAAGCAGCAATAAGCAGATAAACCCCGCCTTATTTTCGGCCGCTCAAAAAGGAGAATCCCGTGTTCCCCCCTGCGTTGCTCCAAACCTATAACCGGACGGATATCGCATTCGTCCGTGGCGAAGGGTCCTACCTTTTCGCCGAGGATGGACGGCGATATCTGGATTTCGGGGCGGGCATCGCGGTCAACGCTTTCGGCTACAACAATCCCAAGCTGGTGGGGGCACTGACCGAACAGGCGGGCAAGCTCTGGCACACCTCCAATCTCTACCGGGTGCCGGGGCAGGAGAACCTCGCCGCCAAGCTGGTGGCGCACACTTTCGCCGATACGGTGTTCTTCACCAATTCCGGGGCGGAGGCTTGCGAGCTCGCCTTCAAGATGGCGCGCCGCTACCATTTCGTGAACGGCAATCCCGAGCGCTTCCACATCATCAGCTTCGAAGGCGCCTTCCATGGCCGCACCATGGCGGGCATCGCCGCCACCGGTAACGAGAAATATCTCGAAGGCTTCGGGCCCAAGATGGCGGGCTTCGATCTGGCCACCGTCACTGGCAATGTCGCGGCCGATCTGGTGGCGCTGAAAGCCATGATCAGCGAAAAGACCGCCGCTCTGCTGATCGAACCGATCCAGGGCGAAGGCGGCGTGCGTCCGATCGCGGCGGAGTTCCTGCGGGCCCTGCGCAAGCTGTGCGACGAGAAAGGTCTCATCCTGATTTTCGACGAGATCCAGACCGGCATGGGCCGCACCGGCAAATTGTTCGCCCATGAATGGGCGGGGATCGAGCCCGACATCATGTGCATCGCCAAGGGTATCGGCGGCGGCTTTCCCCTGGGCGCAACCCTGGCCACCGACGAAGCGGCCAAGGGCATGACGGTCGGCACCCATGGCACCACCTATGGCGGCAATCCGCTGGCGATGGCGGTGGGCAATGCGGCGATCGATCTCGCCACCGCGCCGGGGTTCCTGGATCACGTCAACAAGGTCGCCAATTATTTGAATCAGCAGCTGGGCGCGCTGGTGGCGGGGCATCCGTCGCTGTTCGAAAGCGTGCGCGGCCAGGGCATGATGCTGGGCCTGAAGATGAAGACCCCCAGCGGCGATTTCATCACCGCGGCGCGCGAGGCGGGGCTGATTGTTTTACCGGCGGGCGACAATGTGGTGCGGTTGTTGCCGCCGCTGACTTTGTCGGAAGCCGAAGCGCGCGAAGGCGTGGAACTGATGGGCAAGGCCGCGGCTGCACTGGAGACGAAAGTAGCTGCCCTCTCCCCTGCGCGCGAAGCGCTGGCGGGGGAGCCCCCCGTAGCTGGCCCTAGGGCCAGCGTAGTGGGGAGGGGGAAATAAAAATGAATGCGCCCTTAAAGCAAGCTCCTGAGCATTTTCTAGATCTGTCGGACCATGATAGCGCCGTCCTGCGCGCCATCATTGAGGACGCCAAGGCGCGCAAGGCGCTTCGCGGCGGCCTGGCCAAAGGCGTCGCCGATGCCGATGCGCCGCTGACCGGCCGCGTCCTGGCGATGATCTTCGACAAGCAATCCACCCGCACCCGCATTTCCTTCGATGTGGCGATGCGCCAGCTGGGCGGCACCACCTTGATGCTGACCGGCAACGAGATGCAGCTAGCCCGCGAGGAAACCATCGCCGACACCGCGCGGGTGCTCTCGCGCTATGTCGATGCGGTGATGATCCGCCTGCTCGATCACGAGATGGTGGAAGAGCTGGCCGCCAACGCCACCATTCCCGTCATCAACGGCCTGACCAAATGGAGCCATCCCGCCCAAGTGATGGCCGATGTGATGACCTTCGAGGAACATCGCGGCCCCATCGCCGGCGCCACCGTGGCCTGGAGCGGCGACAGCAACAATGTGCTGACCTCGTGGGTGCATGCGGCCAGGAAATTCGATTTCACCTTGCGCGTCGCCAGCCCCCGCGAATTGTCGGCCGATCCGGAAGTGGTGCAGTGGGCGCGCGGCGCCAAGATCGAATTCGGTCACGATCCCGAAGCGGCGGTGAAGGATGCCGATTGCGTGGTGTCGGATGCCTGGGTGTCGATGGGCGACGACAACGCCACCAAGCGGCACAATCTTCTCAAGCCCTATCAGGTCAATGCGCAGCTGATGGGCCTGGCCAGGAAGGACGTCATCTTCATGCATTGCCTGCCCGCCCATCGTGGCGAGGAAGTCACTGACGACGTGATCGACGGGCCGCAATCGGTGGTGTTCGACGAAGCGGAAAACAGACTGCATGCGCAGAAAGCAATTTTGGCCTGGGCCCTGCGCTAGCGCTGAGCCGGCGTCTGTCCCGGCATGGTCATCGAAGTCCCGGACGATGATCGATCGCGGCCCGATTCTGGCACGGAATTCGCGCAAATTCGTGCCCGGTTGAACGCGGGCGGCTGAACCGCCATATAATCGCCCGATGTCCGAACAAGCCAGCATGCTGTCCGCCGCCGCCGCGGGCGATTTCGTCTTGCCGTTCGATATTTCCAAGGCGGGCGTGCGCGGCCGTTTTGTCCGCCTGGATGCCGCCTCGGCCCAGGCGCTGGATGCCCACACGTTGCCGGAGCCTGCCGCGCGGGTGGCGGGCGAGGCGCTGGCGCTGGCGGCGCTGCTGGGTTCGGCCTTGAAGCTGGACGGGCGGCTGACGGTCCAGACCAAGGGCAGCGGCCCGCTCGATCTGGTTACGGCGGATTATTATGGGTCCGAACCCGACAGAGGTTCGGACGCGCCCGACCAGGGCGAAGACGATGAGGCGCGATCTAAGGACGATGGCGCGCGCGGCGTGCGCGGCTATGCCCGGCTGGATGCGGAACGCTTCGCCGCGCTTGGCGACAAATTCTTCGCCCAGCTTGCCGGCGAGGGCGTGCTGGCCATCACCATCGAGCCGCAACGGGGCGGCAAGACCTATCAAGGCATCGTCTCGCTCTCGCCGGACGGCTTGGCGGCGTCGGCGGAAATCTATTTCGAACAATCCGAGCAGCTTCCCACCGTGATCCGGCTGGCGGCAGGGCCGCTTTATGTCGCGGGCAAGAAGACGCCGCGCTGGCGCGCCGCCGGGCTGATGCTGCAGATGACGCCGGAAGCCAGCAAGGCGCCGGGCCGCAGCGAGGATGACTGGAACCGGCTGTCGATCCTCGCGCGGTCGGTGGAAGATCTGGAATTGCTCGACACCGGCCTGGCGCCCGAGACCGTGCTGTGGCGGCTATTCCATGAGGACGAAGTGCGGGTGCAGCCGGCCGAACCGGTCGCCTTTCGCTGCGATTGCGACACCGGCCGCATTGTCCAGATCCTGCGGGGCTACAATGCGGACGAGCGGGCCGGTCTCGCCGACGATGATGGTGTGATCCGCGCGCGGTGCGAATTCTGCGGCACCACCCACGAGATCGGGCCGGATGATCTAGCATAGCGCCTGTTCGTCATCGCCCGCGCATGCGGGCGATCCATGATGATTGACTGAGATTTAATTGTGATGGTCTTTACGGATCACCCGGACGAGCCGGGTGATGACGGATGGAATATTACGCGCTCGCCCGCGCAATCACCTTCCGCAGGAATGCCTCGCACGCCGTGTACTCGCTGAGTTCGCAATATTCGTCCGGCGTGTGGGCCTGTTCGATCGAGCCGGGACCGCAGATCACCGCCGGTATGCCCGCCTGCTGGAAATGCCCGGCCTCGGTGCCATAGGATACCGCCCCGATGCGGTTGGCGCCGGTGATCTCGCGCGCCAGAACGATGGCGGGCGAATTCTCATCCATCACCAGGCCGGGATAGGCGGCATGCAGCTTTGTGTTGAAGGCGGCGCTTTTGGCGCGCCGGACATATTTGGGCAGAATTTCGCTCGCGGCCCGGCGCTTCACCGTCTCAACGATCTTGCCGGGGTCGCGGTCGGGCAAGGCGCGGTATTCCCAAGTCACCAGCGCCTCGCGCGCCAACACGTTCACCACCGTGCCGCCCGAGATTCGTCCGGCCTGCACCGTGGAATGGGGTGGGTCGAAGCGCGGATCGGAATCGGCGCGCAAATCCGTCCAGACATCGTCCAATAGCTTGACGAATTCGCCCGCCATCATCACCGCATTGGCGCCTTTTTCCGGGGCGCTGGAATGATGCTCATGGCCATGGCAGGTGGTGTGCAGCACCGCGCCGCTCTTGTGCGCCCCCACCACCGACATCAAGGTGGGCTCGCCGATGATCGCCAGCGCCGGCTTGAGGTTCGCGGCCTTGAGGTCCGCCAGCAATTGCATCACCCCGGCGCAGCCCACTTCCTCGTCATAGGACAGCGCCAGATGGACCGGGCGTTTCAGCTTCGCCTTGGCGATCTCCGGCGCCAGCGCCAGGGCGACGCCGAGAAAGCCTTTCATGTCGCAGGCGCCGCGCCCGTACAATTTTCCGTCGCGCACTTCGGGTTTGAACGGATCGCTGGACCAGTCCTGGCCATCCACCGGCACCACATCGGTATGGCCCGACAGGACATAGCCGCCATCGCCCTCGGGTCCGAAGCTGGCGAAGAGATTGGCCTTGGAACGGGTGGCGTCATAGCTCCTGCGGCAGCGGGCGCCGGATTTCGTCAGCAGCTCTTCGGCGTAATCGATCAGGGCCAGGTTCGAGCCGCGGCTGGTGGTGTCGAAACCAATCAGATTCTTGATCAGATCGAGCGCCGTCATGATCTTAGCGGTCTTCCCGCGAGGCGGGATTGCCGATGATGTTGAGGAATTCGCGCCGCGTCACGTCATTCTTGCGAAAATCACCCAACATGGTCGAGGTCACCATGGTGACGCCGGTCTTGTGCACGCCGCGCGTGGTCATGCATTGATGCACCGCCTCGATCACCACCGCCACGCCCTTGGGCTCCAGCACTTTCTGGATGCATTGGGCGATCTGGGCGTTCATGTTTTCCTGCACCTGCAAGCGGCGGGCAAACGCATCCACCACTCGCGCCAGCTTGGAAATGCCCACCACCTTGTTGTTGGGCAGATAGCCGACATGGGCGCGGCCGATGATCGGCGCAAGGTGATGCTCGCAATGGGATTCGAAACGGATGTCTTTCAAAATCACCATATCGTCATAGCCCGAGACTTCCTCGAAGGTGCGGGCGAGATAGGCTTCGGGGTCCTGTGTGTAGCCGGAGAACCAGTCTTCGAAAGCGCGGGCGACGCGGGCGGGTGTATCGGCCAGGCCCTCGCGGTCGGGATTGTCGCCGGCCCAGCGCAGCAAAGTGTGAATGGCGCGTTCGGCTTCCGTGCGGGTGGGGCGGGTGAGGGTCATGAAATTCCCGTTGTTGACACGGTCATTAGATGCGGGCGCGGCGCGAAGTTGCAACCCGGGACGCGATCTTACGGAGCTATTTGGGCGGCCATGCGCAAACTAGGGGAATTCAGTGAACCTGGCGCCGCTCATAGGGGCTTTCCAGCAGAAAGGCCGGAATTTCCGCCTCGAAGGCTTCGCCGGAAGCCGCCTTCATCTGATAGCGCCCGCTCATCAGGCCCGATGAGGTCTCCAGCGGGCAGCCGCTGGTATATTCGAAGCTTTCGCCCGGCGCGATCACCGGCTGGGCCCCGACCACGCCCGGGCCGCGCAATTCCTGCACCCGGCCGATGCCGTCGACGATGTTCCAATAGCGCGAGATCAACTGCACCGGTTCCTGGCCGCGATTTTCGATCGTGACGGTATAGGACCAGACATAACGGTCATCGTCCGGATCGGACTGATCGTCGAGATAGGCCGGTTTCACCGCGACATGGATGGAGCGAGTCTGACGTTCATACATGATGGGAGTATCGGGTTTGCTGTCCAGTCGCGCAAGTTACAACACTGTCGCAGAGTTAATGGGGTTTTCTCGGCGCTCTGATTGTCATCCCCGGCGAGCGGCGCATCCCATGCGGCGCGAGGGAAGGGGACCCAGGCGTCAAAACATACTCCTGGATCGTTCATATGCTGTCGCTATGAACTCCCTCGGCGCTGATGGCGCCTCGCTGGGGATGACGAACAATGGTTACTGAATCTCCACGCGGACGTCCGTTTTAACCGAGTTGGCGATGAAGCAGGCTTCGTGCGCCAAATGGTGCAAATGTTCCAAGGTGGCGGCGTCGGGCGCGTTCTCGAACACGATCTTGGGGCGCAGGATCACTTGCGTCATCCACAGCTTTCCGCCGTCATTTTCCAGAAAGCCGATGGCATTGTCCTGGTAAGATGTCATCACGAATTTCTTCTTGGCGGCGATGGCGAGGAAACTCAGCATGTGACAGGAGCTGAGCGCCGCCACCAGCATGTCCTCCGGATCGCCCTTGGACGGATCGCCCTTGTAGACCGCGGCGGCGGAGAAGGTGAAGGTCTGGTCGTTCTTGAACGTGATCTGGTGATTGCGGGGATAGGCGTCATAAGTGAACGGCACATTGCCTTTCGCCCAGGTCAAAGAGATTTTGTGTTCGGCCATGGATGGTTCCTCTTTCTTCTCTGCGCGGATCTTTTGCGTCCATACGCTGTTGCTATGTACAGTTCGTCGCGCGTGCTCCGCGCGTTGCCTACGCTGTCGCTAGGCAACCCTTCTCAGGTGCCAAAATCCCTCGCGCCGCCTGTGTCGATTGCAACAAGACAAATATAGGCATTCCCCGTCAATAATGAGACTCGTTCCGAGCATGACGGCCATGAGCGGCAAGCTAGAGTGCCAAGCGGAAGAACAGGGTTCCCGCCACTGGCGTGTCGTAATAGGCGGGAATCGGCTCAAATCCCATGCGTCCGTAAAGCGCGATCGCCGCCGTCAGGGTCGGCAAAGTGTCGAGGACCATCTGGCGATAGCCGATCCGCCGGGCCTCGGCGACGATGGCGTCCGCCAGCGCCTTGCCCAGTCCCAGGCCGCGCCCTTCCGGTGTCACATAGAGCCGCTTCATTTCACAGCTTCCGTCGGCGAGCGGCCTGAGGCCGACGCAGCCCAACGCGGTGCCGTCCGTGCCGCGCGCCAGCAGCAAGGCGCCGTTGGGCGGGACATATTTGCCCGGCATCGCCGCCATTTCCTCGACAAAATTCTGGTAGGACAGGCTGATCCCCAGCGACGCGGCATAGGCTTCGAACAGCGCCATGGTGGCGGACAGATCGTCCGGTGAGCCGACGGGTGTGATCGTGAAGGAAGCCGAGGTCATGGAGCCAGATTAGGCGATGAGGCGGCCTGACCGAAGCGCAAATTGAGCGCAAGGGATTTTGGTTTCTGGCTAAGAGCGTCGCGCGGGTCCATAGCGACAGCGTATGGACGCGTATAGCACGTGAGCACGCGCGATGACGCCAGGGACCAAAAGACCCGCGCGATGCCTAGGCAGCCTTGATGGCCTGTTCCAGATCTTCGCAAAGATCGTCAGCGTCTTCCAGACCGACCGACAGCCGCAGCAATCCAGACGTCACGCCCAGTTCCAGCCGCGCCTGCGGCGACAGTTTGGAATGGGTGGTGGTTTCCGGATGGGTGATGATGCTTTTGGCGTCGCCCAGATTGTTGGAAATATCGATGATGCCCAGCGCATTCGACAGCTTGAACGCGGCTTTCTTGCCGCCCTCGATCTCGAAGGCGACGATGCCGCCGCCCGCTTCCATCTGGGCGCGGGCCAGATTGTGCTGCGGATGATCGGCGCGGAAAGGATAGAGCACCCGCGTCACCTTGCGCTGGGTCGCCAGGAAGTCGGCCACCTTGGCGGCATTCTCGCAATGCTGCTTCATCCGCAGGTCCAAGGTCTCCAGGCTTTTCAGATGCAGCCAGGCGGTGAAGGGACTGATCGAAGGGCCGGTGTTGCGGATCCAGGGCTGCAGATGCCTGGTATAGAAATCCTCGGTGCAGCAGACCACGCCGCCCAGGGCGCGGCCCTGGCCGTCGATATATTTGGTCGAGGAATGCACCACGATATGGGCGCCGAACTCCATCGGCCGCTGCAGCACCGGGCTGGCAAAGGCATTGTCCACCAGCACATAGGCGCCCGCCGCGTCGGCGATCTTGGCTACCGCGCGCATGTCGACGATCGACAGCGTGGGATTGGATGGCGTCTCCAGGAACAGGATGCGGGTGTTGGGCTGCATCGCCGCCTGCCATTGGGCAATGTCACCGCCGTCGACCAGCGTATAAGTGATGCCGAAGCGGGGCAGGATCTCCTGCACCACATGCAGGCACGAACCGAACATTGCCCGCGCCGCCACCACATGATCGCCCGTCTTTAGCGCCGACAGCAGCGCCGATGACACCGCCGCCATGCCGGTGGCGGTGGCCTGGGCGATGGGCGCGCCTTCCAGCATCGCCATCCGTTCCTCGAACATGGTGACGGTGGGATTGGCGTAGCGGGAATATTGATAGCCGCCGATCTCGCCCTTGAAGCGGGCCTCGGCTTCCTCGGAATTCTCATAGGCATAGCCGGAGGTGAGAAACAGCGCCTCCGAAGTCTCCTGGAAGGGCGTGCGCATGGTGCCGCCGCGCACGCCGAGCGTGCGTTTGCGCCATTTTCCGGGTTTTTTGTTCGTCGCCATCTGTGCCGGCCTTCCTCGCGAGGCAGTTTTGTGACGCGGTTGCGGGCCCTGGGTCAAGGTCATTAGAGTCGCGCCTGATCCGCGTTATCCCGTTGGCCGCCCTGTGGAATTCAAGCGTATGAAGCGTCTCTACATTCTGCGTCACGCCAAGGCGGTGACCGGCGAACCGGGCCAGGACGATCATGCCCGCGCGCTGACCCTGCGGGGGCTGGCCGATGCCGAAGCGGTGGCGCGCCATCTCAGCAAGAACGGAACGCGGCTGGATCGCGTGCTGGTGTCGACCTCGGCGCGAACGGTGCAGACCGCCGATCTGGTGCTGCGTGAACTGGAAGGGGCGCCGCGCGCCGATTATCGCGACGCGCTTTATCTTGCCCCGTCCGGAAAGATCATGGGCATGATCCAGGGGCTGCCGGCGCGAACCGGCAATGTCATGGTGATCGGCCACAATCCGGGGCTGGAGGAGTTGGCCACCTTGCTGGCGCGCGAACCGCTGCGGCGCAAGGAACGCGAGCGCCGCGACGTGCTGGAGGAAAAATTCCCGACCTGTGCGCTGGCGGTGCTGGATTTCGAGATCGAACGCTGGCGCGATATCCGCCCCAGCGAGGGCAAGCTGGTGGATTTCGTCAGGCCGAAGGATTTGTAGGGCCGCGGTGTCATCCCCGGCGAGCGTGAATGAAATTCACGCGAGGGAAGAGGACCCAGGCATCAACGTCAGGTCGGTGCTAAATCGTTCCATCCGGTATTATCCTTCTCGATCAACCGGATTTTCCACGCTCGGTTCCAGCCCTTGATCTGTTTTTCGCGCGCTATGGCATCGGCAATGTCGTTGTGGGTTTCGTACCAGACCAAAATGTCCACGCCGTAACGCCTGGTGAATCCAGGGACGGCTTTATCCTTGTGTTCTGCGGTCCGGCGGCTCAGATCGTTGGTGACGCCGACATAAAGCGTGCCATTGCGTCGGCTGGCGAGCATGTAGACGAAATATTCCGCCATGCCTTAAGACCTGGGTCCCCTTCCCTCGCGCTACGCGCTCGCCGGGGATGACACGTCAAGCTAGATCGTCAGCTTGCGGCGGCTGAGCGCCAGCTGTTTCCAGCCGAACGCGACTTCGCCCACTTCCTGGCCGCCAAGCAACACCCGGCGCTGGCCGGCGCGGATGCCGCCCATGGTCTCATAGAAGAAGCAGGCATTGTTCTGGGCGTGGCTCCAGATCACGCAGGACTGGAAGGCGCGGCTTTTCAAGGCCGCGAAAGCGCCATGCAGCAGGGCGCGCCCGGCGCCCCGGCCCAGAAACGCGGGATGGACATAAAGCGTATAGACTTCGCCGTCGAACCCCAGGCCGCGGTCGCGCGCCGCGCCGAACCCGGCCAGCCCGATCACGCCATGGCCGGGATCTTCCGCCACCAGCACCGCCCCCTTCTTGATGGCGCGTTCGATGCGGGCGGCATGCACCGCGACCGACATGCCGGACAAGAGGCTGTGGGGAAGAATGGCGGCATAGGTGTCCTGCCAGGCTTCGACATAGACGCGCGCGAGCGGGGCGGCGTCCCCTGGCCGCGCCTGTCTAAGACTCAGCGCGAGATCACTCATGACGTAAGCGTGACGGAGAAAAAGGGGCGCTTCAAGATAATAATCTTTTGTTGCACTGCTTGCGAAATCCGCAAGCCGGGCCGCACCAGACGCCGCGTGCATATCCAAAATGCGCAAATGGCCGCAGCCGCACCCGGAGCGTGGCGCTAGAAAGGGAACCACGGGCTGGGGAAAATGAGTCGTTCACGCACGCTTGGCGTACTGGCGCTCCTGGCATCGACCGGGACGGCCGCAGCGCAGCAATCCGGCAGCGAGGAAGCGGCGATCCAGGCGCAATGGTTCACCGGCACCCTGTTGTCGCCATCGCCGGGCGTGCCGCACACGGGTGTGCTGGGGGTCGAGCCTTATCTGCTGGACAAGCGCGGCGCCGGCGCTTTCGACGCCAACGGCATCCTGCATTCCACGCCCGCGGGCAATGAGCAGCTGCGCTCCTATACCTCGATCAATTACGGCTTTGCCGATGGGTTCTCGATTCAGCCGATCCCGACCTTCGCTTATGTCTCCCATGGCGGGGATACCGAAGCGGGATTGGCCGATCTGCCGGTCAAGCTGCATTACCGCTGGTTCGACGGCAGCGCCGGATTCTGGCACCCGGCCTTTACCACCACTTTCGGCATCACCTTTCCGATCGGCAAGTTCGAGCATTTGCGCAGCGCCGCCGACGGCTTCGGCACCGGCGCCTTCATGGCGATGGAGCAGATCGAAGTGCAGCAGCGTTTCACCACCTTCGGCCATGCCCACCGGTTGCGGAGCTGGGGGACGATTTCCCAGCCCCTCGACAGCGTCACGCTGCACGATATCAGTTCCTACGGCACCGCTCCGGGTTTCCGGGGCACGGTGCTGCCCGGTTCGTCGTCGGAACTGGGCATCGGCGATGAAGTCGGGCTCGACCAGCAATGGGCGCTGGCGCTGGACCTGGTGCAGGATTTCGGCAAGGGCCCCCATCTGCGCAGCCTCGGGGTGACCGGCGCGATGCCCGACATCGAAGGCAGCAGTTTCTGGGTGGCGCCGGGGATCGAATATAATCCCACCGAGCGGGTCGGCATCATCGCGGGCGTCGAGATTGCGATGGCCGGGCGCAATTCCTCCGCGCAGGTGATCCCGCAAGTCGCGGTGAATATGTTCTTCGAATAGTGAGAAGCGGCGCGCGCAGCGCGTGAGCCGGTCCAGTGGACCGGCGAGAGCGACGAACGCCCGGAGCACGAGCGACGGGTTGCGCGGTAAACTCCACCTGTCATCCCCGGCGAGGCGCGACCAGCGCCGAGGGAAGGGGAGCCAGGTGGAGGAACATGCGCGCGCTTTGACGCCTGGGTTCCCTTCCCTCGCACTCGCTATTCGCTCGTGCTCGCCGGGAATGACAAATCGGGCTTGGGAAAAGCGTTACCCCACTACTGGCGTATCTTGAATTCTCGCAAAGAACTTTCCATTTTGCTCGCCGCCTTGCGTGTAGTGCTTGGCCGTCGAGAAATCGGCGATCTGCTTGTAATTGTCCGCGACATCGTCGGCGGTCGCCTTGTGGCCCAGATTGACGCCGTCGGTTTCCATCATCTGCGCGGCAGCGAAGACACCGGCCGCCGCCGTCATGATGATGCCGCTGGGGGCTTCGTCCGAGGCCAGGAAGGCGACAGCGGGGCTGACGAATTCGGGTTTGAGCATTTCCAGCACCGCGGGCGGCATCAGATTTTCCGTCATCCGGGTGGCGGCGACGGGGCAGATGGCATTGACCTTGATATTATCCTTGTCGCCTTCCAGCTTCAGCGAATGCATGAAGCCCACCAGCGAGGATTTCGCCGCGCCATAATTGGTCTGGCCGAAATTGCCGTAAAGGCCAGTGGATGACGTCGTCACCACGATTCGCCCATATTTCTGCGCCTTCATGATCGGCCAGATCGCATGGGCGGGCTTCACCGTGCCCATCAGATGCACATTCATCACCGCCTCGAAATCGCGCATCTCCATCTTGGTGAAGCTTTTGTCGCGCAGGATGCCGGCGTTGGCGATCAGGATGTCAATGCGGCCCCAGGCATCCATGGTCTGCTTGACCAAATGCGCCACGCCCGCATCGTCGGTGACCGAGGCGCCATTGGCGATGGCCTCGCCGCCGGCATCCTTGATTTCCTTCACCACCGCTTCGGCGGCGGCGGAATTGCCGCCGGTGCCGTCGACCGCGCCGCCCAGATCGTTGATCACGACTTTGGCGCCGCGGCGCGCGAATTCCAGCGCATGGGCGCGGCCCAGCCCGCCGCCCGCGCCGGTGATGATGGCGACCTTGTCCTTGAAGGAAATGGGCATATGGGGCATGGGAAATCTCCGGGAAAATCCCCGTTACGATGGGCCTTGGGCGGCGGGCCGGTCAAGGCGCCGGATCAGACCTCGGCATTGTCGAACATGTACATCTCGACACCGCTGGTGGCGAAATTCTTCACATCGGCGGCCGCGGCGCGGCCTTCCGGGCTGGCGAAGGCATGCTGGATCGCCGCGATATTGTCGAAATGAATGGTCGCCACCAGATGAAAAAGCGACGGGCCGCCCGGTGCCGCCACCGGACCCTTGCTGACTTCATATTTTCGGATGCCGGGAATTTTCTTGGCGATCGGAATATGGGTCGCGAAGTAATAACGGTCGAAGGCGCCGATATCCCTCGGCGTCCGGTACATCACCATCAGGCGCGCCATCGTCTGTCCCCCAGTTTCCGGCGGGTACAACCTAGCAGGAATGTTGGCGGGCGAATATCTGGCGGCGCACAATCCAAGGCGTTATAGCTGGGGCACATGGAGATATTGGAGAAAATTATGCTGTTGCGGCGCATTGTCTTTGGCGTGGCGATCGCTGGCCTGGCTGTTTCGGGTGCGCAGGCGCACACCGTCTGCACCGTCATCGCCGATGCCGGGACGGGAAAAATCCTGATGCAGCAGGGCGATTGCAAAACCCGCGTCACCCCCGCCTCCACCTTCAAACTCGCCATCAGCCTGATGGGATTCGATTCCGGCTTCCTGAAGGACGCGCACACCCCGACCTTGCCGTACAGGGAAGGTTATGTGGACTGGGGCGGAGCGGAATGGATGAAGCCCACCGATCCGACGCGCTGGATTCATTTTTCGGTGGTGTGGTATTCGCAGCAGGTGATGCAGGCCTTGGGCGCGGCGCGCGCGCACGGCTATGCCGAGGC
This sequence comes from uncultured Alphaproteobacteria bacterium, assembly GCA_903897605.1. Taxonomy (GTDB): domain Bacteria; phylum Pseudomonadota; class Alphaproteobacteria; order Micropepsales; family Micropepsaceae; genus Rhizomicrobium. The sequence goes on from CAIUCH010000055.1 coordinate 52,901, forward strand.
GTTTCATTACGGAAACGCCGATCTCAGCGGTGATCCGGGCAAGGACAATGGGTTGATGCGGTCCTGGATCGGATCGTCCTTGAAGATTTCACCACTGGAGCAGGTGACGTTCCTCGGCAATCTGGTCAACCGCAAGCTGTCGGTGAGCAGCCACGCCTTCGATGTGACGCAGGAGATCACCACGCTTGATCCCTTGCCCAATGGCTGGAGCCTGAACGGCAAGACCGGCGCGGCGTTTCCCAAGCTGGCGGACGGCAGCAATGACGAAGAGCATGGCTGGGGCTGGTTCGTGGGCTGGGTCAGCAAGGGCGGCCGCACCTTGACGTTTGCGCGGCTGATCCAGGACGACCACAAGCTGCCCGGCGCGGCGGGCGTGCGCAACCGCGATGCGTTCCTGAAGGATTTACCGGGATTGGCGGACGAACTGGCGAAGTAGGAGTGCGTTCCGGCCGAACGCAATTGGAAATTGACACCACACTGTCATGGCCCGCAAATGCGGGCCATCCCGGTGACGCAGCCACGTCTGTCGGAGCGAAGCGGACCTTAGCTGGATGGCCCACACTCGGTGGGCCATGACAATATTGATTTCATTGCCGGTGCTGGCGGACAAGCTGGCACGTTAAAACAGAGAAATCGTTCCGCCCGCTATCGTGCCCACAATGGCATGAAGAAAATCGCCGCGTTCACCACAAAACCCAGATTCCAAAGCAGGGTGCGGATGGTCGGCCAATTGCCAAGATAGGCCGCCACGAAGCCAAGGCGCACGACTAGGAACGCAATCGCCAGAAGATCTATCCAATGTTGCGGCTGGTGACGGAATTCCGCCAGCAGCACGGCTATGGCGAAGAATGGGAAGGTCTCGATACCGTTGATGTGTGCGCCCAGCGCGCGGGCCGGAATCCCCGGTTTGTAGAAGGCCGGGTCGCGCGGGTTGCTGTTGTCGAAATTGCGGTGGCCAATGGCTTTCACCGGCGCGACCGTGAGCAGGTAGAGAAGCACCGCTCCGAAAATAGTCCATTCCGCGATGGTCATGTTCCCGCCGATCGGTTGAAACGACGCTTCACCCACGCCGCCGCCGGATGTTCGATCACATTGGCGATCAGCGCGCCCCATCCGATGCAGGCGATCACCAGCAGCAGCGGCTCCAGCCACCAGCTGAGACTGATGAAGGTGGTGCCCAATACCGGCGTCATTGGCGGCGGATAGATCCGCTGCTCGAACACCCGGATGATCAACAGCATGAAAGTCTGGCCGATATAGATCGCATAGGACCAGCCACCCAGCAGTTGCGGCAGCTTCATCTTCAAGGCGCCGGCGACGATGCCGCGGTCGAACGACAGCGCCAGCACCAGCGCCATCATCGGCAGCACGGTCCAGATATCCAGCCGGGTGTGCGACCAGCCGGTATTGTAGATGGCATAGAACAGCGCACCCACCACCGCCAGCTGGATCAGCGAATGGGCCCAGTCGGGCAGGGTGTCGCGCGGTTTCATTTGCCGGTACAGCACCGCCATGCCGACGCCCGCCGTGAAATCCGACAAGCCGCGCAACACGCCATTGTGAAAGGTGATGTCCAGGCCCACCCGCGCCCCGGCGGTGAGGTCCAGCGCCACCAGCCCCGCCACGCCTGCCGCGATCAGCACGGGTCCGCGCCAGACGCGCCCATTGGCCAGCCACAGCAGCAGTGGAAAGAGAAGACACAGCGCCAATTCGACACTGACGAACCAGGCGACGCCGTTCCAAGTGAGGGATGGCAAGGTGTTCCAGGCCTGCACCAGCAGCAGATTGAGAGCCAAGCTCCAGGGCGTGATGACGGTGTGATAGGCAAGATCGAAGATCGAGGTGTAATGCCCGATCTGCGCCAGCGCCCGCGTCACGATGGCGGTCAAGAGCACCATCAGCAGCATAAAGACATGCAGCGGATAAAGCCGGGTCAGCCGCGCTTTCAGGAACGCGCCATAACCCGACGGCGTGAATATTTGGGCCAACCGCGCGCCATAGACATGGGTGAGAATGAATCCCGACAGGCAGAAGAAGAACTCCACCCACAGATAGCCGCGCGCCGCCACCAGATCCAGCGGCCAGAAATTGCGATAGCCATGGCCTTCGCTGAAATGAAACATCACCAGCACCAGCGGCGGAAAGGCGCGGGCCCCCGCCAGGGCACGGATCTCGATGGGTCTTTGGCTGGTCACAGGCATCCCCCGCCCAAGTTTAGCGCGCCCCGCGCTTGCTGTCGCGCGCAAATCGGTTAGCGTGGCTGGGGTTGGCCCTTTCGTCATCGCCCGCTTTATGCGGGCGATCCATAATGATTGGCGACAGGATCGAAGTGTCGAAAATGGATCACCCGGACGAGCCGGGTGATGACGAATGTGATGGGGCGGGGATGTCGGAAAATATTCTGGTGCATCTGCAATCGGTGCTGGGCATCTGCGCCGTCATCACGCTGGCCTGGCTGTTGTCGGAAGACCGGCGCGCCTTTCGCTTGCGCATGGTGGCGGGCGCCTTGCTGCTGCAGCTTGCCATCGCGCTGGTGCTGCTGAAATTCCCGCCGGCGCGGGCGCTGCTGCTGGGCCTGAACGGCGTCGTCAATGTGCTGGGCAGCGCCACCACGGCGGGCGCCAGTTTCGTGTTCGGCTATGTCGGCGGCGGGGTGACGCCCTTCGCCGTCACCAATCCGCGCGCCATGACCAGCTTCGCCTTCGGTGTGCTGCCGCTGGTGATCGTGATCTCGGCCCTGTCGGCGCTGCTGTGGTACTGGCGGATATTGCCGCTGGTGGTGGGCGCGATTGCGTTCGTCCTGCGCCGCGCCTTGGGGCTGGGCGGGGCGACGGCGCTGGCCTCGGGCGCCACCGTGTTTCTTGGCATGATCGAGGCGCCGCTGCTGATCCGCCCTTGTCTGGCCAAGATGACCCGCACCGAACTCTTCATTCTGTTCAGCGTCGGCCTGGCGTCGGTGGCAGGCACCATGTTCGTGCTCTATGCCACGGTGTTGCACGCGGTGCTGCCCGGCGCTTTGGGCCATGTGCTGGTGGCCTCGATGATGGCGCTGCCCGGCGCGGTGATGATCGCCCGCATCATGGTGCCGGGCGACGCGGCGACCGAAGAGGTGCCGGCGGAGTTGGGTTATCGCTCCAGCATGGATGCGGTGGCGCGCGGCACCGAGGATGGCCTGAAAATCTATCTGCAGGTCATGGCGCTTTTGATCGTGATGGTGGCGCTGATCTCGCTGGCCGACCAGATCCTGGCGGCGCTGCCCATGCTGGCCGGCGCGCCGGTCACGCTGGAACGCGTTTTGGGCTGGCTGTTCGCGCCCATGGCCTGGCTCTATGGCGTGCCTTGGCGCGAGGCGGGGGTGGCGGGAAGCCTGCTCGGCACCAAGGCCATTCTCAACGAGCTGGTGGCCTATCTGAATTATGCCGCGCTGCCGGCCGGCACCTTGGATGCGCGCTCCGGCCTGATCATGGTCTATGCCCTGTGCGGCTTCGCCAATTTCGGCAGTGTGGGAATCCTGATCGCGGGGATGAGCGCCCTGATGCCCGAGCGGCGCGAAGAGATAGTGCCCCTGGCCATGCGGGCCCTGATCTCGGGCACCTTGGCGAGCGGCCTCTCCGCGTCCATGATCGGTCTCATCACTTAGCTGATCGGGCGTGATGCGGGTTTGCGCGATAATTCTGTGCCTGGTGCTGGCGGCCTGCGCCGTCACCGGCACCCCCTTGGGACATGAAAGCGTGACGCCGCATTTCGAGGATAGTGTGCTGGTTGTCCGCGACGGCACGCGGCTGCCGCTGCGCCAATGGAATGCGGAAGATGGCGCGCCACACGCTGTCATCATCGCCCTGCATGGCATGAGCGATTATTCCAACGCTTTCGACATGCCGGCCAAGGCCTGGGCCAAACGCGGCATCACCACCTTGGCGATCGACCAGCGCGGCTTCGGGCGCGCGCCCGATCCGGGCCTGTGGGCGGGCGGCGATGCGATGCGCGCCGATCTGGATGATTTCGCGGTGGCGGCGCATGCGCGCTTTGCCGGGGTGAAGATCTTCGCCCTGGGCGAAAGCATGGGCGGGGCGGTGGTGCTGTCGTCGCTGGCCACGTCCGAGCCGCCCGCCATCGATGGCGCGATCCTGGTGTCGCCCGCGGTGTGGTCGCGGGCCGACATGCCGGCGCTTTATCGCGTGGCGCTGTTCATGGTGGCGCACATCACGCCGGGCATCATTCTCACCAACAGCGCCGCCAGCCGGGTGGTCAAGATCATGCCGTCCGACAATATCCCCATGCTGATCGCGCTGGGCAAAGACCCCCTGTTTCAGAAACAGACCCGCGCCGACACGCTGTATGGGCTGGTAAATCTGATGGGCGAGGCGCGCACGGCGCCATCGCGGCTTCAGGCGACGCCGCCGGTGCTTTATCTGCACGGTGAAAAGGATCAGGTCATTCCGCCGCAGCCCGCCAAGGCCACCATCCGCGAGCTGGGCGCGCACGCCGATCTACGCGAATATCCCGATGGCTATCACATGCTGCTGCGCGACCTGGAAGGCGCCAAAGTGCAGGCGGATGTGGCCGATTTTGTCCTTAGCCGCGTTGCCTGACGCGGAACTCTGCGTCAAATTTGCATCCCGGTGTGAAAACAACCGGCGGCACCGGACCCATTCGCGGCGCGGCGCGTTCACAAGTCCCACATCTGATGCGCGCGACGCGCCGGCGGCCGATATGAGTTCCATTGCTTGCGAAGCCGGTCCCGCCATTCTGATCGTCGAGGATGACGGCCTGATCCGCATGGCCGCCGCCGATATGATGCAGGATGCGGGCTTTCGGGTTCACGAAGCGGCCAATGCCGATGAAGCCATCGCGGTCCTGGAAGCGCGCACCGACATCCGCATTATCTTCACCGACATCGAAATGCCGGGCGCCATGAACGGGCTGAAGCTGGCGCAAACTGTGCGCCGCCGCTGGCCGCCCATCAAGCTGATCGTCACCTCGGGCAAGGTGCCGCGCGCGCGGGCCGATTTGCCCGAAGGCGGGTTGTTTTTCTCCAAGCCCTACCGCCCGGCGGAGATTTCGGCCGCGATGCACAGGCTGTTGGCGGCCCGAACTGCCCCTTGGCAGAGCGGCGCCGACGTCCGATAAAGGCGCATGGGGGAACTGGCGCGCGCCGTCAATATCGCCGACCTGCGCCGCATGGCGCGGGCGCGGCTGCCTGCCGTGGTGTTCGACTATCTGGATGGCGCCGCCGAGCGCGAAACCACCCTGAACGACAATGAAGCGGCCTTCACGCGCTGGCTGTTCCGTCCCCGTTACGGCGTGGAGATCAGCGCGCCGGATCTTGGCGTCACCGTGATGGGACAGAAGCTGGCCTGGCCGGTATTGACCGCGCCGATCGGTTACAGCGCCCTGATGCACCGGCATGGCGAGCGGGGCACGGCGCGCGCCGCCCATCGCGCCGGCATCGGCAGCATTCTCTCCACCATCTCGGGCGCCCGGATGGAGGATGTGGCGACGACCGGCGTGCCGCTGTTCATGCAGATATATCTTTTGGCGGGACGCGAAGCGGGCGAGGCGACCCTGGCGCGGGCCAAGGCCTGCGGCGTCAAGGGCCTGTTTCTGACCATCGACACGCCGGTGGCGGGCCTGCGCGAGCGCGATTTCCGCAACGGCATGAACCATCTTCTGGGCCGCAATCATTTTGCCAAGCTGCGCTATTTGCCCGATGTCCTGGCCCATCCCGGCTGGGTGGCCGCCTATTTCACCGGCGCCAGCATGCCCAGCCTGCCCAATGTGGTGGTGCCGGGCGAAGGGCCGCTGCCCATGACCGATGTCGCCAAGACGCTGCAGCATTCGGTGGTGACCTGGGACGATCTGAAATGGATCCGCGAAAGCTGGAAGGGTCCCATCGCCATCAAGGGCGTGCTGACCGGCGAGGATGCGCGGCGCGCCGTCGATGGCGGCGCCGACGCCGTGGTGGTGTCCAATCATGGCGGGCGGCAATTGGACGGCGTCGCGGCGGCGCTCGACGCGCTGCCGGAAGTGGCGGCGGCGGTGGGCACGCGCTGCGATGTGCTGATGGATGGCGGCCTCCGACGCGGCGGCGACATCGTCAAGGCGCTGGCGTTGGGTGCGCGGGCGGTGCTGCTGGGCCGCGGCCATGCCTATGGTTTGGCGGCGGGCGGCGAAAAGGGCGTGGACCGCGCCCTGGCGATCTTCCATGCCGATCTGGTGCGGACCGTGAAACTGCTGGGCTGCGCCTCCGTCGCGCAACTGGATGCCAGCTTTCTTCAGCGCCGCCGCGAAACCGAATGAAGGCGGGCCGCAATCGCCGCCGCCTCATCCGCGAAAATTTAACGTCCCTGATGCCGGAAGGGCCGGCCCTTGCTCATCTTCTGCGCATGGCCACCCTGGTTGAATTTCGCCCAGCTTGGTTCCTGCGGCCGTCCAGGAATCTGCGATTTGCCCATGCCGGGTTTTGGCGGCGGCGCGGCGGCAGGCGCAACAACTTGCGCCGGGGCCGGTTCGGCCGGTTTTGCCATCACAGGCTTGGCCGCTGCTGGTTTGGCCATAACTGGTTTGGCCGCCACAGCTTTTACCGCCTTCGCGGCGGCTTTCTTGGCGGGTTTGGCTTTGTTGGGTTTGGCGGCGGACTTTTTGGCGGTCGCCTTCGCCTTGGTTTTCGATACGGGCATAGGTCCTTCCTGCAGGTCTGATGGAACCGATTCTAACAAAAAACCCCGGCCGCGGCGACGGTCCGCTTGCCGGCTCAGGCCGATGGCTGCTCCTGCGCCATCGGATACGTGGCGGGCGGGGACATGGATTTGCGAAGTAGGCGGGCGAAATATTTCGGCCGCTCCAGCAGGCGGGCGAACGCCATCGCCAGGGCAATGATCACCGGGACCGAGACCGCCCCGACACCAAGCGCGCGCCAGACGCTGTGCTGCATCCAGGACTGGGTCAGCGACAGGGTCAGCATCAGCAGCGGCCAGTGGATGACATAAAGACTATAGGAAAAATCGCCGGTCCGGCTCAACCAGTTGGGCGTGCGCCAGTGCGGCGGTGCGGCGAAAATCAGCGCCGCGACCATCAGGGTCGGCGCCAGCTCAACCAGCTTGCCGGAGCTGGTGTCCATCTGAAGGCCGAACAAAGCGGGATGCATGATCAATAGTGTCAGCGTGATCAGCGCCGCGCCGGCACCAATCGCCAATCCGGCCTTGCGCGTTTGCGGCCACAGCTCGAAGGCGCCGCCGATCAGCCAGAAGCCGGCAAAGGGAATGGCGAAGCGCATCGCCCAGGCGCCGGCTGCCCCCGCCACCAGACAGAGAAGGCGCGGGCCAAGACCCTTCACCCGCCAGGCGGCGATGGCCAGCACGGCAGTGTAGAGATGGACTTCCAGATACAGGGTCCATAGCGAACCGTTGGCGCCGATCAGCCCGGCCTGCATGATCAGGGTGCTGTAAAGATCCTCCGGGATGATCGAGAAACGGTCGCGCACGGCATAGAGATCGCCCGGCAATCCATATTGCACGGCGCCGGGCAGGTTCAGTCCGTGAATGATGCCCCATACCAGCCCGCACAAAAGCACCGCGCCGATCAGCGGCGGATAAATGCGGGCCAGGCGCGCGGTCACATAATCCATCACCACGAACTGGCCGTGGCGGGCGATGTTCTGGCGGATGCTGCGGGTGATCAGATAGCCGGAGAGCAGAAAGAAGACGATCACCGCGCCCCGGCCCGCCACCTTGGCCACGACCACCATCAGGCTCTGCTCGCCGGTCAGGCGCCAGAGCAGGATCTGGCTGACATGGGAGAACAGCACCAGGATCGCCATCAGGCCGCGCAAGGCGTCGAGGCGCGCATGCTCGTTGCGCGCGGCGGCGGACGATGGCGCGGTCTGGCTTGTCACGTACAGGGTCCCCGATCAGCCCAAGGAAGGCGGCAATTCTAGGGGGGCAGGGTTTCCGCTTCCTTTCCGGGTGGGGCCGGTCTGCCGGTAAAAGCCGGAATTTGCGGCTCGAAATTCCCCCTTGGGCAGTATCGCAGGAAGACCTTCCAACCGAGGAAACTCCGGTCTTCGGTAGCAGCGTTCCAAGACCTTCTTCTTGTACTTCGGGGGTCCGGGGGTAATTTGTGGCGTATGAACGCCATTGGATTTGCCGCCGGAGTTTTGATGTGGGGCTTTGGCCTCGCAGGAAGCGTTAGCTGGTTCTTCCTTGCCCGCTGGGTATTAGCTTTGAGTTGGGCACCAAGGCTGCGTGGGTCGGAAACGCGACCCGGTGCCCGAGCGATTAGAGCCGCGCTTTGGTTCGTGGGGTTGCTCGCTGCCGCAATGTTCGCTGGTGCCATTGGTGTCTGGTTTGGTAACTGGCCGAAATGACCGACACCCACGTTTTCTCTGCGCTCAAGACCAAGCGCATACAGGTCGCAGGCGAGATATCCGCCCGCATAAAGGCTGTCGATTTCCAACGCGCAGATGGCGCAGTCGGGCGCGCGCCAGCCGAATTTCAATCCAGGACGTGACCTAGAATTCGCAGAGATTGTCCTGCAGCAGTGCGCCCGTTTTCAGCCAGACGCGGGCGCCGCTGGGGCCGGTCTTGGCCTTGAAATGGGTGCCCGGCGGCAAGCGCAGCCAGGACAGGCGATGAAAACTCTCGCTGCCGTCCGAGAATTCGCCGTTCAGCACCAGCAGCTCCAGGCCATCGGGATTGGCGATGGTGACGTCGGCGGCGGCATGCCAATCCTCGACGCGCACGTGTTCATGGCCATTGTCGAACAGCAATTGCGACCGGGCGACGCCGGGCCAAGAGGCGGTGGGCAGGCTGGCGGGCGCCAGCGCCACCGTCCTGTCATCGTCTTTGCGGAATTGCCAGAGCTTGACGAAGATCACGCAGCCCTTGGCGGAGCCCGGGGTATGATGGCTGCCGGGCGGATTGCGCATATAGCTGCCCGCCGGAAAATCGCCGCTCTCGTCCTGGAAGACGCCGTCGATCACGAAAATCTCTTCGCCGCCGGGATGGCCATGGGCGGGAAAAAGACTGTCCGGGGCATAGCGCACGACGGAGGTGGCGCGCGCTTTCTCGTCGCCGATGCGGAACAGCATGCGCCGCTCCACGCCCTTGGTGGGGCTTGGCACCCACGGCATCGCGGCGGCGTGAACCACCGCGCGGGCGGCGAAGTCGTCATTCAGCAGCATCTAGAGCTCCGCGCGGCCGCCATCGACGATGATCTCCGCCCCCAGCACATAGCTGGATTTGTCGGAGGCCAGGAACAGCACCGCATTGGCGATGTCTTCGGGCAGGCCCATGCGGCCGATCGGAATGATTTTGGAGGTGGCCTCGGCATAGGTCTGAAAATCCGCATCGCTGCGGTTGCCCCTGTGCAGCGGCGTGATGATCGAGCCGGGGCTCACCGCATTGACGCGGATTCCCTTGGGCGCCAGTTCGGCAGCGAAGGTGCGGGCGAAAGAGCGCACCGCCGCCTTGGATGCCGACAGGATGGCGCGGCCCGCGACGCCGCGCAGATCCAGCCAGGACGAGTTGAGGATGATCGAGCCGCCCTTGCCCATCAGCGGCACCACCGCCTGCACCGAGAAGAAGACGCCCTTCACATTGATGTCCATCAGGCGGGTATAGGCGGCTTCGTCGGTGCCGCCGATCGGCGTCGCGGCGGCGGCGCCGGCATTGGCGAAGAAAATATCCAGATGCCCGAAGGCGGCCTTGGTCTCCTCTGCCATGCGGGTGAGATCGGCCACCGACTGGACATCGGCGCGGATCGCCACCGTCTTGTTGCCCAGCATCTGGCGCGCATTGTCCAGCTTGACCGGATCGGTGCCGGTGATGGCGACCCGGGCGCCGTTCTCGATGAACAGGCGCGCGGTGGTAAGGCCGATGCCGCTCGATCCGCCGGTGATCAGCGCCTTTTTTCCTTGAAGCATCATGTGATGGGCCTTCCTTGATGTCGTCGCGCCGGACGTTAGGAGCATATGCCCGATCTTTCCAGGGCGTGGGGGCCATGCGTGCTATTCCTCTTTGCGGGAAGGGGCATAAATGCGGCAGGAAGCGCCAATGAAACAGCGGGTCATCATTGTCGGCGGGGGCTTGGGCGGGCTTTATGCGGCTCGGCTGCTGACGGCGGCCGGGATCGATTTTCTGTTGCTGGAAGCGCGCGCGGCTGGGCGGGCGGATTTTCTCTGTGGCGGAGGATGGTTTCGACCTCGGCCCGGCCTGGTTCTGGCCGGACATGCAGCCGATGATGGCCAAGCTGGTCGAAAAACTGGGACTGACGTCTTTCGCGCAATATGACGACGGCGATGTCTTGATCGATCGCCCGCAAGGCGTGCAGCGTTTCGCCGGGTTCGGGCAAATGGCTTCGTCCTTCCGCATCGCGGGCGGCATCGGCGCGCTGGTCGCGGTGCTGGCGGCGGGTTTAAAGCAGGAACAGATGCGGCTGGGCGTGACGGTGGCGGACGCGGCGTTGCGCGATGATGGCGTTCTGCTGTCAGCGCGGGACGGCAACGGCGAGACGGTTTCGTTCGAAGCCGAACATGTGCTTTTCGCGCTGCCGCCGCGTCTGCTGGAAAGTACGGTGACATTCACGCCCGCGATCACGCCAGAATTCCGCGCCCGCTGGCGGGCGATGCCGACCTGGATGGCGTCGCATGCCAAATTCCTCGCCATGTATGACAAGCCGTTCTGGCGTGAGGACGGCTTGTCCGGCACCGCCCAAAGCATGGTGGGCCCGCTGGTGGAAATCCACGACGCATCATCGGTGAGCGGCAGCGCGGCGCTGTTCGGTTTTGTCGGCGTTCCCGCCGCCGCGCGGCAGAAGCTCGGCGAAGCGGTGCTCAAGAACGCCTGTCTCGAACAGTTGGTGCGGCTGTTCGGTTCCGCCGCCGCCGATCCCATCGCCGTGCATTTCAAGGACTGGGCGGCGGATCCGCTGACCGCGACGGCGGACGACCGCGATGCCGCCGCCGATCATCCCATGGCAGCCGGGAAGCCCTGGTTCGATCCTGCCTGGGCGGACCGCGCTGTCATGGCGGGCAGCGAAACGGCACAGGAGCATCCCGGCTATCTGGAAGGGGCGCTGGATGCGGCCCGGCGGGCGGCGCGGAAAATCGCGCCGGCCTCTTAAAGCCATTCCCGAGCACGCGATACGGCGCTAGCCTGTCCGGCGTTCCGGGGGAGGATAGCCATGGAAAAGGTAACGGGAATTGGCGGGTTTTTCTTTCGTGCCCAGGCGCCCGACAGCCTGGCGGCCTGGTACCGCGACAATCTGGGCATCGCGCTGATACCGAAAAGCTACGACGAGCCGGCCTGGCGGCAGGATGCAGGAGTTACGGCCTTCGCGCCATTCAAGGAAGATACCGATTATTTCGGCAATCGCGCCAAATCCTGGATGATCAATTTCCGGGTTCGCGACTTGGATGCGATGGCGGTGCAGTTGCGGGCGGCGGGCATCGCGGTGGCGGTCGATCAGCAATCCTATCCCAATGGCCGCTTCGCACGGCTTTATGATCCGGAAGGCAACGCTGTCGAACTGTGGCAGCCGATCGATGTTGCCGCGCCGAAGTGAACGAGGGCATGCCATGAAGATCATCGCCTTTGCCATTCTCGCCTTGCTTGGCGTGTCGACACCGCTGGCGGCGCAGACGCAGACCTTGGCGCTTGCCGGATTGCACCAGCCGGTCCGCATCGTCCGCGATCATTTCGGCATCGCGCATATTTACGCCAAGGACGAACATGACCTGTTTTTCGCCCAGGGCTACAATGTCGCCTCCGACCGGCTGTTCCAACTGGAAATCTGGCGGCGGCAGGCCACCGGAACCGTGTCCGAGATTCTGGGCAAGAAAGAGTTGCAGCGCGACATCGGCAATCGCCTGTTCGCCTATCGCGGCGACATGACCAAGGAGCTCAACTGGTATCACCCGCGCGGCGCCTTGATCATCAACGCCTTTGTCGATGGCATCAACGCCTTCATCGACCAGACGGCGCAGAATCCGGGGCTGCTGACCCAGGAATTCAAGATGCTGGGAATCGTGCCCGGCAAATGGACGCCGGCGGTGGTGATTTCCCGCTTCAACGGCCTTCTGGGCAATGCCGACAGCGAGATCAACATGGCCCGGGCGGTCAAGCTTTTGGGCGCCGAGAAGGTCAAGGACATTCATTATTTCCAGCCCGGTGATCCCGACCTCAGCATCGATCCGGCCATCGACACGTCATTGCTGTCGAACGACATCTTGAAGCTGTTCAACGCTTTCCGCACCCAATTGCATTTCACCGCCGACGAACTTCTGCCGGAATACCGCAATCCCAAGATCGTGAGCCAGCTGGAGCAGAGGATCGATGGGCCTTCGCCGCTGGACCAGAGCACGCGGCGCGAGGATATCGGCAGCAACAATTGGGTGGTGTCGGGCAAGCTGACCATGAGCGGCTATCCGCTCTTGATGAACGATCCGCACCGGATTCAAGAAGCGCCGTCCTTGCGCTATTGGGTGCAGCTCAATGCGCCGGGCTGGGATGTGATCGGGGCGGGCGAACCGTCGCTGCCCGGCATCTCCATCGGCCATAACGCGGTGGGGGCCTGGGGCCTGACCATCTTCGGCACCGATGGCGAGGACATTTATGTCTATGACACCAACCCCGCCAATCCGCTGCAATACAAATACAAGAGCGGCTGGGAAACCATGAAAGTGATCCGGGAAAGCATTCCGGTGAAAGGCGAGGCGCCGCAAAGCGTCGAACTCAAATACACCCGCCATGGGCCGGTGGTGTTCGAGGATCCTGTCCATCACAAGGCTTATGCGGTGCGCGCCGCCTGGCTGGAGACGGGCAGCGCGCCCTATCTCGCCAGTTTGCGCATGGACCAGTCGAAAAGCTGGGAGGAATTCGTCGAGGCTTGCAGCTTCAGCCGCATCCCCGCCGAGAACATGGTGTGGGCCGACCGGGCCGGCAATATTGGTTATCAGGCGGTGGGCATCGCGCCCAATCGCCCGAACTGGAGCGGGCTGGTGCCGGTGCCGGGCGATGGCCGCTATGAATGGAACGGCTTTCTGCCGATCAAGCAGCTGCCGCATGTGAAAAATCCGGAAAAGGGATTCTACAACACCTCCAACGAATACCAGATCCCGCGCGGCTGGCCGTACAAGCAGGCGCTGCATTATGTCTGGACCGATCCCTATCGCGCCCAGAGCGTCGCCGAGGTGCTGGGCTCGGGCGGGAAATTCAATGTCGCCGACATGGTGCTGTTGCAGAACAACACACTGTCGATCCCGGCGCGCGCCCTGACGCCGCTGCTGCGCGATCTGGATATCGAGGATCAGAAAGTGCGGACTGCGGCCTTCATGCTGACCGACTGGAATTATGTTCTGGACAAGGATTCGGTCCCAGCCGGGATCTATGAAATGTTCCAGCGTCATCTGATGGCGAATGTGCGCGATGCGGTGGTGCCGCCTGAAGCGCGCGGCTTTGTCGGCATGCCGGCGATGGCGCGGATCATCGCCTGGATGCAGGCGCCGGATGGACGCTTCGGCGACAACCCGATCAAGGGACGCGACGCCATCCTGCTGAACAGCCTGACCGAAGCGGTGGCCGATCTCACCCAGCGGCTGGGTCCGGACATGCAGACCTGGGCGCTGGGCGCTTATCATTATGCGCGGATTTTGAGCCCCTTGGCGGCGGCGGTGCGCCCCGACCTGGAAGAGAAATACGATGTCGGCCACGCGCCTCGGGGCGGCGACAGCTACACCATCGACGCCACCGGCGGGAGCGACAACCAGCCGGCGGGCGGCTCCCTCAAGATCGTGATGGATACGGAAAACTGGGACAATTCGGTGGGACTGAACAATCCAGGCCAGTCGGGCGATGTCGGCGATCCGCATTACCGCGATCTCTATCCGCTGTGGTCGCTGGGAAAATATTTCCCCATCTTTTATTCGCGCACCAAGGTGGACAGCGTCGCCGAGCAGACCCTGACATTGACGCCGGAAAGCCGTTAAGTAAGTAGGGCGTGCATTCGGCAGGAACGGACATGATGAGCATGGACATTCGCGATTGGGGCATGCGGGTTTCGCGGCTGGCGATTTTTTCGCTGGGGGTATTCGCAGGTCCGGGGTCCGGCGCTGCCCAGGCGCAGCAACCGGTGGCAACGATCGAGGCCGCGCCCGTGAATCCGATCATCGAGAATCGCGACACCAGCCATTTCCTGAATTTCGACATGATGATCCGCAATCAAAGCGGCGCGACCTTGCGGCTTTATGAGATCGAGCTCAGCGTCTATGACGCGGCCCACAAGCTGGTCCAGCGCAAGGCGCTCAATACCGACGCCTTCGCTCCCAGCATCGCGGTGATCGGCAATCAGCTTCTGCAACCGGGTCAAACGCTCGATGTGTTCAACCCGTTTTCCGAGTTCGAAGCCGCCGTGCCCCTGGACCGGCTTGAATATGCCTTCTGCTTTGTGCGCGAGGCCAATCCGCAGGAAGCCGAGGCCAACCGGCATCGCCTGCCGGACGATTGCGATTTCAGGACGCAATTCTCCGTCACCCCGCGCGTCTATGATGGCAAGACCCCGCTGGCTTTGCCGGTGCATGGCAAGGTCTTCATCTGGGAAGGGCATGATTTCTACGCCCATCACCTGCGCGTGCCCTTCAGCAATGACAAGGTCAAGGCGATGGGGATCACCGCCAATTCAAACGAGTTCGCCAGCGATTTCATCTATACCGACCAAGAGGGCCACACTTTTCACGGCGATCCGCGCAAGGCCGAGAACTGGTACAGCTATGGCAAGCCGATCTATGCGCCGGGCGCCGGCATTGTCCGCGAGGCCGCCAACGACATTCCCGACAATGCCTTCAAGGACGCCAAAGCCACGTCCATCGCCCATCCCAAACTTCCCGAGGGCAAGGACCCCAAGGATATCGGCAACTATGTCTTGATCGATCATCAGGACGGCGAATTCAGCCTGCTGGTCCACATGAAGCCGGGAAGCGTGCGGGTGAAGGCCGGCGATCGCGTGGCGCAGGGCCAGCAGATCGGCCAGATCGGGTTTGCCGGCGATTCCATCTTCCCGCATCTACATTATTCGCTGATGGAAGGGCCCGAGGACACCAAGTCATGGGGAATTCCGGCCTACTTCTCGCATTTTCACAGGTTCCTGGGCGCGAAGTCGGTGGCGGTAAGCCGCGGGCCGGTCAATTCGGGCGATATTCTGCAAAGC
Organism: uncultured Alphaproteobacteria bacterium; assembly: GCA_903897605.1. Classification (GTDB taxonomy): domain Bacteria; phylum Pseudomonadota; class Alphaproteobacteria; order Micropepsales; family Micropepsaceae; genus Rhizomicrobium. The sequence goes on from CAIUCH010000055.1 coordinate 68,102, forward strand.
GATGCCGCATCCGCGGATCGGTAATGATTTCAAACGGCTGGCGCGCCATGGCGGGCGCAACTGTGGCGGAAACACGGCTGCAACATCCGGGACCATCATGCGTTATCATTCGGCAATGGAGGTATCCCATGAAAAAGATCTTGATTGCTTCCTCGATTCTGGCGTTGTCCTTGCTGGCCGTTCCCGCCTCGGCGCAAAGCCGTTACGGCCGCTACGACGCGCCGATCACCGGGGCGCAGATGACGGACTTTCCGTCGTCGCGCGCCAACACCACCTTGACCGGCAGCTTTCTCAGCATCGGTCCGCGCTATGACGATCGCGAGGAATATTATCGCGACCGCGATTACGCCCGCGACCGCGACTATGACCGGGACCGGGACAATCGCGACCGCCATGACGATCGCCACTGATCGCTGACAAACTGTCTCTGCACGATCCCGTGTGACAACGGGGTCGCGTTTTGTCCTGCGCGGCGTTGCGCCGGGCGGGGCGAAGGTGGAATATCGCGCCCATTCTTGGCAATGGAGGGCGGATGCGGATCGCGATCTTGACCGGCGGCGGCGATGTGCCGGGGCTCAATCCCTGCATCAAGGCCGTCACCCTGGGCGCGGCGCAGCAGGGCTGGGATGTGATCGGCTTTCGGCGCGGCTGGGCCGGTCCGCTCAACTATGATCCCGCCAATCCCGAAGCCGGCCGGGAGCATCTTTTCCCGCTCGATCCCGTCACGATCCGCACCATCGACCGCAGCGGCGGCACCATTCTGCATTCCTCCCGCACCAATCCGGCCAAGGTGAAGGCTTCGGGCCTGCCGTCCTTCCTGGGCAAGGGCGAGGGGCTGGCGCGCAATGGCGAATTCTTCGATACCACGCCGCACATTTTGCGGGTGCTGGAAGCGCTGAAGATCGACGCCCTGGTCGCGATCGGCGGCGACGACACGTTGTCCTATGCCGCGCGGCTGCACCGCGAAGGTGTCGCGGTGATGGCGGCGCCCAAGACCATGGACAATGACGTTTTCGGCACCGATTACTGCATGGGATTTTCCACCGCCATTTCCCGTTCACTGGAATGCATCGAGGCGTTGCGCACGCCCGCCGGCAGCCATGAACGCATCGCGGTGATCGAGCTGTTCGGACGCAACAGCGGCGAGACCGCCTTGATCTCGGGCTATCTTGCCGACGCCGACCGCACTTTGATCGCCGAAGTGCCGTTCGATATCGCGCGGCTGGCGGCGCAGCTGGAAAAGGACCATGCCGCCAACCCGTCGCGTTATGCGGTGCTGGTCCTGTCCGAGGGCGCCACCATGACGCAAGGCCAGATCATCGAACATGGTCAGGAAGACGCTTATGGCCATCGCAAGCTGGGCGGCATCGGAGAAATGGTGGGCGGCGAGATCGCGCGGCTGACCGGCATCGGCGTGATCAACCAGAAGCTGGCCTATCTGATGCGCGCCGGCCCGGCCGATACGCTGGACCGCATGGTGGCGAAGAATTACGGCACCATGGTGGTGCAGCTGCTGGCGGAGGGAAAGCGGGGGCTGATGACGGCGATCCAGGACGGCAAATACACCAGCGTGCCGGTCGACACCTGCGTGCAGGGCGTGCGGCGGGTGGATGTGCCGGCGCTGTATGATGCCGAGGCCTATCGGCCGCGCATCGCCAAGATCGCGGCCAAGCCGATGTTCCTCTATTGAGGAATGCCGGCCGCCTTCGCGGTCAGTAGACGCCGGGAAGCAGCATGTTGGGAACGCGCGCCACGAAGGCGCGATAGACCGGATCCTGCCGCAGCACCCGCTCCTCGGCCCGGATGCGCATGATCTGAAGGCAGAAGGCGATGACGTAGAACAGGCCGTTGAGCGGTGACGGCGACGCCAGGAAGAAGCCGATATGGGTCAAAGTGTAACCGGCATACATGGGATGGCGGACAAAGCGGTAGGGCCCGACTTCGCGCACGCCACGGTTCGCGGCGATGATGCCGAAGCTGGTGCCCAGCACCACCTTGGCGGCGATCTGGGTGAACATGCCCAGAATGACGAGGAGCAGGCAGATCTGCAGCGGCACCAACGGATGATCCGCCGGGCCCATCACCACCAGAAACGGAAACAGGGATCCGAACAGACCCACGGCCCAATCGGCGGGCCGGTCCGATAAAGTGGGTGAAGGCGACCGGAACACGATCATGATGATCGGCAGGGATTCGCTGATCACTTGCAGCACCACCCGGATGTCGAAGCCCCGCAGGATGGCGGTGGTGTTGACATAGGCGAAGATGCCGAAGATCCCCACCATGAAGAACCGTTCCAGCGCGTCGAGCAGAAATGTCTGCGACGGCAGCCAGGAGGCTTGCCGGCTTTCGTTGATTTCGCTTCTGGCGGCCTCTATCGTCATCACTACAACCCCGCACAACGGTGACACGTGTGGTTTGTCGCAAATCGTAACGGGGCACCCCTTAAAATTGATAAATCCTGTTGAAGATTTTTTTGCTCCTTGTCCCGCTTTGACACATGATGCCGCCAGTTCAGGATGGAAATGCGCAAGCGGGGCAATTTGATGATGTCTTCGACACGGACCGGCCTTCTTGTTGCCGGCCTTCTTGCGATCGGACTATTTGGCGTATCGAGCCCCAGCTTTGCCCTGACCGACGAAATCCAAGTCTATACCGGTGACGTCGCGGCGCCCGGCATCTTCAATCTCACCTGGCACGACAACTACACGCCCAGCGGATCGCGATCCGCCGATATTCCCGGCGGCCTGGTGGACAATCATTCCCTCAGCGGGGTCACCGAATGGGCCTATGGCGTGACGCCCTGGTTCGAGGCAGGGCTGTATCTGCCGCTCTACGCCATCTCCAGCAATCATGGCGGGCAGTTGAATGGCGCCAAGCTGCGCGCCCTGTTCGTGAACCCCGACAATCCGACCAGCGATTTCTATTATGGCGTCAATTTCGAGTTCAGCTTCAATGCGAAGCATTGGGACGCGGAGGGTTATACCGGCGAAATTCGCCCCATCATCGGCTATCATTTCGGGCCGGTCAGTCTCACCGTCAATCCGATCGTCGATAATTCCTACAAGGGGCTGGCCGCGCTGGATTTCGCGCCCGCCACGCGGCTCGATTATACCTTGTCAAAGCAATGGGCGGTGGCGCTGGAGGAATATGACGATTTCGGCGAATTGCGCCGCTTTCAGCCTGCCGCGCAGCAATCGCATCAATTGTTCGTCACGGCGGATTTTACCGGAGACCCTATATCCATTGAAGGCGGCATCGGCTTCGGCCTGACGCCGGCGACCGATCATCTGACCTTGAAGCTGATGCTGATCAGCGACCTCAATGGGCCGAACAGTCTGTTCGGCGCCCATACCGACTGAATTCAGTTCGCCTGCGGAAGCATGCGCTGCAAGACCTGGTCGCGGCGGATGAGATAATGATAAAGCGCCGCGAGCACATGCAGGGCGATGAAGCCCAGCAGCACATAGACCAGGATATTGTGGATATCGCCCGCTTCATGGCCCCAGCTTGAGCCGTTGGGCGCGATGGCGGGCAGCGGGATGACGCCGAACAGCCAGACCGTCCATCCCCGGGCGTTGGCAGCAGCCCAGCCCAGTCCGGTCATCGCCAGCACCAGCGCGTACAACATCCCATGCGTCACGCGCGACGCATATATTTCCCAAAGCTGAAGCGTGCTGGGCAAGGCAACGGGATATGCCAGCCGCCAGACAAGCCGCAGCACGATCACGAACAGGATCGCCGCGCCGATCGACAGATGCCAGGCGACAAAGCCTTCGTCCAAGGTCTTGCGCCCGATATGCGGCATGATCGAACCCACCGCATATTGCGCCGCCAGCAGAAGAAAGATCAGCCAATGGAAAATCTTGGCGGGCGTGCCATAGCTTGCGCGCGGTGTCATGCCGAATCTCTGCCTTTATTTGGTCGCCAATAGACCATAGATAGAATCGGGGGCGCCACCAAATGGCCCCCAAAACCCGCTGTATACGATTTCGTATAGTTTCATTGCGAGTGATGCTCAGCTTCAACGATCCGGTTCTTTTTCATGCCGGTCGTTGCCGCCGTGCGCGCAATGCCGTTAAACCGTCGATGCAGCAAGTGGAGCGCGATGATGCCTGTTCGATTCTTGGGAACGATGAGCCTAGCGATTCTGCTGGCCGGACCCGCGCTGGCGGCGACTTCGGCGCCGGTCAAACCGCTGACCAAGACCGAGAAGAATATCGAGACCCTGGGCACCGGCGTCGCCATCGCCATGCCGCTGGTGGCGGGCGGAATTTCCTATTTCAAGCACGACAGGGTCGGGATCGCGCAGCTGACGGTCGAAACCGTGCTGACAGTGGGCACGGCCTATGCGCTCAAGAATATCGTGCGCGAACGGCGTCCCAATGGTGCGGATTTCCAATCCTTCCCCTCGGACACCACCGCGCTGTCGGCGTCGGGCTCTTCCTATCTTTGGGGCCGCTATGGCTGGCAATATGGATTGCCGGCTTTTTTCGCCACCCAATTCGTCTCCTACAGCCGCGTCCAGGCCAAGCAGCATCACTGGTACGACACGCTATCAAGTTCGGCGATCGCGGCGGGGTATGGTTATGTCCTGACCACGCCGTTCAAGCGCAAATACAATATCGATACCAGCATGGAAGCATCGCCCGGCGGCGCGATGATCCACATGTCGTATAATTTCTAGGCGAACGCCAGCGACAGAAGCATCGCCGCTGCGGTGATCCCGATCACCACGAACACCGATGGAACCTTCAGCATCGTCAGCAGCAGAAAGCCGCCGCCGGCCAATGCGATGTCGCGCCAGCTTGTGATCGTGCTTGTCCAGAGCGGGTCGTAAAGCGCCATTGCCAGGATCCCCACCATAGCCGCATTGACGCCGCGCATTGCCGCTTGCGCATCCGGCCTGGTGCGAAAACCATCCCAGAACGGCAAGGCGCCCGCGAGAATCAGCATTCCCGGCAGAAAAATCCCGGCCAGCGCCAGGGCCGCGCCCGCCAGCCCGTTCGGCGGACCATGCAAGGCCGTGCCCAGATACGCCGCCACCGTGAAGAGAGGGCCGGGCACCGCCTGGGCGGCGCCATAACCGGCCAGAAACGTATTGGCGGATATCCAGCCGGGGTTCACCACCGCATCGCGCAGCAGCGGCAGAACGACATGGCCCCCGCCGAACACCAGCGCGCCGGAGCGATAGAAGGCGCCAAAGACCGCCAGCGCATGGCTGTCGAGGGCGCTGGCCAGTAGCGGTGTCGCCAACAGCAAACCCGCGAACGCGGCAAGACATGCCGCTCCCATTTGCGGCAAAAGCGGGAATTTCAGAAAACCATTCCTGGCGATAGCGGGGTCGCGGCACAGCGCCGTTCCCGCCAGCGCGCCAAAGCCGATCACCGCGATCTGGCCCAGCGCCCCCGCCACCAGAACCACACCGAGCCCCGCCATCACCGCGATCACGGCGCGGCGAAAATCCGGCGTCAGCGTGCGAATCATACCCCACACCGCCTGGGCGACCACGGCGATGGCGACGAGCTTCAGGCCATGGATCGCGGCGGTGGCGGCCGCGCCATTCAAGCTGGTTGTCAGCGATGCGACGACGAACAGCGCCAGCGCGGAGGGAAGCGTGAAGCCGCACCAGGCCGCCAGGCCGCCGAACCATCCGCCCCGCGAAAGACCCAGCGCGAAGCCGACCTGACTGCTGGCCGGTCCAGGCAGGAACTGGCAAAGGGCGACCAGATCGGCAAAGGTTTCTTCGTCAAGCCAATGGCGGCGGACCACAAACTCCCGCCGAAAATATCCGAGATGGGCGATCGGTCCACCGAAGGAGGTCAGGCCCAGGCGCAGAAAGACTTTGAAGATTTCAAAAATATTGCCGCTGCCCATGATGCAAATTCGCGCCTTTGGCGGAGGCAGCGTCCCCCCGGCGGAATCTCCGTGAATGACCTGATGCGTTGGACAGGGTCCTGCCGGGACAGGCGGGAGTCAACCGCCCGCCCGGTTCAACTTTTTTATCAGGCCCGCCAGAGGGCGCGCGGATTTCGCATAATCCTGCCAGGGCCGGTTTTTTTTGAGCAGGGCCGGCGCGGTGCGGACGGTGAAGCGGCTGGGATCGAGGCCCTTTTTGATCGCGCTCCAATCCAGCGGCATCGACACCGGTGCCCCGTTACGGGCGCGGGGCGACAGCGGCGCCACCGCCGTCGCCATGCGATCGTTGCGCAGATAATCCAGAAAGATGCGGCCCTGGCGTTTTTGCTTGGAGATCTCGACCAGATATTTGTCCGGACTGTCCGCCGCCATGCGGGCGCAGATTTCGCGGGCGATCGCCTTGGCCGCTTTCCAATCCAGACCGCCGGCGCGCAGCGGCGTCACCACATGCAATCCCTTGCCGCCGGTGGTCTTGGCGAACGGCGTCAGCCCGAGTTTTTCCAACCGTGCCTTCAGTTCGCGCGCCGCCGCCGTCACAGCGTCGAAATTGAGATCAGGCGCGGGGTCCAGATCGAAGACAAAACGGCCCGGTGTGTCGGGATCGCCGGGGGCGCAATTCCACGGATGCAGTTCCAGCCCACCGGATTGGGCGATGGCGGCCAAGGCTTCGATCCGGTCGATCTGCAGATAGGGTTTGCGATCGCCTGCAATTTTCACGGCTTCCAGCAAGCGGGACGATCCCGTCATGGCGTGGCGCTGGAAGAATTGTTCGCCCGCGATGCCGTCGGGGGCGCGAAGGATGGAGCAGGGGCGGCCCTGGATGTGCGGCAGCATCCAGTCGCCGATGGCTTCGTAATAGCGCGCCAGGTCCAGCTTGGTGACGGGCTTGCCGTCGTCCGCGTCCGGCCACATCGCTTTGCCGGGATGGCTGATGGCAATGCCCATCACCACCGGCGCGGCTTTCTCTGAGGTCTTGGTTTTCACGGCGTCCGCCGGTTTTAAATCACGGCGTCAAGTCTAGCGGGTTGGCGGGGCCGGCGAAATGCTTCCGGGAATCGCTTTCTAGGACGCGCTGCGGATCGCAGCGACCAATTCGGCGACGTGATCGGGCGGGGTCGGCTGCATCACGCCATGGCCGAGATTGAAGATGAACGGCCTGCCGCGCATCGCCGCGACCAGGCGCCGGGCTTCGGTGCGCATCGCTTCGCCGCCCTGCAGCAATAATATCGGATCGAGATTGCCTTGTAACGCAACACGGGCTGGGACATTCACCGCCGCGATATCCGTCATCTGGTCGATGCCGATGCCATCGACGCCAGTGGCTTGGGCATAGCGCGTCAGCCAGCCGCCCGCGCCGCGCGGAAAACCGATGATGGGGAGTTTCGGATGTTTGGCTTTCACATTGGCGACGATGCGGGCGGTGGGTGAGAGCACGGCTGCGTCGAACAATCCGGCGGGCACGGTGCTGGCCCAGCTTTCGAACAGTTGCAGCGCTTCGGCGCCGGCATCGGCCTGGGCGATCAGATACTGGCTGGTGGCATCCACCAGCACATCCATCAATCGCGCAAAGGTGGCGGGCTCGCGCCAGGCCAACTTGCGGACATTTTCATGATCGGTGCCGCCCTGGCCTTCGATCATATAGGTGGCGACGGTCCAGGGTGCGCCCGCGAACCCGATCAGCGCGGCATTGTCGTCTAACGCGGCGCGCACGCCCTTGCTGGTCTGCATCACCGGCGCCAGTTTGGCAGCGTCATAGCGCAGCGCCGCGATACCGGATGCATCGCGGATGGGATCGAGCCGTGGGCCTTCGCCTTCCGCGAACCACAGCTTCTGGCCCAGCGCATGCGGCACCAGCAAGATGTCGGCGAACAGAATGGCGGCGTCGAGCTGAAAGCGCCGCACCGGCTGCAAGGTCACTTCCACCGCCAGTTCGGGATTGAGGCAGAACTGCACGAAGTCGGGCGCGTTGGCGCGCAAGGCGCGATATTCCGGCAGATAGCGGCCGGCCTGGCGCATCAGCCAGACGGGAGGCTGCGACACCGCTTCGCCGCGCAAAACCTGAAGCAACTTTTTCACCATCCGCGTTGTTCCAGACTCTTGATGAAGGTTTCGCCGGCTTCGGCACGGATCTGCTGACCCAGCCGCCGTCCGAACGCGGCCGCATCGCCGCAAGGATCACCGCCCAGCGCCATGATTTCCTCGCGCCGCCAGCGTTCGGCGCCGTCGGGCGACAGCACTTCGCCCAGAAAATGCAGCATGCCGTTGTTGAGCCGCGTCAGCGCGCCCATCGGCGTGCGGCAGGAGCCATCCAGCGCGTGCAGGAAGCCGCGCTCCGCCGCCACCGCGATCTCGAATTCCAGCACCGTGATCCTGGCCAGCAATTCGCGGGTCTTCACATCGTCGGCGCGGCAGGTGATGGCGAGCGCGCCCTGACCCGGCGCGGGCGGCATGTCCTCGACATCGATCAGGGCGGTGACGTGCTGTTGCAGGCCCAGACGCTGCAGCCCTGCCAAGGCGAGGAAGGTGGCGTCCATCACCCCTTCGGTCATCCGCCTGAGGCGCGTCTGTACGCTGCCGCGCAAGGTGACGACCTTGAGGTCCGGGCGCAGATACAAAGCCTGGGCCTGGCGCCTGAGGCTGGCGGTGCCGATCACCGCGCCTTTGGGCAATGCCATAAGGTTCGCCGCTTTGGGCGAGATGAAGGCATCGCGAGGGTCTTCGCGCGACGGAATCGCCGCCAGCACGATGCCGTCCGGCATCAAGGTGGGCAGGTCCTTGAGGGAATGGATCGCCGCATCGATGCGCCGGTCGAGCAGGGCTTCGTCCAGCTCCTTGGTGAACAGGCCCTTGCCGCCGGCATCCTGCAAGCGGCGGTCGGCGATGCGGTCGCCGCTGGTGACGAAACTTTCGATGGGAAATTCTTCGCCGGTCAGCCGCGCCAGCAAGTCCGCCACCAGGTGCGACTGCGCCAGCGCCAAGGGCGAGCCGCGCGATCCCAACTTTATCATGGGAGTGGGGAGCATCACCGCCATTCGGCCACCGGCGGCAAGGACGACAAGATGCTTTCGACATTGCCGCCGGTCTTCAGCCCGAAAGTGGTGCCGCGGTCATAGAGCAGATTGAACTCGGCATAGCGGCCGCGCCATTTCGATTGCTGGTGGCGCTCGGCCTCGGTCCAGGGCGTCGTCCAGTGGCGCGCCACCAATTGCGGATAGATGTCGAGAAAGGCCAGGCCGACATCCTTGGTGAACGCGAAATCATGGTTCCAGTCGCCGCTGTCATGATGGTCGTAGAAAATGCCGCCGACGCCACGATGCTCGCCCCGGTGCGGCAGGAAGAAATACTCATCGGCCCACTTCTTATATTTGGCGTACCAGTCCGGATTGAAAGCGTCGCAAGCGGCTTTGAGCCGGGCATGGAAGTCGCGTGCATCCACGAAGGTTTCGCTGCGCTGCGCATCCAAGGTGGGATTGAGGTCGGCGCCGCCGCCGAACCAGCTCTCAGTGGTCACGATCATGCGGGTGTTCAGATGCACCGCCGGCACATGCGGATTCTTCATATGGGCGATCAGGCTGATGCCGCTGGCCCAGAAGCGGGGGTCCTCGCCGGCGCCTTTCACCTGGCGGGCGAATTCGGGCGAGAAGGCGCCATGCACGGTGGAGACATGCACGCCGACCTTCTCGAACAGGCGGCCCCGCATCAATCCCATCACCCCGCCGCCCTGATCTTCGCCGCCGGCGGAAAGGGCGCGCTTCCAGGGGGTGCGGACGAAGTGAGCAGATTCGCCGGGATAAAGCGTGGGATCGGCCTTCGCCTCCAGCACCTCGAAGGCCGCGATGATTCGGCCCGCCAGTTCTTCGAACCAGGCGCGCGCGGCGGTTTTGCGGGATTCCAGGGTTTCCATCGGCGGGAGGGTTTCTAAAGCGTGGGAAGCGGTTCGCCAAGCCAACGCCAAGCCGCGGCAGTGGAGCAATCAATCGTCATAAGTGATTATTAATAGCTTTATAATCGATTGGATTTCTCATTCGATTTGGTGTGGATTCACCTTGAGAAAGGCCCTCGATGTCCGATCCCGCCCAACCCCGTTCCGCCGGCGCTGCCTTTGCCGAGGCCGTCATCGCCGCCTTGCCGGGACTGACCTTGACCGGCGGCATCGCGCTGGGCGCTTTCGCGCTGCGCCAAATTCCCGGCGTGAACATGTTCAGCCCGATGATCCTGGCCACCGTCACCGGCATGCTGTTCCACAACCTTCTGGGCACGCCGGCGCTTTGCCGCCCCGGCGTGGTCTTCAGCCTGAAGAAGATTTTGCGGCTGGGCATCATTCTCTTGGGCTTTCAATTGATGCTGTCGCAGGTGGCGGCGGTGGGCGCGGTCGGCGTCGCCATCATATTGGTCACGCTTGGCGCGACCTTCGTCTTCACCAAGGCGATCGGCCGGGTGATGGGCGTGGATCCCAAGCTGGCCGAACTGATCGGCGCGGGCACTTCGATCTGCGGCGCTTCCGCCGTGATCGCCACCAACACGGTTACGGGGGCCAAGGATTCCGATGTCGCCTATGCGGTGGCCTGCGTCACCGTGTTCGGCTCGCTGGCGATGCTGCTTTATCCCCTGTTGCCGGGCCTGCTGCATCTGTCGCCGCGCGATTTCGGCCTGTGGAGCGGCGCGTCGATTCACGAGATCGCCCAGGTGGTCGCCGCCGCATTCCAGGATGGCCCCGCCGCCGGCCAGTTCGGCACCGTTGCCAAGCTGACGCGGGTGATGATGTTGGCGCCGCTGGTGATCGGATTGGGTTTCGTTGCCGCCCGCAAGGCATCGGCGCAGGTTGGCGGCGCGCCGCGCAAGGCGCCGCCGATGCCCTGGTTCGTGCTGGGCTTCATCGCGGTGATGCTGCTGAACAGCGTCATCAGCGTGGCGCCGGCGCAAAAGGCGCAGATCGTCATCCTGACCAACTTCCTGTTGTCCATGGCGCTGGCCGCGATGGGGCTGGAAACCGATTTCGCCAAGCTGCGGCAGGAAGGCATCAAGCCCTTGATGCTCGCGGCGTTCGCTTGGATCTTCATCGCCGGTTTCAGCCTCGCCCTGGTCAAGCTCTTCGCGTAAAGTTTGGGCGATGACCCTGGAGCAATTGCGCGCCTTTGTTGCCGTCGCCGAGCGCGAGCATGTGACCCGCGCCGCCGCCGCGATCCATCGCACGCAATCCGCGGTCTCCGCCGCCATCGCCGGCTTGGAACAGCAATCCGGCGTCAGCTTGTTTCATCGCGTCGGCCGCCGCATCCAATTGACCGAGGAAGGCCGCCAATTCCTCAACGAAGCCCGCGCCGTGATCGCCCAGGCCGATGCCGCCAGCCGCGCGCTGTCGGATTTGGCCGGAATGAAGCGCGGCAGCCTGACATTGATGGCCAGCCAGACCATCGCCAGCTACTGGCTGCCGCCGCGCCTGGTCGCCTTCCGCGAACGCCATCCGCAGGTGGCCGTGAAGGCGCTGATCGGCAATACCGCCGAAGTCGCCCAGGCGGTGGCGGACGGACGGGTGGAGATCGGGCTGGTGGAAGGGGCGGTGCGCAATCCCGTGTTGGAGCAGACCCAGGTGGGGCGCGACCGGTTGGTGATCGTGGCGCCGCTGGGTCACGCCTGGATCAAGAAGCCGCCCCGTCCCGCCGATCTGCTGAAAGAGAAATGGGTGCTGCGCGAGCCGGGTTCGGGCACGCGCTCCGCCTTCGAGGCGGCGATCGCCGACAAGGGCGTCGATGTCGGCCGCCTGAATGTCAGCCTGGAATTGCCATCGAACGAAGCGGTGCGGCTGGCGGTGCGCGAAGGCGCCGGCGTCTCGGCCTTGTCGGAGCTGGTGGCGGAAGCGGGGGTACGGTTTGGCACGCTGGCACCGGTCAAATTCGCGCTGCCCGAACGGGCCTTCCATGCCCTGCGCCACCGCGAGCGCTATTTGAGCAAAAGCGGACTGGCCTTCATGGCATTGGTAAAGGCGTAAAATCTCGGCGCCGGTCCAGCGCCAGGGCCTTGGCGGCCCACGGCACCATGATGCATCAACGCTGAAAGGGTTGCCGATCTGCCGAAAATGCCGTGTTCGCGGGGGAAAAATCATCCTTTTGCACATTGGCGAAAGTTCACTGTCTTGGGTGCGGCCAAGGCCATAAGACCGCGCCCGGATCGCCCGCCGAGGCGTGCGGCCGGGGACCTTCCGGCTCGCCCCGGAACGCACAAGCCGTTGCGGGACATCCAGGATATTAGGATAAGCAACATCATGACGCCGGCGCGGCCGCGCGGCGTAGGGGGGAACAGACGGGAGCATTGCCGGTTAGATGTCAGGGGCATCCGGCGGAATTGATCTTGAATCGATGAACAGTTCCGATCCACCGCAGCAAGCCGAACGGCGTCCCAGTCCGCGCCGCCGCAGCCTGCTGTCCGGGCTGGTGGTGCATTCCTCCGGCCGGTTTTCCTTTCCCTGCACCATCCGGGATCTGTCGGTCAGCGGCGCGCGCATCGTCTTTGCCGAAGGTTCGGTGCTGCCTTCCAATTTCGAGCTGGTCAATCGCAGCGCCGGCATCGTCTATCGCTGCGAAACGGTCTGGACCAAGGGCGGCATCGCTGGGGTGAAATTCCTCTCCACCTTCCACATGGTGGATCTGCCGGTGGAACTGGATTTTCTTCGCCGCTTCCGTTGAGTCGGCGTGGTGCGGCAACGCCGTCAATCGGGGCGCGGGCGCCTTGAAGATCGCGCGGCGCCGCGATCAGTCCTTCATTTCACCACGCACAAATTCTTGTTCTGCAGAAAAGACTTGAATCCGGTATCGGCTCGGATGATGTCTTCCAGTATCGTGTCGAACAGATCGTCCACCAATTCGCGGTTGACGGGCCGCCGCCCGGCGGCAATGTCCTCGCAGACATAGTCAAGCTGGCGTGCGCAACTGAGGTGATGGAGGCTGTGCCGCGCCACATCGGGATAGCCCAATTCTTCCATGATTTGTTCTTCGTGCTGGAAGTGATCCTTCAGCTGCGCCCGCAATGTCTGCAGCAGCGGCGAGGAATGAACCGGAAGGATTTCGTCGACCGAAGAAAGCATCCGCAAGGCGTCGTTCAGGACATCGAGCAAGCCTTGATGCTCCGCATCGATATCACCATAGGGAATCGAAACCGATGGCGGCAATTCATAATGGCCCATGGCAGCTCCGTGCGGGTTGAGGCGATCGTCGCCAGAACGATCCGGTGCAATGCGCAACTGGCTTGAAGCAAGTTCCGGACTACGCAACCGGCCGGACGAATATTCAAGGATACCGTATTGCGCGGCCATGGCATTGATCTGGGTCAAGCGCATTCGGGCGGCGGACAGCAATGTTTGCCCGGCAAACCGCGCTTAAGGGCGACCCGGCCTGCCGGCTAGCGGGATGCGGGCGGCGGCGCGGTGGGATCGGCCTGGCCCAGACCGATGACTTCGCCCGCGGCCAGGATGTGATCGCGCATCGCGCCGGTCAGTCCGTCATAGGTCATGGCGGGATCGGCGGTCAGGCTGGCGTCCAGCGCGAAGACCTGCAGGTGATAATGATGCTTGGGACCGGGAGGCGTGCGCGGCTCCATGTAAGGTTGCGCCGCGCCGCGCACATTGGGACCGTAAGATGATCCCGCCGGATTGGCGCCAGCCGCCATGCCGGGATCGAGCTTGGTGACGATGGCCGGCACATTATACAGGGTCCAGTGCAGGATCGGCATGCCGTTCCGCTGGGCATCGGGGTCCTGCATGATTATCGCATAGGATTTGGTGCCTGCCGGACCCGCCGACCAGCTCAGGCCGGGGAAATTATTGCCGCGATATTGGGTGTTCTCGAACGGAATGTCGCCGCCATCGGACCAGCTTGGAGTGGTGACGGTGAGATGGGCGCCGTTCCTGGGCGGAAATTCCACCAGCGCATTGGGCCGCGCCGGCACCGGCTGGGCAAAGCTGGGTGCTGCGGCCAGGGCCCAAAACGCCAGCGCCGTCATCGCCATCATGGTCTTCATCGCTTGTCCCTCACTGCCTGGAATGCCTCGCCAATGCGATGGAACCAGTTTGACCGGCTTTTCGCAACGCACTTCAATGACGGCTATGCGCCGGGACGTTGCGGATCAGCTCGGTGAAGGGGACGGTGAACATCTCCTCGCCCTTGGCGTTGCGGATGATGAATTGGCAGAGCATGGGATTGTCGCCCGCCCGCAGCATCGCGGCGGCGATGTCGGGAATGACGCGGCAGGCTTCCATGAACGCCGCTTCCGGACCTTCGCAGGCGATGGACACTTCGGCGGGCTGCAGGCCCCGGGGGGTCTGGAGATGGAAGAAGAAGTCACGCATGGCACGACCTCGCTGCTGAATACGGGACCAGTCTAGGACATGCACCTGAACCCGCAATGAACGGAATGCGCCGCAATTTGGTCACGAACTGCCCCCGTTGAATTTTCCGCCGATGGCGCGGAAGGCGAGCCAGGCAGCCAGTGTGATCAAGAGCGCAATGATGATGGCGAATTTGACGATCAGCCCGATCATCTTGAGCACCAGCAATGTGACCGCGCCCGCGATCAGGGCGGCGATGATCTCGAAGCTGCGCATGGCGACGCCTCAGTGAACGGTACTGGGATGAAACCCGTTCAAGGCATAAACGATCCAGCCGCGCACTTCGTTCGCCGACAGGCCCAGAATGACCCAGCCGGAAATCCACACCCCGCAGGCCAGGGTGAACAATTCCCCGCCATCGCCCAGGATCACCACGCCCAGGGGCGTGAAGAGATGAAAGAAGATCGCGCCCGACATGATGCCGATGCCCAGCGCGGCGCCGAAGATGCGCAGGCGCGGGATCATCAGCAGGATGGAGGCGATCAGCTCGAAGCTGCCGATGATGAAGCGGCCCGCCGGTTCGAACAAGGCGATGCCGGACCAGGCGCGCAAGGTGGAGAAGATATAGATGCTCTCGGTAGCGCCGGTGAATTTGAAGAACAGCGACTGCACGAAGACCGCGGCGATATAGATGCTGAGCACCCACAGAATGATCGTCCTGGCTGGCATGGCGGTCCCCTGTTGTGCGCGATCAGCCTACCCGGCCCGCCGCGATCCGAACAGCCCGACGGTTCGCTAAAGTAAGCCCTCCGGATCGGACACGGTTGGCTTCCTGCGTTTTGTCGTCGCCGCGCGCTCTTCTTTGTTCATTTTCCAGCGAACGCCTTCCACGGTTTTCAGCATCGCTTTCAATTCGTCCACCGTGGCGGGTTGCTCGCCTGTCCATTTCGTCCAGTCGCCGTAATCCAATATCGCCGGCATCCGGTCCGTCGGCAGCCCGGCGATCAGTTTGTTCGCCGGTACCGTCACCATCACGCAAGCCAGCAACGGCATGGCGGCCCCGACATCGAAACTGCGCCAGATCATCGCGATGCCGCTCTTGGCGGTGTCGGGCGTGATGGTGTGCTGGATGGTCGGGCCGGGAATATCCGGCGCTTCGTTGAAAGTCTTGACCAGGACAATGCCGCGCTGGCCGCCGAGAAAAGCGTCGCGGAAGGGTTTTTTCTCTTCAATCGTTTCGGATCGCGCGTGAATGATATCGGGCCTGCGCCAATCCGTGCGATGGGGAAATCCCCAGCGCATGGCGATGACGCGGCGCGCCTGTTTTTCCCGATCCCAGACATGGACCGGAACTGTGCTCATCACCCGGAAGGTGGCTTCCTGATCCTTGCGCGCTTCCCGGTCGGCGGGGTCTTCAATAAAAAACCGCTCGAAGGCATGGACCTCCGCATAGGAAAACATCGCCGTGAACTTGCCGCACATAGCCCATTATATCATGGCGCTCAAACCGAAATCACAGGTCCCTATCGGGCGGTTTGCAATCCAGATCGGGAAATAGGATGCGCCAAGGTTGGGCTTGTTATGGTGCACTTTTAGTCATTTATTAACTAACCACGTGCAACTGTGCCTGCGTTGCGAGAGGAGCTTCCAATGCAGGCCGTATTCCCCCTGGCAGGAGCGCTGCTAGTTTTCTTAGAGATTGTGGGTTCCCTCAGCAAGTGGACGAAAAGCGTTCTTCCACTTGGCGGATCGCATATCGCGCAAATCGCAGTCGTATTTGGTCTTGCATTTGTCGTTTACACATTTGGCACGGTGCTGGGCAATGGCAGTTTCAAATAGAATTTCAGTTTCGTTCAACAATCAGGAATTCGAGCTACTCGAACGTCTTTCAGCACACACGCATAAGACAAAAGCGGAATTGATTCGACTTATCTTGGAAGAGTTCTTGCGTGAAAATCCTGACCGGTTCCGGCGAGAGACAGGGCTATCTCTAAAGCGCAATAAAAATATTTTATTGCCCGACACATAATAGCTCGATCCAAATCCCCTATGCACTTCTTCCATGCCAACTGGCTGATTGGGGGCATACCCAGGACGTATGGTTGGTTTCCCCGCGCCTCCTCGACACGATGCGCAGTCTGGGCAGCGCGGCGCGGGCAGGCAAACCGGTGGCAAGGGATGGGCGCGGGCCTAAAAAGCCAGGCTTTCCAATATCATAGGAAAATATATAATTATCGTATTGCAATAATAAAATATCTCTGTATGATGTTTTCTTATCGAAACAACAGGGATAATTTCCATGACACCCAACAATAGCCCAATCCGCCCCTCGCTCGCCAAGGCGCTGCCGGTGGCCGTCACCATCCTCGTCTGGTTCTTCGCCGCCACGGCTGAGACCGCCTATGTCGCCGTCCTGAACACCGGCATCCAGCAGAGCGCCCGCACCACGATCTGACCGCATTCGCATCCGTTTAATCGCATCCAGGCAAAGGGGATCCGCCCATGACGACCGACATCACACCGCATTTGCAAATGCCTGCATCCTTCGACCGGGCGCGGCGCATCAGCGTCGTGATCGTACTGCTGTTCGATATCGTGTTTTGGCTGGCCTGCGCCTTCGTCGTGGCGGGGTCGCTGGCGCTGCTGTTCGTTTTGCCGAATCTGGCCGCCATCTCCGCCGAGCTGGCCGGCACCGCCGCCACCGAATGGGCGAAATATTCCAGCCTGCCGCTGGCCGGGATCTCGATCGGCCGCCGGCTGCTGTTGACGGCCGATTTCATGGTCGCCATGGCGCCCGGTCTTTTCATCCTCTTCCATGGCAGGAAGCTGTTCGCCGGATTCGCCCGGGGCGTGGTTTTCACCGAGGCCAGCATCGCCCATCTCAAGGCGCTGGGCTTCTGGCTGATCGGTTCGGCGGTCCTGGGGGTGGTGGTGCAGCTATTGTTCTTCGCCATCGCCCAGATCCGCCATCCGGATTTCGACATGCATCTGGTGTCGTTCCTGTATGGCGCCATGACCTATGTCGCCGCCTATGTGATGGACGAAGCCCGCCGCATCGCCGCCGACAATGCGGAGATCGTCTGATGATCATGGTCAATCTCGACGTCATGCTGGCCAAGCGCAAAATGCGCTCCAAGGAGCTGGCCGAGCGCATCGGCATCACCGAGGCCAATCTCTCCCTGCTCAAATCCAGCAAAGTGAAAGGTGTGCGGTTCGAAACCCTGGACAAGATCTGCGCCGCGCTGGAATGCCAGCCGGGCGACCTGCTGGAGTATCGCGTCGAGTGAGTGAGCGAGTGAGTGAGTGAGTGAGTGAGGAGCGGCACGCGCCCCGGCCTCATCAGGCGGGAATATACGTCAGTCTGATCGTGTCCTCGCCAACGCGATCGGTGGAAACCAGGCGCAGCGGCGGCCGGGGGCCGGCAAAGAAGGGCTTGCCGCGACCGAGCACGACGGGGTGGAGGTAAAGGCGATACTCATCGATAAGACCGAGGTCGGTCAGGCTTTGCGCCAGCTCTGGTCCGGACACGGCAATCTCGCCATCCAGCCGAGCCTTCAGGCCCCGTATCACCGCCTCGATGTCATCCGAAACGAGCGTGGCATTGGGGCCGACCGACTTCAACGTGCGCGACACAACCCACTTCGGTTGGCGCCGCCATGCCGCCGCGAATTCTTGCAGTTCCGCATTCCACTCAGGATGGTCTTCGTCCCAATACCGCATCACCTCGTACATGCGGCGGCCGTAGATGCTGCCGCTCACCTTGCGCACCTGCTCTATCCAGTGACGAAAAAGCGCGGGGCCTGTCTGTAATCCCGTGTGGTCGACATAGCCGTCGAGGGATTGGTTCATTCCAAAGACGAACTTCGCCATGCGCTCACCCTCGAAGACCCAAGCCGCCAAATCGGGACATTACTCAAATTTGCCGCAGCTTGCCTGTGAAAACCGCCTGCGACGATACACAGGATTGCAGAACCGACGCGCAAACTGAAATAGGTTCGACCCATGCACGGGCTTGAGACCTTCGGAATTTCGGCGCGCTGGTGGCGCTGGCGGAGATGGGCGACCGCACCCAGCTTCTCACCATTCTGCTCGCCAGCCGCTATCGCCAGCCGCTGCCAATCATCGCGGGCGTGCTGGTCGCCACCTTGGGTAATCATCTGCTGGCGGCGCTGGCGGGATATTATGTCTCCAGCTTTCTCGACGCGCCCTGGTTTCGCTATTTGATCGGCGCCTCCTTCATCGCCATGGCCGCCTGGGTGCTGATCCCGGACAAGCAATCCGATGCCGCAACCACGGCCTCGCGGCGCGGCGTCTTTCTCACCACCGTGATCGCCTTCTTCATCGTCGAGATGGGCGACAAGACCCAGATCGCCACCGCCGCGCTGGCGGCGCGCTTTGCCAGCGTCTGGGTCGTGGCGGCGGGCACCACCACCGGCATGATGCTGGCCAATATCCCCGCCACGCTGTTCGGCGACGCGATCACCCGCATCATGCCGCTCTGGGTGATTCGCTATGTCTCCGCCGCGATCTATGCCGTGCTGGGCGCGGCCAGTCTGGCCGAGACCGCGGGATATCTGCGCTAGCCTGGGCGGCGATGCCCGCGCCATTTCGTGCGCAAGCGCTCCATTTTTTGCCGCAATTATCTATTAACCAGGAACCAATAACCTGCTGACCGGTTCACCCATTGCAGGAACAGGGATCGCGGCACATTGATTTCTCCCAATTCCATCTCAACCTCGAACGTGCAATGGCCCGGCGCGGCGCCATTGCTCACCTTCGCCTTTACGGTGCGCTGGCAGGCGGACCGGCGGGCCTATCTGGTGCAGGATTCCTATGGCACCGTTCTGGGCGTCTGCACCGACAAGAACGACGCGGTGCAATGCGCTCTGCGGGAGGCGATGCTGGCGATGCATGCCGGCCTGCGCGTGATCGTGATGCTGCAAGGCGATAGCGGCGAATTCGACCATGTCGCGACCGCCGATCCGCTGGCGCTGGACGTCAGGCCCGCGCTGCTCTCCTGATCCTTGAAACCGTGATGGCCGCCGCCGGCCCGGAAGATTATCCGGACCGGCGTAACCGACGCGTCAGCCACCGCGCGGCGGCAGCGGCACGATCATCGAAACCCGCGCCCGGTAGTTGAGATAGGTCTGGCCGAAATGGGCGACCAGATCGCGCTCCTCCAAAGCGATGCCGATGAAGATGTAGGCGGTCGTGGCGACGGCGAAAAGCAAGTGACCCGTCGTCATCACCGGCGCCGCCCAGAAGGCGATGATGAAGCCCAGATAGAGCGGATGGCGAACGAACTTGTAGAGGAACGGCGTATAGAAATGCGGGTCTTCCGCCTGTTGGCGCCGCAGATTGTTGTAGACCTGCTGCAGGCCGAACAGATCGAAATGGTTGATCAGGAAGGTGCTGAGAAACACCATCCCCCAGCCCAGCAGCGACACGCCGATCAATGCTCCGGCCGCCACGGGATTGCTCACGCTCCATACCGTTTCGGGAATCGGGCGCCACTGCCACAGCAATAGAAACAAGGCCAGGTTTGCAAACATCACATAGGTGCTGCGCTCGATCGCGGGCGGGACAAACTGCGTCCACCATGCCTTAAATCCCCGCCGCGCCATCAAGCTGTGCTGCACTGCGAAGATGCCCAATAACAACAGATCGATGACGGCGCTGGCGCCAACAGGTCCGGCATCGCCGGAATCGATGGTCTTGGAGACCGCCAGATTTTCGACAAAGCCGATGGCATAAAGAATGGCGATCAGAAATGTTAGATAGGCGGTAACGCCATAGAAGAAGGATGCGGCCCTGCTCATGATGGCCGCCTTGTTTTGAGCGTATTTGAATTGTTCATTTCGGTCCTCGGTGCGTTGAGGCCGCTGCTTTTACGGTCCGGCATCGCAACACCCAATGACAGGGACGCCGGACTTGTTGACCGATCGTCCGATTTTTCACACCCGGCATGGCATGCGCTAATATTTTGGGGGGTCCGCAAGTGGCCGCAGACGCTTTATCCGATGTGCTCCGCACCATCCGCTTGAACGGCGCGGCGTTCTTCGATGTCACGGTGCGCGCGCCCTGGGTGCTGGCGGCCCCGCCATCGGCGGAATGCGCCCCCTATGTGATGCCCCAGGCCAAGCATGTCATCGAATATCATGTCGTCACCAAGGGGCGCTGCTGGGCCGGCCTTTTGAACGCGGCGCCGGCGCGGCTGGAAGCGGGCGACATCATGATTTTCCCGCAAGGCGATGCGCATGTCTTTTCCAGCGAGCCCGGACTCAACGCCGAACCCGATCTGGAACTGTACCGGACGCCGGACAATATCCAATTGCCGATGCCGATCGTCGCGGGCAGCGGCGACGGTGAGGAAGCGCAGATCGTCTGCGGCTTTCTGGGTTATGACGCCGCATTGCGCCACCCTTTGCTGGACGCGCTGCCGCGGGTGATCCATTCCCCCGCGCGGACGCGCCGGCCGGGCAACTGGCTAGATGTCTTCATTCCCGCCGCAGTGGCCGAATGCCTGAACAAGCGGCCGGGCAGCGAAAGCGTGCTGGGACGGATGAGCGAGCTGATGTTCGTGGAAGTGGTCCGCCAATATGTCGATGGCCTGCCGCCGGCGGAACGGGGCTGGTTGGCGGGACTGCGCGACAAATCGGTGGGCCGCGCGCTCAATCTGATGCACGGCAAGCCCGCCCATGACTGGACCTTGGACGAGATGGCCACGGCCATCGGCCTGTCGCGGTCGTCTCTGGCGGAGCGTTTCACCGATTATGTCGGCTGTCCGCCGATGCAATATCTTGCCAATTGGCGCATGCAGCTTGCGGCCGGACAATTGTCGGGCGGCAGCGCCTCCATCGCCGCGATCGCCGAAAGCGTCGGCTATGAGTCCGAAGCCGCCTTCAGCCGCGCCTTCAAGCGCAATCTGGGCACCGCGCCCGCCTCCTGGCGCAAGGCGCAGCGGCTCGCGCTCGCGTCATAAGAATGGCGTCATAAGAAAGCGTTCAGTTCCGCGCTTGGGTCTGGACCCGCAGGCTGCCAACGGCGGCGGCGATGCGGCGCCATTTCTCGCTTTTGCTGGCATCGCCCATATCGGCATGGGTCTCGGCGTGACCGGCGGCTACACTTTGCGCGTCACTGCCATACAGACGGATCATGGCACGGGCCAGATCCAGCTCGCCTTCTTCGTCCATTCCCGTCCCCCGAAACGCAACCAGACGTAGGTATCAGGACCTGAGACACTTTGCGACAATTATGCGTGGATTGGGGATGAACGGGTCATTTCAAACATTTTAGGTCCCGGCCCGGGGGGCTTTCCGGTCCGGGCCTGGCTGCCATAGCGCGGCCTGGATGTTCGGGACATACTCCTCCCAATAACGGGGATTCCAAGGGGTTTGGCCATGTCGGGACGCTGGAAAAGCTTGATTTTGGGGCTGGTTGCATTGGGGGCGTTGGCCGGACCCGCCTTGGCGGCCGCACCCGCGAAAGACGCCTCGCCCCATGGCGAAATCCTCTGGGACACGTTCGGCGTGCCCCATGTCTTCGGCAAGAACGAGGCCGGGGTGTTCTATGGCTTCGGCTGGGCCCAAGTACGCAGCCACGCCAATCTGGTGCTGCGTCTCTATGGCCAGGCGCAGGGACGCGCCGCCGAATATTGGGGCAATGACTATGCCGAGAGCGACCGCTGGGTGATCTCCAACGGCATCTATGACCGCGCCAAAAAATGGTACGGCCAGCAGACGCCGCAATTCCGCGCCGACCTCGACGCCTTCGCCGCCGGCATGACCGACAGCGCCCGCAAGAACGCGGCCACTATCGATCCCGAAGTCTTGAAGGTGCTGCCGCTGACCGGCGTCGATGTGATCGCCCACGCGCACCGCCTGTTCAACTATATCTATGTCACCTCGCTGGAGCAGGTTCAGAACGTCAAGGACGGCCATGATGTGGGCGGCTCCAACGCCTGGGCGGTGGCCCCCGCCAAGTCCAAGAGCGGCAACACCATGCTGCTGGCCAATCCGCATCTGCCCTGGGCGCCGAGTTATTTCACTTATTATGAAGCGGGGCTCGAAGGCCCCGGCATTCATATGTATGGCGCCACCCAGATCGGGCTGCCGATGCTGCGCTTCGATTTCGACGACCGTCACGGCTTCACCAACACGGTCAACACCATCCTGGGCGCGACGATCTACAAGCTGACCCCGGCGCCGAACGGTTTCGAAGGCGGCTATATGTTCGACGGCCAGGTGAAACAGTTCGAGACGCGCCAGGCCAGCTTGAAGATCCGCCAGCCCGACGGTTTGATGAAGACCGAGGTGCTCACCATCCGCTCGACGGTGCAAGGTCCTGTGTTCACCACCAAGGCGGGCGCGACGGTGGCGCTGCGGGTGGCGGGGCTGGAGCGTCCCGAAGCCTTGAAGGAATATTGGGATCTCGGCATGGCCAAGACTTACGACCAGGCGCTGGCGGCGTTCAGGAAAGTGCAGGTGCCGACCTTCAACATCGTCTATGCCGACCGCGAGGGGAACATTCTTTATGTCGATAACGGCATCGAGCCCAAGCGCAAACACGGCGATTTCGCCTATTGGAAGGACCTGGTGCCGGGCGATACTTCGGACACGCTGTGGAGCGATGCCGATGTGATGACGTTCGATGAGATTCCGCATGTCGCCAATCCGCCCAGCGGCTTTGTGCAGAACACCAACGATCCGCCGTTCACCTCGACCTGGCCGCAGGCGATCCATTACGCGGACTATCCGCCCTATGTCTCGGTGGAAGGCCCGCTGTCGATGCGCAACGAGCAATCGCTGCATCTGATGGCCGACAGCGGCAAGATTTCCTATGAGGATTTCATCCGGCTGAAACTCACCACCCGCGCGCTCTTGGCCGACCGCATGGTGCCCGAACTGATCGAGGCGGTGGGCACCTCGTCGGATCCCGACATCCAGAAAGCGGTGGCGGTGCTGAAGGACTGGGACCATCAATATAATGCCGACAGCAAGGGCGCGCTGTTGTTCGAGACCTGGGTGAAGGAATTCTCCGGCCCCAACATGTCGGACCAGCGGAATTATTCGCAGAAGTGGCAGGCCGACAAGCCGATCGAAACTCCGCGCGGCATCAAGGATCCCAATATGGCGATGACCACCTTGAAGGCGGCGGTGGCCCAGACCGTAAAGCTGTATGGGGCGGTGGACCGGCCTTATGGCGAGGTCTCGCGTTTCCATATCGGCGACGTCAATCTTCCGGCCAATGGCGGGGCGGGCAACCTGGGCATCTTCCGCACCATCACCTGGGGGCCAATGGAAAATGGCGAACGCAAGGTGCTGGCGGGCGAAACCTGGGTCTCGCTGGTGGAGTTCTCCAAGCCGGTCAAGGCGATGGGGGTGATGAGTTATGGCGACAGCAGCCAGCCGGGGTCGAAGCACAATAACGACCAGCTGAAATTCGTCGCGGCGCGGAAGCTGCGGACGTTATGGGTCAAGCGCCCGGATGTGCTGAAGCATGTCGAGGAGAAGACGGCGTATTGATCGCACCACTTGTAATCTTCGGCGAGGGCACTGGTGCAGTTTGACCCAGGGATGCAGGACAAAAGGGTTACTGGCGGCGGCGTTCCCGGAGCCACATGAGGCCGAGATATGTCCAGTAACAGCCCACAATGGCGGCGGTTATGACGAAGTGCCCCCAAAAGCCGCTTCCCACTGCCATCCAGAAGGCGCCACCCAGCACGATGATAATTGTTGCTGGGACAGCCTCGGCGAAAGGGCTAGGCCGCTCCGGCAACGGCTGAGTCATTTTCCCATTCCTCGATCAGCTTCACTATGTCAGCAATGTCCCACAGCAGGGTTTCCAGCCGTGCAGTCATCGCCGAGGACATCCGAACTGCCGAATTGATCCGGGCGAAGTTATACCAGCAAGTGTAGAGAGCGACCACGTGAACGTGGTTGTCGATCTTCTTGGAATGACCAGAGGTCAGCCGGGTATAAGCAACCGCGCACGCCGCACTTGACGGCTTTGCCCAAGTATGCCAAATTTTTGGCATGGCCAACGCGGACGACAAGAAAACCAAGCGCCAGAAGCCCGGGCAGGGCGGTTACAGCCGCCGCGAACGCGAGATCATGGACGCGCTTTTCAAGCTGGGGCGCGCCACCGCCGCGCAGATCCGGGATGAGATCGCCGATCCGCCCAGCACTACCGCCATTCGCACGCTCCTCGCCATCCTGGAGCAGAAGGGCCATCTGCGGCATGTCAGCGACGGCGTGCGCTATATCTATGAACCCAGTGTGGCGCGCGAAGTAATGGGGCTGCGCGCTTTCGGCGCCGTGGTCAGAACCTTTTTCGGCAATTCCATCGAGGACGCGATGAGCGCGCTGGTCACCGCCAAGCAAGGCCAGATCACGGGCGTCGAACTCGACCGGCTGGCGCGCATCATCGACAAGGCGCGCAAGGAGGGACGATGAGCGGTTTGCTGTTCGCGGGCGAACTCGCCCTCGCCGCCACGATCATTCTTTTCGCCGCCCACGCCCTGGCGAGCTTTTCGCCTCGCGCCAGCCTGCGCCATCTTGTGCGGCTGGGCGGGTTGGCGGCGCTGCTGCTGCTTCCCTTGGCCGCCTTTCTGCCCTCGGTCTTTGTGCTGCAAGCCGGCGCGCCGGTTGCCGCGAACGCGAACGCCGCGCCGGATCATGCCGCGCACGCCTTGGCCTGGGTGCTGATCGGCGTTGCCGCGTTGTGGGCGGCGGGGACGCTGGCGCTACTGGCGCGGGGCATTGCGGGAGCGTGGGCGCTTGCCATGCTTCACCGCCGCAGCCGCGTGCATGGCTTTGACACCAAGCGGCTTGCCGATTGGGCGGAGCGTGCGGGATTTCATGGCGGCTGGACGCTGCGCTTTTCGGCGGCGGTGGAGACCCCGCTCAGTTGGGGCATTTTCCGGCCCACCATCTTGCTGCCGGAAGTTTGCGCCGATTGGGATCGCGGCGCGCTCGACGCCGCCATGCTGCACGAACTCGCCCATCTCAGCCGCCGCGACGCGGTCAGCCAGGCGCTGGCGCTGATGTGTTGCGCGCTCTATTGGCCGCATCCGCTGGTGTGGGTGCAGGCGCGGTCGCTCTCAGCCGATGCGGAGACCGCCGCCGATGATGCCGTGATCGGCGCGGGTGTCAGGCCTTCCGATTATGCAGCGCTTCTGCTCCATGTCGCCGCTGGCGGGCGCACCGCGGCGCTTGGCATGGCGATGGCCGGGCGCGGGGGCCTGGAAGCGCGCATCCAGTCGGTTTTGGCGTCCAACCTGTCACGCTCGGGAGTAACCAAGATGCAGATTCTCAAGACCGCTTCATTCGGCCTGGGCACGGTGCTGCTTTTCGCGCTGACCCGGCCCACGCTTGCCGCCGATCCGGCGGCGCCACAACCGACGCCGGTGGTGGGAGCGCAACCGCTGCCAACGGCAGCGCCAAGCCCGCAGCCAGATGCCCAGCCAAGTGATCAACCAAGCGACCAGGTTGTTCCGGCACGGCCGGCGCGCAGAGCCCGGATCGGCGCCAACGCGCAGCAACAGAACCGCACGCATGTCGATGTCGAGGTGGACGCTGCTCTCGCCGGAGCGAACATCGACCAAAAGATCGCCGACGCCCATATCGGCGAGAAGGTGGCCGCGGCGTTGGCCCAGGCGCATATCGGCGAGAAGATCGCCGAGGCGCTGGCCAAAGCGAACATCGACCAGAAGATCGCCGACGCGCATATCGGTGAGAAGATCGCCGAGGCGCTGGCCAAAGCGAACATCGATCAGAAGATCGCCGACGCCCATATCGGCGAAAAGGTTGCCGAGGCGCTCGCCAAGGCCAACATCGATCAGAAGATCAAAGAGGCCTTGCAGCGGCTGGAGACGGACGCGCCTGCCCGGGGCGCACCGGCAGGAATCCCCGACGCGCCGGGAAAGCCGCAGTGAAGTTGCCATCCGCGCCCCAGCGGCGCGATGCGCTGGCGCTGCTTGTGGGCGCGGCCCTGCTGCCCGCCGTTGCGCGCGCCGATACCGGCATCGATGAGTCCAAATTCGTCTGGCTGGGCGGCCTTCGGCAATGGATCGGCATCAAGGGCAAGGACCGCGCCAATCCTCTGCTGCTGGTGGTGCATGGCGGTCCGGGCGATGTGCAATGGCCCTATGAGGACAGGTTCGCGCCCTGGGAAGAAAACTTCACCGTGGTGCAATGGGACCAGCGCGGCGCGGGCCGCACCTTCGCGCGCAACGGCAAATCAACCCCCGAAGTCAATCTGGACCGCATCGTCAAGGATGGGCTGGAACTGGCGGACACGCTCAAGGGCGTGCTGGGCAAAAACAAGATCATCCTGCTTGGCCATTCCTGGGGTTCGATGGTCGCCGCGTTGATGGCGGCGGCGCGGCCCGACCTGTTCGCCGCCTATGTCGGCACCGGCCAGGTGGAAAGCTGGAAGGTCATGGTGCAGAGCCAATTCGATTTGATCCTGGCGCATGCCCGCGCCGTCCAAGACACCGCCACGATCAAGGAGCTGGAAGCGATCGGCACCCCCGATCCGACCAACACGCACCAGTATTTCACGTTCAGCCGGAATTTCTGTTCACTCTGGGCGCAAACGGATCAGGACTGGATTAAGACCATCATTGCCCTGATGCGGGCGCATCCGAACGACAAGGATTGGCAGGCCATCGATGAAGGTCAGCTTTTTACGGATGTGCGCGTGCTGCCCGACCAGGTGAAGACGGATCTGGCCGTGCAGGCGGCCCATATCGGCACCGATGTCGTCATCATCCAGGGCGCCGACGATGTGATCACCCCCACCAAGGGCGCCGAGGATTATTTCAACCGCCTCGACGCGCCGCACAAGGAATTGGTGCTGATCCCCGGCGCGGGGCATTTCGCCTATCTCACTCACGGGGCGCAATTCCTTGCGGCGCTGACCGGCAAGGTCCGCCCGCTGGCGATCGCCAACGGGGCCTGAAGCGCGCACCTTTACGAAAACGCGATGCCGGGCCGCAATACGAGCTGGAACGGCGCCAGCACCGGCAGTGTGGCGAGCGGAATGACGGGTGATGGCGCGGGCTATCGGGTCAGTCAAAGTAATCGGAAGAAGTCTCCACAAGTTTACACTTAAAGTCCTCGCCGTAGATCCAATATCTCCGCTCTCACGCCCAGGAGTTCGAATCTTGCTGTGTAGAGATTCTGCAAGGTTTCAAGGACGCATAGTCCAACTCTGGCAGTCGTAATTAGAGCGTGATCCAGCGCGACTCCTTCTCCATGCATATAAATTTGCAAAAATTGCTTACCGCCCTCATTTTCATTTATTGCAAGATTTCCAGTGATGCCTCGCTCATTGGGGTGCGCTCCAAAATCAATCGTTAGCTGATAGAAGTTCTGAAATCGCTGAGCGCCATCTCTATCCAATTGTTCTAAACAGGTTCTTATCGCGCCCACGGTGAAGGCTTTCTTCGAAGCCTCCATAGATATTTCATCTTTATGTCTGTCGAGCCACACTTCACCGAGACTCGGAGTTTTACCTATCAGCAAGCCGTAACCAGCGCTCTCAAGACACGACCGCAGTTGAGTGAAAAGGTCACCGGCCTGTCCCGCTAATGCATGTTCGCACGCCGCACGGTACGCAGAATGGGATCGAAGAAATAATAGCGGAGATATAAGATCAGGCGGGTTCAACCACCCGTCCGCTACTCTCACAAAACATGCGTCGATTCTACTCAGTCGCTCATAGTCTTGGCGCTTATTGGCAAAAGCTGCCAATCGATTGCGATGTGCAGCATGCATGTATTCTGAAAGTGAATCTTCACCCCAACCCCGAGGTACGCCTGTTCGCACCATCCGAACTTCTCCCAGACTGAGGAATTGATTACATTAGGCATACATCCTTATTTGGATTTTGGGGACTGTTTGCATCCTCACGAAGACGCGATGCCTGGCCGCAGCACAAGCTGGGAAAACGCTAGCACCATCAGCAGAGCCGCGATCGGAACGACGAGTGACGGCGCGGGCCGCGCGGGCTGGACGGAGGCCGGGCCGAAACCGGCGCTGGCCTGAATCCAGATCACGCCGCTGATCGTCACGATCAAGGGCAGGATCGCCACTTCCACGACGTCGCGTGGCTCGGCCTGTCATTCCCGGCGAGGCGCGTCCAGCGCCGAGGGTGAGGTTAGCGACCAAGCAAACCGAACGCCGAACTGGCCGTTAGGCCAGTGAAGGCCGGAAAGGGAACCCAGGTATCGAAACCTCCGCGGTATCCGTACCTGGGTCCCCTTCCCTCACGCTCGCTGTCGCTCGCGCTCGCCGGGGATGACATTCGGTAAAAACAAAACGGGCCGCCCTGGATCAGGCGGCCCGCTTGTAGAAATTGTCAGACGATCAAGCCATCGTCACCAGATTGGCGACCTGGTCCAGTTCATCCGACGTGTTGTAGACATGCGGTGAGATGCGCATCAGCGGCTTGCCGCCGATGCGGGTCATCGAACCGGCCAGCTTCTTGCCGGCATAAAGGTCCTTGGCGCGGTCGGGCAGGCCCTTGATGTCGGCGGCCAGCACCGTGCCCCACAAACCCGGCTCGCCGGTGCCGATCACTTTGATGCCCTTGTCCGACAGCTTGCGGCGCATCATCGCGGCATTGGCACGGGCAATGCGCTCGATGCCTTCATCGCCGCCCAAGGCGTCGCGTTCGTCCAGCGCGGCAAGCAGGCCCGCCAGCATCGCATCCGGACGCTGGCCGAGGAACTCGAAGGCTTGGCCGTTGACCGCGTCGTTTGCGCCGGTGTGATAATAATCGACGCTCAACATCAAGGGATTGAGTTCGGCGATCCGTTCGGGGCGCACATACAGCAAGCCGCCGCCGATTGGACACATCATCCATTTGTGGGTGCTGCCGGACATCGAATCGCAGCCGATGGCGGCGACGTCGATCTTCTTCCAGCCGAGGGTCTGGGCCGCATCGACATGGAACCAGATATTCTTGGAACGGCAGAAACGGCCGATCTCGTTCACCGGGGCGATGATGCCGCCCAGATTGGTCTGGTGCGACAGCGCCAGCACCTTGGTGCGCGGGCCGGCCAGCGAGATATAGCTGTCCATCACTTCCTGCGCGTTCTTCGGCTCGTCGGCGGGTGTCGCCACCTTGACCACGATGCCTTCGGTCTGTTCGCGCCGCTTCCACCAATTGGTGTTGGAGGGATGGTTCTCATGGCCGATGATGACTTCGTCGCCGGCCTTCAGCGGCACGCCACGGGTGATGTTGCCGCTCGATTCGCTGCAATTGCGGGTCAGCGCGATGGCGTCGGGCACGGTGTTGATGTTCTTGGCGAAGCGGGTTTTGATGGCCACCAGCTGATCATTGTATTTGCGCCGATACTCCTGCGACGGGTTGGCCTGCAGCGCGGCGGACTCCGCCTTCTCCGCCGCGATGGCGGTGAGGAAGGTGGGGCAGAGATTGGCGGCATTGACATAGAGCAGGGTGGGATCGAGCGCGAAGCGGGCGCGGATGGCGCCGCCGCGTCCCATGCCCTGGGCCGATGCGCTTTGGGTCAAGGCGGGTGTGGCGCTCGCGAGCGCCGCGATGCCTGCCGCCGTTTGAATGAGATGACGCCGCGATAGATCCGTCATGGTGATTCCTCCCTGATTGTTGTTTTGGCCCCGAAACGCGAAATGCGCGATGTGATCGAAGGCCCGGTGTTTGGGCTGATCGTGTCGCGGGAGTGTGCGTCAGGGTCCGGCGTTTGACAATGCAGCGGGTGGGAACCGCTTTTGTGCCGGAATGGACGTATTGCAGTGCGGGATACGTCGACTCGCGACGCAAACGCAATCACGACAATTTGCGATGATCGTCTTGTTCTCGCCGGTGCCGAAATCAGGTTAGAGTTGAAGAAAATACGGTTCCAAAGGGAGATTCCATGAGTGACGAACAGGCCGACGCCGTCAGCCGGCGGTCTTTGCTGCGCATGATCGGCACCGTGGCGGGATCGAGCGCCATGTATGGCGCGATGACCGAACTGGGCTTCGCCAAGGAGTCGGGTTACGACGGCCCGCCCAAGCTGGGCAATCCCCGCCCCGGCACTTCGGTGCTGATTCTGGGCGCGGGCATCGCGGGCATGGTGGCGGCGCTAGAGCTGCGCGACGCCGGATATAAAGTGCAGATCCTGGAATACAACAACCGGCCCGGCGGGCGGAACTGGTCGCTTTATGGCGGCGACACCTATACTGAGCTGGGCGGCGCGACGCAGCAGATCAAGTTCGATCCCGGCCAGTATTTCAATCCGGGGCCGTGGCGGGTGCCGCATCACCATTACGGCATCCTGCATTACATCAACCGGCTGAATGTGCAGGTCGAGCCCTTCACCCAGGTCAACTACAACGCCTATCTGCATTCGACCACCGCGTTCGGCGGCAAGCCCAAGCGCTTCCGCGAAGTGATGGCGGACTTCCAGGGCCATGTCGCCGAGCTTCTGGCCAAGACCACGCAGCAAAGCGCGCTGGACCAGAGCGTCAGCAAGGAAGACCGCGAGATGCTGCTGGAGGCGCTGCGCCGCTGGGGCACGCTCGATGAAAATATGCGCTATGTGAAAGGCCGGAATTCGGCCCGCAATCGCGGCGCGATATCGGACGAAGGCGGCGGCATCCATTCCGAACCGGAATATGCCGAGCCCGACACACTCAGCCAGGTGCTGAGTTCGGGCCTGTGGCGTTCGGTCGGCAATGGCCAGAATTACGAATCCCAGACCCCGATCTTTCAGCCCAAGGGCGGCATGGGCATGATCGGCAAGGCCTTCGGCAAGGAGCTGGGCAACATCATCCAGTACAATGCCAAGGTGATCGACATCCATCAGGACGACAAAGGCGTCACCGCCACCTATGTCGATACCGAGAAGGGCGGCCAGCCGCGCAAGGCTAGCGCCGACTGGTGCGTCTGCACCATTCCCGCCACCATCCTGTCGCAGATCCCGATGAATGTGTCGGGCAAGATGAAGACCGCGATCAACCAGCTGCCCTACAGTTCCTCGATCAAAGTCGGCTTGCAGATGAAGCGCCGCTTCTGGGAGCAGGACGACCGCATCTTTGGCGGCATGAGCTATACCGATCAGCCCAATGCCCAGATCGGTTATCCGCAATGGGATTATTTCTCGAAAGGCAAAGGCGTGCTGCTGGGCGCCTATACATTCAACGCAGAAGCCTATCGCTACGCGTCGAAATCGCCGGAGGAACGCATCCAGGCGACTTTGGATTACGGCGAGAAGATCCACCCCGGCAATTACCGCAGCAATTACGAATGTGGTGTGGCGGTGGCCTGGCATCGCGTGCCCTTCACCTTGGGCTGCGGCGGCAGCTGGACCGAGGAAGGCCGCAAGAACCATTATGACAATCTGTGCGCGCTGGACGGCCGCATCGTGCTGGCGGGCGAACATGCCTCGCGCCTGCCGGAATGGCAGGAGGGTTCGGTCACATCGGCCACCGATGCGATCACGCGGCTGCATGCTCGGGTGATGAGCGCGTAAAACAAAACTGTCATCCCCGGCGAGCGGCGCATCGAAGATGTGGCGCGAGGGAAGGGGATCCAGGTGTCGATTCCGCGCGGGGTTCAACACCTGGGTTGTTCATACGCTGCCGCTATGAACTCCCTCGGCGCTGGTCGCGCCTCGCCGGGAATGACAATTAAAGCGCGAAATAGCGGCGCGCCGGTTCGACCCCAGCGCGCCAACTATTCGCTGACTTACAAATCGCCTACTTCCCGGCAGATCGTTTACTTGCAGGCCTTGCCGTGATCGGGATGATTGCCGGCGGCGACGGCGGCGGCTTCGCTCATATACGAACCCGCTTTGGTCTTGCCGTAATATTTGTCGCCCTGGCAGTGATAGACCTTGGACGCGGTGTTGACCCACACCTGACCCGTGCCGCCGCCTGGCGCCATCGCGGCGGGCGCGGCCTTCATCGCAGCCGGAGCGGGCGCCGCCGCTTTCATGGCAGCGGCCGGTGCGGGAGCTGGCGCCGGAGCTGCGGCTTTCATTGCCGGTGCCGGTGCGGCGGCGGGTGCCGCCTTCATCGCTGCGGGTGCCGCCGCGGCCGCGGCGTACCAGGTTTGGACGCCTTTATGGCCACTGCAAGCGCCCGATTTGCTGGGCGCGGACGAATACGTACCGTCCTTGCAAAGGCCGGTGGAACCGGCGGGTGCGCCGGCGGGGACCTGCGCGAAGGCCGGACCGGCCGCAAGAAAAGCGCCGCCAATGATAAGCAGTGCGAGCTTGGTTTTCATGAACATCACCCTTTTGGAGGAACGCGGTAAACGAACGCTAGGCCTGACTTGTGAACCTGTCCAGCTTGGGGATGCCAATGAATCGCGCTGGTCTTTTGGCTCCTAAGTTCGTCGCGCGCGCTCACGTGCTATCGCACGTTCCGCGCGTCTCCTACGCTGACGCTCGGAGGCCCTTGCCAGCAACCAAAATCCTGCGCACTTGTGTAGACCCTGTCGAAGACGTGGAGAAATGCCACGGAATGCGGGGTATTTCGCGTCTCAATCCGTGACGTTTTGTGATCTGCGCCCGGCGCATGCGCGTTCGCGACAATTTGCGATGATGCCGCTGTTCACCCTGGGCCTGAAATCAGTATAAGCTTAAAGAAAATACAGAACCTCTAGGGGAGTAGTTATGAGCGATGCGCAAACCGGCCGGATGAGCCGGCGGTCTCTTCTGCACATGATCGGCACCGTGGCGGGCTCGACCGCCATGTACAACGCCATGACCGAAATGGGTTATGCGCAGGAGAGCGGTTATGCCGGACCGCCCAAGCTGGGCGCAGTGAAGCCGGGCGCTTCGGTGCTGATCTTGGGCGCGGGCATCGCGGGCATGGTGGCGGCGATGGAGCTGCGCGATGCCGGTTATAAAGTGCAGGTGCTGGAATATAACGGCCGCTCGGGCGGGCGGAACTGGTCGCTCTATGGCGGCGACACCTATACCGAGCTTGGCGGCTTCACCCAGCATGTCCAGTTCGATCCGGGCCAGTATATCAATCCGGGACCCTGGCGCCTGCCGCATCATCACTACGGCATTCTGCATTACGCCAACAAACTTGGCGTGGCGTTGGAGCCGTTTACCCAGCTCAATTACAACGCCTATGTCCACAACACCAATGCGTTCGGCGGCAAACCCAAGCGCTTCCGCGAAGTGCAGGCGGATTTCCACGGCCATGTCGCCGAACTTCTGGCCAAGACCACCAAGCAGAATGCGCTGGACCAGAGCGTCACCAAGGAAGACCGGGAGATTCTGCTGGAAGCGCTGCGGGCCTGGGGCGCGCTGGACGCCAACATGCAATATGTGAAAGGCAAGGCCAGTTCCGTCCGGCGCGGGCCGATGGTGGATGACGGCGGCGGATTGAATTCGCTGCCGACCTATTCGGAGCCGGAGCCGCTCAGCCAAGTCTTGAACTCGTATATGTGGCGCGCCATCGGCTGGGGCCATGATTATGAGTACCAGACCTCGATCTTCCAGCCCAAGGGCGGCATGGGCCAGATCGGCAAGGCGTTCGGCATCGAGCTGGGCAATCTGATCCAGTACAATGCCAAGGTCATCGACATCCATCAGGACGACAAGGGCGTCACCGCGACGTACATCGACAGCCGCAACGGCGGCGCGCCGCGCAAAGCCATGGCGGATTGGTGCGTCTGCACCATCCCGGCCTCGATCCTGTCGCAGATCCCGATGAATGTGTCGGGCAAGATGAAGGCGGCGATCAATCAGATCCCGTATGGCGCGGGGCTCAAGATCGGCCTGCAGATGAAGCGCCGCTTCTGGGAGGAAGACGACCGCATCTATGGTGGCCTCACCTATACCAACCAGCCCAGCGCCATGATCGGCTATCCGATGTGGGATTATTTCTCCAAGGGCAAGGGCGTGCTGCTCGGCACCTATCTGATGGGCGCGGGCGCCTTCGTCGCCGCCGCCAAGCCGCCGGAAGAGCGGATCAAGGACGCGCTGGAATATGGCGAGAATATCCATCCCGGCCAGTACAAGGCGAATTACGAATGCGGCGTGGCGGTGGCCTGGCATCGCGTGCCCTGGACGCTTGGCTGTTCGGGCCAGTGGACCGAGGAAGGCCGTGCGGCGCATTACAACGATGCCTGCGCCCTGGAAGGCCGCATCGTGCTGGCGGGGGAACATATCTCGCGGCTGCCGGCGTGGCAGGAAGGTGCGGTGACCTCGGCGACAGATGCGATCACGCGTCTGCATGCGAGAGTCATGAGTGCGTGACGAAATGCGGAGAATCGATCGCAGAACTCTGTTCGTCATCACCCGGCTTGGCCGGGTGGTCCACAATGATTAGTGACAGCAACGCTGTGACGAAAGCCTTCATGGATCACCCGGACAGCGCTAGCGACAGCGTGGCGCGGGTGATGACGGAAGGGGCTATTGCCAGGAAACCGCACGCGTTTCTGCGATACAAAAGAAGAGGATGATTTATGAAATTGGTTGTGGCGGCAGCGGCGGCGATTATCGGCATCTGCGTTTCTTCCGGAGCCATCGCCGACGGGGCGCAGGATCTGGGCGCTGGCGCGATGAACCGGGGCGGGCCGTTCAACTTCCAGGGCGGGCCGGCGATCTTCACCAATGTCTGCCAGGGCTGCCACATGCCCCAGGCGCAAGGCGCGGTGGGCGCGGGGATGTATCCGGCGCTGGCCAAGGACGACAAGCTGGAAACGGCGGGTTATCCGGTGGCGGTGGTGACCCATGGCCAGAAGGCGATGCCGCAGTTCGGCACCCTGTTGAACGACCAGCAGATCGCCGATGTGGTCAATTATGTGCGCGGCAATTTCGGCAACAAGTATAAAGACAAGGTCAGCGCGGCGGACGTGAAGGCCCAGCGGTGACCCGCATTTGGAGAAAGCCATGAAAATCGCCTTGCTCGCCGCGACGCTTCTGACCATTTCCACCGCCGCCATGGCATTCGCGCCCGCCGATTATGGCAGCGAGCCGCTGGAACGCGGCGGCCCTTTTCCCTTTCAGGGCGGGGCGGCGATCTTCAAGGGCGTCTGCCAGGGCTGTCACATGCCCGATGCGATGGGCGCTGTGGGGGCGGGGATGTATCCGGCGCTGGCTAAGGATGCCAAGCTGGAAACGGCAGGCTATCCGGTGTCGGTGGTGACCCATGGACAAAAGGCGATGCCGGATTTTGGATCGCTGCTGAACGACCAGCAGATCGCCGATGTGGTGAATTATGTCCGCGGCAATTTCGGCAACAAGTATAGAGACAAGGTGACGCCGGCGGACGTGAAGGCGCAACGGTAATTCCGATTCGTCATCGCCGTCCCCACGCTGACGCTCGGGACCATTCCGGCGATCCATTCTGACTTGCGATTGGATCGCAGTGGTGCAAGTCTTTGTGGATGGCCCGGACGAGCCGGGCCATGACGAAGGGGAAAACAATGAAAGCGATCACGGCTATCGTTTTTCTCTGCATCGCTACGCCCGCCATGGCGCAAACCGCGCTCAAGCCGGCGCTGGCGCCGCTGTCGTTCCTGGTCGGCAATTGGGACAGCGGCGAAGGCAAAGTCGCCGATACCGGCGGCACCTCCAAGGGCGGCTCGGTGATGAGCGTGGAATCCGACGGCACGGCGATCCTGCGGCGCGATCACACCGAGACCTTCGACAAGGCTGGCAAGCCCGCCGGCGCTTTCCACCAAACCATGCTGATCTATCCCGACGGTGGCGCAATCCATGCCGACTATGTCGATGGCGAAGGCCATGCCATCCATTATGTCTCGGCCAGCGTGACGGCGGGAAAATCCGTCACCTTCACCAGCGCGGCGGGGCAGGGGCCCCTGTTCCGCTTGACCTATGAATTGCAATCACCCAAGGCCCTGGCGGTCACCTTCGGCATGACGCCGCCGGGCGCGACCGAATTCCGCCCCATCGCCACCGGCACCTTGAAGAAGAAGCGCTGACCGGCCGTCAAACCAATCGCCCATACGAGGACACCATGCCGGCCATTCCCGACGACATCTTTACCGAGCCCGAATCCTCGCCGGATACCTTGGCCAATCTGGGGCCGCTGCGCCGCCTGGCGGGCGAATGGCAATCCGATCAGGGCGTGGACATCAATCCCAAGGCGGAGGGCCCCGAACGGCGCCTGTTCCGCGAACATATCCGGATGGAGCCGATCGATGCGCAGACCAATGGCCCCCAGCTTCTGTATGGGCTGCGCTATCACATCCATATCAACACGCCGGAAGAAGCCATCACCTTCCACGATCAGGTCGGTTACTGGTTGTGGGAGCCGGCCACCGGGCTGATCATGCAGACCATCGCCATTCCGCGCGGACAGGTGGTGCTGGCGGGCGGGACGGCGAAGCCCGACGACAAATGCATTTCGGTGGAAGCGCGGCGCGGCGACACACGCTTCGGAATTTGCTCGACGGGTTTTCTCGAGGAAGCGTTTCGCACCGACTATTACCGCATCGACATCACCTTCCATGATGACGATAGCTGGACCTATGTGACGCGGACCGACCTGGCGGTGCGGGGCAAGACGCCGCCATTCGACCACCGCGATACCAACATTATGCGGCGGATCGGCCCGCCCATACCAAACCCGCTCGCCAGCCTTTCGAAAACCGGCAAGGCGGGCTAGCTCACGAATTTTTCGTGGCGCCAAAACATTGTCATAATTTCTGTGATTTTCTGGAAGCCGATGGCGATGGACCACACCGACAAGACCGCCGAGCTCGCAAAGCTGTTCGCCGAGCTGGGCGAGATCTATGTCCGCGCCCGCGAAGGCGTCACCGCCCCCGCCACCACCCAGGTGTCGCTGCATGTGCGCGAGGAGTCGGTGAAGGCCTCGGCCATCATCCGTCGCATCCGCGAAATTCAGGGATTGTGACGCGCCTCGCGCTCCGGCATCTCAACCGACATGCGCAACAATTCTTCCGGCTCGATCCAGCGGCCGCCCGCCATGGCGATCATGGCGGTGACCTGGTGCACGGGGCTGAGCTCGTCGCGCCAATAGCGGATGCAGGCGGCCAAGGTGCCGCTGTAATTGGGTTTGTTGCCGGGTGGCACAAGGATAGCCGGCATATTCCACGGAATCTGTCTCATTTTGCCCTCCCTCGGCTCAAGACAGATGGGTCTTTGCAACCGGGATGCCAGGATCGTGGCAACGTTAACGCGCCAAGCGCCGAGTGACCCGGGCGGGCGGAAGCGCTAAACTGCGCGCCGTCTCACCGGGAGATCATCATGCGGTCATGGATCATCGCGGGCCTGCTGCTGGCGGCATCCGCCGGCGCGGCACTGGCGGCGGACACGGCCGCCATCCAGTTTCGTCCGGTGGTGGATTGCGACACCCATCCGGGCGCCGAACATCTGTCGATCTATTCGCCCCAGGCGCATTGCCTGGGCGAGCCGGTGGTGACCGAGCGGGATTTCGTCCGGCTGGAACGGCTGAGGCTGGGCGGCTCGCCGATCCTGCGCGGCGAGCTGACGGAGGAGGCGCAATTGCGCTTCTATGAATTCACCGTGCATCACCGCTTCCGGCCGATGGCGCTGCTGGTGCAAGGCCGTCCCACCGAAGTGTGGGTGGTGCGCGGCCCCTCCTATCCGGTCTGGCTGTTGGTGAGCGGCGGCTATCTCAGCGACGCCGAAGCCAACCAGGTCGCCGACAAGTTTTACGCTGACGGCGGGCGGGATTAGTCCTCACTGTCATTCCCAGTCGCGCCGTGACGCGTAAGCGTCATGGCAAGGAGAAGGGAATCCAGGTGCCCGCAACAGACGCCTGGGTTCCCTTCCCTCGCGCCGCATCTTCGATGCGCCGCTCGCCGGGAATGACATTTTGTATTGGGTGTTGAAATCCTGGCGTCACGTCGATACTCGTTCCTCGAACAGCTACTTACCTAATGCCCCCGGCATTGGAGATCGCGCCGGTGCACTTATTGATTTCCATGCGAAAGGTACCTCCGCCAGCCGAAACAATGATTTCCTCCGATCCGCCAGGAACCAGATGTGGAGATTTCGGCTTCGCGCGCGAAGTATCGCCAACGTCCCAATAGCCTCCTTTGTCCATCACGACAATGATCGGGAATTTTTTCGAATCGTCCGGCCAGACGGCATGCTTCACGGCTTTGAAGATGGCGCGCGCAGTCGCGATGTCGGGAACAAAGGGCTCGCCGCCAATCCCTCCGCTTTGGCATCGAAACGGCGGCTCGTCCTTGGCCGCAGAAGACGTGTCATTTAGAAAGAAAAGTACAGCCGAAAGCAGCGGAATTAGTGCGCACCAATACTTCGCAATCATCAAATTCTCCTACAGGCCTAATACCCAATTTCTGAACAGCGACAGATCGATATTGCCGCCGCTGGGTGGCACGTTGGCCCCGCGGACCGCCAGCACACTGCGTTTCTTTTTCTCCGCTGCCATCAGCACGGGAATTGAGCCAGATAGAAATGCCCGCCCATCGGGGTGGCGCCATAGCCGCAACTGAGTTCGGTATTGTGCGCGCGGGCTTTCCAGCCGGGTGACTGCTTCTGCCGAGGGCGCGTTATTTCATCACTCTCGTCATACACAATGCCTTGCGACGCAAAGCTCATTCCGCCCCAATTGAAGACCGCCAGTTTGGGCTGCTTGGTATCGGCAAGCGACTTCACCACGGCAAGATAATGCGGCCGCATGATTTGGAAATGCATCCGGTCGCCAAGCGCGTCATAGAAACGGATAAAGCCCCAGGGCGCGAGGGCGTGGATCAGGACGACAGCGGGAAGCAGAAAATACGCGATCGCACGCGGCCATGCCTGCTGGCGGATGGAGATGACACCCGCAACCAGCGCCCCTATCGCCGCTCCGCACCACAACAGCAGCAGCACAGGCTGGCCGATCACCACATAGAGGACGTCCGGACCGAACACCGCATCGCAAAGGATCAGCGCCACGGGAATGCCCATGGCGACGACCAATGGCCAGCGGATGATGCGATCCGGGGGCTGGACGATGGCGGTGTCGCCCGTCGTCACGCCAGGACCCAGCTCTCAAACAGCTTGAGATCGATATTGCCGCCGCACAGCGGCACGCCGACTTTGCGGCCCGCCATCATCTCGCGCTCGCGCATCAGCGCCGCCAGCGGCGAGGCGCCGGCGCCTTCGGCCAGATTGTGGGTGTCGGTCCAATAGGCGCGGATCGCTTCGGCGATCTCGTCGTCGGTGACGGTGACGATGCGCGAGGCGCCTTTCCTGATGATCGCCAGCGCGGCGGGATCGGGCACCCGCGTCGCCAGTCCGTCGGCCTTGGTGTCGGCGGAATTGGTTTCCACCACATGGCCGGCGGCGTAGGACAGCGCGTAAGACGCCGCATGCACGCTCTGCACCCCGATGATCTCGGTCTTCAGGCCCAGCAGATCGCGCGCCAAAATCGCGCCGCAAATCCCCGAGCCCATGCCGATGGGAACATAAAGAACATCCAGGTCCGGCGCGGCCTCGAACAATTCCAGCGCCCAGGTGCCGACCCCCAGCACCAGGTCGCGGTGGAATGAGGGCGCAAAGGTGAGACCCTCTGCTTGCGCCAGCCGCATCGCTTCCACCCTGGCATCGTCGAAATCCTTGCCATGCTCGATCAGCCGTGCCCCGAAGGCCCGCATCGCATCGTTCTTCTCGGTGCTGTTGCCGTGCGGGACCAGGATGGTGACGGGAATGCCGAAGCGCCGCCCGGCAAAGGCCAGGGACTGGCCGTGATTGCCCCGCGTCGCCGAGACGATGCCATGGGGCGCCAGTTTCTCCCGCGCCAACCTTTCGAGATGGATCAGCCCGCCCCGCACTTTGAACGCGCCGGTGGGCGTATGGTTCTCATGCTTGACCCAGACGGTGGCGCCGGTCCGCCGCGCCAGCAGCGGCCAGCGATATTGCGGCGTGCCGGGAAAGACTTCGTGGATCTGGCGGCGGGCTTGCTGAAGTTCGGGAAGAGTAAACAAGAGCCTTACCTCTGCTGTGGGGCCAGAACGATTAGCACAATTCGTGTTTTGCGTCCCAATTTTGGAGGTGTTTCTGGTAACGTTTGTCGGCTGGACGCGGTGGGCGGATCGGAATGACAGACGAATTGATTGCTCAGAAGTGTGCCAACGCGTTGATAAAAGACGTTACGTTGAACCCAACGTTGAATTGGCTTGCGAATTATCAAACTCTCGGCTTGTTAGCAGTCACGATTGGCCTAATTCGCCGTATGTACGGCGGCTTATGGGTGGGAGGCAATATTCTCCTCTATCCCGATCGTCTTGTATTTCAGCCCAACCTGATCAATCGAAAAGCCGCTGCGTCGGACGCGACAATAGAGATTCCGTTGACATCGGTTTCGGTCGTCGAGACAAAATTTGGCATATTGAGCGGGATTGTGGAGGTCCGGCATGGACACGATAGCTTTAAATTCCGCTGTTTTGGATCGAAGGCGTTCGCGCGAACAGTCAGTGACGCACTGCCGCAATAAATTCAGCGGAGAGGGTGGACGATGCGCTCGATATTGTTGGTCTGCATTCTGACGGCGGGCCCCTTTCTGATCGCCGCCGCGCCACTTCCCGCAAGCATTGGCGCCGCCACCATGGCCAAGGACGGCACCATCAGTTTGCGGCTGCGCGCCGAAGGCGAAGGCGGCATGACCGGCGAGGGCGTGCTGACCTATAAGCGCGGCGATCCCCGCTACGGCGAGGTGCTGCGGCATCTGGGCGGGCTGAAACCGGGCCAGACCAAGCCGGTGCCGCCCTGGCCAGACGGCCATTAACCATCTGTTTTTACACGGATTTCGCCAGGCGCGGGGGATTCTCCGTGTGCGGAATTGCACGTTTGGGATCGCCCCCTTATACGGAGGGCCTCAAGGAGCCTTTCCATGCCCAAACTCCCCGACGACATGTCCGCCGCCGCCGTCAAGAAGCGGGCGGAGATTTCCGAGGCCACCAAGGCCAAGCCCAAGACCGCCGAAGACATCGCCCCGCCCAAGCCGCGGATGGCGAAAAAGCGCTGATACGCCCGTTCGCGGTCAGAGTTGGTGTGTCTGCCCGCGGATAGGGCTGTTACGACGGTCCCATGGCTGGGCCGCGCAATTCACCGTCGCCATCACATCTCCGCATCGCGGCCAGACCAGATTGGGCGATCCCCTGATGATCTGCAATCGCCGCGACACTTTCCAGCCCGGTTGAACCGGGCTGCGCCGGTTCAGCTCAGGCTGGGTTCATCGGGTTCGTCCGTATCGTCCGTCCGGCTGTTGCGGATCGCTTCGATCCGCGCCAGGTCGGCAAGATGCGCCAGCAGCGGCATGCCATTGGCTTCCGACAGCCGGCGCAGCGACGCCAGCATGTCCGCGGCGTAGCCGGCGATTTCGGATCTCGAACTTTCGTTGGATTTGTGCGCCTGGCCCATAGGGTCCCCTCAATGCTGTCATTCATGCGGGACGCACGGCAACGCCGTCTTGTGACGGTCCAGGTCACGCTAGTCGGTCGAATCTTAATTAAAGGTAGTGCAGATGCAACCCTTCCGGGTAGTCCGCTAGAGCGGTTTGCCCATGCGCAGGATCGGCACCTCGATTCCGCCCGGCGTCGGCACCATCAACAGCTCGATCGGCTTGTAGCCGCAGGCTTCATAAAGCGGCTTGCCGCCCATGGTGGCGGCGAGTTCGACATGGGCGAACCCTTCACGCCGGGCCGCGCCTTCGCACAGCGCCAGCACTTCGCGCCCCACCCCGCGCCTTGTGAAGGCGGGTGCGGTGTACATCGCCCGCACCCGCGCCGCTTCGGTCTTGGGATCCAGCAGCCTGGCGTCGCGCCCGGCGGTGTGATTGCCGCCGAACAGGGTGGCCCGGCGGCTCCAGCCGCCGCAGCCCGCCAGCTGCCCGTCCAGCTCGACGATGAAATAGGTGCCGTCGTCGATCAGCTGGGTGTCCAGCCCCATGATCGAGAAGGAGGCCTCGACCTCGGCGGGGGACAGAAATTGCGGCAGCAAATCGGCGATCGCCGCGTTCATCAGCGCGTTCAAGGCCGGCAAATCGCCCGGACCCGCCAGGCGGGAGCGGAGCTTGTCCATTGAAAAATCCCCAGCCAGGCCTTGTTTTGGCTCTGGCATTATCGGCTGATATCCGGGAGGCTATTGCCGTTCCGGCGCCCGCGCAACGCGGCCGCCAGGGGGAAATAGGCAAAATCCAAAAGACCTCAGGGAAAAACAAGAAGACGCGCACCGGATGGTCCGGCCCGCATCCACCAAGGAGACCCAGTATGAAAATCAAGACCCTTGCACTCGCCGCCACCGTCGCATTGTGCGGCCTGGCAACCGCCGCCAGCGCCCAGGAAATCAGCCGCATTGGCGGCGCACCCGGCGGGCCCTTCGTCGCCATCACGGGCGTGCCCATGGGCGGCGGCATGACGATGTATTTCGTCTCCGGCGCGCTGCCGACCCCCGTCACCCCGCCCGCCAACGGTCAGCCCGCCAACTGGGGCGACACCACCGCCCAGACCCAGTCGGTGTTCGCCAATATCAAGAAGAGCATGGCGACCGCCGGCCTGACCCTTGGCGATGTGGTCAAGGCCACCGTCTATATGGGTCCGGACCTGGTCTTCGCGGACATGAACAAGGTCTGGCTGACCGAGTTCGGCACCGCCGCCCAGCCCAACAAGCCCGCCCGCGCCGCGTTCTTCGTGCATGGGTTGGCGGCGCCAGGCGCGCAACTCGAAATCGAATTTATTGCCGCCAAGAAGAACTAGCGCGGGTCTTTTGCGTTCTGGGTTCGTCGGACGTGCTCACGGGCTCACGCCCGCTCCGCGCGATCCTCCTGCCCAGACCGCAAAATCCCT
Organism: uncultured Alphaproteobacteria bacterium; assembly: GCA_903897605.1. Classification (GTDB taxonomy): domain Bacteria; phylum Pseudomonadota; class Alphaproteobacteria; order Micropepsales; family Micropepsaceae; genus Rhizomicrobium. The sequence goes on from CAIUCH010000055.1 coordinate 111,138, forward strand.
CGCGCTGAGGCCGGTGCTCCAATCGCGCTGGTTGTAGGAATTTGAAATAGAAAAAGGCGGGCTTTATGGGCCCGCCTTTTTGTTTGGGAGGCCCCGCGCGGTGGCGTTTTTATAGAATTTGGAAACCATGCCGCAATTGGCTGCGAGAGAAAAACCACGGAAATAAGGCAGGCGCCGGGAACGCAGCGCATGCGGTGTTTCATATTGAAATGGAAAACCGATGCCGTGGCGGATGCAGCGCGCGGTTTGGTTGCGCGTCTGGAATTGCTCGCGGTTGCAACCGGTAAGGATTCGCAAACCATGCCACACAAAAGGCGGGTTTGATCGCCGCTTTTGCGCATTTGGAAAGTGAATCCAAGCCCGTTTCGCGCTACACAAGATGCGGGTGGGCTTACCGCAAAATGCGGGCAACAGGGCAGAACGACTATCATGGACAGCTCGATGATTTTGACGACCGCTTCCAGCATGCTGGAGACGTTCGGCGACAATGCGAAATTCATGGCGGCGGAACGCATGGACCAGGCCATGGCCGATGGCGACGGCGGCGCTTATGACGAGTGGCAGCTTATCGGCAAGGCCATCGCGCTGATGAGCATGCCGCGCGCCGAATCCCTGGCGGTGAAGATCAAGCCGGCGGTGACCGGAACCATCGTCCGCAAATCCGCCGCCGCGTAAGCGAACGGTTCAGCGCTGGTCTTTTGCGCTTCAGAGTTTGTCATCACCCGGCTCGTCCGGGTGATCCATAAAGATTTGTGCGGTGCTTGCGCAGTGCCAGGCGGCAAGGCGATGATTCCGCATGCGACAGGCACGCGTCTATTACATTTATATCCTCGCCAGCGGACCGGACGGCACGCTCTACACCGGCATGACCAACAATCTGAGCCGCCGCGTCTTCGAGCATCGCGAAGGATTGTTGGACGGCTTCACCAAGAAATATGGCGTGAAGCGGCTGGTGTATTACGAGGAGTTTCCAACTGCGGCGGATGCGATTCATCGCGAAAAACGCATCAAGAAATATTCCCGGGCTTGGAAGATCAATTTGATCTTGGCGCAAAACCCGCAATGGCTTGATCTTGCGGAGGGGCTCAATGGTTGAAGGCCTTCATGGATTGCCCGGATAAACCGGGCAATGACGATTGGTGTAGTCGCGCTCTATTTGGTGGTTTGCGAGTTGTCGTGGGAAGCGATCTCGCAGATCGCGCCCCAGGCGTGGCCTTGCCACGGCGCGATGCGGGTGACGGGTTTGCCGTTCTCGTCGCCGCTGGAGAACAGCGCGGGCGCGCCGCCAATCGTGACAGGCCAGAGGTTGCGATAGCTCTGGGCAGTGGGATTGAGGTTCGGCGGATCGGCCTTCACCAAGTGGCCGTTCACCCGGTCGAACATCACGGTGTATTGCTCCGCCTCGCTGCCTTCGTAATGCACCGCCAAGCCCGCGCCGTCCTTGCCCAGCGGGAAGGTCTGGAATTCCTGGTCCTGGAAGCTGTCGTCGGACTTGATCACAAAGGACTTCACGTCGGCGGGAAAGGACGCGGGTTTTATCATCTGCACCACGCCGCCCGATTTTTCGTCCAGCAAAAATTGCAGACTATGGCTGGCGGTTACCTGCTGACAGAGATCGGCGGCCTGCGCCTTGTTCGCCATGAACAGAGCGAGGGCGGCCAATGTGATTGGTCCAGCGCGCCGCATTACCCCGCCAGCAATTCGCCCACCGCGCGATGGGCCTGGTCGATGGCGATGTCGGTATAGGCGGCCATGCCGGCATCCGAATTGGCGATGGCGATGCGGCCGAACATTTTGCGGCCCGCGATATTGGGCGTCTCGGCATTGGTGCCGCCATCGCTGAGCGCATTGTATTCCGGCGCATAGCCATGCGGCCAGCGATTGACCGCGATGCCGGCAATGTCGCGACCCGGATCGAAACCGCCCGGACCCAATGTCCGCGCCAGCTGGGCGCGGATTTGCTTTTCGAAGGTCTCGAACGGCGTCGAAAGAAGTTCGGCGCGGCCCGCCTTGTGCTGCTCGCGCTCCGGCAGGCCCGGCCGGGCGGGGGTGCGGACCATGCGGACCAAGCTCGGGGCGGCGGGATCGCGCGTGGTTTTGTATCCGCCGATATCCACCGGATTGTTGAGTGAAAACGATGTGTGATAGCCGCCCGGCGCTTCCACCGCACGGATGCCCAGCTTGTGGAACGCCTGCCAATTGTTCAGCGCCACGCTGGTATAGACCAAAGGCGTCTTGATCAGTTTGTGCAGCGCCGATTTCTGCGCCGCCGGAAGTTCGGGCACCAGATAAGGGATCATCATGTTCCAACTGGCCAGCACGCAATCCTTCGCCCGCACCCGCATCACCGGCTTGCCGCCTGCCGCCGCGGTATAGGCGACTTCCACCAGCTTGCCGGCATTGCGGGCCCTGACCGCGACCTGGTTCAGGCGCAAGCGCACGGGCGCGCCCGGAACATCGAGCCTGGAATAATCCGCTTTCGCCATGACGATATCGCGGACGTCATGGCCCTCGATGCTGCCGGGGATCAGGGCGCGCACCAGCAGCCGCGCGATCGAGGCGTTGCCGTCGGGAAAATGGAACCTGTAGGAGCCGCCGCTTTCGGAATAGCCCGCGGGGGTATAGCCCATGCGATTGGTGACGCCGCCCTTGGTCAGCTTTAGGCCGCCAAAACCTGGCAGCCCGACGCCCCAGCAATCCAGCGCCGAGATCGCATCGATGCCGCAGCCCCACAGATCGTCGGTGCGGTGCTGATAGTAAGGCAGCACGCCATGATCGGCCTTGAGTAAAGTGGTGAGATAATCGGCATAGGAGAGGCGCGAAAGCCTGTCGCGCTTGGCGGCTTGCGTCAGGCCCGGCAGGGGATCGGCGGCGCCGGTTTCGATGGCGAGGATGCCGGCGCGGGCGGCTTCGCTGAGCGGCGCTTGTTTCAGGAAGGCCTGCCAGGCTTGGGTGTTCTTGGGTTGGCCGACGACCAGCTGGTCTTTGCCGAAGGTCTCCTTGTCGAAGAAGGTGGCGCGCGCCAGGCCCTTATAGATGTCGGGCTTGTTGCAGGCTTTCTCCAGCGCTTCCGGCTCGACGCCCAGCGCTTTCATCACCCCGTCAGCGGTTTTGGAATAGGGATAAGGGCTGTCGATCTCCAAGGTGCCGCCATTCAGCAGCATGGTGTGGCCGGCGATGGAAAATTCGTTGCGCTTGGCATGGCCGCCGAAATCGTCGTGATTGTCGAGGATCAGGATCTTGGCGTTGGGTTTGGCCTGGCGATAAAAATAGGCGGCGGAAAGGCCGCTGATGCCGCCGCCCACCACCACCAGATCGAATTCCTCGCCGCTGTCGGTGAGCTGGGCGGTGTTGTTCCAAAAATCGCCGTCGCGCAATCCATGCGCCGCCTCGAACGAACCGGGATGGCTGCCGCGCATGCCAAGTTTGGTCGGCGGGTAATAACCGGGCGCGGCTTGCGCCAGCTTTTCGGTTTCGGCCGCCTGGGCGAGTTCCGGCGCGAGGCCGGCGGCCAGAGTGGTGATCGCCGCGCCCTGCAGAAAATCGCGCCGGGCGATGGGATGGTTCCGGCCAAGGTCTTTATCTGCCATTTATTGTTCCGATTCAGTCCCGAAAGGTTAGCCTATTCGGCCATTGCCCAACGCGCTACGACGGATTTGGGCGTGTCACCAAGAAAAACTACGATGGGAAGGTGGATTGTGGGAGGTGTCGGTCCGCGTCCTAATGATCCGTGGGTGACAGCAACGGTTTTTCCACACACGCTAATATAGAAGCCGCCAGTAAACTCGTTCTTACCGATCGCGCGCACGAGATAAGGTTTTAAGTCACGGGGCGTCAAACTTGCATCGAGGGCTTCAAGTGCGCTTAAACGTTCCTGAAACACTTGTCCCCAACTGCCAATTTTCTCATCCAGCTCAAGGCGTTTTTGTTCGCGGAGTTGTTTAATTGTAGCTTTGATGCGGTCGGGTGCTGAAGCCATCGATGGATCGCTTTCCAGGGCCAAAATCGCCGTTGCCTGCTTTTCACTTAGTGCGGCAACCGGGATTTTTTCAAGTTTGCTTATTGCTTCTGCTCTGTGAGCTGACGGGACTGGCGCGAAAAGTGACTGATCTATCGCAATGCATCCGCGCAATGCGCGCTCTTGGGCATCGCTCCCTTCCCATGCATCTACGGTGTCCGCTGCGTTGGCAGATGCAAACGGATACGCTACAGCAGCTAGACACACCGCAAAAAGAGGCCAAAACCTCATTTAAGGTCCTCGGGTGCTACAGTCAGAGTCACACCAACACTTCAGGCCGCGCCCCCACGGGCATCGGGCGGGCATTCTCCCACTTCGCAACCACGGCGGAGGCAAGGCCGTTGCCGATGACATTGGTGGCGCTGCGGCCCATGTCCATCAAATGATCGACCGCCAGGATCAGGAACAAGCCTTCTTCCGGCAGGCCGAAATAGGGCAGGGTCGCGGCCACCACCACCAGCGATGCGCGCGGCACGCCGGCGATGCCCTTGGACGTCACCATCAGCATCAGCAGCATCAGTATCTGCTGACCGATCGGCACATGAATGCCATAGGCCTGGGCGATGAACATGGCGGCGAAGGTGCAATACATGGTCGATCCGACCAGATTGAAGCTGTAACCCAGCGGCAGCACGAAGCTGACGATCTTGGAACTGAAGCCCATCGCTTCCAGCGATTCCAGCAACAGCGGAAACGCGGCTTCGGAAGTGGACGTGGAAAAAGCGATCAGCGCCGGGGAACGGATGGCTTTGAGCAGCGGCCCCATCTGGCGGCCCACGATCAGCCAGGCGACGAAGATCATCAGCCCGACCAGGATCGAGATCGAGATATAGAAGCTGCCCACCAGCTTGGCATAGGTGACCAGGATGCCGAGCCCCTGGGTCGAGATCGTGCCCGCGATGGCGGCGAAGATGGCGAAAGGCGCGAACATCATCACATAGGTGGTGATCTTCAAGATCACCGTGGCGCCCTGTTCGATGATGTGCAGCAGGCCCTTGGCCTTTTCGCCCACCGCCGAGATCGCGATGCCCGCGAACAGCGAGAACACCACCACCTGCAGAATCTCGTTCTTCGCCATGGCATCGAAAATCGAGGCGGGGATCAGATGCTCCAGAAATCCGCTGAGGCCCTGGGCCTGGGCCAACGGGGCGCCGGCCTTGGCGGCCTGGGCGACATTGGCGCCGACACCAGGCTCCAGCAGATTGACCATCACCAACCCGATCACCAGCGCCACGAAGGAGGCGGTGAGGAACCAGATCATCGCCTTGGTGCCGATGCGGCCCACCGTGGCGGCGCTTTCGATATGGCCGATGCCGCTGGTGAGGGTGGTGAGCACCAGGGGCGCGATGATCATCTTGATCAGGCGCAGGAAGATGCCGGTGACCTGGTCGAAATAGCTCGCCGCCGTCTTGGCGCCTTCGGGCGAAAGCGTGGCATGCACGATCGTGCCGGCGATCAACCCGCCGATCATCGCAATGATCACGAACATCACAAAGGAACGCTTCATCCCCGGCACCCCATATTTTGCGCCATGTTGGGGGTTTCGCCGGGCGCCGTCAAATCGCGGCGGGACAGCAAAAGGCCCTGTTTTCACTCTTTGGCGGGATTTCCACCCCCTTCGTCATCGCCCGGCCTGTCCGGGCGATCCATGAAGATTCCCTCCGGTCTTGTGATGCCGCCGCGACTGTCGCGATAGTTCGGCATGCGCGCCGAACGAGTTTATGACATCTCTTCGGACTCAGAATCCGGATTGGCGTGATCTCGCCGAAACGCTTAATGGTTGACGGTCTTTATGGATTGCCCGCCTGCGCGGGCAATGACGGGAGAGCATGACATCGAAATCCCTTTCCGGCGGCGTCTGGGTCGCGGTCGCGTCCCTGCTGGTCTCGATCTTCTGTTTCCAGATCGGCGCTTCGCTGGCCAAGCAGCTTTTCCCTCTGGTGGGCGCGCAAGGCGCGGTGGGATTGCGGGTGGGATTGTCGGCGCTGATCCTGATTCCGTTCTCGCGGCCCTGGCGGGCGCGGTTGACCTGGGTGAGCGCCCGCGCGCTGTTGGTTTATGGCGTGTCCTTGGGGATGATGAATTTTCTTTTCTATATGGCGCTGCGCACCGTGCCCTTGGGCATCGCGGTGGCGCTGGAATTTTCCGGCCCGCTTGTGGTGGCGCTGATCCATTCGCGCCGGTTGGTGGATTTTCTCTGGGTGGGGTTGGCGGTGATCGGGCTGGCCCTGCTGCTGCCGATCCATGCCGGCATCGCGCCGCTGGATTGGGGCGGCGTCGCGCTGGCGCTGGGCGCGGGTGTTTGCTGGGCGCTTTACATCGTGTTCGGGCAGAAGGCGGGCGCGGCGATCGGCCAGGCCGCGACGTCCCTGGGTGTGATCGTGGCGGCCTGCGTGATCTTTCCCATCGGTTTTGCCCATGCGGGCATGACGCTGTTCCGCGCCGATGTGCTGCCGCTGGGCATCGGCGTGGCGATCTTGTCCAGCGCGGTGCCTTATACGTTGGAGATGGTGGGCCTGCGGCGATTGCCGACCCAGGCCTTCGGCACCTTGATGAGTCTTGAGCCGGCGGCGGGCGCGCTGATGGGGTTGCTGCTATTGGGTGAACATCTGACGCCGCTGCAATGGCTGGCGATCGGCTTCGTGGTGCTGGCTTCGATGGGCACCGCGCTCACCGTCAAGAGCGACACGCATCCGAGGCTGCCGGACTGAGGAGCGGTTCGCGGAGCGAACGAAATGGTCCAGTGGACCATTTCGAGCGACGAAGGCCGCGAGCCCAGGCGAGCGGTTGCGCGGTGATGACAACGTCGCACCAAGCGAGTTGCACATCTCGCCCCCTGCCTTCGCGTTCTAATGCCCTGTCATCGCCTGATGCCGTTCCAGCCAGCGCACCACTTCGCTTTCCAAGGCAATGCGGCGGTCGGAATAGGAATGGTCGGTGGCCATGTGCATCGCCGTCACGTCGCTGTCGCCGGCGCTTTTGAGCGCGGCGGTGAGGCGGTCATTGTCCGGCGTCAGCCCGTCATCGGCGGTGAGGATCAAGGCGGGGCGCGATTTCAGCACCGGGGTGTAATCGACGAAATCCCATTTGGCGGCGTTGGCGACGGCTTCGTCCATCAGCGCGTCGGCGGTGACGCCGCCCAGGGGAATGACTTCCTCGGCGAAACCGCTTTCCAATTGCTTCTTGCGGAAATCCGGATCGGCGAAGTGCGGCCCCGCCGCTCCAATGTCCCAGGCCGAAATCATCACCAGTCCCGCGATCTTGGGATCGTGCGCCGCGGCGCTGGCCGCCATCATGCCACCCATGCTGTGGCCGGCGACGAAGATGCGGCGGGGATCGAGATGGAATTTGGCGACATTGGCGGGATCGCGCATCCAGGCGACCACGGTATCGGCGTCTTCCAGGCTATGGGTGAAGGAGAATTGCCCCGGACTGCCCCAGGAGCCGCGATAATGCAGGGTCAGGACCGTGAAGCCGGCGCGGCGGATCGCCTGGGCGAGATCGAGATTCTGTTCGTTGCCGGGAAAGCCGTGGAACAGCACCACAGCGGGATGCGGCCCCGCGCCGCCGGCGGTATAGAGCACCGCATTGATCGCCGCGCCGTGGCTTTCGATGCGGGTATCGACCATGGCGGGCGGATGCGCCTTGTCTGGATGTGGGTCGACCAGAATGGCGCTGGGCGTCTGGGCGGCGCGGGCGGGCATCGGGGCCGGGGCATCGGCGGCCCAGGCCGCAGCGCCGGCAAGCGACAAAAATCCGGCAACCATCAACGGATGTGCGATGCGCATGATGAAATCCCTTCGAGCTTGCCCGATGGTAGACGGCGAAAGCCGCTGCGCCAAGGCCGGACCGGCGCCAAGTCCAGCGTCAGGGCCGCGCGGCAAGATAGTGCCCGCCATGTGATTTCAGGCGCGGCAAAAGCCATTCCAGCGCCATGCTGAGAAGCGCGGCGCCCAGGAATGCCAGCGGCGCCAGGACAAGGGCCCATGGCAATGCCGGATGACGGGCCAGCGACACCGCAAGCCAGATGAAGATCAGATGCGACATATAGATGTTCGGGGAGAGGCGGCCGACACGCGCGAGGTACGGGGTGAACCGCAGATGCGACAAGGGCCGCCAAAGCAGAAACACCCCGGGCCCGAACAGGAAGGAGGAAAACAGGAATTCATGGCTCATCACATGGCCGGCGCCGGAGAGGTGTTGAATGAGCGCTTCTTCCCCAACCATGGCCAGAAAGAAGACCGCGACCAGAAGAAGATTGGTTCTTGCGCTCAGGCGCGGCGCCTTCCTGGCCAGCATGGCGCCGATGCAGACGAACATCGGCGCCGCCAGCAGGCGGCCATGCTGGGCGATGCCGGGCAGATGCAGGATGTCGTGATAGGTGCTGGTGGCCAGCGCCAGAAGCGCGAGGATCGCGCACAGGCCCGTCGTCAGCGCCGCACCCAGATATTTCAGCCCCAGCGGCACCATCACCAGCGCGGTCGCCAGCACCGGCAGGAACCAGAGATGGTAGATCGGCCAATCCGAGAAGAATTGATTCAGCACGAATGGCCGCCTGTGCCGCGGATCCAGGTTCAAGAAAATATAATAGACCGTCATCCAGATGAGATAGAGAGAAGAGAGGCGCACGACCGGCTTGGAGAAGATTTCCCAATTGCTTCTCTGCCGCCGCGGCAAAAGATAGCCGCCGGCGATGAAGAAGCAGGGCATGCCGAACCGGCAGGCGGTCACGATATATTCGGACCAGGGCGCCGCGCGCGCTCCGGATTCGAAAATCGTGTGCACCAGGACCACCGAAAAAGCGAGGAGACAACGCAGGGCGTCGATCCCGGCCAGGCGTTCCCTGCCTGCGGTGGTGCGGATTGCTCCGCTGGCCTTGTCGGCGTTCATTTTTTTCTGGCCGATCGCGCCTCGCGGGATCGCGCCACCCAGCATTACGGAAGTTTTATAGACTCGATTTCACTCCCGGTCGACGGGGTTTCGCAGGCCGTTAAGGTTATTGTCCGTCGTCAGAACATTTGGCGCAGCAGATGGGTTGGATTAGTGGAGCATCGGCCTCGTCTTGGGGTTGATGTTAAGCGGCGTGGTTGCGGTGTTGCAAGCGTCGATGTTCGATGGTCTGTCGCTTTATCCTTTCTC
>CAIUCH010000056.1 GCA_903897605.1 uncultured Alphaproteobacteria bacterium
CCACACTCATCGCTGGGATATCGGCCACCAGCGCCAGAAGCAATCTGCTGGCCGCCCGATCCGCCGGTCAGCAACAAGGTGGCGCAAACGCCGCCACTGAACTAACATCGCAACTGGACCACTCAGTGGGGGCCGGTCAGTCATTACACCGGCAACCTGCATGTCGATGCCGGCGGGTTCGCGGCGGGCTCCTCATCCGCCGACTTGTCCTTCATCCCGGAAGCGGCGATCGACCATGTCGAAGTGCTGCTGGACGGCGCCGCCGCGCAGTACGGCACGGACGCCATCGCCGGCGTTGTCAACATCATCCTGAAAAAGAAGTCTTCGGGCGGCCAATTCTCGGCCACCGCCGGCGATCAATATAATCGCGGCGGCAGCAGCATCGGCCACAAGGGCACGGGCTACGATTTCTCCTACAATATGGGCATGCCCCTGTTCGACAAGGGCTTCGCCAACGTCACGGTGGAGAAGCAGTATAACGACTACACCCAATATGGCGGCACCGATCCGCGCTTCATCAACGCCCAAGGCGTTCCGGTTGCGCAGCAGCACGTCACCAGCGTTGGAGCCAATGGCGTCGCCAATCTTTCGCCGGGCAATAACATTCCAAATGTCTTCCTGCCCAATATTCCCGGCTATCCGCGTTCCAACACCATCAACGGCAATCCCGAAGTTCAGCTGACTATGGCGGCGGTCAATGCCGGCTATGACTTCAGCGACAATGTGCAGCTTTATACCTTCGGCACTTTCGGCCATAAGAATGCCCGGTCGTACGAAAATGAACGTCTGCCGAACCAGATCATTACCACCGCAGGTTCGAACCAGCCCTGGAGTCCCACCAATTTGACCGGCTATGCCGTCGGGTCCAGCACGGCCGATGGTCTTCATCCGGTTGCCTCCGCAGCGGGTACATTCCTGATCGCGGGTGCGGTTGCGGGGCCTGGCGCTTCAGGCGCCGGTCTTAATTCCAGGGGCCAGATCATCTCCTCCGGCAATGCCGGCAACCTGTTCAGCTCCAACCTGATCAATGCCCAGAATGGTGCGGCGCTGGCGCCAGCGACCGGCGCGGGTACGCTCGGCACGGCCTTGGAACTGGTTGAATTCCCGGGCGGTTTCAAGCCTCAGGAAGCGCTGAAGGAAGACGACTATCAGTATGACGTGGGCATGAAGTTCAACGTCATGGGCTGGGACATGAACGCCGATGTCAGCTATGGCAAGGACATCGACAACATTTATACCTTGGGTTCCGGCAACCGTTCGTTGTTCATCGACACTCATACCACGCCGTTCAATTTCTATGACGGCAGCTTCTCCGCCAGCCAGTTCGTTGGCACCCTCGATGCGACGCATGGCTTTAATATCGGCATGGCCTCGCCGCTCACCGTCGCGGTTGGCATCGAAGCCCGCGAAGACACCTACGGCATCGGTGCTGGCGATCCTAATTCCTATTACAAGGAGGGCGCGCAATCCTTCCCGGGCTTCACGCCCAGTTCGGCTGGCAATCATAGCCGCAAGAATTATGCCGGCTATATCGATCTCGCCCTGGCGCCGATCGAGGAATTGCAGATCGATATCGCAGGCCGCGCCGAACATTATACCGACTTCGGCGACGCCCAGATCGGCAAGATCACGGCGCGTTACGACTTCAGCCCGAAGATCGGCGTGCGCGGCACGCTGGCGACCGGCTTCCGCGCCCCGACCCTGGCGGAAGAATTCTATACCGCCGTCAATGTGTCGCCGACCTCGGCCACCGTGCAGTTGCCTGCCAATTCCGCGGCTGCCGCGATCTTGGGCCTGGGTGGCTTGAGGCCGGAAACCTCCGTCAGCTACAGCGCAGGTATCGTCGCCCATCCTCTGGACGATTTGTCGGTCACGGTGGACGCCTATAGCATCGCCATCGGCAATCGCATTACCACCTCCGCCACCATCACCAGCGCGGGCGGCTCCATCAACGTGCCGCTGGTTACCCAGGCGGTGGCGTTGGACAATGTCTCGCTCGATCCGACTGCCACCCAGCAGGGCGTCACCGCCTTCCTGAACGGCCTGTCCACGCTCACCCAGGGTGTTGACCTGACGGTTAATTATCCGACCGACTTTGGCGAGTTTGGCCTGGTCGACTGGACACTGGCCGGCAACTACAACTCCACTTCGGTGTCCCGCGTGTCGCCGACGCCGGTCCAGATCACCAATTCCGCACCGGGCGCGAGCTTCTTCCGTGCCGATACACTGGCCAACTACGTACATAGCGCGCCCGTGGAGAAGATCGGCCTGACCGCGAACTGGACCTTGGACGATTTCGGCGTCACCTTCCGCGAGACCTATTGGGGCCCACAGCATGGTACCTCCACGCCCAACAATGGCGGTGTTATCATTCCGTTCAGCCAGGCGGGCGTTGGTCTTACCGATCTGGAAGCGCGGTACAACGTCACCGAGGAACTCCAGTTGGCGCTTGGCGCCAACAACCTCTTCAATATCAAACCAGATCTGCAGCCCTTCGCCAGCGGATCTGCCGCTTATCTAAACGGCAACAATGCGTCGACCGGTGTAGCGGTTCCCGCCGGCAATGGCAGCGTCAGCAACAGCCCGTTCGGTACCGCATGGAATCCGAATGGTGGCTATTACTATGGCCGCGTCGTCTTCAACTTCTAATTCGGCCTAACAGCTCGTTGGAAGAAACCTGCCCATTTCCAGTCCCCTGGAAATGGGCGGTTTTTTTGAGCCGTCGTCTTCGGACAAATTGCTTTCAAAGGAAGGCGTTGATTGCAATCGCCGGCGTCACCCATGCCGGCGTATTGTGTCCCGCCAGGATGACGCGGGTTCCAAGCAGCATCCCTAAATCGGGCGTCCAGCTGAATTCGATGGCGGGCGCCAATCCCAGCCCGTCGCTAGTGCCTGAATCCAGCAGCACCGTGTGGCCCGCCTGAGAGCCGTTGACGCGGGTCGGGCCACCATGGCTGTAGATCACATCCAGCGCCAGCACCCAGCTTCGCGTCAGGCTATATTCGAACGACGCATTGGCGGAGAAGCTGTTGCCCGGTTGCGCATGGCCAAGAAATCCGGCGCCGGTGCCGTAGACGCTGACATCCTGAACCGGGGCCGGCTGGTAAAGCCCTGCGATAGATCCAGGCGGGTACGAAACAGCCGCCCGTTGGGAAGCCAGAAATACATCTGGGAATAGAGCGACACGACTGTGCCATAAGCGCCGTTGCCAAACCCATTGCCGGGCCGTTCTCCCAAGCGGTCATATTTCCCGGTCTGGAGATTTTCCTGCACCGCCAGCGAAATATCGGGTACGCCGCGCATGGGATCGGATCGCGTCAGGGCGTATTTCGCCAGGATGCCGGTATCGCCCAGCTGCACGCCCGAACTGCCCGGGCCGCTTTGCGCGCGGCTGACGCCAAAAACCGGAATCGGTCCGATGGTGAACCGGTCCGTCACGCCATAAAGCATATAGGTGAGCGATTCCGGACGGTTCTGACGCCGGGTGATCACATCCAGGCCATAGGATTCGATCAGGACATGGCCGTGGGTAAGCGGCGCCTCGGAATTCGCCAGCATCGGTCCCGTCCACTAGGCATCGTCAAGCAATTGGGGCGCGGATGCTTCCTCGGCCGATTGCGCAAGGGCGCCTTTGCTCGCCGAAATCATCAGCCCGAATAAAAATATCTTGAATAGCCGCTGCAAGGTCATCGTCCTTCTCCCGTTCGCATCGATCGCGTTGTCTCTGGCGGGCGGGATATGAAGGGCAATGGCGAACGCAATCACTCTGCTTCTTGCGCCGCAATCGGTGGACCGTGCGATTGAAGGCGAAGACGGTTGCGCCTAGTGTCGTCGGGCCGCAAAAAAGGAAGATGCGATGAAAGCAATCCTGGCCAGCTGGCAGTTCTGGGCGCTGCTTTCCGCGACATTCGCGGCCTTGACGGCGATCTTCGGAAAGATCGGCGTGGAAAATATCAACTCCGATTTCGCCACTCTGATCCGCACCGTCGTGATTCTGGCCGTCGCCGCCACGATCGTCGCGGCCATGCGAACATATCAACCGTTGGGATCGGTCTCGCCGCGCACCTATCTGTTTCTGGTCCTGTCCGGTATCGCCACCGGGGCGTCATGGCTTTGTTATTACCGCGCGCTGCAGCTGGGTCCCGCCGCCAGGGTTGCTCCGATCGACAAGTTGAGCGTTGTATTGGTGGCGGTCCTGGGCGTCATGCTGCTGGGAGAGAAACTGGCCCCCAGAAACTGGTTGGGCGTCGCCTTGATCGCTGCGGGCGCCATGCTGGTTGCATTCGAGGCGTGAAGGGGCATCCGTTGGATTGGACGCCTTGCATCATCCGCAGGGCGCGTGACATCCGATGGTCGATGCCAGGGACAATGCATAAAGCGTTTCGGGATAGCGTCCGTGCAGCGAATTGTCCGCTGCTTCCGCCCGGTGCACACACGCAGCGAACGCATCCGACTTGACCGACCAGCCGTCCATGCGTTCGGGACCGCCGCGCAGCGGATGAATCCGGTAAATTTTGGACGATGCGAAACAGCTGCTATCGGCATGCGCCGGTGCGCCGACAAACAGGACGGCGCCGGCGATGCAGCGTAAAACCATCAGGCGGAAATTGACCCTGTTCATGACACCGATATTCCCAAAGCACTTATAAATGTCATCGCCGTTCATCTCGTACGCTGGACCGCTTTTATTGACAAGATGTTGAGCAGGCTGAACCCATTGCGACAAACTGCGACGATTACGGCCAAGAGAACGGCAAAGTGCAGCTTTTTATTGCAGGCGAAATGTGCTGACTTTCCGGTCGCCATTATGGAACAGCACCGTGATGCCGAATGGGTCCGGACAGGGGCAAGCACCTTCCCGGCATCTACAATCTGTCGGAAGACAGTTTCGTTTTGTCGCCGCCGGTGACGAGTGCGCCGCCAAGCCGACCGATTTTCGCACCGAGACCGGTCAGACCTTGCGCCGCTTTGTACGGCGGCCGCGCCGCGGCTGATCGCGCGCCCGGCAATTCAGCAAGCTTGACTATTTTTCGAGCTTGGGGCGTTTGGCATTCATGTCATCGCCGCCATCCCAAAGCCATCCGAACAATCGTCTGTCCGTGCTTGTCGTGGGAGCGGGTCCGGCGGGACTGGTGCTGGCGCTGGAACTGGCCCGGCGGAACATCGATCTGCGCATTGTCGAATCGCGCCTTGGGCCGCTTCAAGCCTCGCGCGGCAAGGGTTTGCAGCCCCGCACCCTGGAGATTTTCGACGATCTGGGACTGATCGATCAGATCCTTGAAGATGGCGGGGAATTTCCGCCTTGGCGTTCCTATGACGGCAGCCAGCTGCTTTGGGAAAAGCCCATCTGGACTCTGCAGGGCCGCCCCAAGCCCGCCCCGACGCCCGACCGGCCCTATCCCGCCACCTGGATGATTCCCCAATGGCGGACGGAGGACATTTTGCGCACCGCCCTGGCAGAGCAGGGCGTCGCGGTCGAGTATGGCACCGAGTTCCTGTGGGCGGAGGAAGACGGGGACGGTGTCACGGCCGTCATCCGTCGGGAGGGGACGGAGAAAAAAATCCTCTGCCGCGTCCTGGTGGGTGCCGATGGCGCCAATAGCGGCGTACGCCGGGCGCTCGGCATTGCCTATCCCGGCGAGACCTCAACCGACGAGCTTTACATAGTTGCGGATGTAAAAGCCAATGCGCTGGAGCCCGGCTATTGGATGAATTGGACGCCCGGCGGCGACGCTGGCCGGCGTCTCTCATTGTGCCCGTTGCCGCATAGCGGTTACTTCCAGCTGGTCGCGCCGATGCCGCCCGATCTGCCCTTGCCGGAGCTTTGCCTGGCGACCCTGCAGGCGCTTTTCGACGAACGCACCGCGCGCGGCGACATCACCCTTTCGAATGTGCGCTGGATCGTTTCGCACCGCCCCGACACCCGGCTGGTCGAGACGATGCGGGATGGCTCCGTTTTCCTGGTGGGCGACGCCGCCCATTCCGCGCCGGCATCGCCGGGTCAGGGGCTCAATCTCGCCATTCAGGACGCCTATAATCTGGGCTGGAAGCTGGCCGCGGTGATCAGCGGCGCCGATCCGAAGCTGCTGGACAGTTACGAAGAAGAGCGGCGGCCCATCGCGGCAGCGGTGCTGGGTGTCCTGGCGCAGCAACTGATCGAAAAGGGTGCTGGCCCGGACCAAGCGGAAGAGCGCCAGCGCCACATTCAGAGCGATATTTTTCATCTGGATCACAATTACCGGGACAGTGCGCTCACCACGCCGTCGCCGGACAATATCGTGCAGGCCGGCGACCGTGCCCCCGATGGCCGGATCACCGACATGGCGGGCCGGGTTGCCCGGCTGTTCGAGCTGCTGCGCGGCCCGCATGTGACGATGCTGAATTTCGTGTCCGGCATCACCGATCTGGCTGCGGCGATCGCGCCGATGCCGGGACTGCGGGTGGTGGTGATCCTGCCGTCCGCCGCCAACCATGCCATCCGCAAGACCTATGGCGTCGCCGGCAGTGTGCCGGCCTATCTGCTGGTGCGGCCCGATGGCTATGTCGCGGTGCGCAGCGACCGGGTCGAAGCGCTGGAACACTGGCTTCACCGTGTCTTCGGCTGACCCTGCCTGGCCGCCGGCAAGGGTTGGGAGCGGTTTTCTTTTGTCCGGGGCGGCGGCATGATCCGCTAGCGGGAACCGAGGCGGGGACGATCATGCTGGCTGGATTGATATTGGCGGCGAACCTTGCCGTGGTGGCGCCGCTGCCCGATGGCTTCACCTTTGCCGCCGGCGGCGACATGATCGGGCCTTACCATGATCTCAATCTGAACGATCCGGACTTTCAGCGCGTCACCGCCCTGTTTCGCGGCGCCGATCTGGGCTTCGCCAACCAGGAAGGCTCGATCTTCGACCTCAAGAGTTTTCGCGGCTTTCCCGCTGCCGAGAATGGCGGCGGTTATCCGCTGCAACCCGTCGCCTTTGCCCATACCATCAAGGCGATGGGGATCTCGCTGGTCTCCAAGGCCAACAATCACGCCACCGACTGGGGCACCGACGGCCTGGCGGCAACCTTGGGATGGCTGGCGGCGTCGGGCGTGACGCAAGCCGGCGCGGGCGAAGGCATCGATGCCGCCCGTGCACCCGCTTTTCTCGATACCGTAAAGGGCAGGGTGGCGCTGGTCGATACCGCCTCAACCTTCCCGCCCATGGCGGTGGCCGGTCCGGCGGTGACGCGGTTCGGTGTGACCTCGCGTCCGCGCATGGGCATCAGTGCGCTGCATGTCCGCGAAGTGGGCCAGGTCACGCCGCGGCAGCTCGAAGCCTTGCGCGGCATTGCCGGCACCCTCGACTTTGGCGGGGCGCCGAAATCCGCCGAAGTCCGGCTTGGCGATCAGGTCTTCCGCAGCGGCGGCAAAGCCGTTCCGCTCTGGGAAATGAATCAGGATGACGAAACCGCTATTCTCAATTCGGTGAAGCAAGCCCGGCGCAAGGCCAGCTTCGTTCTCTTCTCCATCCATGCGCACCAGACCGCGGGAGATTCCGATGCCGGCGGCGCGCCCTATGAACCGATGGTACTGCATTGGGCCAACGAAGCGGCGTCCTCTGAAGATCCCAGACCGGCCAATTTCGAGCCGGTGTTGTTTCACGCCGCCATCGATGCCGGCGCCGATGCGGTGGTGCGCACCGGTCCCCATGTGCTGGGCGGAATCGAGATCTATAAGGGCAAGCCCATCTTCTACAGCCTGGGCAGCCTGTTCTTCGATTTTCGCGGCAAGCGCAGTTACACATCACCGACCGGCCAGGTGATGAATTATCCCGACGGATATTTCCAGACCGTCATTCCGGTGACGCGTTACAGCCACGGCCGGATGGCCGAGATCCGGCTCTATCCCTTCGCCATCGAGTCCGGCGGCGGCGCGGGGGGCGGCATGCCGCACACACCGTCCGCCGACGAGGCGCGCCGCATCCTGGAAAACATGAAAGCGATGTCGGCGGTTTATGGCACCAAAATCAGCATCGAGAACGGTGTCGGCCTGATCCGCGCCCAGCCCTGAGACGGGGACCTGCGCCGAATTTACGATTGATAAACCATGATTTTCCATGGTTTCCAGCCAAAACAGAGTTCCGGTCCCGATTGTGCTTAACCATTATTTCGCGGACCGGTTGAAGCGTGCCCGGTACCGAATAGCGTCCCGCAATCGGCGTTGCGCGGATGAGCTTCGATGGAATTGGCAAAGCAGCGGGAACAGATTCTGGCAGCGCTTCGCGCGGCCTGCCGGACCGGGCTGCGTGATGAGCAGACCGCCTGGATAGACATCCAGCAGGCTGTCGCCCGCGTGTCCTTCGCGGATGAGGGGCAGTCCGCGCGCAAGGCGCGGGTGGACCGTTATGTCTATGAGCTCAGCCTGATCTATACCCACCAGACCGGCGCCATGCCCGGCTTCACCAACAGCGAAAGCGAGACCCGGTTCGAGCGTTTCGCCTACACCATTGCGATCCCCGCCGAATTGAAGCTGACCCGCAATCTGCTCAAGGCCTGCATCCGCCGGATCGATGCCAAGCGCAATCCACAATTCGCCAGCGATCTTCGGCGCCTGACCGGCGAAACCGCCGCGCAATAGGCACGCCGCGCCTTTCGCGGCCAGCTATATTCCACAGCAACCCGGTCGGGCGTATTGTCCCCCCGTGTTTTGCAACGCCGATCGGAGGAAGCATGCGCGCCGCATCCAAGACATTCGCCGCCATTCTGGCCATGACATTTCTGGCAACGGGCGCGGTCGCCCAGACGCAATCCTCCGCACCCGCCGACCGGGCGATGGCGCAGAGAATCGCCAACGCGCTGGCCAAAGCGGGCATCGATCCGCGCACCACATCGGTGCAGGTGAAGACGACCTCCGATCACGCGGTCTATCTCACCGGTCTGATCAGCGACCGGGCCGAGATCAAGCTGGCCGGCGATGTCGCCGCCAAGGCCGCGCCGTCCTGGCGGGTGGTCAACAATATCCACTCAAGCTTCTTCGACGATCCCAATCACGTCACCGGCGGCAAGACGAAATAGACCGCCTTCACAGGACATAATTGAGCGCCACTGCCGGGGTGACCGTGGAGGTGGTGCCGTGGCTGTCCGGAAAGACGCGGACGCCGACCAGAACGCCCAGATTCGAAGTGAAATTATATTCGACCGCGGGCGCGAAACCGTAACCGTCGCTGCTGCCGAAGTTCAGGCGCAAGGCATTGGTGCCCTGCAAGCCCTTTGTGACGGTGGCATTGCCGTGATTGTAGAGCAGGTCCAGCGCCAGCACCCAATTGCGCGTCAGGCTGTATTCGAAGGCGGCATCGGTGGAAAACTGGTTGCCCGGCTGAGCGTGACCGAGGAAGCCCGGATCGGTGCCATAGACGCTGGCATCTGATACCGGCACGCGCGGTGAAAAAGTTTCCGACAGGTTGAGCCGCGTGCGCAGCAGCCGTCCATTGGGCATCCACCACGCCATCTGGGAATAGAGCGCCACGGTGGTGGCATAAGAGCCGCCGCCGAAGCCGTCACCCGCCCGGTCCAGCCGGTCATATTTTCCGGTCGGGAGATTCTGCAGCACCGCCAGCGCCAGATCGGGAATGCCGTTTGTTGGATCCATCGCCGTGATCATGTACTGGGCGCGCAAGGTGGTGTCGCCCAGATGCACACCCGAACTGTCCGCTCCGCCCCGCACGCTGTTATAGGCGATGTCCGGCGCCACCCCCACCGTCAGCCGGTCGGTGGCGCCGACCAGAAAATAGGTGAAGGAATGGAAGCTGTCGGTGTGCTTGCTGGTCACGTCATAGAGATAGGGCTCGATCAGGATGTGCCCTTGCGGCAGGCTGTGCGCGGAATAGGCCACCAGCGGCCCCGTCCACCAGGCATCGTCGAGGGACTGCGGCGCATCCTCGGCCCTGGCGAGGCTCAGCGCCGCCCAGGCGTTGACGATGACAAGGCCCAGCATGCAGCGCATCGCAATCACAGTTCGTTTCTTCATCACCGGTGCCTCAAAAAAATGGAGAGGTCGGCCTTCTATGGGGCGCAATCCCAAAGCGGAATGATCGAACCGCCGGAGCGGATGACCGATCGTCCAATTTCGCCAAGCCAGCGCGCGTTTGCGAAAACCGAGCGATGAAGATCTGTAGAACATGGAGTTTCTCTGTCCTGGCGCGGACAGAGTTGCGGCGGTCGCGATTCACCCGCTGTCGGAATCATTAGCGATGGGCCGCAGACCCGCTATGCGCGGGGTGAATGCTCCGCGCGATCCGGACCTTTAATTGGTCGGTTTTTCCGCTACGGCGCCAAGGGCAGGCTGACGAAGCTTTCCTGCGGTCCCGCCACCGTGATGCTTTGCGTCGCGGCTTTGTAATCCGACGGCTTGGCGAAGAAGATGTTGGGAACGAAGCTTTGCGGATTGCGGTCGTAAAGCGGAAACCAACTCGACTGCACCTGCACCATGATGCGGTGACCGGGCAGGAAGACATGGTCTGCGGTGGGCAGTTCGAACTGGTAATCCAGCTTGGCGCCCGGCGTGATCGGCTTGGGATCGGACAGCGACTCGCGATAACGGCCCCGGAAAATATCCATCGCCACCGCCAGCTGATAACCACCCATGGCGTGATCGACGGGAACCTGGTCGGGATAAACGTCGATCAGCTTGACCACCCAGTCGGCATCGCTGCCGGTGGTGGCGGCATTCAGATGCACCACTGGCTGGCCGCGCACCGTCACCGGCTTGGCCAGCACTTCGGTGGTGAAGCTCAGCACATCGGGCCGTCCCGATGCTTCGCGCTGGTCGTCGGTCAGCCAGCAGGCCCATTGCGCGCAGGTGTCGTACCCAGCGGTCTTGTTCGGGCGGGCCCGATATGGCACCGGCTTGGCGGGATCGGAAACATAGTCAGCACTCGCCGCCGCGCCTGCCATCGGCTCAAAGCCCAGCCCGCCGCCGGGCTTGAGATAAAGCGAGGCGGGCTTCACCGATGCCAGCGGCCAGGAGGGATAGCTGCGCCATTCATTGGTGCCGGTCTCGAACACGTTGGCGGTCGCCACTTCCAGCGGCGGCGCTTCGTCCTTCAGGTAATGGGCAAGCGTCGGCGCCAGCACATGCGCCCGCCACCATTTCGAGGTGTCCATGCCGAACTTGATCGCACCCAGCGAGCTGCCTTCGTCGATCCCCTGGCCGTGATACCAGGGCCCCAGCGACAGGCGCACCATGTTGCCCGTGTCCTTGGGCTTCAGCGCCTTCCACATCGCCAGATAACCGTAGATGTCTTCGGCGTCCCACAGGCTGCCTACCAGCAGGATCGGCACGGTGATTGGCTGGCCCGCCAGAATCTTGTCCATCGCCTGGGACTGCCAGAAACCGTCATAGGCGGGATGGGCGGTGACCTTGTTCCAGAATCCCATCTGCTCCAGGCCATGGGCCTTGCCCAGCGCGCCCGCCGAGCCGCCGCGCAAATAGAAATCGTAATCATCCGCTTCGGACTGCCACCATTTGCCGGAATTGTCGGCGGTGCCGTCCTGCTCATAGATGTAGGGCATGTTCTGTTCGCGGAAGGCGCCATTGTGGAACCAGTCGTCACCGCGCCAGCCATCCACCATGGGATTCATCGGCACCGAAATTTTCAGCGCCGGATGCGGATGCACCAGCGCCATCAGCGGCAGGAAGCCGTCATAGGAAATGCCGATGATGCCGACCTTGCCGTTGGATTCCGGCACATGTTTCACCAGCCAGTCGATGGTGTCATAGGCGTCGGTGGAATCGTCGGTCTTGGTGGGATTGTACGCGGTGCCCGCCAGCGGCGGGTTCATCAGATAGATGCCCTTGGAGCCATACTTGCCCCGCACATCCTGCACCACGCGGATATAACCGCCTTCGATGATGGTGTCGTTGGCATTGTCATAGCCGTCCAGGATCATGCCCAGATGGCCGCTTTGGGCGTATCCGGTCTGGACCTCGGCGCTGTAGGGCGTGCGGGTGAGCACGATGGCTGCATGGGCGGCGCCGCGCGGCACCAGGATGACGGTGTGCAAGGTGACGCCGTCGCGCATCGGGATTTCCTCGACCCGGCGCACATAGTCGAAACTGCCTTCGCTGCGGACCAGTTTCTTGGGGGTCTCGTTATAGTCCGGCGCCGCGACGGCCGCGCCACTCAACACCAGGCAAAGCCCGGCAACGATCGATCCCGTCCGCATCAATTCCCCCACGTCTTTTGTCCTGGAATTCTAGCGCCGGGGCCGCGCCCCCCGCCAGTGCGGGGCCGGCTAACGCAGCCGGTCCTGGATTTTGGCCAGACCCGCCTTGGCGCAGGCTTCGTCCTGGCCGGCCACCGATCCGCCGCCGACCGCAAAGGCGCCGGCACTCGCGCCGCCCATCGTCACCGGCAGCGCCCCCGAAAACGGGGTCGACATATAGGGATCGGCCATCAACTGGGCCAGGAAGGCGGGGTCGATCTTGGCGCGCTCGGCCGCCTGGGCGCTGGACATGCCGGTCTTGACCGCAATGCGGGCCTTGCTCGCCGCCAGCCGCTCGGTAAGGACGCCGCCATCGGCGGATATCAGCGCGATGGGGATATCCTCGCTGTCCACCATCAGGGCAGTGACTTTGGCGCCCTGGGCGTCGCAAGCCGCCAGCGCCGCCTGTGCCGCTTCGATCGCCAGGGCAGGCGAAACGCCATGGCCATGGGGCGGCCGGGGGCTGCGAAAATCCTCCATGGTGGGCGGAATGGTGATGACCTGCGCAAAGGCAGGCGGCGACGCCAGAAAAACCGCAGCGGCAAGCGTGATCCGGTTCATGGCGCTCTCCTTGCTGGATATCGCCTTTCTACCCGATTCTCGCGAAGCCGTTCCCACCGCCAAGGTTCAATTCAAGTCGATGTTGAAGCCGGTGTTCAGCGAGAGCGCGGAATTGGCCAGCCCGCTCATGGTCAGCGGCTCGTAGCGCCCGATGACATGGAACTCGTAGCCGCCGGCGAAGGAGAAGGACAAGCCGGCGCCGCCGCGCCAGTTGATTTGGTCGCCATGCAGCAGGGTGGCGGGGACCCGCGCTTGCTTGATGATGCCATTCTTGAGGTAGGACTGGTGGGTATAATCGCTGGCGCCGAAATTGGCCTGGCTCAGGCCCGCGGTGAGGACGATATTGAGGAAGCCGCCGACCGGGACATAGGCCAGTCCATCGCCGGTCAGCCGGTTGATGCGCAGATCGGTCTGCTGGAAGGTGTGGCGTACCGTGCCATAACCCAGCTCCACTGCGAATCTGCTGAAATGGTCGCCGATATGGATGGTGGGTCCCAGCAGCGATTCCGCGAACAGGCTGGGGGCGGTACTCTTGAAGTCGATGGAATTGGCCACCAGGTCGAGGCCGCCATAGACCGCCGCGTCGGCCGCCGACAGCGGCAGCAGGGCGAACAGTCCCGCCAGAACTAGATGTTTTTGCATATGAATCGCTGTTGATGACTTCCTGGAGCGACCCTAGATAGCGCGCCGCGTCCCGAATAGCGATTCCTGCCGACCGCACTTCAGCGTTGCCGATCTTTCATCAATCGGGCCACGACCGCCAGGCGGACATTTTGCAAGTATATCAAGTTATTGCGCGTTCGCTGGCATGGACAGTGGCGCCACACACGGCGCCAGG
Organism: uncultured Alphaproteobacteria bacterium; assembly: GCA_903897605.1. GTDB lineage: Bacteria > Pseudomonadota > Alphaproteobacteria > Micropepsales > Micropepsaceae > Rhizomicrobium. Next base: position 13,631 of record CAIUCH010000056.1, read on the forward strand.
AAGCGCTGTCGCGGTGTGAATGGGGGCGATTCATACACGCCGTCCCGATTTTCCCAGCAACCGCAAAAATTCCAACCATGCCGTGAGGGACGTCGCGACGGCCTGGGAAGGCTCGGACGAGGCCAGGATCGATCCGCGCCGGGTCGGATTTCCGAATTCCTTGCCGGATTCGCGATCCGTCACGCCCGAACGACTGCCTGTAAGCTGCTGTAAAACAATATTTAATCGGTTCCAGGCACCGGCACGACACGTCTCGTCGAACATTGATAAAAATTATAAGGTTACAAACCGCGTGCTCTATACCTTCCGCGTCGGTTTTCGGTGGACAGATGAGCGGCAGCGCACAGGTTTCGGACAGGGCGGCAGCGCAATGAATGCGCCCGATAATCTTCGCCTTGGTCCCTTGCCGCTGACCACCGGTCCCGGACGATTTCCGAAGCTCCGCACTTTGCTGATCGGCGGCGGGCTGCTGGTTCTGGTGCTGGCGGCCTATTGGTATTTCAACGGCAGAGCCGACAATGCGGGCGACCGGCGCACCGCCGCCGCGCCCGTTCGGGTGGCGCTTGTCGAGAAACGCGACATGGCCGTGGTGGAACGCAGCTTGGGCACTGTCGTCGCCAACACGCTGGTGCAATTGACGGCGCGCGTCCAAGGAACGCTCGAGACCGCCAATTTCAAGGAAGGTCAATTCGTCAAAAAAGGCGATCTGCTGTTCCAGATCGATCCCAATCCGTTCCAAGCGGCATTCGCCCAGGCGGATGCGATCTGGCGCCGCGACCAGGCCCAGTTTGAGAACGCGCTGCGCGACAAACAACGCTATGCGACCCTCCACGATCAGGGCGCCATCTCCACCCAGCAGCGCGATACGTCCAATACCAACGCGGATGTGATGGCCGCGACGGTCGCGGCCGACAAGGCGGCTGTCGATATGGCGCGTCTCAATCTCGGCTATGCGCAGATCAGGGCGCCGGTCGACGGCAAGACCGGTCCGGTGCTGGTCCAGCCCGGTAACATGATCAGCGGATCCGGCGGCGGCAGCACCCCGCTGGTCACCATCGCCGAAGTGCGCCCAATCAAGATATCATTCACTTTGCCCCAATCCGATCTGGAGCGCATTCAGGCACGGCAGCGAAGCGGCCAGATTTTCGCCAGACTGGATGTGCATGATCATACCGGCAAAGTGCTGGCGCAGCCGGTCGATTTCATCAGCAATGCCGTCAGCAATCTGAGCGGCACGATCGAACTGCGCGCCACATTTCCCAATGACGATCTTTCGCTGGTGCCCGGTCAATTAGTCAATGTGACGGTCGAGCTGGACAATATCTCCAGCGCGCTGGTGGTGCCGCGCGATGCCGTCAACGACAGCCCCAATGGCGCGTATGTTTTCGTCATCAAGGACGGGCGGGCAAGCCAGCGGCCCGTCACGGTATTGACCGATGACGGCACCAATGCCGCCATCGCCGGAAAACTCGCCGCCCGCGATCAGGTGGTGATCGAAGGACAGTTGCGCGTCGTTCCCGGCGCGCCGGTGCGCATCCTGGCGGCGCGGCCCGCCATCGAGGGCAGCCAGACCTCGTCCGATCAGGTTCATGGGCGGGCGCCGCAGTGAACATCTCGGCGCAGTTCATCAAGCGCCCGATCATGACCTGCCTGGTGATGGCCGCGTTAGTGATCGCCGGACTGTTCGGCTACGCCGTGCTGCCGGTCAGCGAATTGCCCAACATCGATTTTCCCACCATCAGCGTGCAGGCCAGTCTGCCGGGCGCCGATCCCCAGACCATGGCGTCGGCGGTGGCGACGCCGCTGGAAAACGTCTTCGCGTCCATTCCTGGGCTCGACACCATGACGTCGACCAGCTTCCAGGGATTCACCAGCATCACGCTTCAGTTCCGGCTGGAGCGCAACATCGACCTCGCCGCCCAGGATGTGCAATCGGCCATTTCCGGCGTGCTTCGACGATTGCCGCGCGCGATGCCCAATCCGCCGACCTTGCGCAAGAACGATCCGTCCGCCCAACCGATCTATTTCATCTCGCTCTATTCCGACACGGTGCCGATCAGTAAAGTCGATCAATATGCCCGCAGCCTGCTGGCGACGCAGCTTTCCACTCTGGACGGCGTCGCCCAGGTCAATCTGTACGGTCAGGCGCGCTTCGCCGTGCGCATCCAGGCCGATCCCGCGGCGCTCGCCGCACGGCAGATGAGCCTGCTTGACCTTTCCGCCGCCGCCGCTTCGACCAACTCCAACCAGGCGTCCGGCACGCTCAACGGCGCCACCAAGACCGCGATCATTCGCTCCGAAGGCCAACTGGACAATGCCGAGGCCTTCCGCAGGCAGCCCGCCGCCTATCGCAACGGCGCGCCGGTGACATTCGGCGATGTCGCCCGGGTGGTCGACAGTTTCGAGAATGTGCGCTCGATCGATTGGCTGAATGACAAACGCGCCGTGACCCTGGCGATTCAGCGCCAGCCCGATTCCAACACCATGGCGATCGTGGACAATATCAAGAAAGTGTTGCCGCGGTTTGTCGCGCAATTGCCGGCCGGCATCCAGATGAAAGTGTTCTACGACCGCAGCCAGACCATCCGGGCGGCGGTTGACGATGTGCAGATTACGCTTTTGATCGCCGCGGTGCTGGTGGTGGCGGTGATCTTTCTGTTCCTGCGCAAGGTCAGCGCCACCATCATCCCATCGCTGGCATTGCCCATCGCGGTAATCGGCACCTTTGCGGGCATGTCTCTGCTGGGGTTCAATCTCGACAATCTCTCGCTGATGGCCCTGACCTTGTCGGTGGGCTTTGTCGTCGACGACGCCATCGTCATGCTGGAAAATATCGTGCGCCATGTCGAGGCAGGCGAGGCGCCCTATCAGGCGGCCCTGCGCGGTTCCCGCGAAATCGGTTTCACCATCCTGTCCATGACCGTCTCGCTGGCGGCGGTCTTCATCCCCATCCTGTTCATGAGCGGTATCGTCGGCCGGTTGCTGCACGAATTTGCCGTCACCATCATCGTGGCGATCGTTATATCGGGGGTGATTTCCCTCACCCTCACGCCAATGCTATGCGCGCGGGTGCTGCGCGACGAAAGTCGCGAGAAACATGGCCGGGTCTATCGCATGAGCGAAGCGGCCTTCCTCAAGGTCCAGAGTCTTTACGAAGGCAGCCTCAGATGGTCGCTCAACCATCGGCCGGTGATCCTGGGCATATTTTTCGCTAGCATCGTCGCCAGTGCGGGGCTGTTCATGGTGATGCCGCAGGATTTCCTGCCCAGCGACGACACCAGTATTTTGCGCGGCAGCGTTCAGACCGCGACCGGCACTTCGTTCGACCAGCTCGTCGCTTATACCCGCCGGATCATGAAGATCGTCGAGCAGGACCCCAATGTCGCCGATGTCCAGGGCGACGAGGGCGGCGACATGTCGATCGCGTTGAAACCCCTGTCGCAGCGGCGTCTTTCGGCCGACCAGGTAACCACGCAATTGCGCCGCGAGACGCGGGACATTCCCGGCACCAGCGTCACCTTCGTCAACCCGCCCACCATCCGTATCGGCGGGCGCGGCTCCCGCTCCAGCTATCAGTATACGCTTCAGGGACTCGATCTCACCGAGTTGCAGCAGGCGGCCGATGAGTTGGTGCAAGCCCTGCAGGACGATCCGACTTTCGTGGGGGTCAACAGCGATCAGGACAAGGTCGCGCCGTCCGTCCATGTCACGATCGATCGGGTGCGCGCCTCGGCGCTTGGCGTGACGCCGGACGAAATCCAAAGCACGCTGGGTCTGGCCTTTGGGGGACAGCAGGTTTCCCAGATCTATGCCACCACCGATCAATATCAAGTGATCCTGGAGCTGCTGCCGCAATACCAGCTCGATGCGTCCGGTCTTTCACGCATTTATCTTCCCGGCGCTGGCGGCGCGATGGTGCCGCTGACCGCGGTGACCCAGATCACGCGCGGTTCCATGCCACCCACCATCAGTCACGCCGGCCAGATACCGGCGATCACCGTGTCGTTCGATCTGGCGCCGGGCAAGGCGCTCAGCGATGCGGTGGCGGGCGTGAAACGCGCCACCGACCGCCTCGGTCTGCCCGCCAGCGTGCAAGGCGGTTTCGCCGGCACCGCCGCCGCCTTCCAAGCCTCGACTTCGAACATGGCGTGGCTGCTGCTGATCGCCATCATCGTGGTCTACATCATCCTGGGTATTCTGTATGAGAGCTTCATCCATCCCCTGACGATTCTGTCGGGCCTGCCATCCGCCGCCCTGGGCGCGCTGCTCACGCTTTATCTGGCGGGCATTCCGCTGACGCTCTACGCTTTTGTGGGCATGATCATGCTGGTGGGGATCGTCAAGAAAAACGCCATCATGATGATCGATTTCGCTCTGCAGCGGCAGCGCGGCGACACCAATGTGCCGGCGGCGCAGGCGATCTATGAGGCCGCGCTGGTGCGCTTCCGTCCCATCATGATGACGACGATGGCGGCGATGATGGGCACATTGCCGATCGCGCTGGGAACCGGCATGGGCGCGGACTCCCGCCGGCCGCTGGGGCTTTGCGTTGCCGGCGGGCTGCTGTTTTCCCAGCTTCTGACGCTCTACATCACGCCCGTGCTGTACACCTATCTGGAAAATCTGCAGAACAGATTTGGCAATTTTCGCGCCATTCCGGATGACGAACCGGCATCCCAGGCGTCCTGACGCCGCCGCGAACCGGTCTATCGCCGGCCGGGATCAAGGTGTCGCGCGGTTGGCCCATAGGCGGCGGACCAGTTCCTGGGTGCCGGCCGGAACATCATATCCATCCGACAATTCCGCCCCTTCCTCCAGCACATCGTCATAGCTGCCCGCTTTCAGGCAGATCGGGCAGACCACGATGTCGCTGTTCTGCGACAGGCCGATGCGCAACAGCGGCGTTGCGCAATGGGAACATTTGATGGTGAGAAAAGCGTGGAATGGCTCCATGACAATTTACCCCTGTCCCGAAAATGCGAATCTCAATGCGTGATGCGTGCCCTCAGCGATGCGATGCGTTGAAGCCGTCCAGCGCTTTGGCGCCGGGGCAGAGTTCTTTTTCCGACATCAGGTTCAAGGGGCTGTCGACGGTGTCCAGATTGGCGTGCATGTCGGTGGCATGCTTGTCCAGATAGATCAGCCCGGTCACCAATTCGCCCTTGGCGGCCTTGGCCTGCAGATAGGCCATCGCCATGATGCGGTCATTGGCATCGTAATTGGCGTCCAGCTTGGCCAGCCGGAGCGACGAGCCGTCATGCAGCGCCACCTCTTCGGTGGTGCCTGGCGCATATTCCACCGTGATCGGATCGCGCGGCTCCATGATGTCCAGCCTGTTGACCGCATCGTTATGGGCGCGAACGAAATCATAGGCCTTGGTCGAGCCGGCGTGATTGTTGAAAGCGACGCAGGGGCTGATGATGTCGATGAAGGCGGGCCCGGGATGACGCATCGCCGCCATGATCAGCGGCACCATCTGTTCCTTGTCGCCGGAAAAGCTGCGGCCGACGAAACTGGCCCCAACCATCAGCGCCATGCTGACCAGGTCCAGCGCCGTGTCCATGTTGCTGGCGCCGCCCTTGCTCTTGGAACCCTTGTCGGCCGTGGCGGAGAACTGGCCCTTGGTTAATCCGTATACGCCATTATTCTCGGTGATATAGACCATGTTGACGCCGCGCCGCACGCAATGGACAAACTGGCCCAGTCCGATCGAGGCGCTGTCGCCGTCGCCCGACACGCCCAAATAGAGAAGGTCTTTGTTCGCCAAATTGGCGCCGGTCAGGACCGAAGGCATGCGGCCATGCACCGAATTGAAGCCATGACTCTGGCCCAGGAAATAGGCCGGCGTCTTGGACGAACAGCCGATGCCGGACAGTTTGGCCACCCGGTGCGGCTCGATCGCCAGCTCGAAACAGGCCTGGATGATGGCGGCGGAAATCGAGTCATGGCCGCAGCCGGCGCAAAGGGTCGAGACCGTGCCTTCATAGTCGCGATGGGTGAAGCCCAGTTTGTTCACCGGGATGGCGGGATGGCGCAGTTTTGGCTTGACGATATAGGTCATTCCGCTGCTTCCCTCGATGTCATGGTCATGCGGCCGGTGATGGACGAGATGATGAAGCGCGCCGTGATCGGCGTGCCGTCGTAATTCAGGATCGAGATGAAGCGGGCCGGATCGATGCCGCATTCATTGACCAACAGCATCCGCATCTGGGCGTCGCGGTTCTGCTCGATCACGAAAATCTGGTCATGGGCATGGATGAAATCGCTGACCGCATCGCAGAAGGGAAAGGCGCGCAGCCGCATCAGGTCCAGATGCAGGCCAGCGGCTTCCAGCGCCGCCAGGGCTTCGTTCATCGCCGGGGTGGTCGAGCCGAAATAAATCGCGCCGAAGCGGGTTTTCTCCTTTTGCTGCCGGATCACCGGCGCGGGGACATGCGACTTGGCGGTTTCGAATTTGCGCAACAGGCGCTGCATATTGTCCTGATAGACATCGCCTTCCTCGCTGTATTTGGCGAAGCGATCGCGCGACGTGCCGCGAGTCAAATAGGCGCCCTTGGTGGGGTGCTCGCCCGGAAGGGTGCGATAGGGGATGGCGTCGCAATCGACATCCAGATAGCGGCCGAAGGTCTTGCCGGCATCCAGATCGGCGGCGGTCATGATCTTGCCCCGGTCATATGTGCGGCTGTCGTCCCAGGTGAAGGGTTCGCACAGCCATTCATTCATGCCGATATCGAGGTCTTCCAGGATGAAGATCGGGGTCTGCAGCCGTTCGGCCAGGTCGAAGGAGAGGGCGGCGAATTCGAACAGCTCCTTGGGATCTTCCGGGAACAGCAAGATGTGCTTGGTGTCGCCATGGCTGGCATAGGCGCAGAGCAGAATGTCGGCCTGCTGGGTGCGGGTCGGCATGCCGGTGGAGGGGCCGCCGCGCTGCACATTGATGATGACGGCGGGAATTTCCGCGAAATAGGCCAGGCCCAGAAACTCCTGCATCAGGGAAATGCCGGGACCCGAAGTGGCGGTGAAGGAGCGCGCGCCATTCCAGCCCGCGCCGATCACCGCGCCGATGGCGGAGATTTCGTCTTCCGCCTGGATGATGGCGTATTTGTTCTTTCCGCTCTCCGCATCGGTGCGGTATTTCTTGCAAAGCTTGGCGAAGGCTTCCGCCACCGAGGTGGAAGGCGTGATGGGATACCAGGCCGCCACCGTGGCGCCGCCATAGACGCAGCCCAGTGCCGCCGCTTCATTGCCATTGACGAAGATGCGGTCCTTGACCGCGTCGATCCGCTCGACCTTCAGGCCGCAGGCGCCGGCAAGATTGTCGCGGGCATAGTCATGACCCAGATGCAGCGCCTGGTGGTTGGGCGCGATCAGGGCCTGCTTGTTCCTGTATTGCTCGCCGATCATGGTTTCGAGCAGGTCGGCCTCGATCCCCAGCAGCTGTGTCAGGGCGCCGATATAGATGATGTTCTTGAAGAGCTGGCGCTGGCGAGGATCGCTGTAAGTGGCGTTGCAGATCTCGGTCAGCGGCATGCGGATGATGTTGATGTCGCTGCGGAACTTGGACAGCGGGATCGGCCGCGAGGAATCGTAAAACAGATAGCCGCCCGGATCGATCGAGGCGATATCCTTGTCCCAGGTCTGGGGGTTCATCGCCACCATCAGATCGACGCCGCCGCGCCGGCCCAGCCAGCCCTGGCCGGAGACCCGCACTTCGTACCAAGTGGGCAGGCCCTGGATATTGGAGGGGAAGATGTTGCGCGACGCCACCGGCACGCCCATGCGCAGCAAGGACCGGGCGAACATCTCGTTCGCCGAGGCTGAACCGGACCCGTTCACATTGGCGAATTTGACGACGAAATCGTTGACGGACTTTATCGGTGACATGCGTACTCCGTCTTCGGCGCTTCCAGCAAAAATTTCTGCATGTCCCAGGCGCCGGTCGGGCAGCGCTCGGCGCAAAGGCCGCAATGCAGGCAGAGATCCTCGTCCTTGGCCATGATCCGGCCGGTCTTCAGCACGGAGGAAACATAAAGATCCTGGGTGGGATGCAGGGCCGGCGCGCTGAGATGCAGCCGCAATTCCTCTTCCGCGTCATTGGCGGTGAAGGTGATGCAATCCATCGGGCAGATATCGACACAGGCGTCGCATTCGATGCATTTGGGCGTATCGAACACGGTCTGGATATCGCAGTTCAGGCACCGTTGCGCTTCGCTGAAGGCCTGTTTGAGATCAAAGCCCAGCTCGACCTCAAGCTTCACATTCTTCAAGGTCAATTCGATCGGCGCGTGCGGCACCTTGAAACGATTGTCGTTGGAAATATCGTTGTCATAGCTCCATTCGTGAATGCCCATCTTCTGGCTGGACAGATTGACCATCGGCGGCGGGCGCAGGCTGGTGGGCTTGCCTTGGCAGAGCAGGTCGATGGAGATGGCGGCGTCATGGCCATGCGCCACCGCCCAGATGATATTCTTGGGTCCGAAGGCCGCATCGCCGCCAAAGAACACTTTGGGATTGGTGGACTGCATGGTGGCGGGATCGACCACCGGCATGTCCCATTTGTCGAATTCCAGGCCGATGTCGCGCTCGATCCAGGGGAAGGCATTCTCCTGTCCCACCGCCACCAGCACATCGTCGCATTGCAGGATGGTGTCGGGCTCGCCCGATGGCACCAGATTGCGGCGGCCCTTGGCGTCGCGCTCGGCCTTCACTTTCTCGAAGCGTACCCCGCTGAGCTTGCCGTTTTCGTGGAGGAACTCCTTGGGCACCAGGAAATTGTGGATCGGGATGCCTTCATGCATCGCGTCTTCCTTTTCCCAGGGCGACGCCTTCATTTCCTCGAAGCCCGAGCGCACCACCACCGTCACTTCGTCGCCGCCCAGGCGGCGCGAGGTGCGGCAGCAATCCATCGCGGTGTTGCCGCCGCCCAGTACGATCACGCGCTTGCCGATCTTGGTGGTATGGCCGAACGAAACCGAAGCCAGCCAATCGATGCCGATATGGATATTGGCGCCGGCTTCCTTGCGGCCGGGAATTTCCAGCTCGCGGCCACGCGGGGCGCCGCAACCGACAAAGATCGCGTCATAATCCTCGGCCAGCAGGCCCTTGAGGGAGTTGATCTTCTGGCCCAGCCTGCGTTCCGGCTCCAGGTCGAGAATATAGTCCACTTCCTCGTTCAACACCGTTTCGGGCAAACGGAATTTTGGAATCTGGGTGCGCATCATGCCGCCCGCCAAGGCATCGCCGTCATACAGAACGACATTGTAACCCAGGGGCAGCAAATCGCGCGCCACGGTGAGCGAGGCGGGTCCCGCGCCGATCAGCGCCACCCGCTTGCCATTCTTCTGCGTGGCCGGGCGCGGCATGCGCGCCTTGACATCGTCCTTGTTGTCCGCGGCGACGCGCTTGAGACGGCAGATCGCCACCGGCGCCGGCGCCGCGTTGACTTCTTCCACCCGGCCGCGGCGGCAGGCAGGTTCGCAAGGCCGGTCGCAGGTGCGGCCGAGCACGCCTGGGAAAACATTGGAATGCCAGTTGACCATATAGGCGTCGGAGTAACGCCCGGCCGCGATCATGCGGATATATTCGGGCACCGGCGTATGGGCGGGACAGGCCCATTGGCAATCGACGACCTTGTGGAAGTAATCGGGGTTCTTGATGTCGGTGGGCTTCATGCCAGACAACAATTTCGCACCAGCGTCCGGCGTTTGCCGTGACGGTTTGTTCACCGTTGAACTACTCATATCGCTGACCGTTTCCCCAATGACCGCCTCTGAAGAGACCAACGTCTGATGATACGCGCCGCTACTGATTGATGTTCGTAATGCCCGTTGGTCTTGTGCTCTCTTTATTCCGTCCGCATGCCCGGGAAACAATCCGGTGTGCTTTCTTCCTTGCGACGGCGATACTAACGGGAAGAAGAGGTGAGCAAAAGGGCGCAACCCTTCACTTTCGCGCTGCCATGTTGCCGCCAGAAGTGTATATTGCAGTGCAATGTCGGCCTTTGGAAAGATGCATGAAGTCAAGGCGTTATCGTGCACCAATTGCGGTCCTGCTGGCGGCGGCCTTCAGTGGGCTGACGATTTGCGCCGATGCCCAAACCGCCGATCCGAATCCGGTGGTGAATTGGGGTACGCCGGAAATCGTCGAGGTCCAGGCGGCGCCGGGTCCGGCGGTCTGGCATTTGACGCGCGGGGATTCCGAAGTCTGGATTCTGGGCACGGTCGGCTCGATGCCGGACGGTTTGACCTGGAACAAGAATTATCTCGCCGAATTGCTCGACGGAGCCCGCGCCATCCTGTTGCCGCCGCGCCCGTCGGTCGGCGTATTCGAGGGCGCCTGGTTCCTGATCACCAATGGCGGCAAATTCAGCCTGCCGCGCGGACAGACTCTGGAACCTTCCTTGTCCGATGCGCTTCGCGCGCGCTTCATCGACACCCGCAATGCGCTCGGCCAGACGGAAAATCGCTACAAGACCGATACGCCGCTGCGCGCCGCGCTGCGCCTGCAGCAGGATCTTCAGGACAAGCTCGATCTCACCCGCGACGAGCCGCGCGACACCATCGCGCGGCTGGCGCGGACCAAGCATGTGACGGCCACGCCGATCGCCCGCTATGAAGTGCTGGATGCGGCGGAAGATGTGCTGAAGCTCAATGCGGAGCAGCAGCGCAGTTGCCTGGCGCAATCGGTGGAGGATGTGGACCAGCAACTCGCCCATGCGGTTCCCGCGGCTCAGGCCTGGGCGGTCGGCGACATCCGGAACGTCAAGGCGAATTATGGTGAATCCCGGCTGGTCAACTGCGTCATCGCGGCGGTGCATTCGGTCGCCAATATCAGCGAGCGCGATGTCGCCGATTACACTTCGGCGATCAACGCGGCGCTGGACAATACGGGCAAGACCATCGCGGTGATCGATATCGGACCACTGCTGCGGCATGGCGGCGTGCTGGAAAGGCTGGAGGCGCTGCATGTCGCCATCGAAGGTCCGGCGGAATAGGTACGGACGGCGTCCGCAAAAGCAGGGGATCAGGCGGCAATCACCAGAATTTGCCGAGATATTCGTCGAAGCTGCTGGGGGCATAGCGGGCGAGCCCGGCGCCGGGTGTGGTGGTGAGCTCCCCGAAATAGATTTTCTCCGGCGTGTCATAGAAATCCGGCCGAACGAAATCCAGATCTTTTCCCAGAATCTCGGAGGCGCGGATCATTTCATCCAGATGCGGGGGCTTGGGGATGGCGGCCGGGGTGGGGTGCGCGCAATCACAGCCTTCGGCGAGGCCGGCCGACAAAGTCTTCCAGTCGCGATCCAGGAAATAGCCCCGCGTATTCTTGAAGCGGTCCACGATCACGGCGATCAACTCCACCCTGCCATGGAAGACCATGAATTTGTAATCGACCGGCGCGTTGCCGCTGCCGTCATCGATCAACTCCTCCACCAGGATGCGGGGGACGATGTCCTTGTAGATCCGCTCATAACTCTTCCTGTAGAAATTCTGCGACAGCCAGATTTCGCACTGCCGCACCAGTTCCGCCATGTCCAGTGCGGCCTTGTCCCGGACGATGCGGACCCAGCCCGCGCCATGGGTCGGCTTGACCACGAAGCTCTTGGGCAGCCGGTCGAAAGGGATGTCGGACGGCGTCTCGGTGACCCAATATAGCTCAGGCAGGACCTGCGGCCCGAGCCGTTTTGAGACATAGGCGCGGACGGTAAATTTGTCGGCGAACTGGCGCAGGATGCGCCGATTGTCGAACAGGCTGCGGCAGACGACCTTTTCATTGAAGGTTTTCGGAAAAAGGATATTCGGAAAAACCCCATGCGCCTTGCGGTACAGCTGCATCGAGCCGGCAATATCCAGCGCGATCCGCGGCAGGATGGTTTTGATGGCTTGTTTGATCGCGCTCATGTCTGTTGCTCTGTAATGCGCCAGGAACCCGCAATCTCCGTGCCAAGTACCGGAAGCCATTAGAACAATTCCATTATTCCGGCGGTGAGACCGGGGTGTAAGCGTGACAGAAGTTCCGGTTAACCATGCATCGCGCGGCAATGCGGCGACACTATGCGCCTGGCGGCCTCTGCGCTAACCGCGCTGAGCGCACATCACCACCACAAAGGCGAAAAGTTTACGCAAATTGCCGCGATTGCACTAACGCGGCTGCACGGAAGCCAATGTCATTGTGAGCCCAGGGGCGCGCGTACGAATTGGCGCTTCGCGATTGGGCTATTTATGAACAAAGGCGCAACCAAGCTGCGCAGGGTTCCGGAAACGGCGGAAAATGTCGCCGACATGCCGGCGCGCGCGTCCGTCGATTCGTCCGTGGCTGCGCGGGCGATTGCGATCGACCTTAGGCCAGTGATCTCCGCCTATCGCAAACGCGGCCGCTTCATGCTGCGTGTCGAGAAACTGCCGCAATCCGCGCGTTTCTCCGCCGGCCAGAACAATGGCGACGGCAGCTGGTCGCTGCTGCTCGATGAACTGGAAGACCTGATCTATTTCGCGCCCAAGACGGTGAACGGCGATCACACTTTGGCGATCCGCCTGATTGCCAAGGATGAGACCGAGGCGTTCACCATCGCGTTGATCGATTATCCGATTCCGGGCGAGCGCGATGCCAAGACGGGTTCGTCCGCGCGCGCCGGCGCCAGCGATGCGCTGCCGGACGAGGTGCGCGACGAATTGCATCAGCTCAAGGCGGCCTTGACGGCACGCGACGCCGAACTGGCGCAGTTGCGCGGATCGGCGGAGCGCATGGGCGTGCTGCTGCAGCAGAATCTGGATGCCGCCGTGGCCGAGGCGCAGAATGTCTGGAAGCGCGAGGAAGCCGCGCGGCTCGAGGCCGAGAAGGCCCGCCTTGAGAAAGAACATGGCTACAAGCTGGCCGAAAGACTGGCGGAACGGGAACTGCGCACCCAGGCGATGGCCGATATCGCCCGCGACCAGCAGGCGTCGGCGCTGCGGCTGATGCGGCAGGAATTCTCCGCGACCAAGGAAGCATTGACGGCGCGCGAAAGCGAACTTGCCGGCACGCGGTCCCAGCTGGACCGCCTGCGCAAGGAAACCGAAGTGGAGATCGACACCACCAGGATGGCGATCGAGACGCGGCAGGTGCAGTCCCTGAAAGCGGCGGAGGCCGAATGGCAGGCGCGCGCGGACAAGGCCATGGCCGAGTTGGCGGCGAAACACCAGGCGGCGCTGGCGGCGGCGGAAACCGCGAATGCGGATCCCCAGCACGAACTTGAAGAGCTCACGGCCCAGCTGGAACAGCTGCGCCAACAGTCGCAAGCCGATATCGCCGACGCAAAAGCCGCGGCGGAGGCCAAGGCGGCCCAGGCGCTGAAGGCCGCGGAGACTGACTGGCAGACCCAGGCCGACAAGGCGCTGGCCGAATTCACGACAAAACAGGACGCAGCCGAGCGGGCATCGGCGAAATCGCACGCCGATGTGGAGAGCGAGCAGGCGGAACTGCGCACCGAGCTGGATCTGCAGCGCCAGCAATCGCAAGCCGAGATCGGCGCCCTCAATTCCGCCGCCGAAATCAAAATGGCGGCGGCGTTGAAAGTCGCGGAAGCCGAATGGCAAGCGCGGGCGGACAAGGCGCTGGCCGAGCAGGCGGCAAAACATGCGGCGGCGGCGGGCGCGGCGGACCTGAGGGCCCATCGCGACACGCGGGTGGCCGAGCTTGGCGCAGAGTTGGAACGCCAGCGCCGCCAGGCGGAAATCGAGATCGACGCCCTCAAATCCGCCGGCGAAACCAAAATGGCGGCGGCGTTGAAGGCCGCGGAAGCCGAATGGCAGGCGCGCGCGGACAAGGCCCAGACCGAACAAGCGGCGAAGCTGGTGTCGGCGCCGGTGGATCTTAGGGCCCATCGCGATTCAAGACTGACGGAGCTTGGCGCCGAGCTGGACCGCCTGCGGCGGCAGTCGGAAAGTGAGATTGCGTCCGTCAAGGTTGCCGCGGACGCCAAGACGGCACAGATGCTGAACACCGCCGAGGCCGAATGGCGGGCGCAGTCGGAGACGGCGTTGGCCGCCCTGGCGGCGCGCTGCGAAGCGGCGGAAACAGCTTTGGCGGCGGCGGCGAAATCCACGCCGGATCGCGGAACCGAGATCCTGCAGCTGCAGGCCCAATTGACCCAGTTGCGGGAATCGTCCGACGCGCAGACCGCTGCCGCAAATCTTGCGGCGCAAGCGCGTGAAGCGCAGGCGGTAAAAGTCGCCGAGGCCGAATGGCAGGCGCGGGCGGACAAGGTGCTGGCGGCGATGACGGCACGGTGTGAAACGGCGGAAACGGCCCTGGCGTCGGTCGGCAAGCCTATCGCGGATCGCGACGCGGAAATTCAGCAACTGCGGTTGGAGATTGAGCGCCAGGCAAAGGCGGCGGAGGCGGACATGGCGTTGGTGAAAGCGGCAGCGGAAACCGTTGCCGGCGAAAAACTGAAAGCGGCCCAGGCGATCTGGGAAAAGGAAACCGCAGGGGCGCTGGCAAATGCCAATGCGCGCTATGACGCGGCCGAAGCGGCGCTGGCGGCGGAGCGCCGGGCCGCGGCATCCCGCACCACCGACGATGAATATGTCCATTCGCTGGAGCGAGAAATCAAAACCCTGCGCGCCACCCTGGTGGACCGCGAAGCGGCCATCGCGAACATCGATGCCCTGCAGGAGCAGATCAGGCTGGGCACGGTTCGCGATGCGCCCGGTACGCGTTGGCAGCCCTTGGCCAACCGGCCCAGCGACGATGAGGCCGAACGTCCGGCGGACAAATCCAGCAACAAGCTGATCCGCGATGTCGTGGTGGTGGTGATGGCCGCCGCCGCCGCGGTGCTGGTGCTGCCGAAACTGGAAGCGATGCTGCCCGATACCATCCGCTGGCAGATCGAAACCGTGGGCGGATTGTTCCCGCCAACCGATACGGCTGCCACCACACCTGCGCCGACCCCGCCGGTGGCCGCGACCCAGCCCAAGGTCGAACATCCGGTAATGTATGCGACGCGCTCCATCAATGTGCGCGAACAGCCTTCGACCGGGGCTGGCGTTGCCGTCAATCTCAAGCGCGGAACCGCGGTCTCGATCCTGGAAAAACGCGGCAGCTGGGACCGGGTGGAGATTGCCGCCTCGCAGACCCCGGGCCAGCAGGCCCCGGTGGTGCAAGGTTGGGTGTTCACTTCCTATCTGGCGGACAGTGATCCGACCGCCGCGGCCCCGGCGGATAAATCCGCGGCCTCCAATGTGCCGGTCATGTCGATACCGTTTACGCCATCATCCGCACCGGCTCCGGCGGCATCCGTGACGCCGCCCGCAGCCGCACCCGCTATGGCCGCGCCTGCCGCGGCGCCACCGGAACCAGCACCCGTGCCGGTGGCGGCGCCGGCCGAGGCGGCCCAGCCCGCGCCGTCGCCGTGATGGCGCGGCGCGGTAATTATCCGTGCAACCCTTTGCTGCTAGACCGATGAAAACGCGCGAAAGCCGGGGAGGAATTTTGGCGGACAAGAAAAAGATCGGCCGCTACGAAATCCAGGCGGTGGTGGGAGAAGGCGCGTCGGCGGTGATCTATCGCGCCCATGACCCCGAGATCGACCGCACGGTCGCGATCAAGCTGCTCAAGCAGGACAGGAATATCGACGAGGAATATCTGACCCGTTTCCTGCGCGAGGCCAAGTCGGCGGGGGCGATCTCCCATCCCAACATCGTCACCATCTACGATCTGGGACAGCTGGATGGCGCGCCCTATATCGCCATGGAATATGTTAAGGCCCGGCCGCTCGACGCGGTGCTGGCGGCGAAGGAAACCTTCTCCGTCAAACAATTCATCCGCATCGGCATCCAACTGGCCAAGGCGCTCGACTATGCCCATCGCCAGGGCGTCGTGCATCGCGACATCAAGCCGGCGAATGTCCTGCTGATGGAGGATGGCGAGACCGTCAAGCTGACGGATTTCGGCGTGGCGCGTCTGAGCGGCGCGGACGAACTGCAAAAGACCCAGGCAGGCACCATGCTGGGCACGCCGCGCTATATGTCGCCGGAGCAGGTGGCGGGACGGGAAATCGACGGCCGCAGCGACTTGTTTTCCCTGGGCGCCATTCTTTACGAGTTGCTGGCGCATCGCCGCGCCTTCGACAGCGAGCGGCTGGGTCTTTTGATGGTGCAGATCCTGCAGCAGGATCCGCCGCCAATTTCGAACTTCGCCTCCGGAGTGCCGGATGGATTGCAGCGCGCCATCGCCAAGTTGCTGCACAAATGGCCCGAGCAGCGTTTCCAGAGCGGCGAACAACTCGCCGAAACCCTGACGCGCGAATTGAAGGCGATCGAGGAAGCCGAGGACGAACAGCGCCGCAACAAATTCCTGCCGCTGCGATTGAAGCTGGCGGCATTGGCGGGCGCCACCCTGGCGGGGCTGTTCTTGATCTGCATGGCCATCGTCTATGACGTCCAGGCGCGCATGGTCGAAGGCAAGGTCCTGGAATCCGGCGGCTCGCTGGCCAAGTTCGTGGCGGTGCAGGCGGCGTTGCCGGTGCTGGGGCAGAATT
The DNA here is from genome assembly GCA_903897605.1 of uncultured Alphaproteobacteria bacterium. GTDB lineage: Bacteria > Pseudomonadota > Alphaproteobacteria > Micropepsales > Micropepsaceae > Rhizomicrobium. The sequence continues at coordinate 30,147 of CAIUCH010000056.1, forward strand.
GGCTGCCGCTGCAGCTCTTCGTCGCCGATGCGCGCGAACGGGGAAGTTTCGATTATCTGGCGGTGACCGATCATCGCGGCATCGTGCAGGCGGCGACCGACCAGGGGTCGGTGGGCAAGCATCTGACGCCGCCGGTCAGCACCCGGGAATTCTCGCCCGCGTCCGATCTCACCACATCGTCCGCCACCTTGCCGGGCGGCAAGCCGATATTCTTGTTCCAGACCCCGATCCTGTTTCACAAGACCGTGATCGGGCACATCTATCTGGGCATCGGCCGCGAGGCGACCGATCGGGTGCTCCGTTCGACCTTGTGGCTGCTGACCGTGCTGGGACTGGTCTCGGTGCTGGCGGTGATGGGCCTGTCCTATTTCCTGGGCGCGGTGATCGCCCGGCGGCTGCGTCTGCTCCGCGAGGCGCTGACCGCGTTCGGCAATGGCGATATCGACCGCCGCATTCCTCAGCAGGGCAGCGACGAAATCGGCCAGCTCTTCTCGGCCTTCAATCTGATGGCGGATCAGCGCGGGCCGGGGGGCGCAAGGCGTGACGCCAAGCCCAATGCCGCCCCAGCGGTGGTGGCAGAAGTGGCGCAGATCAATTGCGTCACCAACGCGACCTTGATCGTCAAGATGGGCGGTCCCTGATCAGCCGCCCAGCTTTTTCAGATTCTCCTTCAGCTGCAACGCCTGGGCGCGGTTGAGCTGGGCATCCTTGTAGTTGGGATCGATCGCCAGGACCTTGTCCCAGGCGGCGATGGCGCCATCCAGATCCTGATGCTGGAACAGGGTCAGGCCGGTCTTGTAATATTGGTCGGCCATTTTCTGCGCCGCCTGCGCATCGGTATCGGCATTCGCGGGCAGCGAAGCAACTTGCGCCGGGGCGTCGGCCGCGTCTGGCGTCTGCGCCGCCGCCGACGATTTCGCGGCGCGCGCGGCGATCGCGATGCGGGTCTTGGGAATGCGGATAGTCTGGCCTGCCGTCACTTTCGCCGGCACCGCGATCGCGTTGTAACGGGCCAGGCCATAGAAGCCGAGCGGATTGCCCAGATAGGTTTGCGCCAGCGCGGGAAGGCTGGCGTCCCGGCCCAGCTTCACCCGAAAGCTGGCTTTGGGATAAAGCTTGGCGATCGGGGTCTCGATTTGCTGCGTCAGATACAGGGCGGATTTGTTGTCTGGCGCTTTGGCCAGAATTTCTTTCAATTCCGCTTCGGCATGAGCGCTGTCGCCGATTTTCAGCAGGTTCACCACCAGTTGAAGATGATCGGGAAGCGACAGGCCGGGCGGCGGGGCCGGCGGCGCCTCAATGTGCGGCGGTGGCGGCGCGGCGATCGCCGTCAGCTGCGCCTGCTTGGGCGTGGTGCAGCCGGCCGCCGCCAGTGCGCCCAGCGATAAGGCCGTCAGCCGGAGTGCGTTTTTTATCATGCGGTTGCGTGTCCGTCGGTTTTCAGAAGCCGCTCCTCGGCGGCCAAGGGGCGTAAGGTTGCACGCGGTTGCTCCGCGTGGATCGGAACATCGGCCAGTCTGAGCCGGGCGCCCGCCGGAATCGGAACCGGTGCATCGAAAGCGATGTCGTTCACCGTCAGGCCCGCGCCCGTGCGCGGCGCCAACCAGAAACCGTTCTGGAAGCGGACATCGCCGGCGATCGGCAGATGGCTGGCGGGCACCACCAGGCCGCAGCTGGGAGCCGCGCCCAGGCTGAGGCCGTCTCGGAATACCATCCAGGTGCGGGCGAGATCCTCGTCGCGGGACGGCCATTGCGTGCCGGATGCGGCATCGGTTTGCGGCTCGGGCGCGGCACCAACCGTCACCGCCACCACGTTGGGCGCCATCGGGGCGCGATGAAGATGCACCGTCACTGGCGCCAAGCCGTCCGAAGTGCGGCCCACCGCGATGTGGGTCTCGCCGAAGCCCAGCGCCACCGGCTTGCCGGGATTCAGCTTCTTCTTGCCGATCCAGCTTCCATTGGTGCTGCCGAGATCCTCGATGAACCATTCCTCGCCATCGGAGAACAGATAAAGGCTGCGTTCGCCGCGCGAGAACCAGCGGCAATCGATGGCGATCTCAACATCGCGGGCGTGCGATGGCCGGCCGATCAGGGCGGCACGCATCGGCAACAACCGGACGCGGCGCTCGCCGATCACCAATTCGATGGTCTCCTGGGTGAGAAGCTCTTCCTCCAAGAGACGCTGCAGTTCCAGCAGCTGGTTGCGCATGCGGCTCTGTCCGGGCAAGCCGGAAAGGCGTGCGATGGCGATGTGGCATTCCGCCAGCGCCGCAAGCGAAGCGCCTTCCAGGGTCATCGCCGGAATCTTGCCGATGGCCGCGAATGTCCCGGCATCGCGGCCGGGCCTGGCGGCGGCCAGCACCAGGGTCGCATCGGGCGCACTGTCGGCCATCAATTCCTGGAGCAGGGACTGGACGATGGCGACTTTCGGTGCGTCGCGGGTGGTCTCCCAGTCGGACGACCAGCCGGCGAAGAAAGCAGGGACGTCCTCGCCACGGATGGATTTGCTGATCAGGAAACCCTGGGCCTCGTCGCAGCCCAGCAGCCGCAGCTCCGAAAACGTGGAATCGGCCTCGATGCCTTCGACCGTGACCTTGATGCCCAGCCGCCGCGCCATCTCGACCGTGGATTCGACCAGCGCCCGCGCCGCCGGATTCTGGCGGAAATCGGTGGTGAAGCTTTTGTCGATCTTCAATTCGTTGAAGGGCAGCTTGTAGAGATTGCTCAGGCTCGAATAGCCGGTGCCGAAATCGTCGATCGAAAGTGTGTGGCCCTTCAGTTTCAGGCGATTCAGAATGTCGAGCGCCGCGTCGCTGGAGGTGAGGGTCGAGGTTTCGGTGAATTCCAGGGTGATATATTCCGGATCGATGTCATATTCCGCCGAGCGCGCCAGGAATTGTTCGGCCCAGGCGCTGTCGACCAGAAGCTCGGGCGAAATGTTGAGCGCCAGCTTCAAGGTCAGGCCGTGATTGAACCATTTGCGCCAGTCGAAGAAAGCCTGGGCCACCACTTGGTCGGTCAGGCGCGCGATCAGTCCCGATTTCTCGGCCAGGCCGATGAAATGTTCCGGCGCGACCAAGCCGAAATCGGGATGCTCGATCCGGCACAGCGCCTCGACACCGAATTTGGTGGCGCGTGAAAGCCGGAACGGAACTTTTGGCTGATATTCGACCCGCAGATAAAAATTATCGAGTGCGTCCTGAAGATCCTGCGGGGCAAATTTCCGCGGCGCGGCGCTCTCGATCGCCGCGGCATCGCTGGGAATCGCAATTATTTCCTGATCCATGCCGCCAATCGCGCTGGTAAGATCCCCGGCCACGACAGCGCATCCGCCGGAAGCCTCTGTAAAAGTGACAGCGAAGAGTTGCAGTGAAATTAACTCGCGCTGCCGCAAACCAGAGGGGACTGGGGCAGAACCAAGGTCTGCTTAATTCGTGATAACTATAGTGCGGGTGCGATATCGCTTGTTCCAACGGAAATCCCGTCCCGGAGTTGTTCCAACGAATGCGACAGGATGTGACATCGGTTTCATCGGCGACCCATAGCGGTACAGTGCGGTTGCGCAATGAAGACCGGCTGCTGGTGCGAACCGATATCGGTTTGTGGGCGGTGGCGGATGGGGCGGGCGGCCATGCCGGCGCCGATGTGGCGGCCGGCCTGATTGTTTCGGATCTGAACCAGATCGTGGGCGGTGCTTCGGCGATGCTGGACCCAGATCAGGTGACGCGGGTGGTGGCGAATACGCATCGCACGCTTATCGATGCCGCAAACGCGCGCGGCGTCGACGCCATGGTGTCCACCATCGCGGTCCTGATCCATGGCGGCGCGCATGTCGTTTGCCTGTGGGCGGGGGATTCGCGGATCTATCGTCTTCGCGGCGGCGACCTGGAGCAATTGACCGAGGATCATTCGCTGGCGCGCGAATTGGTGCAAAGTGGCGATATCACGCCGGAGGAGGCCCTGCGTCATCCCCAGCGGCACATCATCACCCGCGCCGTCGGCGCGCCCGCGCATGAATTCGCCCTGGCGTCCCGCAAGCTTGGGACGGTGCCTGGCGATGTTTATCTCTTGTGCAGCGACGGGCTGTGCAAGGTGCTGACGGACCCCGAGATCGCCGCCATCCTGGTGCGCGCAGAGGAAAAATCCCCGGCGGATGCCCTGGTTCAGGCCGCGCTCGCCAATCACGCCACCGACAATGTCACCGCCATCGTGGTCGCGCTCTGACCGGAACGGTCACGCCGGCGGCAGCGCCTCATAGATCAGACTCTGCACCTTGCCTTCGATCGGCGGCGCCAACAGCAAGCGGCCCCGGATCTTTCCGTGCTGGCAAGACCATTCAAACATCCCGGTCTCGGTTCCCATGGCGGTGATCGGCGATCCGGTTTGGCAATCACCGACCTGGGTCTTCAATCGGGCCAGCTCCAGCTTCCAATTCTCCGCCGTGCGGTCGAGGAAGAAATTCATCGCCGCGATGGGCGCCACCGGCGCGATCGCACCGCTGCGCCAGGATTCGCCCGCCGCCGCATAAGCCTTCGCCAAAAGCGCGCTGACGGGATGCGCGCGCGCGTTCAATAGGCCCGCCGCTTTCAATTGCAGCGCCGCGGCCCACAGAGTGGGGCTGGGGCCGGCATAGGTGCGGTTGGCGAAGACGAACAGGCCGACACCCGCATCCGGGAACATCAGCACCGATGATCCGTAACCTGGATAGCCGCCATTGTGGGTGATCGCCCAGGGCAGGTCGCAATCATTCACCACATAAAGCGCCATGCCATAGGTCTCGGCCTGACGGCAGGGATTGGGCCGCTTGTCGCCGGGACGCGTCACGCCCAGGGGAAAGTCCGAACCCTTGGCGAGTTCACGGATGGTTTGGCGGGGGACGGGCCCAGTGTCGGGATCGCTGCGCGGCGGCCAGGCCGAGAGAAGATAGGCCACCCATTTGGAATAATCATTGGCGCTGGTTTGCAGGCCGCCGATGGAGGTGAAGGCGCCTTCACCCAGATCGGGTTCGCGCGCCCAGGCGTTGTTCTCCCAGCGATAGCCGATGGCGCGCCGCTCGATCGGCGAATTGGCAATGTTGAAACCGCTGGACGTCATGCCCAAAGGCTTGAGCAGCAAATCGCCCGCCACCGCGCCATAGGGACGGGTTTCGACATTCTGGATGACGCGGCCGACCATGGCGAAGCCGAGATTGGAATAGCTGAAGGCGGTTTCCGGCGCGTGATCGAAGGCGATGCCAAGGCGCAGCATCGCGGTGAATTCGGCTTCCGGGATCGGCGTCTGGCGATCGCCCCAGGGATCATCGGTGACGAAGCCGGGGGTGTGGCCCAGAATATCGATCACCCGGATCTTGGGAGAGTCGGTGGTGGGATACTGCCAGCCCCGCATCTCGGGAATGTAAGTCTCCGCATTGGCCTGCAGCGCGACTTTGCCTTGGTCGCGCAGATGCAGCAGGGTCAATGCCGTGAAGGCCTTGGTCATGGAGGCGATGCGGAACAGGCTGTCCGCCGTCACCGGCCGTTTCGCATCCATGTCCTGGATGCCGAACGGCTTGACATATTCCAGCTTGCCTTGGGCGACGATGCCCCAGACCAGGCCGGGCACATGATTGTCAGCCATGAACTGGGTGAAGATCCGATCCAGTTGCGGTGTTAGGCGTTGCAGGGCAGGCGGTGTTGCGGGGGTCTGGGCCTGCAGCGGACCGGAAAGGACGCTGACGCCGAGCAAGACTGCGGCAATATATAGGGGTCCGGCTTTATATATGTGCCTGGCTTGGCGAAGCATGCAAAACCCCCTGCCGCCCTGTTCGCGGGTTTGGAACCGCGCTAGAGATGCGCCCCTGCGCTGAGGGGACAGATTACAGGCCCGCCGGCCGGTGTGAAGCCCGCAAGGCTGGACCGGCGGCACAAATTGCTGAGGATCAGCCATGGTGGAAACGGCGCAGCGCAAACTCATATTCATCAACCGGGCTGCGCTGGACGAGCTGGTTTCGCTGAATGACGCCATCGGCATTGTCGGCGCGGCGATGCGGGATTTTTCCGCCGGCCGGGTCAATGCCCCGCAGCGCGCCGTCATGACAGTCAATGCCTCCACCCGGCTGGGTCTGATGCCGGGCACCATGCCAGATCTCGGCCGCTTCGGCCTCAAGGTGGTGAGCCTGTCGTCGGACGCGACGAAATTCGGCCTGCCCAGCCACCAAGGCCTGATGCTGCTGTTCGACGATGCCAATGGCCAGCCGCTTTGCGCGGTGGACACTTATGCGCTTACCCGTTTGCGCACGGCGGCGGCCAGTGCGGTGGCGACCAAGGCGATGTCGCGGCCCGACAGCAAGGTCCTGACCATCATCGGCAATGGCGATCTGGCCGGGGCGCATATCGACGCGATCTCGGCGGTGCGTCCCATCGAACAGGTCATCGTCTGGGGGCGGCATCGCGGCAAGGTCGAAGCCTTCGTCCAGGGCCTGCCGAAATTCCTCAATCAGAATATCCAGGTAACCAGCGATATCCGCCAGGCCGTCAGCCTGGGCGATATCATCTGCACCGTCACCTCCTCTCAGGAACCGCTGGTGCTTGGCGAATGGCTGCGACCTGGCCAGCATCTCAATCTGGTCGGCTCCAGCTTGCGCGCGGCGCGTGAAGTCGATGACGAGGTGGTGGCGCGCAGCTATTACATCGCCGATTCCAAGGCGCATGCCTTGTCCCAGGCAGGCGAACTCTGCCATGCCATCGAACAAGGCCGGGTCAAGGAAGACCATGTGAAAGGCGAGATCGGCGACGTGCTGGCGGGATCGCTGCCGGGCCGGGTCAATGCCGGGCAGATCACGCTCTACAAATCTCTCGGCCATGCGGCGCAGGATATTTCGGTCGCCAATGCCGCACTGAGCCGCGCCAAGGAATCTGCTAGGGTTGTCGCCGTCGATTGGTAACTGGAGGTCGAAATGGATCTGTCCCGCCGTGCAATATTGGGAAGTCTGGGCGTGGCCTCTGCCGCGGCCGCGGCAAGCGCGCTGCCCGCGATGCGGCCGGCCTTGCCGGACAAGGACAGTTATGAATTCCACGGCACCTTCCTCAATGCCGCCTATGCCCATCCCCTGAACCGTTTCGTGCGCCAGACCGGCAATGATTTTCTGATGTCGCGCGCCGACAAAGACGTCTCGCGCGCCTGGCCGCGGGACAATCAGCGCGACGCCGCGGTGGCGAAATTCGCCGCCCTCATCAATGCCGATGTCACGGATATTGCGGTGGTGCCCAGCACCATGGAAGGTGAAAACCATATCGGCGCCGCGCTGGGTCTGAACGAGAAGGCCGGCGTGGTGACCGATGCCTATCATTATGACGCATCGCTGGTTCAGTATGGCGAGCGGCACAAGGCGGGCATGCCGTTGACCGTGCTGGCGCCAAAGAACAACCGCATCGAGCTTTCCGATGTCGAGCGCGCCATCACCCCCCGCACCAAACTGGTGGCGGTCTCGCATGTGGGAAGCGATACCGGCTTCCAGCACGACCTCAAGGCATTGAGCGACCTGGCGCACAGAAAGGGCGCCTATGTCTATGCCGACATCATCCAGTCCGCGGGGTCGATCCCGCTGGATGTCAAAGCCAGCGGCGTCGATTTCTGTTGTTCGGGCGCCTACAAATGGCTGATGGCCGATTTCGGCGTCGCGTTCCTGTATGTGCGTCCCGACCGGTTGGATGAACTGAAGCGCACCGCGGTGGGCTGGCGTTCGGTCACTAGCAATCACAGCCACGCCTATCCCTTCGATCCGCCGGGTCCGGTGGTCGGCGACTGGACCATGCGCCAGACCACGGCAGGCAAATTCGAAGTCAGCACCCCGGCCTGGAGCAGCCTGGCGATGCTGGCGACCTCGATCGAATATGTCACCACGCTGGGCGTCGCCCGGATCGCGGCGCACCGCAAGCCGCTGATCGCGCGGCTGCGCGAGGAATTGCCCAAGCGCGGCTTCGCGCCGATGACGCCGCCGGAGACCGAAGGGCCGATCGTCACCTTCGCCTACCAGGATGCGGCGAAGAAGCTGGAGCCGGTGTTGAAGGCGGCGAACATTAAGGTGACTCTGGGCGACAATCGCATGCGGGTCTCGCCGTCGGTCTATAACGACATGGGCGATATCGAGCGGTTGTTGCAGGCGCTTCCCAAGGTCTGATGTCGATACTGGCCGGTCTGCGCGCCGGCGCTGTTCGCTTATGAAAGTGTGCTGGGGATCTGATCGCGCCGCTAATGCGCCGCCAGCACGTCGCTGAGAACGCGGCCGTCCAGATCCTTGGGAATGGCAATGCCCGCCGCCGCCGCCAGGGTTGGCGCCACATCGACGGTGCGCGCGCCGTCCGCCTGTTCTCCCACGCGAATGCCGGACCCGTAAAAGATGATCGGCACCAGACGGTCGGCCGCATAGGGCGAGCCATGCACCGCGGTTGCCGCATTGCTGATCATATTCTCCTTGAAGCGGACGATGATGTGATAGCGGGCGGGATGGTGCGGGCGGTCCTTGTTCGACCAGAGTGGAAAGTCGGTGGTAAAGCCGGGCCTGAGCATGTTCTTGTAAAGCCGCACATAGGGATCGTTGGTCGGCGCCTTGAGCCGTTCCTCGGTATAAGCGTCGGCCACGAAGTCGGCGGTCTTGAGAGTGGCGACGATGTCGTCCTGCGTCGCCTGATCTGAGCTATGAGGTTTGCTCGCCACCGCTTCGATCTTGTCGAGCAAGGCTTCCATCTGCGGATTGGTCACTTGGCGCACGCCCGGTTCGCCCAGGCTGACTACGCCGTGATCGGCGCTCAGCTCCAGCACATAATTTCCCTTGCCCACCACCCGGTCGAGCCGGTCGAGAAATGTGTCCAGCGCATGATCCAGCCGCACCAGGGTATCGAACTGTTCCAGGCTCAAGGCGCCGAAGGCGTGGCCGACATTGTCGGTGGAGTCGATATCGATCGCCAGATAATCGGTCACCCCGCGCTGGCCCAACCGTTCGGCATCGACGGCTTTTGCCGCCAGCGCGAACAGCGCTTCGTCCTTCATCGGCGTGTTGGTGAACCATTGGCCGTAGGGCGTGGACGGGCTGCCGCCATTTGGCGAGCGCGATTCCGCCGCATAGATATGGGGAAAGACATTATTTCTGCCGAAATTCTCGGTCGAAGTGGCATCGGGCAACGCCAGATGGATCCGCGACGACGGCACCGTCAGCCGCCATATCGGTTTTTCGAATTGCGGCAAATTGTTCTTGTTGAAGGTGGCAACCCAAGGCGTGATGGCCGGCGCGTAATAGCTGCTGCTGGTGAATTCATTGCTGGTGGAATCGTACCAGTAGACATCGTCGGCATGATGGCCGGCATAGGCGACGGGAATCCGGTTGCCGGTGCCCAGCGCCACCGATCTGGCATTTGGATCTGAGGCCTTGATCCATTCGCCCAAAGTGGCGGCCAGCATATTGCTGGGCGAGGCACCAGGCCGACCCGGCGTCTCCAAGGTCTGATAGCGCGTATCGACGGCAACATCGATTTCGCCCCAGCTGCCGTCTTTCTGCCGCTCCCACCATTCATTGGCGGTCAGGCCGTGATGCGATGGATACATGCCGGTGGCCAAGGTGGCATGACCGGGAAATGACAAGGTCAAGCCATGATCGACATCGCCATGGCGTATCCAATGGCCACCTTGTTCGATGCGCGTGAACCCATGGGTAAGGACATCGCTGTAGCGCTCCAGCAGATCGCCGCGCAACTGATCCATAGTGATCTGGATCACCAGCTTGGGCTTGTCGGCCGCCATCGCCGAAGAAGAGGCGGCCAGCGCGATCGCGATCGCAAGGCGGATTGCTTTCAACGAACCCTCCGGCTGTCGGATATTTATAGCATGGTCTTGCTTAGCCAAGCTAAGCTTGCGGTCATGCTGGATCAAAAAGACGAATTTGTCCGGGGCGCGCTGACACGGGCCATCGCCCGGCTTGGTTATGCACCGGGTCTTGACGATCTTGCGGCAGAGCTTTCGCGATCCCCGGCGGATATTGCCGGCTCGCTGCAAAGGCTTGGCGATGCCCATGCGCTGCTGTTGCATCCGGGGACCACGAGGCCTTGGGTGGTGCATCCTTTTGCGCTGTCGCCTGGCTCCTGCTGGGTTGAGACCGAGCGAGGCGCCTATTGGGCCAATTGTCTTTATTGCGCCTGCGGAATTGCCGCCGCATTGACCTGCGATGCCCATATCCACACCCGCTCTGGCGGCGAAGCCCGGCCGGCCGTCTTTCATGTCGCCAAAGGCGCGTTGATCGACACCGGCGACGTTTTTCATTTGTCCACGCCCGCGGCCCGGTGGTGGGACAATGTGATCTTCGCTTGCGCGTCCTTTCAACCATTCCATTCGCCGGACGAAGTCGATGATTGGTGCCGGCGGCATGCCTTGCCCAAAGGCGCAATTCTGTCCCTGCCGCAACTTTGGAGGTTTGCCCGTGACTGGTATGGCGGCTATCTGACGGAGCCTTGGAAAAAACGCTCCGTCGAGGAGGCGCAACAACTTTTCAACCGCCACGGTCTTGTCGGGCCGTTCTGGACGCTGACCTGAAATTTATTGCCCGAGCAAGCGTTCATGGCGGGGCAGCCATGCCACACGCTCATGGCCCAACCCATTGCGGGAAAGCCGCGGCCCATATCTGTTTGCACCCATGTCGCTTCAGACCTTCACCGCCGCCTTGATCTTCTCGCTGGTCATGGGATTCACCCCCGGGCCGAACAATGTGATGCTGGCCTCGTCGGGGGCGACCTTCGGCGTCAAGCGGACATGGCCGCATCTCATGGGCGTGATCATCGGCTTTCCGTTGATGATTCTCCTGATCGGCTTGGGATTGGCGACCATCCTTCTTGCGTCCACCGGCTTGCAGCTGGGGATGAAGATCATCAGCTGTCTCTATCTTCTGTGGCTCGCCATCCAGCTCGCGCGCAGTTCCTCGGTCACTAGCACTGCCCGTGGCCGCAAACCCCTTTCCTTTCTGCAGGCCGCTGCCTTTCAGTGGGTCAATCCCAAGGCCTGGCTGATCGCGGTGGGCGCGATCTCGGCCTATACCGGCGGACATGGATCGCGGCTTTATCTCCAGGTCGCGATCATCGCCCTGATGAGCGTGGCGGTGGCATTCGCAACCAGCACGACCTGGGCGGTGTTCGGTGCGGCGATCGGGCGCTGGCTGCGTTCACCACTGGCGCTGCGCCTGTTCAATCTCGCCATGGCGTTGCTGCTGGTGGCTTCGATCGTGCCGATCCTGGGCGAGATCCGCACCGGGCTGCATTTACTCTAATCGTTCGCGCAGACAGTCCGGCGCCGCCGGCACAGTCATCACAGCGCGGCGGACTTTTTTGGCCTTCACCGGGAGCCTTGCAGGCTGTAGGACTGTGCCGCCGTCGAAGCAGCCGTGAAGCGCCGCGGCCATGAAGGGAAAATATCCGTGCCAAATACCAGCAAGCCACCTGTCAGCCGGCGTTCGATGTTGAAATTCATCGGCGCCACCGGCGGCAGTGCCCTGATGTACGACACCATGGTGGCGATGGGTTACGCCGGAACCTCGGACTTCACCGGCCCAATCAAAATGTCGGGCGATGTGAAGGGTGCTTCGGTGCTGATCCTGGGCGCAGGCCTGGCGGGAATGACGGCGGCTTATGAATTGCGCAAGGCCGGATATAAAGTGCAGCTGCTGGAATACAACAATCGCCCCGGCGGGCGGAACTGGTCGCTCTATGGCGGCGACAGCTACACCGATATCGGCGGCGTTACCCAAAATGTGAAATTCGCGCCAGGGCTTTACTTCAATCCCGGACCTTGGCGGTTGCCGCACCATCACAACGCCATTCTCTATTACTGCAAGCTGTTCAAAGTGGCGCTCGAGACTTTCACCATGACCAACTACAACGCCTATATCCATTCGACCAAGGCGTTCGGCGGCAAGCCGCTGCGCCGCCGCGAAGTCGATATGGATTTCAGCGGCCATGTTGCCGAGCTGCTCGCCAAGGCCACCAGCCAGAACAAGCTGGATCAAGCCCTCGGCAAGGACGAGAAGGACGGGCTGCTGCAGATCCTGCGCTTCTGGGGCGCGCTGGATAAGAACTATGAATACAAGAAAGGTCCGACCGCCAGCGAGCTGCGCGGCTATGCCGTCGATCCGGGCGGCGGGCTCAGCCCACTGCCGGTGGATTCCGATCCCTTGCCGATGAAGCAGTTGTTCACTTCCGACATGTGGACCTTCATGGAAGGCAGGGCCTACGACTATCAGACCCAGCTGTTCGAACCGGTCGGCGGCATGGGCATGATCGGCAAGGCCTTCGGTCAGCAATTGAACGGGCTGATCAAATACAATTGCAAAGTCACCAACATTCAGCAGGACGCCAAAGGCGTCACCGCTACCTATATCGATTCAAGAAATGGCGGCGCGCCGAAAACAGTGCATGCCGATTGGTGCGTCTGCACCATTCCCGCCACGGTGCTGAGCCAGATCCCAATGAATGTGGGGGCGCCGTTGAAGAACGCGATCAACGCGCTGTCTTATGAATCGTCTTTCAAGGTCGGCCTGCAATTCAAGCGCCGCTTCTGGGAAGAGGATGATGGCATCTATGGCGGCATCAGCTATACCGACCAGCCCATCACCAACATCAGCTATCCATCGACCGGATTTTTCAAGGATGGGCCGGCGGTGCTCCTGGGCGGTTATGGCTATGGCAATACCCTGACGGATTTCAGCTTCGCGGCGATGTCGCCGGACGCGCAGGTCAAGGCCGCGGTCGAGCAGGGCGCCAAGATCCATCCCCAGTACAAGAAGGAATTCCTCGATGGGGTGGCGGTGGCCTGGCACCGGGTGCCCTTCACCCTGGGCTGCGCCGGCAGCTGGACCGATGAAGGCCGGGCCAAGCACTATAACAATATATGTGCCCTGGACGGGCGAATCGTCCTGGCGGGTGAGCATTGCTCCCGCCTGCCGGCCTGGCAGGAAGGCGCAATCCTCTCATCCCTGGATGCCATCGGGCGACTCCATAAGCGCGTCCTGGCGGCTTAACGGCCTGAAAGCTTCCCCTGGGGAATAAATAATCGCCTGTTTTTGGGCGATCTTGGCTTTTTGTGCCTGGCCAAGGTCCGTTTCGCACACTGTTGCATAGCTGCATCGCTGCCCCAGAAATACGCCCAAGAACCCATCGCCGTTAGCGATATGCGCTTTTTATGACGGCTATAGTTGGGTTAGGTTCCAAACCAATGACCGGCAACACGTTCGGTCCGTCGGGCCGTTCACTCTATCGATAAAGAAAAAGGGGATTTCATGCGCACATCGTCCAAGTTCAATCTTAAGCATTCGCTTCTGCTGGGATCATCGGTTGCCGCCTTCGCATGGGGCGTCGCTCCTGCCATGGCGCAGAACGCAAATGGCAGCGGCCAGGAAACCGTGATCGTCACCGGCACACGCGTGCAGGGCATGACGGCCGCCGACAGCGCCGCGCCCATCACCGTGTTGGGCAGCGATGCCCTGACCAAGGGTACCGGCTCGACAGATTTGCGCCAGGCTTTGGGCCAGACCGTGCCTTCCTTCACTGCGCAACAAATCGGCTTCGATACAGCGGCCCTGACACTCTCCGCCGCGCTTCGCGGTCTTTCGCCCAACGACACCCTGGTGCTGGTGAACGGCAAGCGCCGTCATTACACCGGCAACCTGCATGTCGATGGCGGCAACTTCGCCTCGGGCAGTTCGGGCGCCGACATCTCGCTGATCCCCGAAGCCGCGATCGATCACGTCGAAGTTCTGCTTGACGGTGCCGCGGCCCAGTACGGTACCGACGCCATCGCCGGCGTCGTGAACTTCATCCTGAAGAAGAAGTCCTCGGGCGGCGTTTTATCCGCCACCGCCGGCCGCGATTTCGAAGGCAGCAAGGGCGAGCGCGGCGACACTTACGACGTCTCCGCCAATATGGGCTTTCCCCTGTTCGACAAAGGCTTTGTCAACGTCACTGTCGATAAGTCTTTCTCGGACTTCACCCATCTGGGTGGTTGCGACAGGCGCGTTTGCAGCCAGGTCAACAATTCGCTTCTGCAAGGCTCTGGCACGCCGGCTTATGTGGGTGACACGCCGCTGATCGATCTGCAGCAGATGGTCGACTATCCGCGCATCAACCCGATTATTGGATCGCCGCAGGTCCAGACCACACAGGCTGTTGTCAATGTGGGTTATGATTTCAGCGATCACTTCAGCGTCTATGCTTTCGGCACCCTGTCGCACAAAATCGGCAAGGGCTACGAAAACATCCGCATGCCGAATAAGGCTATTACGACTCAGGGCTCGAATCAGCCTTGCTCGTCGGCCAACCCCAATGGCTATGACACGACCTCGTCGACGGCTGACGGCCTGACGGCTGCCTGCCTAGGCGCGTTCGCGATTGCGGGTTCTGGTGCCCCTGGCACGCCGACCGCTGGCCTGAATTCAAGGGGCCAGATCATCTTCACCTCGACCAACACCGGCAATTACAGCGCCCCGGGCGAGTTGCTCAATAGGCCGTTAGGCTTCCGTCCGCACGAAGAGCTGCATGAAGACGATTATCAGTACAATATCGGCACCAAGTTCAACGTGCTGGGTTGGGACACAGACGTCGGTATCAGCTACGGCAAGGATATCGATGGTATTTATACCATGAACTCTCAAAATGTTTCGCTGTTCAAAGACACCCATACGACGCCGTCGAATTTCTACGACGGTACCTTAACGTCCAGCCAGCTGACTTTTACGGTTGATGCGACCCACCAGTACAACATTGGTATGGCGTCGCCCCTCACCGTGGCGGTTGGTGGTGAAGCGCGTGAAGACCTTTATGCCGTGACGGCGGGCGATCCGGCTTCGCAGTACAAGGAAGGCGGCAACTCCTTCCCGGGCTTCCTCAACGCCGACGCAAGCATTCACAGCCGCAAAAACTACGCCGTGTATGTCGACTTGGCCCTCGCGCCAATCGAAGCACTGCAACTCGACCTGGCTGCCCGCGCTGAACATTATTCGGACTTCGGCGATACCCAGATCGGCAAGTTCACGGCGCGTTACGACTTCAGCCCGATGATTGCGGTTCGTGGCACGATTTCCACGGGCTTCCGGGCACCGACTATCGCCGAAGAATTCTATTCGGCGACCAATGTCGGTCCGTTCACGGCCGTCGTCCAGTTGCCGGCCGATTCGGCTGCTGCGAAATTCTTGGGCTTGAACAATCTTAAGCCTGAAATTTCGACCAGCTACAGCGCCGGTATCGTCGCCCATCCGTTCGCGGACCTGTCGGTTACGTTGGATGCCTACAGCACGACCTTGTCCAACCGCATCGTCGCGTCCAGCGAAGTGGACAGTGTCGGTCCTCCGGGCTCCATCACCTCGCCGCTGATCGCGCCGGCGATTGCCTTGACGGGTCGTGTGCTTGATCCGACTGTCACCCAGGTGGGCGTCACCGCCTTCCTGAACGGCCTGGCCACCTTGACCCAGGGCATCGATCTTACGGCCAACTACCCGACCGACTTCGGCGATATGGGTCTGGTCGACTGGACCTTGGCGGGCAACTACAACACCACGGCGGTGTCCAAGGTTGCGCCGACCCCAGCCGTGTTCGGTGGTTCCGCTGTGTCGTTCTTCACGCCGCTGTCATTGTACAATTTCGTGCACAGCGCGCCGCAAGAGAAGGTTGGCCTGACAGCCAACTGGTCGCTCGATGAGTTCGGCGTCACATTCCGTGAAACCTATTGGGGTCCCCAGAAGAACTTGACGAGCCCCAACGGAAACACGCCGTATTATAACTTCTCGCAATCTGGCGTTGGTCTGACGGATCTGGAAGCTCGGTACAATATTACCGAGGGCCTTCAGTTCGCCGTGGGCGCCAACAACGTCTTTAATATCAAACCGAACCACGATTACTACGTGCCGTCCGCCCTGCTGGGCGCCGGTGCATTGGCTAACGGTGGCATTATCACCGACGCGCCCGTTGAAGAGTCGTTCAATCCGAATGGTGGCTACTATTACGGCCGCGTCACCTTCAACTTCTAAAGTCTGAAGGCTCCAAACAATCCACCCATCTCGAAAGAGGTGGGTGGATTTTTTTTGGTTCATGGGCCGATCTGGCGAAATTTACCGACAGCTTCGCGCAAAAATGGGGCCACCATTTCGATTTCCGATATAGGCTCCAACAAACTGCCCGGTACAAAATTTCCGTAAGGCCAGCCGTCTTCGGTGAGGCGCGGCGAATTCAGGAATGTCCGCCGGCAAAAGGGGAGCAGCGGGAATGGCCAGCAAGGAGATCGGCGCGGAGGGCCTTCGGGTGGCCATCGGCCTGCCCAGCGCCGTCATGCTGGTGATGGGCGGAATCGTCGGGGTCGGCATTTTTGCCAATCCGGCCATCGTTGCCCATGATCTTCACTCCGCTCCCCTGGTCCTGCTCGCCTGGAGCCTGGGCGGGGCGTTGGCGCTGCTGGGTGCCTTTGTCTATGCCGAATTGGCGGCGCGCTTTCCCGCCACGGGCGGCGAATATGTCTATCTGCGCGATACTTATGGCCCCCTGGCCGGGTTTCTCTATGCCTGGACGCTTTTGCTGGTGGTGCAGGCCGGCGGCATGGCGGCGGTGTGTATCGTCTTCGCCAAGAACCTCAATGTCCTGTTCAATGGCAGCCTGTCCGAGCCCATGGTGGCCGTGGGGGTGATGGCCGCCCTGGCCGGCGTCAACAGCCTGGGTGCAGGCTCCGGCAACGGTGCCCAGAGCCTCCTGGGTGCCTTGAAGATCGTCGTCATTGGCGCCCTGATTGCCGCGGGACTGTTCTTGGCGCCGCACGCGCCTGCCGTCCCGGCCGCGGAGCAGGCAATCACCTCGCCCTGGAAGGCTTTCGGCGCCGCGATTATCCCCGTGGTGTTCAGCTATGGCGGTTGGCAGACCGCCGGTTTCGTGTCCGGCGAGATTCGCGATCCGGCCCGCAACCTGGTCAAGGCTCTGATTATCGGCGTGGCCGGGGTGATCACCATCTATTTGCTTATCAATATCGCCTTCCTGCGGGCCTTGGGGGTCGACGCGCTTGGGCGCACTTTGACACCCACATCCGACGTTCTGGCTCTCGCGGTGGGGCCGTCATCCGCCAAACTGGCGGCGGCGGCCATCGCGCTTTCGGCCCTGGCTTACCTGAGCCAATCCATGCTCACCGCGCCCAGGGTCTGTTTCGCCTTGGCCCGGGATGGCCTGTTCTTTCGCTGGGCGGCGGCGGTGACCGAGAATGGCCGCGCGCCGATGATCGCCATCATCTTGCAGGCGACATGGACAGCGGTCCTGGCCCTTTCGGGCCACTATGACCAAATACTGTCTTATGTGGTGTCCATGAACTTCCTGTTTTTTGGCGCCTGCGCGTCCTGCCTCTTCGCCATACGCTGGCGGGCGCGGCGGACTGGAGCGCCGGTCGAGGACGGCGGCTTCCGCACGCCCTGGCACACGGTGACCAACGGCCTCTTCATCGCCGCTTGCATCACCGTGGTGGCTTGTTCCTTCTGGGCCTATCCGGTGAACAGCTTGATCGGCTATGGCATCATGCTGATGGGCCTGCCGCTCTATTTTTATTGGCGCCGCCAAGGCACCTTGGAGGCCTCATGACGTTCTCGCCGCCGCCGCGCAATTATGCTTCTGACTATATGAATTTCGCCAAGCTGCGCACCGCCGCGAAATACGGCCTGGCTGCCAGCGGCGTGGCCGATTGCGTTATGGCTGATCTGGATCCCCGGCCAGAGGATTTCGTCCTTCATGGCCGCAACAGCTATGGCTATAGGCCTTTGATGGAGCGCATCGCCACGCGCTTCGCCATTCCGGAAGCTTGCGTGGTTCAAGGGGCCGGGGCGTCCTTTGCCAATCATCTGGCCATGGCGGCGATCCTGTCGCCAGGGGACGAGGTCGTCATCGAGGCGCCGGCCTATGAATTGCTGTTGGCCGCACTGGGATATTTCCAGGCCGAGACTCGGTCCGTGGCGCGGCGGCCGCAAGATGCATGGGCGCTCGACACGGATGCGGTGATCGGCGCGATAACGCCGCGCACCCGCCTGGTGGTCCTGACCAACCTCCACAATCCCACCGGCGCCTTGACCCCGCCGGCCGATCTGCGGGCCATCGCCGAGGCGGCGGAGCGGGTCGGCGCGCTGGTGCTGCTGGATGAAATCTATTTGGAGCTGATGTTTCGCGACGGCGTGGCGCATACCGCTTTTCGCCCCGAGGGCAATATCGTGGTCACCAGCAGCCTCACCAAGGCCTATGGTCTCAGTGGCCTGCGCTGCGGCTGGATTCTCGCCCCCGCCGCCCTGGCCGAAAAGATGCGCCGACTGAACGACCTTTTCGCCTCGATCCCTGCCCATGTGGCCGAGCATCTGAGTGTGATCGCTTTCGACCGCTTGCCCGCGCTGAGGTTGCGCGCCAATGCCATGATCGACGCAAACCGCGCCGCCTATCGCGAAATTCTGGGCCGGCACCCGGCCCTGGAGCAGGTCATTCTGGATCAGGGCACCACGGTGTTTCCCCGCCTGGTGAGCGGCGACGGCGAGGCCTTCTACCGGCGCCTCATGGCGGACTATGAAACCAGCGTCGTGCCTGGGCATTTTTTTGGCTGCCCCGACCGCATCCGTATCGGCCTGGCCGGCGACGTCGCCATGACCCACATCGGCCTGGAGCGAATCGCCGAGGCCCTAGGCTCTGCCGATCCCTAGATCGGGCTGCGCCGTGGCTCGCCATTGCGCAAAATAATCGTCAGGCCGGGCGGCAATGTTTGCGCCGGCGACGTCGTTGCCGATTTGAATAAAATCCACCACGGGCGAGTGGGGCAGCGCCGGCCGCATGACCCGCCGAGTCAGATGGCGGCAAGACGGCAGGTCAGCCTCTGTGGCGCAAACGGCACAAATCGGCTAACATATTACTTGGACGATTTGTCGGGCGCCGGTCAGATCCAACGGGCAGGTGGGTTGCGCCGCATCGATTTGCCGTGCTTAAATTTGCTCGAATTGGAAACCAGCGCAGGGGAATTTCATGGACCGCAGACAAGTGATTCAGATAGCGACGGGCGCCGCCTCGCTGGTTGCCTTTCAGGCCAACGCCGCCGAGAAAGCCGCGACCGCCTCGGCCGCTGTGGCGGGGCGCACCCCCGAAGATGTGGCGCG
>CAIUCH010000057.1 GCA_903897605.1 uncultured Alphaproteobacteria bacterium
CCCGTGCTGCGACCACGGGCGAGGTGCAGGATCTGCGCCGTGAGACTAATGCCCTGAAGGAGTGCGTAGCAGACCTGACCCTGGAAAACCGGCTGCTTAAAAAAAGCATGCTGGGGGATGGGGACGACGAGGCATGAGGTAAACACGCTTATTTCCGGCATCCGCGTTTCTGCATCATCGATACCATCGAAGATAAGGGTATGGAGCCACAAAGAAGTTATAATTTTCAACTTCAGATTGCCCGCGTGTCGCAGGAAAGTCCCGTCGAACATCAGATTATATACGGCACCGCCATGATCTGCCCTGATCTCGACGAAGAACAATACACCGTGGGAAAGTTTTCCACCCGCGACGAGCCCACGCTGGCTATTCAGGTCTAGACCTGCGCAGCGAACGATTTCGGCTCCGATTGTTGAGGATGGTGGGCGCGAGAGGGATCGAACCTCTGACCTTCCCCGTGTGAAGGGGACATTCTCCCGCTGAACTACGCGCCCGGATTAGATAGTGCTGCTCGATTGCCCCATATTGCACTGCTCGTCAATCGGTTTTGGCACGCTTGATTCTGCATTTCTGGAACTGCCGAGAAGTGCCGCGAGATACCGAGCCCCCTCCCTTCATCAGTTTGGGTTTTCTCTGGAGCAAGCCATTGAGGTCATTGATAAATAGCCGATATTTCTCAGAACCCAAAAGTGTGAAGGGAGTGCTCTCCCGCTGAGCTACGCGCCCTTTTCCATAAGGGGAGCATCGCCTTAAGGAGCGGCCCGGCCCCTGTCAAGACGGGGCCTCGGGGCGCTTCAAGAAGCTAACGGCAGGTCGATCCAGAAGCGGGTCTGGCGGCCCGGAATGCTTTCGAAATCGATCCGGCCGCCTTGCTTTTCCGCCAGCAGCTTGGCGACGGACAGGCCCAGCCCCGCACCCGGCACAGCCCGCCCGCCAGTGTCATGTCCGAAAGGCCGGAACATCGCTTCGCGTTCCCTGAGCGGGATGCCGGGCCCGACATTCATGATCTCGATCCGCCCGAAGCCGTCGCCCAGGCGCGACGCGCGAACCCGGATGGGGGATTCGGTGTCGCCATATTTGTAGGAATTGGCGATCAGGCTGTTGATGATCTGCGCCAGCCGCTGGGGATCGGCCTGCACGCTGAGGTCGTCCGCGATCTCGCCGAGCAGCACGGGCTTGCCGCCCAGCGCCGCGTCCAGCCGGATCGCCCCGATGCAGTTTTTCAGCGTCTGGCCCAGCTTCACACGTTCCGGATGAATGGTGAGCATGCCGGCCTCGGCGCAGGCAAGATCGTTGAGATCGGCGTAGAGCCGCTGCAGCAACTCGCCATTATGCGCCACGACATGGGCGAATTCCCGGGCCCGGTCCGGCGGCAGTTTGCCGGATTCCAGCACGGTGGAAATTCCGATGATCGCCGACAACGGGCCGCGTGCTTCTTCGCCGACATGAGAGAGAAGTTGACTCTTGAAGCGGGAAGCCCGGGATGCGCGGCGCCTGCGGCGTTCGATGATCGCCAGATGCAATTCGCGTTCGTTCAGCACCATCGCGGCGCGGGCACTGATCAGGCCGGTGACGGCCAAGAATAACTGCATCACCTCGATGCGCAAAATCGGATCGTGAGGCGCATGTGGTCCGGGTGGGTAGAACTGGATCGCCAGCACGATCAGCATTGCCGCGCCCGCACCCGGCAGACGGAAGCGCGCGGTGGCGATCAAAGCCACCGCCAGAATCAGGAACAGCATCTGATAGGCAGCGATATGCAGTACATAAATGCTGACCAGAGCCACAGCGGCGAAGGTCGCCATCGCTTCGACGGCACGGCGCTCCAGATGCAGCTTGACGAGTTGCCGCCATGTCAGGTTGAGCCCGAAGGGCAGAACAATACAGAAGCCGAGAGAATTGGCCGAGAACCAGTGACGCGCATCCGTGATCCAGGTGGGATCGCCGACCGCCCACATCAATGTCGCCGCCAGCACTGCGCCCACCGCGGCTGGCGCGATGATCCCAGCCAGAAGAAAGCGCAAAGTGGCACGCAGGTCGCGAAATCGCTTGGGCCCGAAACGCCGCACCGCAATCAATCCCGTCAGCACTTCGATCAACCCGATGACGGGATAGCCAAGACCGAGCGGCGTCGGCAAAGCGGTGGCGATAGTAAGAACGACATGCGCCACGAAGATCGCGCCCAACATGACGGCATCCTGGGTGCGCGAGCGCGACAATCGCAGCGTCATGCAAAGCCCGAACGCCGTGGCCGGCCAGATCAGAGACACCATGTGCCCAGCGCCCGACAGCAATCGGCTGCCATAGCCCAAGGCCAGGAAACCGCCGGCGGTGAACAGCGCCTGCAACAGCATGCGCGGCCAGTTGTTGCCGCCGCCAGCCCGCGTCATGGAAAGCCCCGCATCCGATGATTCGCGGGCACTTTAGGCCGATTTTGCGCAAGCGTCAGCCAGCAGCGGCGCGCCGTTTCGGCTTACAACAAAGCCAGCGGCTCTTGCGGTATCACCGACGCAGCCTCCGCCGCCGCAAGTCGCGCTTTGATATTCCGCCGCGGTTTATTCTTGGCCGGTTTGCGGGAAGCGGATTTCGCCAATTTTCTGGTCGCGGCGGCGCGGACCGGTTTACCGGTCTTGGCCTTTTTGGCCTTCGTCTTGGTTTTCGGCTTTGCTTTTTGCCGGGCGGATTTCTTCCGGCGGCTCTTTTTGGCCGGTCTGCCCGACAACAGGCCGGCGATCGCGTCCTCAAGCTTCTCGAGGCGGGCGACCAGCTTGTTCCATTTCTTTGCCATGCTTCGTCTCCGGGCGCTGCGGGCGCGATTGTGACCCGCGTTGTCGTCTTGTCTAGATGACCCAATCCGGAAACGGAATTATGACAGCCCGAAATTCAGTCTGCCGATCGCATCGGGCAGATGTTTGAAATGATCCAGCACCGCGTCCGCGCCCAGCGATGCCGCCGGCACCGGCGTATAGCCATAGGACATCAGGATGCAGGGCACGCCGCTGGCCCGCGCGGTCTGCAGGTCGGTAACGGAATCCCCGATCATGACACCCCGGCCGCCATGGCCTTTGCCGCCGGACAGCTCCGCCACCACATCCTCGAAGATGCGCGGATCGGGTTTGACATAGGCTTTCAAGCCCGCGCCATAGACGACGGGGAAAAAGCGCATCAGGTCCAGCCTCGCCAGCAGCGGCCCGGCCAGTTCATGCGGCTTGTTGGTGAGCACACCCATCGGCACGCCCCGCGCTTTCAACCGATCCAGGGTTTTCTCAACCCCGGGAAAGGGGCGGCTGAAATCCGCCAAGTGATCGCGGTAATGGGCGATGAAGATCGCCTCCAGCGCCGGCATCTCCTCGGCCTGGGCTTCCTCGCCGGTGAGGGCAAAGGCCTGGGCGATCAGGGAGCGGGCCCCGAACCCGATCATGTGGTGCAGGGCGTCGGGATCGATGGCGGGGCGGTCCCGTGCCGCCAGAACGGCGTTGGCGGCGCCCAAAAGGTCCGGGGCGGTATCGACCAGGGTGCCGTCCAAATCAAAGATCAGGGTGGGTGTCATGGGAGGCAGTAATAAGGTTTAATTTGGGGGCAATATAGTGTCGCAAATCGTCACTTCCTCTTTTTATGCTCGGGACATACCGGAAACCATGAACAGATCGGCCGTCATTCTCGCAGCGGGGGCCGGAGCATTTTTCCAGAAGGCGCCAATACAACGGGTCGGCTCGGTGTCGGGCCGGAAAAAATGCGACAAGAAAACAAAAGGCACCTGCGATGAATAGGGCCG
Source organism: uncultured Alphaproteobacteria bacterium (assembly GCA_903897605.1). Lineage (GTDB taxonomy): Bacteria > Pseudomonadota > Alphaproteobacteria > Micropepsales > Micropepsaceae > Rhizomicrobium. Next base: position 3,776 of record CAIUCH010000057.1, read on the forward strand.
CCATCATTCTCGCAGCGGGTCCCGGAGTATTTTTCCGGAAGTCGCTAATGCAACGGGTCGGCTCGGTGTTGGGCCGGAAAAAATGCGACAAGAAAACAAAAGGCACCCGCGATGAATAGGGCCGCCATCATTCTCGCAGCGGGGGCCGGCACCCGCATGAAAAGCGCGACCGCCAAGGTCCTGCACAAGGTCGCGGGCCTGCCCATGCTGGGGCATGTGATCGCCGGACTGAAGGCGGCTGGTGTAAGCCGCATTGTGGTGGTGACAGCACCGGACGCCGACGCGGTTCGCGATTATGCGCACGCCCAGGGCTGTCAGAGCGCAGTCCAGGACAAGCAGCTCGGAACCGGCCATGCGGCGGCGGCGGCGGGCGAATCGCTCAAGGATTTCGACGGCGAATTGATGATCGCTTATGGCGACATGCCGTTGATGACGGCTTCGACTTTCGAGGCGTCGTTCGCGGCGCGGGGAGAAGGGCTTGCCATCGTCGCCTTTCGCGCCACCGATCCGGGCGCTTATGGCCGCGTGTTGCTGGATGCGTTCGGTGCGCTGGACCGCATCGTGGAATTCAAGGACGCCAGCGAAGCCGAACGCAGAACCGACCTCTGCAATGCCGGGGTGCTGACGGCGGATGCCCGGAAATTCTTCGCCTGGGCCGCCAAGCTCGACAACAAGAATGCCCAAGGTGAATTCTATCTCACCGATGTGCCGGCGCTGGCCAAGCGCGATGGCGCGCGCTGTGCCGTCGCCACCGTAACGCAGACCGAGGCTCTGGGCGTCAACAGCCGCGCCGAGTTGGCCGAGGCGGAGCGCCTGATGCAAAATCGTCTGCGCGCCAAAGCCATGGCGGCCGGTGTCGGCATGATCGCGCCGGAGACGGTGTTCCTGTCGTACGACACCGTGCTGGACGCCGATGTCATGATCGAGCCCTTTGTCGTGTTCGGCCCCAAGGTGCAGGTGGCGTCGGGTGCGCAGATCAAGAGCCACAGCCATCTGGAAGGCGCGCAGGTTGCATCCGGCGCCATCGTCGGCCCTTTCGCGCGCCTGCGTCCCGGCGCGGTGATCGGTGAAAGCGCCCATATCGGCAATTTCGTGGAAGTGAAGAACAGTGTCATCGACAAAGGCGTCAAGGCCAACCATCTGACCTATCTGGGCGATGCTCATGTCGGCGCGGGCGCCAATATCGGCGCTGGCACCATCACCTGCAATTATGACGGCTATACCAAGTCCCATACCGAGATCGGCGCGGGCGCCTTTATCGGTTCCGACACTTCGCTGGTGGCGCCGGTGACGGTGGGCGCCGGTGCGATCACCGCGGCAGGATCGGTCATCACCAAAAATGTGGAGGCCGACGCGCTGGCATTGGCGCGCGGACAGCAGGTGGAAAAGCCGGGCTGGGCGAAGGCGTTCCGCAATTACAAACAGAAAGAGAAGCGCTGATGTGCGGCATTGTCGGTATCGCGGGCGTTGGCAACGCCGCCCCCGTCATCCTGGAAGCGCTGAAGCGGCTGGAATATCGCGGTTATGATTCTGCCGGTATCGCCACATTGGTGGGCGGCGAGATCGAACGCCGCCGCTCTCCCGGCAAATTGTCGAAGCTGGAAGCGGTGCTGCGCGAAGCGCCGCTGGCGGGCCGCACCGGCATCGGCCACACCCGCTGGGCGACGCATGGCGCGCCCACCGAATCCAACGCCCATCCCCACGCCACCGCCCGCGTCGCCATCGTCCATAATGGCATCATCGAGAATTTTCGCGAGCTGCGCCAAGAGCTGACGGCGCGGGGCCATAAATTCGAATCCCAGACCGACAGCGAAGTGGCGGCGCATCTGGTCACCGACAATCTCGATAAGGGCATGGCGCCCGACGCGGCGGCCAAGGCGGCGGTGTCGCGTCTCACCGGCGCCTATTCCATCGCCATGATCTTCAAGGATCATGAAGGCCTTCTGATCGGCGCCCGCAAGGGCGCGCCGATGGCGGTGGGCTATGCCGCCAAGGAATCCTATCTCGGCTCGGACGCGTTCGCGCTGGCGCCCTTCACCAACCGCGTCTCTTATCTCGAGGACGGCGATGTCGCGGTGATCCAGGGCGCCGATGTGGCGATCTTCGATGCCGAAGGCCGTCCCGCCAACCGCGAGATCAAGATCACCTCCGCCTCCGCCGCGCTGGTGGACAAGGGCGGTCACGATCATTTCATGGCCAAGGAAATTCACGAGCAGCCGGAAGTGGTGGGTCATACCCTGGCCCATTATCTCGATCCGGCGGGACCGACCGTGCGTCATCTGGGCGTGGGCCTGCGCGCGGCGCTGGCCAAGGCCTCGCGTCTCACCATCTCGGCCTGCGGCACGGCTTATTATGCCGGCATGGTGGGAAAATACTGGTTCGAGAAATTGGGCGGGCTGGCGGTGGAATCCGATGTCGCGTCGGAATTGCGCTACCGCGATCCGATCTATCCCAAGGACGGCGCGGCCCTGTTCGTGTCGCAATCGGGCGAGACCGCCGACACCTTGGCGGCGCTGCGCGATGCCAAGGCCAAGGGCCAGACCACCATCGCGGTGGTCAATGTGGCCGAAAGCTCCATCGCCCGCGAGGCCGATATCGTGCTGCCGACCTATGCGGGGCCGGAAATCGGCGTCGCTTCGACCAAGGCCTTCACTTGCCAATTGGCGGCGCTGGCGGCCTTTGCCATCGCGGCGGGACAGGCGCGCGGCAAGCTGGATGAAGCCGAAGAGAAACGTCTCTGCGCCGCGCTCTTGGAAGCGCCGCGCCATATCGCAGAATTCCTCAAGCAGGAAGACAAGATCGCCGTGCTGGGCCAGGCGATCGCCAAGGCCAGCGACGTTCTTTACATGGGGCGCGGCCAAAGCTTTCCGCTGGCGCTGGAAGGCGCGCTAAAGCTGAAGGAAATTTCCTACATCCATGCCGAAGGCTATGCCGCCGGCGAGATGAAGCATGGTCCCATCGCCCTGATCGACGAGAATGTGCCGATCATCGTGATCGCGCCGCATGACGGGCTCTATGAAAAGACCATCTCCAACATGCAGGAAGTGATGGCGCGGGGCGGCAAGATCCTGCTGATTTCCGATGCCCGCGGCATCGCCGAAGCCGGCCCGGTCTGGGCCAGCATCACCGTGCCCGATGCCGATCCCTTCCTGGCGCCGCTGATCTATGCGATCCCGGTGCAGTTGCTGGCCTATTATGCAGCGGTGGCAAAAGGCACGGACGTCGATCAGCCGCGCAATCTGGCAAAATCCGTTACCGTCGAATAGACCTGCTGAATTCCGGACAGTCCGCCCTTGGCCGGTGTGAGTTGGCCCAGTATGGTCACGCCCATGACCGATCTCACCACATTGAAACGCGCCGCTGCCGCCAAGGCATTGGAATATGTCTCGGACGGCATGAAGCTGGGGTTGGGTTCCGGCTCGACCGCCGAATTGTTCGTGGAATTGCTGGCGCCCCGGGTGCGGGGTGGCCAAAAGCTGCTCTGCGTGCCAACCTCTGAGCGCACCGCCATTTTCGCCCGCAAGCTGGGCCTGACCTTATCCACGCTCGACGACCAGGCGCCGCTCGATCTCACAGTCGATGGCGCCGACGAGGCTGACCGCAATCTCGATCTGATCAAGGGCGGCGGCGGCATGCTGCTGCGCGAAAAGATTGTCGCCTCCTCCTCGAAGAAAATGATCGTGATCGCCGACGAATCCAAGCTGGTGCCGCGGCTGGGGAAATTTCCGCTGCCGGTCGAGATTGTGGAATTCGGCCACAAGACCATCGCCGCGCGGCTGCAATCGGCGCTGGCCGATCTGGGCTACAAGAATTTCCGCATGGGCCTGCGCCAGAAGGACGGCACGCCATTCAAGACCGACAATGGCAATGTGATCTATGACTGCCATTTGGGCGTGATCCAGAACGCCGCCAAGCTGGGCACGGCCATTCATACGGTGCCCGGCGTGGTCGAACACGGCCTGTTTGTCGGCATCGCCGCCACGCTCATCATCGCGGGGCCCGGCGAAGTCGAAGTGATAGAGAAATGATAGTGCGTCTTGGTCAGGACCTTCCTCCCCTGCGCGTGCGGAGCACGCCGGCGGCGGGGCGAGGTTCGCAGCCGGGCGAACCGAGCGCCGTAGCAGGCTCTCGAGCCTGCGAAGGCCGGTGGGGGAAAATATGAAATACGATTACGACCTCTTCGTCATCGGCGGCGGCTCCGGCGGCGTGCGCGCGGCGCGGATGGCGGCGCTGGCGGGCGCCAAGGTGGCGCTGGCGGAAGAATACCGCATGGGCGGCACCTGCGTGATCCGCGGCTGCATTCCCAAGAAGCTGCTGGTTTACGCCAGCCAGTTCTCCGAGAATTTCCTGGATGCGCCTGGCTATGGCTGGACCATTCCCGGCACGCCCAGCTTCGATTGGCCCACCTTCATCGCCAACAAGGACAAGGAGATCGCCCGGCTGGAAGGTCTCTATACCCAGAATGTGAAGGCGGCGGGCGTCACCATTTTCTCCGACCGCGCCGTGTTCGAGGATGGGCATACGCTGCTGCTGCTGAACGACCAGCGCAAGGTGACGGCGGAAAAGATCCTGATCGCCACCGGCAACCGGCCCACCCGCGAGATGGGCACCACCCAGGTCATTCCCGGCGGCGATCTCTGCATCACCTCCAACGAGGCTTTTCATCTGGCAAAAATGCCCAAGCGCGTGCTGGTGGCGGGCGGTGGCTATATCGCGTTGGAATTCGCGCATATTTTTCACGGATTGGGGGCGCATGTCTCACTGGTCTATCGGGGGGAAAAGCCCCTGCGCGGCTTCGACAATGACATGCGCGACGCGGTCTGCGACTCGATGAAGGCGCGCGGGCTGGATGTGATGTTGAGTTGCGAATTCACCAAGGTGGAGAAGCACGGCGATTGCCTGCACGCCGAAACCAGCAAAGGCGATGTGATCGAATGCGACCAGATCCTGCTCGCGATCGGCCGCCAACCCAACACCGACGCGCTGCATATCGAAAAAGCAGGGGTCGAGCTGGGGATGAAGGGCGAAGTGGTGGTGGACGATTATTCCCGCACCAGCGCGCCGCATATCTATGCCATCGGCGATGTCACCAATCGTCTGCAGCTGACGCCGGTGGCGATCCATGAAGCGATGTGTTTCGTCGAGACCGCCTTCAAGCACAATCCCACCAGGCCGGATTATGAGCATGTCGCCAGCGCGGTCTTCACCACCCCGGAACTGGCGGTGGTCGGCATGTCGGAGGAAAGGGCGCTGGGCACTGGTCACAGCATCGATGTCTACAAATCCAATTTTCGTCCCCTGCTGCACACCCTGGGCGGCCGCGCCGTCCGCACCACCATGAAGATGGTGGTGGATGCCAAGACCGGCAAAGTGCTGGGGGTGCATATTTTCGGCGATCACGCCGCCGAAATCATCCAGCTTGCCGCCCTGGCGCTGCGCATGGGTGCCACCAAGCGGGATTTCGACCGCACCGTCGCGCTTCACCCCACCGCCGCCGAGGAACTGGTGACGATGCGGAGCAAAAGCTATTCCAAGACGCCTTAGACACTAGCGAATGCCAGGCGTCATCGCGGCCATGGCGGCGCTAGGGCGTGTCGCTTTTGGCGGCGGCGGGGAGCATCCGGGTCTGGGCGGAATAATCGTCACGGATCTTGGCCAGCGCCGAGACCGCCTCGGCGCGCAGCGATCCGGAACAGACCGGCTGGCTGACATGGCTTTCGAATTCGCGGTGCACGGTGACAATATTGCCGTCGGTGGACCAATGGGTGTCGTAGCGGATGCTGGTGGTTTTCAGATGGACGTCGGCGGGCATCTTGTCGATATGGAAGGCGTTGGTGAAATCCACCGAGAAATCCTCGACCTGCTTGGCGTTGAAGCACAGGGTTTCGTCATCGTTCTTGACGGTCTGGCTGGTGAGCGGCCCCATCGGTCCGTCGCCGCTGCGATCGAGCAGGCGCAGGCCATTGGAGATCCCGGAAAAAAGGTTGGACTGGGGCGCTGCGCTGGCCGAAATGAAGGAACCGCTGATTGCATAGTCGGGGCCGAGCGCGCCGATGGGTCCGGGGGTCAGCTCGCCGCCGCTGGTGTTCTGGAAATTGTGCAGCTTGAGCAGAGCCGCCGCGATTTGCGCCGGCCCCAAGGCCTGAATGTCGAGACCGAGCCGGCGCAGATCCGCGGCCCAGCCGCCGGTGGCGGAAATCGTCATGTCGATCTTGATGCGCCGATCGCTCTGCACCACGGCATTGATCTTGTAGGTCGAGGTCAGGCTCCCCGGCGCGATCACTGGCGTCAGATGCATGGCGGGCCCCTGCGTCACCGCATGCACCACCGGCTTGCCGCTATCCACCAGCGGCAGAGTGCCAAACGCTGCGGTGCCCACGGTGGTGTCGGCATAGAGATTGAAAGAGGGCAGCCAGACAATCATGTGATTGAAATCGCTCATCGCCGGCACGGCGGCGAACTGATAGCGAGCCGCCGTGCTGATCAGCACCGGTTGGGCGGGAATGTTCTTGGCCTTGAGCAGAGAAGCAAACAGCACCGCCTGATCCATGCTGTCGCCATAGGCATTGGTCAATGTCCAATCGGGATCGTGCGGCACGAAACCGCCGGCGCCCAGCTCGATGGCGACATAACGCACATGCTGGCTCACCCATTCGTAAAGCGCGCGGGCCTGTTCGCGTGGATCGCTGATGCCCGTGGTGATGGTGTCGGCCTGCTTTTTGATTGCATCCGTCGCCACGATCTTGTCCAGCACCAGCGGCGCATAGGCATGGGCGAAATCGTCATAACTCGCCAGGCTGGCGGCACGAAAATGCGGCCGCTCGTCGGGATGCAGCACCGGGCTGGTGGGTCCGGCCTGCGATGCCATGTTGGAAAAGCGCCAGCCATATATGGTGCGGTCGCCGCTGACGGATTTTGTCTGATGCATGTCTTTTGAATCGACGTGCAAATTCATGCTGCTGGGCACGCTGAGGGTGAACTGGCTGTCGTCGGCTTCCAGTATCAGATTGGGATAATTCGCGGTCATGAATTGGCGCGGAATGATCGGCGCCCGGCTGTGCCGTTTTTCGGTGTAGACCATGGTGTCGCCGGCTTCGACATTGGGGAAGATGATGATCTTCTGTTCGACATCGGTATAGACCGGGGACATGCTTTGCGCGGCCGCGTGCTGGGTCATGATCGCGCCGCGATCGACGGGAATTTTCTGGCCGTCGGTCTTCTGGGTATAGGCATCGGTGATTTCGACATCTTCCAGGGTGGCGTTGTAGCTCACCGGCAACTGGCCGACCGGCCCGGTGGGCGCCACTTTCAGCATCTGGATGGCGTTGGTGACTATGGTTTCGGTGCGCCCTTCACTGTCCACCACAATGTCCTCGCGGAACTGCTTGATGCGCAGCGGCGGCTGCGGGGATGTCTGGGCGTGGGCGGGCGGGGCGGCGACGCCCCCCACCAGCAGAAGCGCCAAAAATGCATGCCGTGCCGTCATCATTCGCCTGTCCCCGGATGGCGCCACCATAGCCCCCCAATGCCAGTTTAACCCCTATCTGTCCTGTAATTTTCTCAACCGTTGGGCCTGTTTACCGGCTGCCGCCCGTTTGCTGGTAAACAGGGGCTCGATCCCCTATATCCCAGAACCGATTTTTGAGGAGTATCCCCGCGTGGCCCAGCCCTGGACCCCGCAAAGCTGGCAGGCCAAGCCCATCCGTCAGGTGCCGGACTATCCGGACAAGGCGGCCCTGGACCGTGCCTTGGCGCAGCTGAAATCCCACCCGCCGCTGGTCTTCGCGGGTGAGGCGCGCAACCTGATGGCGTCCTTGGGCCAGGTTTGCGAGGGCAAGGCGTTCCTGCTGCAAGGTGGGGACTGTGCCGAGAGCTTCGCCGAATTCCATCCCGACAATATCCGCGACACGTTCCGCGTGCTGCTGCAGATGGCGGTGGTGCTGACATTTGCCGCCGGCGTGCCGGTGGTGAAGGTGGGCCGCATCGCCGGCCAATATGCCAAGCCGCGCTCCGACGATTTCGAGACCCAGAATGGCGTCACCCTGCCGTCCTATCGCGGCGACAATATCAACGGCAGCGAATTCACGCCGGAAGCGCGCACCCCCGATCCGCTGCGGCTGATCCAGGCCAATGCCCATTCGGCGGCGACACTTAATCTTCTGCGCGCCTTCGCCTCGGGCGGTTATGCCGACCTGCACAATGTCCATCGCTGGATGCTGGGTTTCATCGCGGATTCGCCCGCCGGCGAACAATATAAAGGTCTGGCGGGCCGCATTTCCGAAACTCTGGAATTCATGTCGGCGTGCGGGATCAATTCGGATTCGGTGCCGCAGCTACGCACCACCGATTTCTACACCAGCCATGAAGCGCTACTGCTCCCTTATGAGCAGGCAATGACGCGCATCGATTCCACCAGCGGCGACTGGTACGACACCTCCGCGCATATGGTCTGGATCGGCGACCGCACCCGCCAGCTCGATGGCGCGCATGTCGAATTCTGCCGCGGCATCAAGAATCCCATCGGCCTGAAATGCGGACCCTCGCTGGACCCCGACGAATTGCTGCGGCTGATCGCGGTGCTCAATCCCGCCAACATTCCCGGCCGCCTCACTTTGATCGCGCGGTTCGGCTCCGACAAGGTGGCCGAGAAGCTGCCGCCCATGGTGCGCGCGGTGAAGCGCGAAGGCGCCAATGTCGTATGGTCGTCGGATCCCATGCACGGCAACACCATCAAGCTCAATTCCGGCTACAAGACCCGCCCGGTGGACCGCATCCTGGAAGAAGTGCGGACTTTCTTCGCGGTACACCGCGCCGAAGGCACCCATGCCGGCGGTGTGCATTTCGAGATGACTGGCCAGGACGTCACCGAATGCATGGGCGGCGCCCAGGCGATCACGGCGCTGGATCTGCAATCGCGTTATCAGACCGCCTGCGATCCGCGCCTCAATGCCAGCCAGGCGCTGGAGATGGCCTTCCTGATCGCCGAAGGCATCCGCGATGAGCGGATGAAAGACGCGGCGCAGGCCGTCTCCGCATGAGGACCGCGCGCTAAAATGGGCATCGCGCGACTGCTGGCGAAAGGCTGGATCATTTTCTGCCTCTTCGCGGGCGCGCACGCGCTGCACATTGCCCTGACCAGAGGCCTGAAGCTGGAAGCCTCGCTTCCCGCCATCGCCATCTGCGTCATTCTGTTCGCGGCAATGGGGCTGTTGTTCGCCGGCGGTTTCGGCGTCTCGGCCGGATTACCCGGCACGCCATTCCGTTCGCGGCTGGGGCTTGGCCATTTCGTTCCCGGCTTCAACGAAATCGTGTTTCTGCTCTTTATCTGCCTGTCATTCGTCAGCCAGGTCTGGTTCGCACCCACCTATCAGGACGCCAATTGGGTGACGCCGCTGGAGCATGCGATCTTTTTCGTGGTGCCGGGCCAGCGGGCCCTGGTCGGCGCACTCGATGTCTGCAGCTTGGATGGCGGGCGCGTCTTTGCCTCCAGCTTCGCCTGGCTGCTGGCGGTGGTGTATCTGGCCTCGGCCTGCTCGCGGCTGAAACTGCAGGCCGGCATCATCCGGCTGGAACGGAACACCCGGCCGGAAGGGCTGGGCCCAGCCACCCGCGCCTTCTGCCTGGGGCTGGTGGCGGTGGTTGGGGTGCAGTTCCTGTTCGTGGGATCGGCCTATCCCTGGTTCCGTTGCAGCGCCTTTGCCGACATCGCGGGTGCTCTTCTGATCGGTCTGGCGCCGCTGATGCTGACCTATCTGGTGGTGGCGGCACTGGCGACCTTGCTCGCAAGCTCGCCGGAATCCTGACCCCCATCTGTCCGCCACGCGGGCACGGGGGAGGCGGGTCACGACCAAGTTCCAACAGGCTCTCGTTCGCCTTGGCCTTGGCTTTCTTCCCCGGCAAGGCGAAGCCTTAGGCGGGGGAAGATGTCCGCTAGCGGGCCTGCCCGCGTGGCGGACAGATGGGGGAAGAAAGTCAGTCTGCGGATTAAGGTAAAGATAGGTTCGGGGCGCGTTATGTTATTAAGTATCTGTTTTTGCTATATATTGTTCGTACAGTAACAAGCGGAAACATCTTATGAGTCGCGTTGGAGAGTCCCGCCGCGCTTAAAAAGGCCCGGGTTTGAACCAAGGACTCTGGATGTTCCTCCGCCGCCGCGTTCCGGAAAACGGGCCGTTAAAGGCCGCCGTCATCGGCGTCGGCGCTTTCGGCCGGCACCATTGCGCCAAATACCGTGCCATTCCGGGCGTCGAGCTGTTTGCCGTTGCAGATACCAGCGCCGAGATCCGCCGCACCGCCGCCGCCCAGTTTGGCGTGCTGGCCGTTGCCGACTGGCGCGAGCTGCTGGGCAAGGTCGATCTGGTTTCGATCTGCTCGCCTGCCGTCACCCATGCCGCCATCGTGCGGGCTTTTCTGAATGCCGGCGCCCATGTGCTGGTGGAAAAGCCCATCGCCACCACCGTGGCCGAAGCCGACGAACTGGTGGCACTGGCGCGCCGCACCGGCCTGACCCTCACGGTCGGGCATCAGGAGCGTTTCGTTTTCGCCCGCACTGGCTTGCTGGACCAGAATGTGCAGCCGCTGGAAATCCAATGCTGGCGTCGCGGTCCCTGGACCGGCCGCGGCGATGATGTCAGCGCCGTGCTGGATCTGATGATCCATGATCTGGATCTGGTGCATACGCTGGTGCAAAGCGAAGTCGTCCATGTGACGGCGCGCGGCGTGACCCAATATGGACCCCATGCCGACGAAGTCGCCGCCGAAGTGACTTTCGCCAATGGCACCGTGGTGTATCTGGACACCAGCCGCATCGCCGATAGCCGCAAGCGCGGTTTCCGCGCCGTCTATGCCGATGGGGTGGTGGAAATCGACTTCCTCACCCGCGAGATCATCAACACCACGCCGCGTCCCCTGGCCGAGCTGGAGATGGGTGACCCCCTGGGCGACGCCGTGTCGTCCTTCGTCGCCGCCGCGCGGGGCGAGACTGCCCCGCTGGTGCTGCCGGAACAGGCCGCCCAGGCAGTGGAGACCGCGCTTCTGATCGAGGAAGCCGCCGACGCCACAGTTCCCGCTGTCCTGCGCGCCCGGTATGGCCGCCTGGCCGCCACCGCGTAACCGGCACTTTTTCTTTTTCGGCTCAACAGTCTAAACAACGGCGATGACCGGTCGCTTCCGCATTGCCCTGGCGCAGCTCAATCCCGTGATGGGCGACATCGCGGGCAATCTGAAGCGCGCCCGCGACGCCCGCGCCAAGGTGCCGGACGCCGACGTCATCCTGTTCTCCGAGCTTTTCATGGTCGGCTATCCGCCCGAGGATCTGGTGCTGAAGGGTGCATTGCAGGCCGATGTGCGTGAAGCGATCGAGAGTTTGGCGGCGGACACCGTTACCGGCCCCGCTATCCTGATCGGCGCGCCCTGGGCGGAAGACGGCAAGCTCTATAACGCCATGCTGCTGCTCGATGGCGGCCGCATCGCGGGGCGCACCTTCAAGCATGACCTGCCCAATTACGGTGTGTTCGATGAAAAGCGCGTCTTCGCCGCCGGGCCGCTGCCGGGCCCGCTGAATGTTCGCGGCGTGCGCATCGGTGTGCCGGTGTGCGAGGACATCTGGACCCAGGATGTCACCGAATGCCTGAACGAGACTGGGGCGGAAATCCTGGCGGTGCCCAATGGCTCGCCCTTCGAGGCGGGCAAGGAAGATCTGCGCCTGCAGCTGGCGGCCGCCCGCGTCGGCGAAACCGGATTGCCGCTGATCTATCTCAATCAGTTGGGCGGCCAGGACGAGTTGGTGTTCGACGGCGCCTCCTTCGTGCTCAATGCCGACAATTCGGTGGCGCTGGCGCTGCCGGGCTGGCGCGAAGACGTGACGATCAGCGATTGGAGCCGCGACCCGCACGGCAAATGGATCTGCGCGCCGGGCGAACGGGTGGGCGAGGAAAGCCGCGAAAGCGCCGTCTATCACGCCATGATGCTGGGCCTGCGCGACTATGTGAACAAGAACCGTTTTTCCGGCGTCGTGCTGGGGCTGTCGGGCGGTATCGACTCTGCATTGTCGGCGGCGGTGGCGGTGGATGCCTTGGGCGCGGCCCGTGTGCGCTGCGTGATGCTGCCGTCGCGCTATACCAGCAAGGACAGTCTGGACGATGCCGACGAATGCGCCCGCCGCCTGGGCGTGCCGTATGAAACTATCGAGATCGAGCGCGCCGTCACCGCTTTCGGCGAAACCTTGGCGCCGGTGTTCGCGGGCAAATCCGCCGACACCACGGAAGAGAATATCCAATCGCGCGCGCGCGGGCTCATTCTGATGGCGATCTCCAACAAATTCGGGCCGATGGTGCTGACCACCGGCAACAAGAGCGAGATGAGTGTCGGCTATGCCACCCTCTATGGCGACATGTGCGGCGGCTATAATGTGCTGAAAGACGTCTACAAGACGGAGGTCTTCGCTTTGTCGCACTGGCGCAATGCCCATTCGCCGGAAGGCGCGCTGGGCCCGGGCGGAGCGGTGATCCCGGACCGCATCATCGAGAAAGCGCCGACGGCGGAATTGCGTGCCAACCAGACCGATCAGGATTCCCTGCCGCCCTACGAAATCCTGGACGGCATCTTGAAATGCCTGGTTGAGCAGGAAATGAGTTTCGACGATACGGTGGCCAAAGGGTTCGATCCCGGCACGGTCAAGCGAGTGGAACAGCTTCTTTATGTCTCCGAATATAAGCGCCGCCAAGCGCCGCCCGGCGTGAAGATCTCCTCACGCAATTTCGGCCGCGACCGCCGTTATCCCATCACCAACGCCTTTAGAGACGCCAGATGAGCGATGTTATCGTCCGCGTCGCGCCATCGCCCACCGGTTATCTGCATGTCGGCAATGCCCGCGCCGCGCTGCTGAATTATCTGTTCGCGCTGCATGCCGGCGGCAAATTCATGCTGCGGATCGACGACACCGACGATACGCGGTCGAAACCGGAATACGAAACCGCGATCCTGGAAGACCTGGCGTGGCTGGGCCTGACACATGACATATTCGCGCGCCAGTCCGACCGGGCGGCGCGTTACCAGGAGGCCGCCGGGAAACTGAAGACGGCAGGGCGGCTTTATCCCTGCTACGAAACTGCCGCCGAACTGGACCGCCGCCGCAAGCGTCAGATGGCGGCGGGCAAGCCGCCCGTCTATGACCGTGCCGCGCTCGCCCTGACCGACGCACAGCGGGCCGCCTTCGAAGCCGAAGGCCGCAAACCGCATTGGCGCTTCAAGCTCAGCCATAACAAGGTGCAGTGGAACGATCTGATCCGCGGACATGTGGAGATCGATACCGCCACCCTCTCCGATCCGGTGCTGATCCGCGAAGACGGTCGCTTTCTTTATACCTTGCCGTCGGTGGTGGACGATGCCGATTTCGCCGTCAACCATATCCTGCGCGGCGAGGATCATGTCACCAACAGCGCGCCGCAGATCGAAATCTTTGAAGCCTTGGACGCACCGGTGCCGCATTTCGCGCATTTCGCCCTGTTCGTGGCGGCGGGCGGCGAAGTCCTGTCCAAGCGCGAAGGATCGTTGTCGCTGCGCGCCCTGCGCGACGACGGCATCGAGGCCCTGGCATTGAATGCCTATCTCGCCCGCATCGGTACCTCCGACAGTATCGAACCGGCGCTGTCGCTGCGCGAACTGGCGGATGGTTTCGCCTTCGAGAAAATGGGCCGGGCGCTGGCGCATTTCGACAGGGCCGAGCTGACGGCCCTGAACGCCAAGACGCTTCACGCCATGCCTTATGAGATTGTGGCGCCACGCCTGATGGCAATGGGCGTGCATCAGCCAGTGTGGGAAGCGGTGAAACCAAATGTCACGCGCCTCGCCGACGCCGTGGATCTGCAACGGCTGGTGACGGGACCGGTGACGCCCGTGATCGAGGATGCGGATTTCATCGCTCGCGCGGCGGCTCTTCTGCCGCCCGAACCCTGGAACGAGGGGACCTGGGGCGTTTGGACCGAGGCGGTGAAGGCAGCGACCGGGACCAAGGGGCGGGCGCTATTTCATCCCCTGCGCCTGGCGCTGACCGGGCTGGAGCATGGACCGGAACTCAAAAAACTGTTACCCCTGATCGGGAGGGCCAAAGTGCTGGCCCGCCTGGAAGGACAGACCGCGTGACGCATTGTTTTGTCATTATCCGGATTTCGATTTGCAGCTGACGCTGCAAAAACCCTTCTGCTCGCCCCCACAATTTGCCAAGTTCAACAAGACATTTTTGATCGCCGCGCGATCTCACGGAAAACCGCTTCACACTTTTCCGGATCGCGCTCCCGCCGGTGGACTTCCATGACTCTGCGTCTGTTCAATACGCTCACCAAGACCAAGGACGAGTTTGTTCCGATCGATCCCAGGAATGTCCGCACCTATGTCTGCGGGCCGACGGTCTATGACTTTGCCCATATCGGCAATGCGCGCCCTTCGATCGTGTTCGATCTTCTGTTCCGGTTGCTGCGCCACGAATTCGGCGACGCCCATGTCACCTATGTCCGCAACATCACCGACGTGGACGACAAGATCAACGCCCGTGCCGCCGAGCGCGGCGTGTCGATCCGCGAACTGACGGAAGAAACCGCGCAGATCTATGCCGAGGATATCGGCGCGTTGGGCTGCCTGCCGCCCACCGTGACGCCACGCGCCACCGAGCATATCGCCGAGATGGTGACGATCATCGGGCAGTTGATTGCCGCCGGCCATGCCTATGTCGCCGATGGCCATGTGCTGTTCGATGTTTCGTCCAAGCCGGATTACGGCAAGCTGTCGCGCCGGTCGCTGGACGAGATGATCGCCGGCGCGCGGGTGGATGTGGCGCCCTATAAAAAAGGCGCGATGGATTTCGTGCTGTGGAAACCGTCCGAGGCGAAGGTCCCGGGCTGGGAGTCGCCTTGGGGCCGCGGCCGTCCCGGCTGGCACATCGAATGTTCGGCGATGGCGGGCAAATATCTGGGTGAGACATTCGACATTCATGGCGGCGGCATCGACCTGCTGTTTCCCCATCACGAGAACGAGATCGCCCAAAGCGAAGGCGCCCATCACAATCACCCGTTGGCGAAAGTCTGGATGCATAACGGCTTTCTGCAGCTGCAGGGCGAGAAGATGTCCAAATCGGCGGGCAATTTCTTCACCATCCGCGAGCTTCTGGCCGACTGGCCGGGCGAGGTTCTGCGCTTCAACATGCTGCGCAGCCATTACCGCCAGCCGATCGATTTCACTTTCGAGGGCCTCCGCGAAAGCTGGAAGACCCTGGAACGCTGGTACGAAATCACCGAGCCTTTGGCCGATCCGGCGCCCGATGCGGATTTCTTCGCCGCGCTGCGTGACGATCTCAACACCCCAGCGGCCATCGCCTCTCTGCATCAGGCGGAGCCATCGGCGCTGGCGGGTGGGCTGGGTTTTCTGGGTTTCTCCAATGTGCAGATGAAGATCTCGACCAAGACGAAAGTCGACGAGATTGCCATCGCCGATGCCATTGAAGCCCGCAAGGCGGCCCGTGCCGCCAAGAATTTCGCCGAAAGCGACCGCATTCGCGATGAATTGCTGGTCAGGGGCATCGTACTGAAGGACGGGCCTGAGGGCACGACCTGGGAAATCAAGAAATGACCCGCGAACGCCTTTATATTTTCGACACCACCTTGCGCGACGGAGCGCAAACCCAGGGCGTGGATTTCTCGGTCGCGGACAAGCGCCAGATCGCGCTCGCCCTGGACGGATTGGGCATCGACTATATCGAAGGCGGCTGGCCTGGCGCCAATCCCACCGACACGGCTTTCTTCGCCGAACGCCCGCCGCTGAAACGCGCTCGATTTACCGCATTCGGCATGACCAAGCGCTCGGGCCGCAGCGCCGCCAACGATCCGTCGCTGGCGCCGGTGATCGATGCGCCGGTCGATGCGGTTTGTCTGGTGGGCAAGAGCTGGGACTATCAAGTCGATGTCGCGCTGGAGATTCCGCGCGAGGAGAATATCGACAATATCGCCCGCTCCATCGAAGCGGTGGTGGCCAAGAAGCGCGAAGCGATGCTCGACGCCGAACATTTCTTCGACGGCTACAAGGCGAATGCTGACTATGCCATGGCCTGCATCAAGGCCGCCCATGACGCGGGCGCCCGCTGGATCGTGCTGTGCGACACCAATGGCGGCACCATGCCGGAGGATGTCTATCGCATTGTCTGCGAAGTGAAGGCGAAGTTGCCGGGTGCGGCGCTGGGCATCCATGCCCATGACGATACCGGGCAGGGTGTGGCGGTGAGCCTGGCCGCCTTGCGTGCGGGCGTGCGCCAGATTCAGGGCACTTTGAATGGCCTCGGCGAGCGCTGCGGCAACGCCAATCTCTGTTCGCTGCTGCCGACCCTGATCCTGAAGGAGCCTTACGCCGCGCAATTCGAAACCGGCGTCAGCCCTGAGGCGCTGGCCCGCATCACCCAGCTCTCGCGCCTGCTGGACGAGATTCTCAATCGCGCCCCCCGGCGGCACGCGCCCTATGTCGGGCTCTCGGCTTTCGCGCATAAGGGTGGCTTGCATTCGTCGGCCGTGCTGAAGGACCCGCGCACCTATGAACATGTGAATCCGGAATCGGTGGGCAATCAGCGCGTCATCCCGGTGTCGGATCAATCCGGACGCTCCAATGTTTTGGCGCGGATGGCGGAAATCGGCATAGCTATCGACGCCCAGGATGGCCGGGTGTCGCGCTTGCTCGACGAGGTGAAGCAGCGCGAATATCTCGGCTATGCCTATGACGGCGCCGACGCGTCGTTCGAATTGCTGGCGCGCCGGGCGCTGGGCCAGGTGCCGGATTATTTCACGGTGGACAGTTTCCGCGTCAGCGTCGAGCGCCGCCGCAATGCGCGCGGCGAGATGGTCAGCGTCTCCGAAGGCGTGGTCCGGCTGGATGTCGCCGGCGAGGAGATCCACAGCGTCGCCACCGGCAACGGCCCCGTCAACGCGCTGGACGCGGCGCTGCGCAAGGATTTGGGAAAATATTCGGCCGCCATCAGCGATCTTCGCCTGGCGGATTATAAGGTGCGTATCCTCACCACCGGCACCGAAGCGGTGACCCGGGTGATGATCGAGAGCATCGATGGCCGGAGCAACCGCTGGTCCACGGTGGGGGTGTCGGCCAATATCGTCGATGCCTCCTTCGAGGCCTTGACCGACTCGATTACCTACAAGCTTTTCAAGGAAGGCCTTGTTCCCTGAACGCGCCTTCGATGGACACCCTGCTTTGGTTACACCGCGCGCGACGGGATTTCTGACATAGTATTGAGATAATTGGCATTCTTTCGCACTCGGCCGTCAAATACGGGCAATTCCCCGCTTCCGGGCGTCGCCCAAAGGGGCTATTGTCCGCGCCGATCCTGGGCCCCCTGGGGAACCGATTTCAAGGGAGAAAAAAACTATGAAGGGTTTACTCACTATGGCCGCCGCCGTGGCGCTCACGGCCTCGTTCGCCAGCACTGCAATGGCGCAGGGCATGTCGAAAGACGATCAGATCAAGCAAGCAACGTCCGCGCTGCCGGCCGCCATGCGCGCCGGTGCGATGGTCGTCAGCTATGACGCCAAGGGCATGCCGATGGTGCTGCGTCAGGGCACCAACAACATCTTCTGCACGCCGAGCACGGGCGACACCTTCGCCGTGAGCTGCCGTGGCATGGGGCTCAAGGCCGCCAGCGATTTCACTGCGATGGAAAAGGCTGCAGGCAAGGATGCCAAGACGATCACGGCGGACACCGATGCGGCTTATGCCTCGGGCAAGCTTACCCGTGCGCCGGCCGGCACCACCATCTACACCCGTGGCGGCAAGACCGAAGCTGAAGCCCGCTCGATGTGGGTCGTGCTGATGCCGAACGTCAAAGGCGAGGATATGGGCCTGCCGACCATGCGCGTGAATGCGTCGTCGCCCTGGATGATGCGTTCGGGCACGCCCGGCGCGCACATCATGATGCCGCAGACGGCGTCGATGGACGACATGCCGCCGCCGCCTCCGCCGAAGATGTGATGTAAAGATCGTGTAAAGACTGGGTCTCTCCTCTGAGACACGAACGCGGCGCCCCTCAAAAGGCGCCGTGTTTCGTTTCGGGGGAGTTCTTCCCGGTCTGCGTACAACAAAGCCGCAAAGCCTTCCGGACGCGCTCCAAACCCGTTATGGTCCGCGCCCAGTTACCCAAAAGCCAGTTACCCAAAAGAATGTCTCAAGGAGGAGAAACAAACGATGAAGCATTTGTTGATGATCTCGGCGGCCGTGATGCTCACGGCATCATTCGGTTCCGCCGCCATGGCGCAGACCATGTCGAAGGACGACCTGATCGCACAGGCCGTGAAGGCGGCGCCGGAAGCGTTGCGCGCGGGCGCCACGGTGGTGAATTACGATGCCAAGGGCGAGCCGATGGTGCTGCGTCAGGGCAATAACGGCATTGTCTGCACCCCCAACCAGCCGGGCGGCACCAGCTTCTCGGTGAATTGCTATGGCCAGGCCTTGCGCGCCCAGCGTGACCTGCAGGCCAAGGACAAGGCCGAAGGCAAGGACGCCAAGGCCTCCGCCGCCGACATGGCCGACGCCATGAAGTCCGGCAAGCTGCAAGCGCCTCCGACGGGCACGGCGATGTATTCGCTGTCCGGCAAGACCGAGGCCACCGCCCGCGGCATGTGGGTGGTTCTGGTTCCCAACATGACGGCCGAAGCGACCGGCCTGCCCACCCAGCCGACGGCGAACGGAACGCCCTGGCTGATGCGGGCCGGCACGCCCGGCGCGCACATCCACATCCCTCAGGCAGCGCCCCCGGGCTGAGGGTTCGAGCATTTTTGGAATACGGACACGGCGCTCGAAAGGGCGCCGTTTTCGTTTGGCCCCAGTGCTTAAAACATGCGTCCGCCATTAGGCACGGGATGGGAGGGATGCAGCAGCACCACTTCACCTGTTTCGTCCGGCACCCCCAGGGTCAGGACCTGCGACATGAAGGGACCGATCTGGCGCGGGGGAAAATTCATCACCGCCACCACCTGTTTTCCCACCAGCGCCTCGGGCGTGTAATGGCGGGTGATCTGGGCGGAGGAGCGCCGAGTGCCGATTTGCGCTCCAAAATCTATGGTCAGCTTGATCGCCGGTTTGCGTGCTTCGGGAAACGGCTCGGCGGCGATCACGGTGCCGACCCGGATATCCACTTTCAGGAAATCGTCGAACCCAATTGGGCCAGGTATTGCGGCATCAGGCATTGAGACGGCCTTCCAGAATTTTCAGTGCGTCTTGCGGCCCGTCGGCCAGGTCGTAAAGCTTGAGCGTTTTCTCGCGCGCGAAGCCCGCTTTTACCGTGGCGTGCAGCATCGCATCCAGGGCGTCGTAATAGCCGTTCACATTCACCACCACGATGGGTTTGTCGTGTACGCCCAGCTGGGCCTCGACCGCGACCTCGAAAAATTCGTCGAAGGTGCCAAGTCCGCCCGGCAGGACCACAAAGGCGTCGGACATTTGCAGCATCAGGGCTTTGCGCTCCTGGATATGCGGCGTGACGATCAACCTTTCCTCCGCCGATATCGGCGGTTCCAGCAGCTGCAGAAAGGCGGGGATGATGCCCTGCACCGTGGCGCCGCCTGCTTGTGCCGATCTGGCAACATCGCCCATCAATCCATTGCCGCCGCCGCCGAAAACCACCGACCAGCCCGCCTTGGCGATACCCGTTCCGATGGCGCGCGCCGCATCGCGGAAGGCGGGATCGTCGCCGTATGAGGAGCCACAAAATACGCAAATTGCGGGCTTTTGCTTGGTGTCCATGGCGCTATTGGGGTTGCGTGGGGAGCGGCATCTTCCTAAACAGGTTCGGCTCTTAAACCAAGAGCGTCGGCGAGAGCCGGAGCGACCTTGAAACGAGCGTCGGCGAGAGCCGCAGCGACCTTGAAACGAGCGTCGGCGAGAGCCGGAGCGACCTTGAAACGAGCGTCGGCGAGAGCCGGAGCGACCTTGAAACGAGCGTCGGCGAGAGCCGGAGCGACCTTAAAACGAGCATCGGCGGGGCCCATAGCGACAGCGTATGGGCGAGCGACCGTTGAATACATTTACTCCCCATTGCGTTAGCAAGGGGAGAACACCAAGTGAGCGTTGCCGCCAAGGCGTGACGTTCCTGTTACGGAGATTTTCGTGCCGCGCTGGTTGCTGATTCTGGGTGCGATTGCGCTGATCGCGCTTGTCGCGGGTTATGTCACCTTCGGTGGTGCCAATATGGGGCGGTAGATGGCGCGGTCGGCTGTAGAAGAAGGTGACGGCGCGCCATCTTTTCGGCCGCTCTGGACCCTGATGCCGTATCTCTGGCCGAAGAACCGGCCGGATCTGAGGATACGCGTTCTTGTCTCGATCGTCTTTCTGGTGCTGGCCACGGGTGTCACCAGCATCTCGCCCCTGATCTTCGGCTGGGCGGTGGACCGCTTGCGGCCCACGCCCACCAATATCGCCATCGGCGCGGTGCTGTCCTTGATCGCGTCCTATGTGATCTCGCGCATCATGATGCAGGCCTTCGCCCAGCTGCGCGATGGCATCTTCGCCAAAGTCCAGTATCACGCCATGCGCGAAGTGGCGGTGGAGACCTTCGCCCATGTCCATACCCTGTCCTTGCGCTTTCACTTGGAACGCAAGACCGGCGGCCTGTCGCGGGTGATCGAGCGCGGCATCAAGGGCATCGACACGCTGTTGTCCTTTGCCCTGTTCAGTATCTTTCCCACCATTCTGCTGCTGGCTTTCTACAGCGCCATACTTTTGATCGACCTGAATATCTGGGTGGCGGTCTCGACCGTGATCATGGTGATCGCCTATGTCTGGTTCACCTTCTGGATCACCCGCTGGCGCATCCAGTTCCGCCGCGAAATGAACCAGTCCGACACCGACGCTAATACCAAGGCGGTGGACAGCCTGCTCAATTTCGAGACCGTCAAATATTTCAACAACGAAGCGCATGAGACCAGGCGCTACGATGTCTCGATGGAGAAATTCTCCCGCGCCTCGATCCAATCGCAGATTTCGCTCTCTTATCTTAATACCGGTCAGGCCGCGATCATGGCGCTGGGTCTGGGCGCGGTGATGGCGCTGACCGCGATAGGCATCGCGCGCGGGCAATTCTCCATCGGCTTGTTCGTGACCGGAAACGCCATTCTGATCCAGCTTTATCAGCCGCTGAATCTGCTGGGCACGGTCTATCGCGAAATCACCCAGGGCCTGGTCGACATGGAGGCAATGTTCCGCCTGCTCAATCAGCCGCGCGAGGTGAAGGACAAGCCCGGCGCCAAGCCCTTGCAGGTCACGGGCGGCGAGATCCGTTTCGACAATGTCGTGTTCAATTACGATCCCGAACGCACCGTGCTCAAAGGCATCAGCTTCGCCGTGCCTGCCGGCAAGACCGTCGCGGTGGTGGGTCCGTCCGGCGCCGGCAAATCCACCATCAGCCGCATTCTCTATCGTTTCTACGATATCCGCGAAGGTAAGGTGACCATCGACGGTCAGGATATCCGCGATGTGACGCAGACCAGCCTGCGCGCCGCCATCGGCATTGTTCCCCAGGACACGGTGCTGTTCAACGACACCGTCCGCTACAACATCGCCTATGGCCGCATCGGCGCCAGCGATGCCGATATTCGCGAGGCCGCGGGGCTGGCCCAGATCGACAAATTCATCGTCGAGTTGCCCCATGGCTATGACGCCATGGTGGGTGAGCGCGGCCTGAAATTGTCGGGCGGCGAGAAGCAGCGCGTCGCCATCGCCCGCACCATCCTGAAGAACCCGCCCATCCTGCTCTTGGACGAGGCGACCAGCGCGCTGGACACCGGCACCGAGCGGGAAATCCAGGGCGCGCTCGCCGATGTCTCGCGCGGCCGCACCACCTTGGTGATCGCCCACCGGCTTTCCACCGTGATCGATGCCGATGAGATCCTGGTGCTTGATCATGGCCAGATCATCGAACGCGGACGGCATTCGCAATTGCTGGCGATGAACGGCCACTACGCCTCGATGTGGAACAAGCAGCGCGAAGCCGCCGCGGCGCGCGAGAAGCTGAAAGAAGTCGAGAACGATCCGGATGTCGCGCCGGGAATCGCCAAAGCGGTTCCGGCCTAGTCACATTCTCTACCGTCATCACCCGCGCATGCGGGTGATCCATAAAGATTGTCGTCGCTGCGATGCTGTCGAAAGTCTTTATGGATGGCCCGGATGAACCGGGCCATGACGAATGCAATGCAAGCTCGCCTAGATAATTTCGACTCTATCCACTTCGACGCCCTTGTTGCCTTGGCGCGTGGAATAGCGAATGCGTTGGTCGGGCTCCACAGCTTGGACGCCCGAGCGGCGCAGCGCGCTGGCATGCAGATAGATGTCGCCGGAACCGGAGTCCGGCATCACAAAGCCGAAACCCTTTTGGTCGTTGAAGAACTTGACCTTGCCTTCGACCATCGGGCCGGACGGCGCGTTGTTGTCGCGATAGCCGCCGCCCCGGCCACCGCCGCTGAAGCGGTCGCCACCGCCGCCAAAGCGATCGCCACCGCCGCCAAAGCGGTCGCCGCCGCCGAACCGGTCGCCGCCGCCGCCGAAATCGCGGCGCGGGCCGCGCGGGGAGGGCGCCTCCGCCGTCGAAAGATCGACGCTGTGGACATTGACCACCTGAAGGCCACGCTGGGAATCCGCCAGATCGCAGACGATGGTGGCGCCTTGCGGCACTTCGCTATGCCCGACCGCCTGCAAGGCCGATGCGTGGCAAAAGGCGTCGCTGCCATCGTTCAGGGTTATGAACCCATAGCCCTTGGTCGCGTTGAACCATTTCACCTTGCCCGTCGCGGAAGTCTGCGCGAGGGCCTTTGAGCCTTCGTTGTCGTAATGTGCCATTTGAACCGACGCCACACCCAAGCCGGTTGATAATACGACGCCCCCACGTCCGGCTGCGAGCAGGGCGCAATCCCATATGATGACTACAGAAATACGAAAGCCGCAAGCGAGGTTAAGAGAAGGTTGCGGCCGCCAAAAGCCTGGCTTTTTTGCTGCATTGCGAAAATAACTTGACTTTAAAGGGCTTGGCACCGATATACCCATTGTCTCCGTGCGACCGCACAAAGGCCCTTGGGCCGTCATCGCCGGGATTTTTTCGAACCTCCGTTCCCTCCAGTGTGCGTGGAAGACGGCAACAGCCGTTCCCCCGTGCGCGACCGCGCGCGGACTTCCGGTTTTAAGGACTATCTGTGACTGACGTAACTTTTGCCTCGCTTGGCGTCGCCGAGCCGATCCTCCGCGCCTTGGCGGCGGAGAATTATACCCATCCCACCCCCATCCAGGCCCGCGCCATCCCGGCGCTGCTGGCGGGCCGCGATCTTCTGGGCATTGCCCAGACCGGCACCGGCAAGACGGCCGCTTTCGGCCTGCCGCTGCTGCAGAAACTCTCCATCGGCCATGTGCCGCCCCGTCCGCGGGAAGCCAAGGCCCTGATCCTGGCGCCGACCCGCGAACTGGCGGTGCAGATCGAGGACAGCCTGCGGGTCTATGGAAAATTCCTCAATCTCAAGCGCGCCGTCATCCTGGGCGGCGTCAGCCAGAATGCCCAGGTCAATGCCACCAAGAATGGCGTCGACATCCTGGTGGCGACACCGGGCCGTCTGCTGGACCTGGTGCAGCAGAAACATATCCGCCTCGACGCGGTGTCGGTGCTCATTGTCGATGAAGCCGACCGCATGCTGGACATGGGCTTCATCCGCGATGTCCGCAAGATCGTGGCGCATCTGCCGAAGGAACGGCAGTCGATGCTGTTCTCCGCCACCATGCCCGACGACATCGTCAAGCTGGTGGGCGATATGCTCAAGAATCCCGAGCGCATCGAAGTGTCGCCGCAGACCCGCACCGCCGACCGCATCGAGCAGAAACTCTATTATGTGCCGATGCCGCAGAAGCGCCAGCTGCTCAGCGCGCTGTTGAAGGACGAGGCGATGAACAAGGTCATCGTCTTCACCCGCACCAAGCATGGCGCCAACCGCGTCGCCGAGCATCTCAGCAAGACCGGCGTGGTGGCCGAGGCCATTCACGGCAACAAAAGCCAGAATGCCCGCCAGCGCGCCCTGGAATTGTTCCGCTGCGGCAAGGCTCGCGTGTTGGTGGCGACCGATATCGCCGCCCGGGGCATCGACATTGACGACATTTCGCATGTGATCAATTTCGAATTGCCCAACGAGCCGGAAAGTTATGTCCATCGCATCGGCCGCACCGCGCGGGCTGGCGGCGAAGGCATTGCGATCTCGTTCTGCGATTCGTCTGAGCGCGAATATCTGCGCGACATCGAAAGGCTGATCCGAAATAAAATCACTGCCTTGCCGCACGACCTGCCGGACCTGACCGAAGCCCAGAAGGCCGCCGCCGAAGAGCCGCGCCGTCCGCACGGTCATCGTCATGGCAAGCCGCATGGCCACAAGGGTGGCGGTCATAAGCCCGGTGGTCATAAGGCTGGCGACGCGGGCGGTCCGGCCAAGAAGCGCAACGGCTCGCGTGCCCATTGGAACCGCAAGCGGGACGCCGCCTGATCCGTCATGACGGCGATCTTCGTTGACGGCGACGCCTGTCCGGTGAAAGCCGAGATCGAAAAGGTCGCCACCCGGCATGGCCTGCCGGTCACCATCGTCAGCAATGGCGGATTGCGCCCCTCGGCCAATCCGCTGGTCTGCCATGTGATGGTGCCAGACGGTCCCGACGCCGCCGATGACTGGATTGCCGAACATGCCGGCGCCGGCGACATCGTCGTCACCGCCGACATTCCGCTGGCCGCGCGCAGCCTTGAAAAAGGCGCGCGGGTCATCGGCCCCAACGGCAAGCCCTTCACCGAACAGGGGATCGGCATGGCGCTGGGGATGCGCGATCTCAGCCGTCATTTGCGGGAAGTCACGGGCGGCCAGACCCATCATGCGGGTTTTTCCAGCAAGGACCGTTCGCGATTTCTTGGCGAACTGGAAAATTGCATCCAGGCCTTGAAGCGCGCAGGCTAGGGCGATGTCCGAAACCCATTCCAGAACCGCGCCATTCGGGCTTGCGCTGGAAAATCACTATGCCCGGCTGCCGGGCGAGTTCTACACCCGCATGCCGGCCGAGAAGGTGGGCAACCACCCGGTCCTGCTGCATGCCAATCCCAAGGCGGGGGCCTTGATCGGCCTCGATCCGAAAGCGTTCGCCGATCCGGATTTCGTGCCGGTCTTTTGCGGGCACAAGCCGCTGGGCGATTTTTCGCCCCTGGCGATGGTCTATTCCGGCCATCAGTTCGGCGCCTGGGCGGGTCAATTGGGCGATGGCCGCGCGCTGCTGATCGGGCAGGCTCGCGACATGGCCGGTCAATTGTGGGATGTGCAATTGAAGGGCGCGGGTCTGACGCCCTATTCGCGCTTCGGCGATGGGCGCGCGGTGATGCGTTCCACCATCCGCGAATATCTGGGCAGCGAAGCGATTGGCGCCCTTGGCATTGCCACCAGCCGGGCGCTTTGCATCATTTCCACCGGCGAAACGGTGATGCGCGAGCAGCCGGAGCCGGGCGCCATCCTCACCCGCCTGGCAAAGAGTCATATCCGTTTCGGCCATTTCGAGCATTTCCACCATCGCGGCAAGCATGAGCAGGTGCGGCTTCTGGCCGATCATGTGATCGGTGAGTATTTTCCGGAATTCATCGGCGATCATGCCGGCTGGTTCGGCGAGGTGGTCAGGCGCACCGCCGAATTGATGGCCGCGTGGCAAGCGGCGGGTTTCGCCCACGGCGTGATGAATACCGACAATATGTCCATCCTGGGTCTGACCTTGGATTACGGACCTTATGGGTTCCTCGACGCCTATGATCCGGATTTCATCTGCAACCATACCGACGAAGGCGGGCGCTATTCCTTTTCCAACCAGCCTGGCATCGGTCAGTGGAATCTGCGCGCGCTGGCCTTGGCGCTGTCCAGCCTGATCGATAGCGACAGGCTGGTCGAACAGCTCAATGCTTATGAATCGATTTTTGTCACCCGTTTCCGCGCTCTGATGCGCGCCAAGGTCGGGCTGGTCAGCGACCGGGAAGGCGATGACGATCTGATCCGTTCGCTGTTGGTGCTGATGGCCAAAGCCCGCGCCGACTACACGTTGACCTTCCGGCAATTGCCCCAGGCGGCGGAAAGCTGGCTGGCCCTGTTTGGCGAAGCCCGCTCCGAAGCTCCCGCCTGGCTTGCCCGCTACCGCGCCCGCATGGACGGTGAGGGCGGCCGGACAGCCGCCATGAATGCGGTCAATCCCAAATATGTCCTGCGAAACTGGGTGGCGGAAACCGCCATCCGGGCAGTGGAGGATCGGGGCGATGCCGGGCCGCTGGACCGTGTTTTGAGGTTGGTGCAGAGCCCCTATGCCGAACATGCGGGCGACGACGCC
The DNA here is from genome assembly GCA_903897605.1 of uncultured Alphaproteobacteria bacterium. GTDB lineage: Bacteria > Pseudomonadota > Alphaproteobacteria > Micropepsales > Micropepsaceae > Rhizomicrobium. Next base: position 30,182 of record CAIUCH010000057.1, read on the forward strand.
TGGGCTTTGCCGCCGGCGCCCGAATATTGCGGCCTTTCGGTCTCCTGCTCCTCCTGAAGCGGCTGAAATTGCCGCGCAAATACGGGTGGCAGGGGCGGGGCGGACCGATTATGGTCCCGCCGCCATGGAACCTTTCAAGACGCTGGACGGCATCGCCGCGCCCCTCAACATGATCAATGTCGACACCGACATGATCATCCCCAAGCAATTCCTCAAAACCATTCATCGCACCGGACTGGGCAAGGCTCTGTTCGACGAGATGCGTTACAAGCCCGACGGCAGCGAGAATCCGGATTTCGTGCTGAACAAACCGGCCTATCGCAAGGCGCAGATCCTGGTGACCGGCGAGAATTTCGGCTGCGGCTCGTCGCGTGAGCATGCACCCTGGGCGCTGCTGGATTTCGGCATCCGCTGTGTCATCGCCACCAGCTTTGCCGATATTTTCTACAACAATTGTTTCAAGAACGGCATTCTGCCGATCCGTCTGCCGCAGGAGATCGTCGACAAGCTGATGGACGATGCCGGACGCGGCGCCAATGCCCGCATCTCGGTCAATCTGGAAACGCTGGAGATTCGCGGTCCCGATGGCGGCATGGTCACGTTCGAGGTCGATGAATTTCGCCGCCAGTGCCTGCTCAATGGCTGGGACGATATCGGACTGACCCTGCGCGACGAGGACAAGATCACGTCGTATGAAGCGCGGCACAAAGCCGACGCGCCCTGGCTGTAAGAGAGAGACATGCACAATATTCTTCTGACGCCGGGCGACGGCATCGGTCCCGAAGTGATGGACGCTACCCAGCGGGTGCTCTCCTGGTATGGCCAGAACCGCAATTTCGGTTACACCACCCAGGAAGGCCTAATCGGCGGCACTGCGTTTGAAAAGACCGGGCGCTCCGATCCGGACGACACCATCGCCAAGGCAAAAAAGGCCGATGCAGTTCTGTTCGGAGCGGTGGGCGGGCCGCAATGGGACGTGCTGCCCTTCGCCCAGAAGCCGGAACGGGGCCTGCTGCGCCTGCGCAAGGATCTGGAGCTGTTCGCCAATCTGCGACCGGCGCTGTGCTTCGATGCGTTGAAAGATGCCTCCAGTCTCAAGCCCGAGATCGTGTCTGGTCTCGACATTCTGATCGTGCGCGAGCTGACCGGCGGGGTTTATTTCGGCGAGCCCAAGGAAACCACCACCTTGCCGGATGGCCAGAAGCGCGCCGTCGATACTCAGGTTTACACCACCTCGGAAATCGCCCGCATCGCCCGCGTCGCTTTCGAGCTGGCGCGGCTGCGCGGCAAGCGCGTCGCCTCGGCGGAGAAATCCAATGTAATGGTGACCGGCGTATTGTGGCGCGAAGTCGTCACCAAGGTGCACAAGGACGAGTTCCCCGATATCGCGCTTAGCCATGTGCTGGCCGACAATTGCGCCATGCAGCTGGTGCGCAATCCCAAGCAGTATGACGTCATCGTCACGGATAATCTGTTCGGCGACGTGCTGTCGGACGAGGCGGCGCAGCTCACCGGCTCGATCGGCATGCTGCCATCGGCATCGCTTGGCGCGAAGATCAACGGCAAGCAGGCGGCGCTCTATGAGCCCATCCATGGCAGCGCGCCGGATATCGCGGGCAAGGGCCTGGCCAATCCGATCGCCTCCATTCTCTCCTTCGCCATGTGCCTGCGTTATTCCTTCGGCCGGGTCGAGGACGCGCTGCTGCTGGAAAAGGCGGTGGAACGGGTGCTGGCCGATGGCTATCGCACCGGTGACATCATGCAGCCGGGCATGACCCAGTTGGGCACGACGGCGATGACGGATGCGATCCTGAAGGCGTTGGCGAAATTGTCGGCCTGATTTTCAGCCGCGGGACCATCTGCGGGTCAGGTTCTGGACCACGGCTTCCAGCCTGGTCCGGCTGATCCAGTCCATCTTGAGTCCTTCCAGCCCCATCACATCCTTCACTTCGAACACCAGATTGCGCTCGGCTTCGTCCGGAATCATGCTTTCGATGAAGGTGATGCAGACCAGCCGCGTGCCCGATGTCACGGGCCGCACTTCGTGCAGCGTGGTCGAGGGATAGACAAAGGCTTCGCCGGGCTTGCCCTTGATCATGATGGGCAGGGTGCCGACATGCAGCGTCAGTTCGCCGCCTTCATAGCTGGCGGGATCGTTCAGAAAAATGGTGCAGGAAAGATCCGAGCGCAATTGATAAGCGCCCCCCGGAATATTGATGTTCATGATCGCGGCATCGGCATGGACGCCGTATTTCATGCCCGGCTCGTAACGGCTCAGCAGGGGCGGGGCGATGCGCTTGGGAAGGGCGAAATCCCGAAACGGGCGGCAGCGCTGGAAGGCATCGATCACGATCTGGGCCGCTTCGGGATAGCGCGGATCGCTCTGGTTGGATTGCAGATTGACCTTGGTGATATTGGCGGGGTTGGACAAACGCCCCTCCACGAACGGGAGTTCGTTGGAAAACTGGACCAGGCGCGCGATTTCCGCCGGATTCAAGAAGTCGCGAATTTCCTGGAACATGGAGCCCTCGGCGATGTCGCGCAAACCATAGCAAACCAGGACATTCCTGCCCATGCGCCAGCCTGCGGCCACCTGTCCCGCTCCAGATGCCCGATTGCGGTCTTTAAACATACGCAAAAGGTAATTTTCCTGAACATCTCTGCGCGAAGTTGGCGACATTTGCGAGTGACTCTGGTGTTGGAAAAATTGTCCTCCCAGCTAATTTCTTCCCTCCATAAGCCGCGACGCAAAGACCAAGATCTCGCATTCCTCGCATCTGCGTTGGCGGCTGTTCGGGCTTGGCGCGCAGCTTCTGCTGGCTTCGGCCTGGTTCGCCGACAAGCCGAAATCGCATGGTCCACGCGGCCGTCAGGGCGAACTTGGGTTGCATCCCGCGCCAGCGGAATAGAGGCTTGCGGACAGGAAAAATCCCGGCCCGGAAGAGCTTGGCGGCGGGCAAAACCATAAAAAACACCAAGGGTTAGGTGGATCTCAGACGGGCGTTGCGTTGCTTACGCAGTTGCAACATAAAGCTTCGTCCATTTTCCAGGCTGCCTATGTCCGTCCCCTTCAGCCGCCTTCTGGTGGCCAACCGCTCCGAGATCGCGATCCGCGTTTTCCGCGCCGCGACCGAGCTGGGCATCTCGACCATCGCGGTCTATGCCGAAGAGGACAAACTCTCGCTCCATCGCTTCAAGGCGGACGAGGCCTATCAGATCGGCAAGGGCAAGGGGCCGGTCGAAGCCTATCTTTCCATCGACGAAATCCTGCGGGTGGCGAAGGAAGTCAAAGCCGACGCCATCCATCCCGGCTATGGCCTGTTGTCGGAGAGCCCGGAATTCGCCGAAGCCTGCGCGGCGGCAGGCATCATTTTCATCGGCCCGTCACCCAGGACGCTCCGCACCCTCGGCAACAAGGTCGATGCGCGCAATCTTGCGGTCTCGGTCGGCGTGCCGGTGATGTCCGCCAGCCCGCCCTTGCCCGACGATCCGGAAGAAGTGAAAGCGCTGGCGCGCACGGTCGGCTATCCGGTGATGCTGAAGGCTTCCTGGGGCGGCGGCGGGCGCGGCATGCGCCCCATCGAGAGCGAAGAGGCGTTGCTCGACGCGGTTTTCACCGCCAGGCGCGAAGCCAAGGCGGCGTTCGGCAAGGACGAAGTCTATCTCGAGAAGCTGGTGCGGCATGCTCGTCATGTCGAAGTGCAGGTGCTGGGCGACAGTCATGGCACCCTGGTGCATCTCTATGAGCGCGACTGTTCGATCCAGCGCCGCAACCAGAAGGTAATCGAGCGGGCACCCGCGCCCTATCTCGATCCCGATACCCGCCAGCAATTATGCGCGGCGGCGCTCAAGATCGCCGGCGGCACCGATTATGTCGGGGCCGGCACCGTCGAATTCCTGATTGATGTCGATACCGGAAAATTCTATTTCATCGAGGTCAACCCCCGCATCCAGGTCGAGCACACCGTCACCGAAGTGGTGTGCAATCTCGACATCGTAAAGGCCCAGATCCGCATCGCCGAAGGCCGGCGCATCGGCGTGATGGGCGATGACGGCGCCTATGAGACCGGCATTCCGCCGCAAGGTGAGATCGCCACCCATGGCCATGCCATGCAATGCCGCATCACCACCGAAAATCCCGAAAATAATTTCATTCCCGATTATGGCCGCATCATCGCCTATCGCGGCGCCACCGGCTTTGGCATCCGCATCGATGGCGGCACGGCCTATTCCGGCGCGGTGGTGACGCGCTGGTATGATCCCTTGCTGGAGAAAGTCACCGCCTGGGCCGCCACGCCCGCGGAAACCATCGCGCGCATGGAACGGGCCTTGCGCGAATACCGCATCCGGGGCGTCGCCACCAACCTGCCCTTCCTGGAGACGGTGCTCAGTCATCCCAAATTCCGCTCCAATCAATACACCACCCGCTTCATCGACGAGACGCCAGAGCTGTTTCATCTGCCGCCCCGCCGCGACCGCGCCACCAAGCTTTTGACCTACATCGCGGATGTGACGGTGAACGGCCATCCGGAGACACGCGGCCGCGCCCGGCCACCCGCCGATGCCCGCAAGCCAGAAGCGCCTTTCTTCGACCGCCCCCCCGCGTCCGGCGCCAAGCAGCGCCTGGATCAATTGGGTCCGGAGAAATTCGCCCAATGGATGAAGGACCATAAACAGGTCCTGGTCACCGACACCACCATGCGCGACGGGCATCAGTCCCTGCTCGCCACCCGTATGCGCACCCACGACATCGCCGGCATCGCCTCGGCCTATGCCAAGAGCCTGCCGCAGCTGCTGTCGCTGGAATGCTGGGGCGGCGCCACTTTCGACGTGGCGATGCGGTTTCTGGGCGAGGATCCCTGGGAGCGCTTGGCGCTGGTGCGCGAACGGACGCCCAATCTTCTTACCCAGATGCTGCTGCGCGGCGCCAATGGCGTCGGCTACACCAATTATCCCGACAATGTGGTGAAGGAATTAGTCCGGCGCACCGCGGCGGCGGGGATGGATATGTTCCGCATCTTCGATTGTCTGAACTGGGTGGAGAATATGCGCGTTGCCATCGATGCGGTGCGCGACGCCGGCAAGCTGGCGGAAGGCGCGGTCTGTTACACCGGCGATTTGTTCGATCCGGCGCGCTCCAAATACGACCTGGCCTATTACATCGGCATGGCGAAAGCCCTGGAAAAAGCCGGCTGTCATATCCTGGCGATCAAGGACATGGCGGGTTTGCTCAAGCCTGCCCAGGCGCGGGTGCTGATCGGCGCGCTGAAGAACGAGATCGGGCTGCCGATCCATCTGCACACCCATGACACATCGGGCATCGCCGGTGCCACCATCCTGGCGGCGGTGGATGCCGGCGTCGATGCGGTGGATGCGGCGATGGATGCGATGTCGGGGACCACGTCGCAGCCTTGCCTGGGTTCGATCGTCGAGGCTCTGCGTCACACGCCGCGCGATCCCGGGCTCGATCCCGAAGCGATCCGCCAGATCAGTTTCTATTGGGAGGCGGTGCGCACCCAATATGCCGCCTTCGAAAGCGACCTCAAGGCAGGCGCTTCGGAAGTCTATCTCCACGAAATGCCGGGTGGCCAGTTCACCAATCTGAAGGAACAGGCGCGTTCGCTGGGGCTGGAGACGCGCTGGCATGAAGTCGCCAAGGCCTATCGCGCCGCCAACGATCTGTTCGGCGACATCGTGAAAGTCACGCCGTCATCCAAAGTCGTCGGCGACATGGCGCTGATGATGGTGGCGCAGGGGCTTTCCAGTGCCGATGTGCTCGACCCCAAACACGACATGGCTTTCCCCGCCTCGGTGGTGGAAATGCTGCGCGGCGATCTGGGCCAGCCTTTGGGCGGTTGGCCAATGGCGCTGCAGGACAAGGCGCTGAAAGACATCAAGCCCAGCACCGCCCGGCCTGGCGCATTGCTCCCCGCCACCGACATGGCCGCGGCAAAGAAGGAAGCCGAGACCAGGATCGGCCGGCCGCTGGAAGGCGACGAGCTGATGTCCTACTTGATGTATCCCAAGGTCTTTAGCGACTACGCCGCCATGCAGGGCAAGTATGGACCGGTCTCGGTGCTGCCGACGCCGGTATTCTTCTATGGCATGACGCCAGGTGACGAGATCGCCATCGAGCTGGAGCGGGGCAAATCACTGGTGTTGCGGCTGCAGACCATCGGCGACACCGATGAAGAAGGCAAAGTGCGCGTCTTCTTCGAGCTCAATGGCCAGCCCCGCATCGTCAAGGTGCCCAACCGCTCCGCCAAGGCCACCGTCGAAGTGCGGCGCAAGGCGGAGGAGGGCAACGATGCTCATGTCGCCGCTCCGATGCCCGGCGCCATTTCCACCGTCGCGGTGAAGAAAGGCGAGGCGGTCAAGGCGGGCGATGTGCTTCTCACCATCGAGGCGATGAAGATGGAAACCGCGCTGCATGCGCCGCGCGACGGCACCGTCGCCGAATTGCTGGTGACGCCGGGCGCCCAGATCGACGCCAAGGATCTGTTGGTGGTCTTGGGATAAGGCGAGCCGGACACCAGAGGGTTCGCCGCGCCCGGCTCCGACCTGCGGCGGCAATTTCGCCGATTCTGGGCTTGGCTTTTGTTTCCTGGCGGGCGCGCCATCTGTGACAGGGGCACCGCCCGCGTGTAGACAGGCGCAATGAGCGCAGCGATCCAAGCCGCTTGCGATACCGGCAGCGCCGTTGGCTCCGCGAGCCATCCCCCGCGCCATCCCCGCTGGGTCCTGACCGCCACCATCCTGGCCTCCAGCCTCGGATTCATCGACGGATCAGTGGTCAATGTCGGCCTCGCCGCCATCGGTACGGATCTCAAGACTGGCGCCGGCGATCTTTCCTGGGTGGTCAATGCCTATCTGTTGCCGCTGGGCGCGCTGCTGCTGCTGGGCGGCGCGGCGGGCGACCGTTGGGGCCGCAGGCGCCTCCTGGTCCTCGGGACCGGTCTGTTCGGGGTTGCCTCCATCGCCTGCGCATTGGCGCCGAGCCTTCCCTGGCTGCTGGCGGGACGGGGCGTTCAAGGCGTCGGCGCGGCGCTCTTGATGCCCAACAGCCTGGCCATTCTGGGCGCGTCTTTTTCGGGCGCGGCACGGGGCCGGGCAATCGGCATCTGGGCGGCAATGGGCGCGGTGATGGGCGCGGCAGGGCCGGTCTTGGGTGGCTGGCTGATCGACATGGTGGGCTGGCGCGCCATCTTCCTCATCAATCTGCCGCTGGTGGTCGGGGCGATCCTGCTGGCCGTGATCTTCGTGAAAGACGCCAGGCCGGAGCGCGGCGCGCCAGCCTTGGACCTGTCCGGCGGCCTGCTGGTGACTTTGGGCCTGGGCGCCATCACCTGGGGTCTGACCATGGGATCGGGCGCCGCCGGATGGACGCCTTTGGCCGTGACCATGACGTCGGCGGGGCTGGTCTTGATGATCGCCTTTCTGGGCGTCGAAAAAGCGAAGGGCGAAGGCGCGATGATGCCGCTGACCCTGTTCGGATCATCGAGCTTCATCGGCCTCACGCTGCTGACCTGGCTTCTGTGGGGTGCGCTGGGCGCATTGATGGTGATGGTGCCTTATGTGCTGATTGCCGCGGGCGGCTATTCCGGCACCGGAGCGGGCGCCGCCCTTGTGCCATTCGCGGTGGTGCTGGCGCTGGCCTCGCCGCTGTTGGGCGCCGTCGCGGGGCGGATCGGGCCGCGTCTGCCGCTAGCGCTCGGCTCGCTGGTGACAGCCATCGGTTATCTGCTTCTGCTGCGGCTGGGCCGGCAGGCGGATTACTGGACGGATGTTTTTCCCGGCATCCTGGTCATCGCCATCGGCATGTCCGGCGCGGTGGCGCCCCTGACCACGGCGGTGTTGTCGTCGGTGGACAATCGTCACACCGGTTCCGCCTCCGGTCTCAACAGCGCGGTGGCGCGCATCGCCGGCATGGTCGCCACCGCCTTGCTGGGCGGTCTGCTGGGCGCATCGGGACAAATGCTGGTACGCGGGTTTGATGCCGCGATGATCGCTTGCGCCATTGCTGCGCTAGGCGCATCCGCCAGTGCCGTCCTGCTCATTCACATCCAAGGCGAGCCGGTCAGGTGAATTCGCCATAGCCGCGGGCCATCGCGGCGGCAAAGGCAAGCAGCAGGGGGAACAGAAGCACCTGCGCCAAAAGAAAGCGGCGCACATCGCCGACCTCGGCATCATCGGGTGCATGGTTCTGCCGCCGCCAGCGCAGGAAACACATCGTCGGCCATGCCGACAACACGCCGATGACGGCAAAGGTTCCAATCTTCGCCCAGAAAAAGGCGTTGTGGGAATAATAGTCCCAGCCCTTGGCGGCGAACACGGCGCGCGAAAAGCCGACAATGATGATCAGCCCGGCCGTAATGCCATACCACAGATCGATGCTGGAGATGCGGCTCACCATCGCTATGTCGATGCCGCGCCTCAGCAGGAGCAATTCGGCGAACAGAACGCCGAACAATCCGAAGACCAATATGTGATGCGCAACCGCCAGTATCAGATCGAGCATGTTTTCCGGCGTTTATTTTTCAAATGGCGTTGCGTTCTCCACCGCCGCCCAGGCCCTGGCGCTGCGTTCAGTGGGCAGCCACACCGTGGGTTCCTCCGGCATCTTGGCGCCCGCCACCACCGGCGCGACGGTGTGCTTGGCCAGATCGCCCTGCCAGCCCGTGGCAGGATCGAGCGGTTTCAACGCGCCGCCGCCATTGAGCCGCATCGGCAAGACGTCATCGAAGAAGATGCGGGACATTTCGTCGGAACGGCCCACCGCATGCGGTGTGTTGGGCTCCTGCACCAGGGCCCACACCGCGCCGGGACGCCGGTTCATGGAGAAAATCCCGGTCACGGCAGTGACACGATATTGCAGGTCGTCATTGCCAACAAACAAAAGAGCCGGAACGGCGCGCGTCGCCTTGGAGGCGATGCCGGTATAGTAGAAATTGCCCTTGTTCACGACAAAGGCGGCGATCCGCTCCGGTTTCCAGGCGGCGAGCTCGTAATTGACTTCGCCTCCCGCCGACATCCCCCACAGCACCAGGGGCGCTTTGGCCAGTTCCGGATGCTTGGAGCGTTTGGCAAATTTGTTGATCGCGTTCATCAGCGCCGGTCCGGTGCCTTTGCTGACATCGGCGTAATCCTCGACAAAGGACGGCACCTTGTCGGTGAAATGGGTGCCGATGATCGCGAATTTGTGGCCGGCGGCCCATTGCCGCCAGACCGGATCGGACGCCATCTGGCGTCCCTCGCCATTCGAGCCGGGATTGAGAACCAGGATGCCGTCCAGTTTGGCGACGCCGTCCGGCGCCCAGAAGCGGAATTCCGCCTTGTCGTAATTGACGCCCGGCGGCGCGGCTTCGTCCAGAGTGCTGGGATCGGGTTGCAGCGGCGGTTCGGAGCGCGGCGCCTGTGCCTGTGCCAGGCTGGTGAACGCGATGAGGGCAATGCCCACGGAAATCCGTTTCAAAACCTGCGACATGTCTGATCCTTTTCCCCGTTTGATTATTTTGAGGTTATCTTAGGAAGCCGGAAGGCCGGTTGCTAGCCCCATCCGCCGCGCCCGCGCCTGACCGAGGAAGGCGATCTGGTGGAGGTTTGGCGGGGCCTGGACTGCGTCTATGCCAGCCATACGTCGTCCTCTGCGCCGTGACGCGGCACGTCGGTGTCTTCACGCAATCGTGAAGCACTTGGCAATCTCAGGCCGCGGTCCAGCCGCCATCGATGGGAAGGATCGCGCCGGTGATGGAGCGGGCGCTGTCGCTGGCCAGATAGACCGCCAGATTGGCGATTTCCTCGACTGTGACGAATTGCTTGGTGGGCTGGGCGTGCAACAGGACATCGTTGATGACCTGTTCCTTGGTCATGTTGCGCGCCGCCATGGTTTCGGGAATCTGCTTTTCCACCAGCGGCGTCCAGACATAGCCGGGGCAGATGGCATTGGCGGTGATGCCGAAGGTGGCGGTTTCCAGCGCCACCGTCTTGGTCAGGCCGGCGATGCCGTGCTTGGCCGAGACATAGGCCGATTTAAACGGCGAGGCGACCAAAGCGTGCGCGGAGGCGGTGTTGATGATGCGGCCCCATTTCTTCGCCTTCATCCCCGGCACGGCGGCGCGAATGGCGTGGAAGGCGGCGGATAAATTGATCGCGATGATCTGGTCCCATTTCTCCGGCGGGAAGTCCTCGATCGGCGAGACGAACTGGATGCCGGCATTGTTGACCAGGATGTCCAGGCTGCCCAGCTTGGCTTGCGCGTCGGCGACCATGGCGGCGATCTGATCGCCCTTGCTCATGTCGGCGCCGGAATAAAGCGCCTTGACGCCGAAATCGCTTTCGATGCCGGAACGCTCCTTTTCGATCGCATCCTTGTCGCCGAAGCCGTTGATGACGATATTGGCGCCCTGTTTGGCATAGGCGCGGGCGATGGCCAGGCCGATGCCGCTGGTCGAGCCGGTGACGAGGGCGACTTTGCCTTTGAGCATTAGCAATTCCTTATCGTGGGTTAACGCGTCCTGCTTCTATCATGGCGCCGAACTTCACGCCCATCGGACATTTCGATGACACAATATGCCGCTACAGGGGACATGTTTGCACGAGAACCGTCATCGGAGTTTTAACACCCTGGCATTAGATTCCCCGGATGGACACAAAACCTATCCAAATCGACGGTGGAAACATGGCCAGCTGGCGGCCAAAGGGCTGCGGCCGCGTCGCCCTGGTGCTGCAGGGCGGTGGCGCGCTGGGCGCCTATCAGGCCGGTGTCTATCAGGCGATGCACGAAGCCCATATCGAGCCGGACTGGGTGTCGGGCGTCTCCATCGGCGCCGTCAACGCCGCCATCATTGCCGGCAACCCGCCGGAAAAAAGATTGGAGCGGCTGACCACTTTCTGGTCGCGTATCACCGACCGCACGGTCTGGCTGCACACGCCCGACGGCGACATTTTCCGCCAGCTGCGCAATGCCACCTCTTCCTTCTACACCACCTTGCTGGGTCAGCCGGGCTTTTTCGCCCCCAACAAGATCAATCCCTGGTTCAGTCCGGCGGGCGCCAAGACCGCCACCAGCTATTACGACAATACCCCCTTGCGCGAGACTTTACTGGAGCTGGTGGATTTCGATCTGCTGAACAGCCAGCGCTGTCGCTTCTCGGTGGGGGCGGTGAATGTGGCGAGCGGCAATTTCATATTCTTCGACAATGCCAAGCATGTGATCGAGCCGGAGCATGTCATGGCGTCGGGCGCGTTGCCGCCCGCTTTCGCGCCGGTGAAGATCGGCACGGATTATTACTGGGACGGGGGCATCGTCTCGAACACGCCGCTGCAGCATCTGCTGGCCCAGGATGACGACATCAATTCCCTGGTCTTCCAGGTCGATCTGTTCAGCGCGTCCGGCGCCTTGCCGCGCACCATCCAGGACGTGCTGGGGCGGGAAAAGGACATCGCCTATTCCTCCCGCACCCGCCAGGTCACCGACATGTTTCAGCGCCTGCAGCGCTGGAAGACCCGCGCCTATCGCGCATTGTTGAAGATTCCGGAAGCGGATCTGACGGACGAGGAGCGCAAGATGCGCGACAAGTTGGCCAAGCTTCCCGCCCACACCATCCTGCAGCTGATCTATCAGCAGAAGGCCTATGAGGGGAACGCGAAGGATCATGAATTCTCCCGCACCTCAATGCGCGAGCATTGGGACAGCGGCCATGAGGACACCAAGCGCACCATGATGCACAAGCATTGGCTGGAGATGCCGCCCGAGAATACCGGCATCGTCACCCACGACGTCCATCACGAGCGCGAGGAAGTCAGCTGGTAGCTTCGCCTTACCTGCCCAGCTTCAGCACATTGTTGCCGCGATCCTTGTCCGGAATCACATGGTCGGGATCGATGGTGACCGACAGGATCGGCTGGGTGCTGTCGAGACGGATCTGCGCCACCGATTTCTGGATCCAGGTTTCCGCCGGCAGCTGAACGCGCCGGCGCGTTGCATCCGCGAACACGATCTCCACCGTGGAAGGCATCACCATGCGGTCCAGATTGGCGATGGTCACCACCGCGCCCTTGCTCCAGCCGTCCTTGGCGGGTTCCGCGCCTTGGGCCGCCAAATCCAAAGTCCAGTTGTTCATGTACCAGCCCCGCCAGAACCAGGAGAGATCCTCGCCGCCGGCGCTTTCCATGGCGCGGAAGAAGTCCGATGGGGTGGGATGCTTGAAGGACCAGTCGGCGATGTATTTGCGGAAGGTCCAGTCGAAGCGCTCCGGTCCCAGGATCTGCTCGCGCAATAGAACCAAGCCCAGCGCCGATTTGAAATAGCTGAGGGGGTGGCGGTATTTCTCGCTCACCTGATCGGAGCGGGTCAGCATGCCGGGCGCGTTGGGATCTTCCAGCAGCGGCAGAATCTCTTCCACCGGATTGCCCTTGTGCGGCGCATATTCGCCGTCGCGCTTGGGACCGAATTCCTTGAAATCGTCGGACTCGTAGATGTCGATGAAGGTATTAAAGCCTTCGTCCATCCATTGATCGCGCCGCTCGTTGGAACCCACCACCATCGGAAACCAGGTGTGGCCGATTTCATGCGCCGTGATCCAGAACAGCTGCGGCCCATGGTCCTTGTAGCTGTCGAAAGCGACGCCGGGATATTCCATGCCGTCGATCGGTCCGCCCAGGCTCGAGGCCACCGGCCAGGGATAGACCGACCAGCGGCGCGAGAAATTCTCCACCGCATGTTTGAGATATTCGGTCGAACGGTCCCAGCCGGTGGGGCCAACGCCTTCCACCGGATAGACCGACTGGGCCAGCGCGGTCTTGCCGCCCGGCAGGTTCATCCGTGCCGCGTCCCAAATGAAAGCGCGGCTGGCGCTGACCGCGACATCGCGGGTGTTGGCCATGTGGAAACGCCAAGTCAAGGTGCCGCTCTGCTTGGGGCGGCTCATGGGATCGCCCACCTCGCCGGCCGGGCGGATCATCACGGTCTTGTCACTGGCGCGGGCGGCGGCCAGCCTTGTGCGTTCGGCCGCGGTCAGCACGTCTTGTGGATTCATCAGTTCGCCCGAGCCCGCCACCAGCACATCCCACGGCACCGTCAGGGCGTAATCGAAATCGCCATATTCGAGATAAAATTCCGACGCCAGATAGGGCAGCGTGTCCCAGCCGCGCAGATCGTCATAGACCGCCATGCGCGGATACCATTGGGCGAGGTCGAAGATCTCGCCATTCTTGGTGGAGGAATGGCCGGTGCGTCCGGAACTGCCGGCCGGAACCGTATAATGATAGCGGATATGGAGCTTGACCTGGCCGCCATGCCCCTTCACCGCGCCGGGCAGGCGCACTTGCATGCGAGTGTCCGAAACGACGCTGTCGGCTTTTTCGGCCTGGCTGCCTTCGCCGACCTCGACCGCATCCAGCACAAAACCATCGGTGGTCTGGGCGACCGCGCGGCGCGAAAGGCCGGTGGAGTAGCGCGAGCGGGCATCGGCGCGATAGGTGTTCTCGTCCAGCTGCACCCACAGCGCGGTGAGCGCGGTGGGACTGTTGTTGGTGTAGGTGATGGTCTCGTCGCCGCTTAAGGTCGCGGCGGCGGTATCGAGATTGGCATCGATCTTGTAGTCGGCGCGGTTCTGCCAATAGTCGGGGCCCGGCGCGCCATCGGCGCCGCGATAGCTGTTCACCGGCGTCGGCAGGCGCAACGGCGCGAAAGCCCGGCGTGGGTCATAAATCCCGGGCGCCTTGGCCGCATCCGTCTGCGCCGGTGGTTTGTCGCAACCCGTCAGCGAGAATAACGACAGCGCCAAAGCGCCGAACACAGTACCGCGCGTCATCGACATGCCAGCCCGCCCAACCCGTTCGCCACCGGGCGATGATGTGGCATTTTCCTAGAGAGTGGAAGGGTTCGCGGCCGGGCGGCGAAGGGCGAATTGGGTCACCAGGAAGGCGGCGGCGGCGCAGGCGGCGATCCCGAATGTCATCGGCTTCGGCGACCCGTCGGCGAAGAGGCCCGCCAGCGCCATGATCGCCGAACCGATAATCATCTGCAGCGAACCCATCAGGGCCGAGGCGGTGCCGGCAATGGCGCCATGATGCTCCAACGACAGGACGGCGGTGGCGGGAATCACCAGGCCCAGAAAGCCATAGCCGATGAAGAGCGGCGCCATCAGGGCCAACAGATTGTCCACGCCCATCGCGAACAACCCCGCCAGACTGAGCATCGCCAGCGCAAAGCAGCATGCGGCTGCCCGCACCACCCGCGGCAGGCCAAATCGCTGGGTCAAGGTGCCGGTGAGTTGGCTGAAGCCGAAGAAGGACGCCGCGTTCAGGGCAAAGCAGAGACTGAACAGCTTGGGCGTCAGGCCATAATGATTGATCAGCACGAAGGAGGCGCTGCCCAGATAAACGAAAAAGGACGAAATCCCCAACGCGCCCACCAAGGTCAGGCCCAGGAATTCACCATCGCGCAACAGAAGGCCATAAGCGCTGAAGGCGCTGCGCCAGGAGCTTTCGCCGCGCTGTTCCGCTGGCCTGGTTTCCTTCAACTGTGTCGCGGTCAGGATGAAGGCAATGATGGCGGCGATGGTGAGGACCGCGAATACGCCGCGCCAGCCAAAGGCCGCAATCACGAAGCTGCCGGTCAAGGGCGCCAGGATGGGCGAGATGCTGACCGTCAGCATCAGCAACGACATCAGCCGCGTGGCGTCATGACCGGTGTGCAGGTCGCGCACGATGGCGCGGGGGATCACCATGCCGGCGCAGGCGCCGAAGGCCTGGAGCACCCGGAATGCGATCAGGATCGTGACGTTGGGCGCCAGGGCGCAGCCGATGCTGCCGATGGTGAAGATTGCAAGGCCGCCATAGATCGGCAGCTTGCGTCCCACGATATCACTCAAGGGGCCATAGAAAAGCTGGCAGATGCCGATGACAATGATGAACGCCATCAGGCTCATCTGTACCGCGCCCGGCGTGGCCTCGAGGCTTTTGCCCATCGATGGCAAGGCGGGCAGATACATGTCGACGGCGAACGGCCCGACCGCGGTGATCAGGCCAAGCACGATTGCCATGCGCAGGAAGCGGCGTGTCACGGGACCATCCGACTTTGTTTGAGGCCGTCTCTGTTGAGGGCGAGGTTTATGCCATCAGTGTTTCGGCGCCGCCAGCGTGAAATCGGTATGGTGTCGGTGATTGTCTGGCGCGGCACGCAACTTGACTTGATAGGTTGAAATCAACATAATTGCCGGATGGCCGAGATTCCCTTTGAGACAACTTTGCATGTGCGCGACACTTGCCTGTGCCTGGCGACCCAGCGGGCGGCCCGGGCGTTGGCGCGCCGCTTCGACGATGCCTTCCGGCCGCTCAGTCTCACCAATGGGCAATTCTCGCTGCTGATGGCGCTGAACCGGCCCAAGCCGCCCAGTATCGCGCCGCTGGCGGAATTCCTGGCGATGGACCGCACCACGCTCACCGCGGCGCTGAAGCCGCTGGAGCGGCGGGGGCTGATCAGCGTGGCTGTCGATCCGGACGACCGGCGCGGCCGCCTGCTGCGCCTCACTGCCAAGGGACGCGGGCTGCTGGCCCGGGCGCTGCCGATCTGGAAGGAGCATCACGCCCTTCTGGAACAGCAGACCGGACCGATCGTGCCCTTGCACAGCGGCTTGGCGATGCTGGCGCGCATCGCGTCCTGATCACCACCTTTCGCGGCTCGAACAATGTCTGCTCGGCCTTGGATTGGAATCTGAAAGTCAGCGCCGGCCTCAACAGCACGGTCGAGCCCTGCATCGTGAAGACCATGACGGAACTGACCGCAGCCGAAGTCGCGGCGCTTGCGGCCAAGGCCTGGCCCTGAAAGCCGGTGACGGCTATTGGCTGGTCGGCGCCTCGGCAGGCGGCGTGACCGGCGAGCCGCCCAGCGCAAGGTAAAGCTGCGCCGTGTCCATCAGGCGCTGGGCACTGGCGCGGGCCAGGCCCAGTTGGGCTTGTGCATTGCGGCGCTGGGCATCGATCACATCCAGAATGCCGGAATTGCCCGCCGCATAGCTGCGCCGCGCCAGATCGAGCGCTTGCGCCGCCGTGTCGGCCGCGGCGGTCTCGGCGCGCACCCGGTCGGCATCATTCGTCAAAGCCTGAAGCCGGTCGCCGACATCGCCGAAGGCGATCAGGATGGTCTGGCGATAAATCGCCAGCGCCGCCTTGTAATTGTCGATCGCGGCGCGGCGCTCGGCGCTGAGACGGCCGCCGTTGAAGATCGGCTGGGAGATATTGGCGGCCAGGGCATAGGCGTTGGCGATACTGTTGAACAATCCGCCCGGGGTCAGCGCCTGTTGCGTCACCGTCGCGGTGAGATTGATGTTGGGATAGAGATTGGCGGTGGCGACGCCGATCGCGGCGCTGGCGGCATGAAGCTGCGATTCAGCGGCGCGGATATCGGGCCGGCGATGCACCAGTTCCGACGGCAAGCTGACCGGCAATTCGGCGGGCAGCGTGAAATCGCCGAGGTTGAAATCCGGTGCGTTCCATTCCGCAGGCGCTTTGCCGACAAGAATGGCCAGCGCATGGCGCGCCACCGCTTCCTGCTGGTTCAGGTCCGGCAATAGCGCCCGGTCTTCCGCCTGCTGGCTTTGCGCGCTCACCAGCTGGACCCGGGTTCCCGATCCCGCCGTCATCGCCGACTGCACCAGGCCGACATTGCGCTCGTCATCGGCGATGATGCCATTCAAAGTCACGATCTGGGCCCGTGCCGCGGCCAGCGCCAGCGCTTCGGCGGCGACATGGGCGGTCAGCGATTGGTAGGCGGCGTCGAGCTCGAAGCCTTGATACTCCAGTAACGCCTTGCGTTCCTCGACGGTGCGTTTCTCGCCGCCGAACAGATCGAGCGGAAAACTCACCGTGGGCCCCACGACATAGGCGACGAAAGGCGGAATCGTGAAATTCAATGGGCCGAACAGGGAGCGGCCATATTTCTGATAGGCGGCGCTGCCGCCCAATGATACCTGCGGCAGCAAAGCGCCTTCGGCGGCGTTTACTTGTTCCTCGGCTTCGGCCATGCGCTGGCGCGCCGCTTCGACGTCCTGGTTGCCGGACAAGGCTTGCTTGATCACGCCGTCCAGTGCGGGCGATTTGAACCCCGCCCACCAATCGCCTTCAATCCTTTGGCCCAGCGCCACGCGCTGATCGTCGGGCGGCCCGGCATCACCCTTGGCGGCATAGCTGGTTATCGCGGGTGGTGCGGGGGTCTGGAAGTCTGGACCGACAGTGCAGGCGGAAACCAGCAGGGCCGAGAGCAACGAGAAAGCTGCGCGTTTCATCAATCCAGCACCGCATGGCCGCCGCCGGCCGGCCGCGTTCTTTTGATCAGGAACAGGAAAGGAATGGTCGCCAGGGTCAGCACCATCATCAGCTGGAAATCGTCGATATAGGCCATCATCGCCGCCTGGTTGGTGATGGCGCCGTTCAGTCCGATCAGGCCCGGCACCGAGCCCAGGTTGAAATGCGCGGCGGCAGCGGCCTGGTTGCCCGCCGCGTTATAGCGGGTGATGTTTTCGGCCAGCGAGGCATGCAGTTTCTGGGTGTTCTGGGTGAGAAGGAAGAATACCACGGAAATGCCGATCGAGCTGCCGACATTACGCAGCAGGTTGAAGAAGGAGGTACCTTCATTGCGCAGATTGGCGGGCAGGGTGGTGAAGGCGACCGCCGACAGCGGCACCCAGACTAGGCCCACGCCGAAGCCTTGCAGGATGCCCGAGATGATGATCGGCCAGCTGTTCATCAGCAGCGAGAATTGCGTCATCTGCCATAGCGAAAAGGCGGTCAGCGCCAGGCCGAAAGCGATGATCAGGCGCGGGTCGATGCGCGACACCAGCCGGCCCACCACGATCATGGCGATCATGGTGCCGGCGCCGCGCGGTGCCGTCACCAGGCCTGTCAGCACCACCGGATATTGCATCTGGTTCTGCAGCAGGGGCGGCACCAGCGCCAGGGTCGCAAACAAGACCACGCCGATCACGAAGATGAAGATGTTTGAAGCGACGAAGTTGCGGTCCTGAAACAAATGCGGATTAAGGAATGGTTTGGGGCTGGTAAAGGTGTGCACCAGGAACAGATAGAAGGCGATACCGGCAACGATCGCCTCGATCATGATTTCAGTTGAGGAGAACCAGTCCAAGAGCTGACCCCGGTCCAGCATCAGCTGCAGCGCGGTGATGAAGACGCTAAGACTGATGAAGCCGAAAAAATCGAACCGCGATCCTTGCGCGTTGCGGTTTTCCGGCAAGGTGAAATAGAGGCCGATAAAGGCGAGAATGCCGATCGGCAGGTTGATGTAGAACACCCAGCGCCAAGTGTAATTCTCGGTCAGCCAGCCGCCCAGCGCCGGGCCCAGGATCGGGCCCATGGTGACGCCGATGCCCCAGATCGCCATGGCGCGGCCAAAATCCTTGGGCGGATTGATGTCGAACAAAACCGCCTGGGACAACGGCACCAGAGCTGCGCCGCCGACGCCTTGCAAGAAGCGGAACAGCACGATTTGCGGCAGGGATACCGCCAGCCCGCACAAGGCCGATGCGACCGTGAAAATGAAAACCGAAATAAGGAAGACGCGGCGGCGGCCAAATTGACCGGCCAGCCAGCCGGTCAGGGGAATGGTGATGGCGGCGGCGACGATATAGGAGGTCAGCACCCAACCCATCTCGTCCTGGGTGGCCGACAGAGTGCCTTGCATGCGCGGCAAGGCGACGTTGGCGATGGTGGTGTCCAGCGCCTGCATGATGGTTGCCGCCATCACCGAAAGAGTAATGAGGCCGTGAAAGCGCACCCGTCCACCAGCCACGGGCTGCGGTGGCTGCGGCGCGATGGTCGCGCCCTGGCCCGCGACTTCCGCCGCTTCTTCGAATCCGTCTTCTGCGGTTATGTCGGCCATTCGCCTCTAGTTCCAGAAGGCCAGCGAGCGGTGATGCTCGGTGTCCACTTCCGCGTTCACGCTCATTCCCGCGGCGAGCGGCACGCCGCCATTATCGTCAATCGAAAGCCGCACCGGCAGGCGCTGCACCACCTTCACCCAGTTGCCGGACGAGTTCTCCGGCGGCAGCAGCGAGAAGCTCGATCCCGTGCCTGGGCTGGTCGATAGCACCGTGCCGGTGAATTTCTTGCCCGGATAGGCGTCGAGGGAGAAGGTCGCGTGCTGGCCCGGCCGCATATAGGTGAGGTCGGTTTCCTTGAAATTGGCTTCCACCCAGATGTCGCGGTCACTCATCAGGGCGAACAGGGGGGTGGCCATGTTGATATGGTCGCCGATCTGGATCTGGTCGACCTTGGCGACCACGCCGTCCATCGGCGCGTGCACCACGGTGAAGGACAGATCGAGCAGAGCGCGGTCGAGCGCCGCTTGCGCCTGGCGCACCAAGGGCAGATCCGCCGGCGCACCATCGGCATTGCCACCCAGATCGGCCAGGGCGCTGGCGGTCTGCTGCTGGGCCGCCGCCAATTGCTGTTCGGCGGACTGAAAACCGGTCTTGGCCTGGTCGAGCTGGGCGCGCGAGGAAATGCCCTGCGATTGAAGTTCGGTCTGGCGGCCGGATTCGCGCTGCTGGAAGGCCAGATTGTTGCGCGCCGCCGCCTCGTCGGCCTGCCGCTGGCGGTAGGCCGCCTTGAGGGCGGGAACCTTGATCATGGCCGCGGCGAGCTGCGCTCTGGCGTCGGCCACCGCGATATTGAACCGGGGTGTGTCGAGACGGAACAGCACATCGCCTTTATGGACATGCTGGTTGTCGCGCACGTCAATTTCCACGATCTTGCCGGAAACTTCGGTGCTGATGTCCGCCCGCGCCGCCTGCACATAGGCGTCATCGGTCGAAACATAACGCCCGCCTGTCAGATAGAAGAACGCGATTACCACCAGCACGAGCACTGGCCCGCCGACCAGAAGGGCGCGGCGATTGCGCCCGATCCAGCCCTTGGTTTGCAGGTCGGTACTGGTGTTCGCCATGAGAGTTCCGCAAGGATATCGCGCCAGCCATATAGCGGGTTGACGGGAAATCAACCAGCCCAGGCGGCGGATGGCAGATCAACGGGCTTTGATCGTTGACAACATCGCCCCGCCCATGCGTCGGCGCGCACGCCTTCGGCGTAAGCCGCCAGGGCAGCGGCCGATCAGGCCTTGTTGCCGATGAAGAGTGTCTCTCCGGGAATAAGACCGAAGCGCACGACATCGGGACCTATCGGCGAGAATGTCTCCAACCGGAATCCGGCATCGGCAAACTCTCCACGCACCGAAGCGCCGAAGCGGCGCCGGTGATTGGATTTGCCGAAATGCAAGCTCCTGTCCCTTGGACCTTGAATCTCCGGCGCTTCATAGTCACGGGACCATGCATCGACAATCGGGAACAGGGCCAGAAGCTTTCCGCCGGGTGCGAGAATCCGGTGCAGCTCTCTGAGGGCCTTGCGGTGATCCACATGCTCCAGCACGTGCGAACAAATGATCAGATCCCAGCTTGCGTCCGGCTGATCGATAGCTTCGATATTTAATTTAAGGTCGACGTCTCCGGCGTACAGATCGGCGGTGCGATAAAGACCGACCCGCGAGTTGACATAATCGCGCACGTTTGCTTCGGGCGCGAAATGGAGCAGGCGGCTCTCGCCGCTGGCGAAAAAGAATGGGACCTCGGGTCTCCGTCAGGATCGCCAGGGAGATCAACCCCAGAAACGGCGAAAGAATCAGGAAGCCAAGGCCGGCGCCAAGGAAATCCACCAGGCGCTTGATTTTGGATTTGCGAATGCGAATCGCGCCGTCATAAAAAGAAGCGGGCGCGGACGAAATGCTGACGCCACTGAGTTCGTCCGCCGAACTATCGCCAGGCCAGTCGATCTGCTGAATTACTTCCGGCATCCAAACCCCAACGGCCTGCTAATATTCTTGTCGAAACAAATCTTCCAAAAGACGGCGACACATTTACGGCGCTGCGAACTCATTTGCGCTTCGCAGGAAAATCACTGTCCTGCCACAACGCGAAATCCATACGGCGAAGATAGGCGATGCGATTCAAGATACATAGCCTCCCTGGAGCGAAAAAGTATTGGTTTTTATGTGGTTAACCATATTTTGGCCGGTGAAGGTTCCGTGAAGGAGACGAGGCCGATCGGTGCGGCCAGCGCAAGTTTGTGACGCGACAGGAACCGAGCGGAGTGCCGGCGCGGCGATGAAAAATTGCGCTGGCTCCAAACATTCCCTCCTCGAACAAAGCTTGCCAAATAGTTTGGGCAAATTGGGGCGCTTCGATGGCACATCGAAGATTTGCATTCTCCCGAGCAGAGGCAACGCCAGACGCGGCGAATGGTGCCCTAAATTTTGCCGGACGGTCCGGAGCCCGCAACGGGACCGGCGGTGTCAGCCACGTCGATCAGATATTGGCCATAGCCGGTTTTCGAGAGTGCCATGCCCAATGCACGAACGGCCTGGCGATCGATGAAGCCCATCCGGTATGCGATTTCTTCGGGACAGCCGACCTTCAATCCCTGCCGGGCTTCGACCGTCCGCACGAATTCGCCGGCCTGGATCAAGGAATCATGGGTTCCGGTATCGAGCCAGGCATGACCCCGTCCCAGCAACTCCACCACCAGTTTCTTCTGCTCCAGATAAATATTGTTGAGGGCGGTAATTTCGAGCTCGCCGCGTGCGGAAGGCTTCAGGGTGCGGGCCAGTGTGGCGGCGTTTCCGTCATAAAAGTAAAGGCCGGTCACCGCATAATTCGATTTCGGGTTCTTCGGCTTCTCCTCGATCGAGATCGCGCGGCCAAGAGCGTCGAATTCCACCACACCGTAACTTTGCGGATCCTTGACCCGATAGCCGAACACCATCGCGCCATCGGTCAGGCTTGCCGCCTTGCCGAGCTGCTCCGGCAGGCCGTGGCCGAAATAGAGATTGTCTCCCAGAATGAGCGCGCTGGGCTTAGCGCCGACAAAATCCTCGGCGATGATATAGGCCTGTGCCAGTCCCTCCGGTCTGGGTTGAATCGCATAAGACAATGTGATGCCCCATTTGGCGCCGTCGCCAAGCAACCGTTTGAACGCGGCCTGATCCTCCGGCGTCGTGATGATCAAGATCTCGCGTATGCCCGCCAGCATCAGGGTCGAAAGCGGATAATAGATCATCGGTTTGTCATAAACCGGCAGCAACTGTTTGCAGGTCGAGATCGTGATCGGATAAAGCCGTGTCCCCGAGCCGCCCGCCAGAATGATGCCTTTCATCGGCGTATCTCCCCCAATTCAGCCAGCATGGTGGCGAGTGATGTCTGCCAGGATGGCGGGCTGATCCCGAATGTCGCGCGGATCTTGTCGGTGTTAAGCCGCGAATTCGCCGGCCGGCGTGCCGGCGTCGGATAATCGGCTGACGGAATTGGCACAATCCTCGCCCGCATTCTTGCCGGACCCGCTTGCCGGAAGATCTCTTCGGCGAAGCGCCGCCAGGTGGTTTCTCCGCTGCCCGCAAAATGATAGGTGCCGAAGACGCGCGCGTCCCTGACGACCGCAATTTGCCGTGCGATTTCGAGAATCGCGCCCGCAAGATCCCGGGCAGAGGTTGGCGAGCCCCACTGATCGTCGACCACGCGGATTTCGTCGCGCTCCGCGCCCAGCCGCAGCATGGTCTTCACGAAATTCTGTCCCGATGCGCCGAACAGCCATGAGGTACGCAGAATGACATGTGCCGCAAGATGCGTCCGGATCATTTCTTCGCCGGCCAATTTCGTTTGGCCATAAACATTGATGGGATTGGTGCCATCGCTTTCCACATAGGGGCCGGCCTTGCTGCCGTCATAGACATAATCCGTCGATACATGGATGAGCGGCACCTGCCGCGCCTGGCAAGCCCTGGCAAGTCGTTCCACTGTTTCGGCATTGATGCGCCAGGCCAGCGCCTGTTCGCTCTCGGCCCGATCGACGGCGGTATAGGCCACCGCATTGATCACCGCGTCCAGCGCCGGAGCTCCAAGGACGGCAGCTTCGATCTCGTTCGGATTGGCAAAGTCGGCTTCAGCCCGGCTCAATATCGTCAGATGGATGTCATTTTCATTGGCGCTGGCTCGCAGCAATTCTTGCCCAAGCTGGCCGCTGGCGCCGAATTGGAGAAGGGCGAGAGGTGTGGTGGTCATGCCCGCGCCGCGTCGAATACGAACGGCGTGTCCAGGAGGCTCAGCGGAGCGAGGCTGGCATCCTTGGCGGCGATCTGGGCACCAGCGAAGTCCGGCCAAGCGATGGCCAGCGCGGGATCGTTCCACACCACGCCGCCTTCGCAATCGGGGGCCCAGAAATCCGTGACTTTGTAGATCACTTCGGTGTCGGGTTCCAAAGTGCAGAAGCCATGCGCAAATCCACCGGGAACATACAACTGTTTGCCATCACTGGCGCCAAGCTCGACGGCGATATGTTGGCCATAGCTGGGCGAGCCGCGCCGAATGTCCAGCACGACATCCAGAATCCTTCCTCGGACCACACGGACAAGCTTTTCCTGTTCATGCGGCTGGCGCTGAAAATGCAATCCGCGAACCGTGCCTTTGTCGCGGGAGAGGGAGTGATTGTCCTGCACGAAATTCGAACGGATCCCCGCTGCCGCAAAAGCGCGGGCATTATAGGTTTCGGAAAAAAAACCGCGCGCATCCTCGAACCGCTTGATGGCAACAAGCAGCGGGCCCGCGATCCGGAAAGTTTCCGCCATGGCCATGGTCAGCGAATATTCCTGTCGGGCGTCTTTCCCGCCAGGCCCAGGCGGCCGCCGGAGGTGCCGCGCTCCTGGATGGGTTGCCACCACCAGCGGTTTTCGAGGTACCAGGTCACGGTACGGCGCACGCCTTCCTCGATCGTCATGTGAGGTTGCCAACCAAGTTCGCGTTCGAGCTTGGAGGCATCGATCGCATAGCGAAGATCGTGACCGGGCCTGTCGGCGACGAATGCGATGAGTTTTTCGTGGCTGCAATGGGGGCTGTCGGGCAAGGCTTCATCGAGCGCGCCGCACAGCAGCCGCACCAGATCGATGTTCCGCAATTCGCTGCGTCCTCCCACGTTGTAAGTCTCTCCCACCCGGCCCTGTTCCAATATTCGAACCAGGGCGCGAACATGGTCCTCGACAAACAACCAGTCGCGGACGTTTGTCCCGTTGCCGTAAACCGGGATCGGCCGGCCATCCAGCGCCGCCAAGATCACCACCGGAATGAGCTTCTCGGGAAACTGGTACGGTCCGTAATTGTTCGAGCAATTGCTAGTGACGACCGGCAGTCCATAGGTGTGATGCCAGGCGCGCACCAGCATGTCCGATGACGCCTTGCTGGCGGAGTAGGGGGAATTGGGCGCGTAGGGCGAGGATTCGGTGAACAAATTTACGTCATCCAGCGAGCCGAATACTTCATCGGTCGAAACATGATGGAAGCGAAAGCACGCTCGGCGCTCGGCGGGCAAACCTTGATAATAGCCGCGCGCCGCTTCCAGCAGCACATAAGTTCCCACAATGTTGGTCTGGATAAAGGCTGCGGGCCCATCGATCGATCGATCGACATGCGATTCCGCCGCCAGATGCATGACGGCATCCGGCTGATATTCCGTGAAAATCCGATCCAACTTTGACCGGTCAGCGATATCGGCCTGCCGGAAAACGTAGTGGTCACTGGGCAAACTCTCGTCCAGGCTCCGAAGATCCGAGGCATAAGTCAGCTTGTCGAGATTGACGATGTGATGCGCGGTATGGCGCAGACAATGGCGAATAAGACAGGACCCGATAAAACCCGCTCCGCCGGTCACCAATATGCGCATCTCAGACCCGGTTGGTTGGTCGCCATAGGCTTTGTTGGGCAAACAATTGCCCGCCATCAATAGGGCATATTTGAAGGCAGGCACAGCACTGCCGCGCGTCTCGCAAAATCAACCAAAAAGGAGGCGGTTGGCGGGTATTTGGCACCTGATGGGCAATATCGAATGCCTTTGACGATGCCATCCCATTCGGCTTGCGACACCGCCAGCACCAAGCGCAGCGATTTCAGCTCAGCCGGCTACAAAAGATCTTGCGCGGAGACTGACGGGGGAATGCTGATCTCGTTTCTGGCAGGACTTCTATATGCCCGGCTGGCGCCGGCTGGCTGGGCGGGCGCCTGTATCGGCGGTGCCATCGCAGGCGGCGCCTGCGCGGTGATCGCGATCGCGGTATCGGTTTCGCTGAAGGATGTCCCGCCCCAGATTCTTCTGCTCGGCACCATGGCCTCGGCGGTTACGGGCGTGGCTGGCGGCGCGATCGCCCGGTTGATGGCATGATGCGTCGGGATCGCTCAATTCCCTGACGGCATTCGGGATATTTTCCTGTCTGGTTTGTCACCAGCGCCGCATACCGCGCATCTCAGCCTGCGCCTTCGCGGCAGTTGCCGCCGGGTCCGGGATGCCATAATGAGCGTATATGCTCCTGTCTCGCTTCTTCATCGACCGTCCGGTCTTCGCCTGGGTCATCGCCATCGTCATCATGCTGGCGGGCGCGATTTCCGCGTTCTCCTTGCCGGTGGCGCAGTACCCCACCATCGCGCCGCCCGCCGTATCGGTGAGCGCGATCTATCCCGGCGCCGATGCCGCCACTTTGCAGAATTCCGTCACCCAAGTGATCGAGCAGCAGCTCACGGGACTGGATAACCTTCTTTACTTCGCGTCCACCTCCAATGCCGATGGCACGGTCTCGATCGTCGCCACCTTCGCGCCGGGCACCGATCCCGACATCGCCCAGGTGCAAGTCCAGAACAAGGTGCAGCAGGCGGTGGCGCAATTGCCGACCCAGGTGCAGCAGCTAGGCGTCACAGTGGCGAAGTCGCAGGCGAACTTCCTGCTGCTGGTCGCCATGTACGACCAGTCCGATCGCACCAGCAGCCGCGATGTGGCCGACTTCATCATTTCCAAGATGCAGGATACCTTGCTGCGCGTGCCTGGCGTCGGCACCGCCATTGTGTTCGGGTCGCCTTATGCAATGCGCATCTGGCTCGACCCCTACAAGCTGCACAATTATTCGCTGGAGCCGTCGGATGTGCGCAGCGCCATCCAGGCCCAGAATGTTCAGGTCTCCGCCGGTTCGATCGGTGGACAGCCCGCGGTTCCCGGTCAGGCGCTGAACGCCACCGTCACGGCCCAGTCGCAACTTCAAACGGCGGCGCAATTTCGCAAAATCATCGTCAAGACCGCGCTGGACGGCGCGGTGGTGCATCTGTCGGACGTGGCGCGGGTCGAGCTTGGCACCGACAATTATGGCATCACCGGCCAGATGAATGGCCACCCTGCCGCGGGTATCGCCATTACGCCCGCGCCCGGCACCAATGCGCTCAAGCTGGTGGACGCGATCAAGGGCCGGGCCCGCTCGTTGGAAGCCACTTTTCCGCCGAGCTACAAGCTTGTCTTTCCGGTCGACAACACCGAATTCATCCGGCTTTCCATCCGCGACGTGGCCAAGACCCTGGCGGAAGCGATCCTGCTGGTGATCCTGGTGATGTATATCTTCCTGCAGAATTGGCGCACCACATTGGTGCCCGCGGTTGCGGTGCCGGTGGTGCTGCTGGGCACCTTCGGGGTGCTGTCGGCGGTGGGCTATTCCATCAACACATTAACGCTCTTTGCCTTGGTGCTGGTGATCGGCCTTCTGGTCGATGACGCTATCGTGGTGGTGGAGAATGTCGAACGCATCATGCGCGAAGAGGGCCTCAGCCCGCGCGACGCGACCTTGCGCTCGATGAAGGAAATCACGGGAGCGCTGATCGGCATCGGCTTGGTGCTGACGGCGGTGTTCCTGCCGATGGCATTCTTCGGCGGTTCGACCGGCGTGATCTATCGCCAATTTTCCGTCACCATCGTCTCGGCCATGTCGCTCTCGATCATGTGCGCCCTGGTCCTGACGCCGGCGCTGTGCGCCACCTTGCTGAAACCCGTCGAGGATGGCCGCCACCAGCATGCCGGCGGGCTTTTGGGCCGCTTCTTCACCTGGTTCAATGCCAGCTTCGATGAGACCCGCGACTGGTATCATCGCAATCTGCAGCGGCTGCTAAACCGCACCAAAACGGTCATGATCGTCTATGCCGCGGTCCTGGTGGTACTGGGATGGCTTTTTGTCTATCTGCCCACCGGCTTTCTGCCGGACGAGGACCAGGGCGTTCTCATCAACCTGCTGAACCTGCCATCCGGATCCACCCAGCAAAGCACTTTGCGCGTGGCCCAGAAGGTCGCCGACCATTATCTGAAGGACGAAGCCAAGAATGTGGACTTCGCTTTCGCCATCGCCGGATTCAGCTTTCTCGGCGTGGGGCAGAATACCGGCATCGCCTTCGTCAAGCTGAAGGACTGGAGCGTTCGTCCCGGCGAGCAAAACGCCTCGCCCGCCATGGCCCGCCGCGCCATTCAGTTGTTCCGCCGTACCATCAACGAGGCGCAAGTGTTCCCTCTGGTGCCGCCTGCCGTGCGCGAGTTGGGCGTCTCCACCGGGTTCGATCTGGAAATGGAAGACCGGGGCAATATCGGCCATGCCGGCTTGATCCAGGCCCGCAATATGCTGCTGCGCCTGGCAGCGCGCGATCCGCTGCTCCAATCGGTGCGGCCGGCCAGCTTGGATGATGCCCAGCAGCTGCATGTCGATGTCGATCAGGGCAAGGCCAATGCGCTGGGTGTGGCGACCTCGGATATCAATACCACCCTGTCGGCGGCATGGGGCGGAACCTTCGTCAACAATTTCATCGACCGCGATCGCGTCAAGCGCGTCTATATCCAGGGTGACGCGTCCTATCGCATGGCGCCGGAAGACCTGGATCGCTGGTATGTGCGCGGCGCAAGCGGCAGCATGGCGCCTTTCTCATCCTTCGCGCATGCCAGTTGGACCCTGGGGCCTGCGTCCTTGACGCGTTATAACGGATTGCCGTCGATCGAAATTCAGGGCCAGGGCGCTCCCGGCATCAGTTCCGGCACCGCATTGGCGGAGATGGACAAGCTGATCAAGCAATTGCCACCCGGCATGGGCTATGAACTGACGGGCCTGTCGTTCCAGGAGCAGCAATCCGGCGCCCAGGCGCCCGCGCTCTATGCGCTCTCCATACTCATCATCTATCTCTGCCTGTCGGCGCTGTATGAAAGCTGGGCGATTCCGCTTTCGGTGCTGCTGGTCATTCCCTTGGGCGTGATCGGTGCGGTGGCGGCGGCCAGCGCCCGTGGGCTCTTCAACGACATTTATTTCCAGGTCGGCTTGCTCGCCACCATCGGCCTCTCGGCCAAGAACGCCATTCTGATCGTGGAGTTCGCGGTCGAGGCCGAGGGACGGGGCCTCAGCGCCCGTGATGCCGCGCTGGAAGCGGCGCGGCTTCGCCTGCGTCCGATCTTGATGACTTCGATCGCATTCATCGCCGGCGTCTTTCCACTGGCGGTGGCCACCGGCGCGGGCGCGCACAGCCAGAATGACATCGGCACCGGCGTGATCGGCGGCATGCTGACCGCGACGGTGCTGGCGATCTTCTTCGTGCCGGTCTTTTTCCAGCTCATCAACCGGGGCCTGCAGCATCACGAATAGACCCGGGGAGCCGCTCCCAGACCATGTGCTAAGTGGTTCAAATCATGATGTTTTGCCTTGGGTCTGGGCGGTCTGCTGCCGGTTATTTTACAGCGACATCACGTACATTGCCCGGCATAGCGATAATCGCTAATCCTTTACGCACCGGCGGCCGAACACGCCGGATCAGGGAAGGACCACATGAAAAGTTTTGCCGCCATTCTGCTTCTGAGCATCGCCGTGACGCCTGCGCTGGCGGATGAATCCGGACTGACATTGCCATCCGGGTTTCACGCCACCATTGTCGCCGACGGGCTGGGCGCGGGCGCCCGCCATGTCGCCGTGCGCAGCAATGGCGATATCTATGTCTCCACCCGCCGCGATCGCCAACAGGCTTCCCCGGTCGGTGTCATCGCTCTGAAGCTCGATCGCGATCACAAAGTGGTCGAGACCCAGCATTTCGGCAATGTCGATGGCGGCACCGGCATGCGTCTCTATAACGGCGCGCTCTATGTCGCCTCGCAGACCACGCTTTACCGTTACAAGTTCAAGGGCAACGAACTGGTGCCCAGCGCGCCGCCGGACGTGATGGTGGACGGCATGCCTTCCACCGGCCACACCAATATCGGCATCGCTTTCGATGGCAAGGGCGGCCTGTATCTCTCGGTGGCGGGCGAGGGCAATATCTGCACCGATCCCAATACGCCCAACGGGCAGCGGCCGGTCGGCCTCAAGCCCTGTCCGTCACTGACGGGCCGTGCAGGCGTCTGGCGCTTTGACGTCAACAAGACCTATCAGAAATTCCCCGCCGATGGCGTGCAGATCGCCACTGGCGTGCGCGACATGTTCGCGGTGGACTGGTCCAAAGAGTTGAACGGCTTTTACGGCGTGATGCAGGACCGCAATGGCACCTCGCGTACCTTCGCCGATACGATCACCGGCGACGCAGATGCCGACGCGATTGCCGAAGAGATGCACCGGGTCGAAAAGGGCGCCGATCTGGGCTGGCCTTACACGTATTATGACCGCGACCTGAAGCTTCGGGTCACGTCACCGGAATATGGCGGCGATGGCAAGACGCCGGCGCCGGGCAATTACTCGACCCCGGTGGTGGCGTTTCCGGCCCATTCCTCGCCGGTGGATCTGAAGTTCTATGACGGCCGTCAATTTCCCAAAGCGTATCGCGGTGGCGTCTTTGTCGTGTTCCAGGGAGGCTCGGGTCCCCAGGTGGCGAAGGGCCGCAATGGCTACAACCTTACCTTTGTGCCCTTCGACAAGTCCGGCAAACCGGGCGTGGCGCAGGTCTTCGCCACCAACTTCGCCGGGCCCGCGGCGGAGAACCGGAACACCGGCAAAGCCGCCTATCGTCCCAGCGGCGTGACGATCGCGCCGGATGGCTCGCTTTATGTGGTGGACACGCTGAAGGGCCGGCTCTGGCACATCTCTTACGACGGCAAGAGCTGAGCGGTATTTTCCGTCAGATGACGCGGGCCGGACGTTCCGCTTCCGGCCCGTTCCTTCGCCTGTCAAGCGTCATTTTGGTCAGATTCGGGCTCACCAAGTGGCGTGTGTTTGGCTAATCTGTGGTTGCAGATCTGCCACGGAATCCCCGATGAAACCGCGCCTTCTGATTTCGGTCCTGGCCATCGTCGCAGTATCCGTCACGGCAAAAGCCGATATGCCGCGCGGTGTCGATCTGACCGCGATGGACAAGGCAATCGCGCCCGGCGATGATTTCTACAATTACGCCAATGGCGGCTGGCTCAAGCGCACCAAAATTCCGGCGGATCAGGCGCGCTGGGGATCCTTCAACATTCTCAACCAGGAAGCCCAGAAGCGGACTCGCGCTTTGCTTGAGAATGCACAGAAGACAAGCGTGCCGGGATCTGACGGGCGCAAGGCCGCCGATTTCTATGCCGCCTTCATGGATGAGAAAGGCATCGCAGCCCATGGGACGAAGCTGTTGAAACCCCAGCTTGGTACCATC
Source organism: uncultured Alphaproteobacteria bacterium (assembly GCA_903897605.1). GTDB lineage: Bacteria > Pseudomonadota > Alphaproteobacteria > Micropepsales > Micropepsaceae > Rhizomicrobium. The sequence continues at coordinate 60,682 of CAIUCH010000057.1, forward strand.
GCCGTCATTGCCAACAAAGCGGACCTTTCACGCCACATCGGGGCGGTGCTGCGCGCCGATGTTGATCCGCTCAACAACACCAATTTCCAGACCGAAAATCTGTTCGGCATCTGGGTGGCGCCCGGCTTCGCCGATAGCGAACATTATGCGGCTTATCTGCTGCAGGGCGGCCTCGGCATCCCCAGCCGGGATTATTATCTGGGAGCCGGCGCCAAGATGAAAGCGGTCCGGGCGGCCTACAAGACCTATATCGCCACTGCACTCAAACTCGCGGGATTCGCGGACGGGGACAGAAAAGCGACGGCAATAATCGATCTGGAAACACAGATCGCTAAAGCCCAGGAAAGCATTGTTGACAGCCAGGATGTGGTAAAGGCCAACAATGTCTGGGCGCGAGCCGACTTCGCTAGGAAAGCACCCGGCATTGATTGGGACCAGTTCTTCCAGAGAGCTGGCCTTGATTCCGTGCCCAGCTTCATCGTCTGGCAGCCTTCCGCCATCGCGGGCCTTTCCCGGCTGGTCGCTGATGTTTCACTCGACACTTGGAAATCCTGGCTGGCTTTCCACCGCATCAATCATTTCGCGCCGGAACTCCCCAAGGCATTTGTCGATGCGCGTTTCGCGTTTTACGGCAAGGCATTGTCGGGCACGCCGCAACAGCAGGATCGCTGGAAGCGCGCTGTGATTGCCACCAACGACGCGCTGGGCGATGCGGTTGGCAGGCTTTATGCCGCCAAATATTTCCCGCCTGAATCCAAGGTCAAGGCGCAAGAGATGGTGAAGAACATCATCGCCGCGTGGGGCCGGCGGATCGATGCGTTGACCTGGATGACGCCGGCGACCAAGGCGAAAGCCAAGGAAAAATTATTCGGCCTTTATGTCGGGATCGGTTATCCGGAAAAATGGCGCGATTATTCTGACCTCCCGGTGGAGATTGAGGATGCCCTGGGCAACCAGGCAGTGTCTGATCTGTTCGAGTATCAGTACAGCATCGATCGTATCGCAAAGCCGGTGGATCGGCGCGAATGGTCGATGACGCCGCAGACCGTCAATGCCGTGAACCTGCCGCTGCAGAATGCGTTGAATTTTCCGGCCGCCATCCTGGAGCGTCCTTTCTTCGACCCCCATGCCAATGATGCCTTCAATTATGGCGCCATCGGTTCGGTGATCGGCCACGAAATCAGCCACACATTCGATGATCAGGGCGCGGCTTTCGACGTCAAGGGCCGCCTGAACAATTGGTGGACCAAGGCGGATTTCGCACATTTCCAGCAATCCGGTCAGGCCTTGGTGGCACAATATAATCAATACAAGCCATTCCCCGATCTGGCGGTGAACGGGCAACAAACCCTGGGCGAAAATATCGCCGACAATGCGGGGATCGCCGCGTCGTACGATGCCTGGCGTGCCTCGCTGGGCGGCAAACCCGCGCCGATGGATCAAGGCCTTACCGGCGATCAGCAATTTTTTCTGGCCTTCGGGCAGGAATGGACGGCCAAGACGCGCGAGGCGGCGCAGCGCCAGCAGATCCTGGTGGATGTGCATGCGCCGGGTGAATTCCGCGCCCGGGAGGTGCGCAACATGGATAGCTGGTATTCGGCCTTCGACGTCAAGCCGGGGCAGAAGCTCTATCTCGCGCCGGACGCCCGCGTTCATGTCTGGTAGGCGAGGGGCGATGCCGCGGCGGAATGGAATAGCACTCGAGGAAAAAGGCCACGGCACGCCCCTGGTGTTTCTGCACGGTCTTGGAATGGACCGGCGCATTTGGACGCCATTTATGGACGCGCTGGCCGGCGAATTTCGCTGCATAGCGGTGGATCTTCCCGGCCATGGAAATTCCGCCGATCTCGCGGCCACCGGTGATTATGAATTTCAGGCGGTGGCGGAACGCATTCACCACGCCTTGCGGCAATCCGATATCGCCGACCCTGTGATAATCGGCCATTCCATGGGCGCGGTGGTGGCCAGCTTCTACGCGGTCCGGTTTTCTGTTCGCGCCGTCGTCAATATCGATCAATTCCTGGACATAAGGGCAACGGCGGGACTCTTTCAGGGAATGACCGATGTCTTGCGCGGCCCGGATTTTCCGGATCTCTGGCGCCGCGTCCGCGCTTCGTTCGGGCTGGAGAAACTTCCGGTCGAGGCGCAACAGCTCGAGGAAAAAGTATCCAACCCGCGTCAGGCAATCGTGCTCTCCTATTGGGATGGACTTCTGACCACCGCGCCAGCCCAGTATCAGGACTATATCGACGACCATATCCGCGCGATCCGCGCGCCTTACACAGCGTTCCATGGGGTGCTGCCGACCCCCGACTATAAAACCTGGCTAGGCCAACGCATTCCACAGGCCGAGTGTATCGAAATAGGCGTGCCCTGCCATTTTCCACATTTTGTCGCGCCGCAGACCTTGATCTCCACGCTTCGGGACGCCGGGCGGCAGGCTTAAGTTTACGGCGACTACAGTCTGGTGGTGCGACGCAATCATACGCCAAGCAATGGGAGCGGTATCGCGCCAGGCGCTTCAACCGCAACAAGAAATGATCATTCGCGCTGTGCCGGTTGTAAATTTGACAACCATCCGCGTAATATCAGCAGGCTAATTGTCGGCATTGCAGTCGAGTCCGAATGCTCCTTATACTGACCAATTCCAAATTGCAGGACTTGGAAATTCTTTGGGAGCGCGGTCCTAAGTTTGTGCGTGGCGCCCGATACGACAGACGGCAAATTTCAAATGCACAGGTTTTCAAGAGTGAGCAACGGGAAAATCGTTAGCCGAGCTGCCGATTGATCATACAAAATGGAGGGGTGCCATGTTTAAGCAAATGCTTGCCACGTTCGGAGTGATGTTGGGGTTGAATGCCACTGCGGCGGCGCAGACCTGTCCATTGCCCGCGGTTGCCGACACGGTCGAGATGAATCAGCTTACCGGAAGCGACCTGATGACGGTGCCGGTGCAAATCAACGGCAAGCCCAAGCAATTCCTATTGGATCTCAGCACAAACCCGACGGAAGTCTCGCAAGCGGCGGTGACCGAGCTGGGCCTGCCCGAAAGCACGCGCGGCAATGAATCCATCCAATTGAATCCCGGGGCACCCCCAGCTGGCGACTCTTTTAAAAGCATGAATCAGGGACAGACGATCTCGGCCTCCGTCTACGATGCCAGAAATGGTGGCGGCGGCCGCGATGCCTTGCGGACGCGGGTTCGCATCGACGCGTTCACCCTGGGAAGCGCCACGGGCAACACCATCCAGTTTCTGGTCGCAAAGGACGCAGATATGGGAAAATCAAAACCATATGACGGACTTCTGACCAACGGTTTCTTCAAACAATATGATGTCGAGCTGGATTTCGGTGGGAAGAAGATCACCTATCTTACCGCGACCAGCTGCGCCGACCCGGGCCAAGTCGTGTTCTGGTCCCATTCGGCCATTGCGATGATCCCCATGACGATTTCGGATGGCAGAGCGGAAGTGCAGGTAACAATCGAAGGGCATTCCATCAATGCCGTGATTGACACAAGCTCTGCGCACTCGGTCATGCGCCGCGACATTGCCGAACGAACCTTCGGCCTCAAGGCGGATACGCCGGAGATGATGCCCGACGGCGATCGCAAGGATGGAATTGGCCAGCAGATCTACAGTCATACCTTCCCGCAGATTTCCCTCGCGGGCGTCACGGCGAACAATGTTCCGGCGGCGATCCAGACCAACAGCATGATCCACAACATGCACAGGGAGCCGGTCCTGGGAAGCCGCGCGACATTCAACACTGCCGATCCCCGGATACCCGACCTCACATTGGGCATGGATGTACTGCATCAGCTTCATCTGTACGTCGCCTTTGACCAGAAAACGCTGTATGTGACCGCGGCCAAATAGATCCGGCGGTCCGGTGGTCGTCGCAGGGGTTGGAGCGGCAAAATTGCCGACTTTGGCGGTTGGAAAAATTCGGACAGCGCCGACTCGTAGGTCCAGGCTTCCCGGTCGACGCCGCGACCTCCCCGCGCAACCCGCTGGCATCAAATGACGCATTCCACTAACGTTGGCGGTGGACCGGCAGGTTCAGGCTGTCCAGCAGTTTTGCGCAATTGGCGCGGTAGGGTAAAATCTCGTTATCTCGGGGCCGGAAATTCAACAACATGACTCAGCCTAAATCTTTGCCACATGGCGGCTTCGAGCCCGATGTCGTGATCGTGGGATCGGGTGCCGCTGGCGGCATGGCGGCCTATGCGCTCACTCGGGCGGGGATAAAGACGCTGGTGCTCGAAGCAGGGCGCGATTACGACCCGGTGTCGGAATCGGCGATGCTCAAATGGAATCACGAGGCGCCGCTGCGCGCGATTTCCACGCCGGACAAGCAGTTCGGCTACTATGACGCCACGGCGGGTGGTGGCTGGGAGGTGCCCGGCGAGCCCTATGTCAACGCGCCGGGAACGACCTTCCGCTGGTGGCGGTCGCGCATGCTGGGCGGACGCACCAATCATTGGGGACGGCACGTGCCGCGCTTCGGCCCCTATGACTTCAAGGGCAAGAGCCGCGACGGATTCGGGGCGGATTGGCCGATATCCTATGAAGACGTCGCACCCTATTATGACCGCACCGAAAAACTGATCGGCGTGTCCGGCGCCAATAGTGGGTTGGAGAACCATCCCGATTCATCGCCCGGCGTGCTGCAACCACCGTCCAAGCCGCGCGTGTCGGAGCTTATGATTCAGGCCGCAGCGGCGGACCTCGGCATTCCCTGCGTTCCGTCGCACTACGCCATCCTGACCCGCGCCATCGAACATCGCCACGCGCCGCGACAGGCTTGCTTCTATGCGACGCCCTGCGGACGCGGCTGTGCGATCGGCGCTGCTTTCCAGACCACGACCTCGCTGTTGCCGATGGCGTTGGGCACCGGAAAGCTGCGCATCGTCACCAATGCGATGGTTTCCCGGGTCGTGACTGACGCGCGCGGCCGGGCAAAAGGTGTCGAATATTTCGACCGGACCACTGGCTCCACGCATTTCACGGCGGCGCGTGTGGTGGTGCTTGCGGCGAGTGCCTGCGAGAGCGCCAAGATACTTTTCAATTCGCACACTGCGCAGTCGCCGCAAGGCCTCGCCAATTCGAGCGGGCAGATTGGCCGCAGCCTGATGGATTCCACCGGCACCGACATCTTCGGCCATATTCCGGCCCTGGAGGGGCGCCCGCGCTACAATGAGGACGGCAAGGACAATGCGCATCTTTACATCCCATTCTGGCTCTACAAGGAACAGGCGGCGGGCAAGCTCGATTTCCCCCGTGCCTATCACTATGAGATCGGCGGCCGCTTCGAAATGCCCGGGGCGCGTTTTGGGCTGGCCGGCGCGGAAGACGGCTATGGCCTGTCGCTGAAGCAAGACGCGCGGCGCTATTACGGCGCCCAGGTTTCGTTCAGCGTGCGCGGCGAGATGGTTCCCAATGCCGATTCCTATTGCGAGCTCGACCCCGACGCAAAGGACAAATACGGCCTGCCCGTGTTGCGCTTCCATTGGAAATGGTCGGATCACGAGTATCGCCAGATCGCGCATGGCGTTAAGACGGCGAAACAGATTATAGAGCGAATGGGCGGGCGGGTTCTGACGCCCGAGATGCCGCCGGAGCAAGCAATCCAAAGTGGCGGAGAGATCATCCATGAGGTGGGCACCACCCGCATGGGAAGCAGCGCGGCCGATTCCGTCACCGACGGCTTCGGCAAGACCTGGGACATCGACAATCTCGTCATCGTCGATGGCGGCGTATTTCCCTCCAACGCGCACAAAAATCCTACTTTGACGATCATGGCGCTGGCCTGGCGCAGCATGGATCATTTGGCCTCGCGGATGCGCAAGGGGGAGATATGACGGAGATTTCCCGGCGCGTGACCCTGGCTTGGATCGCGGCGGCGTCCGCAAGCGCCTTCGCGGCGGGGCCAAGCAAAGCGGCACAGAACGGTTCACCCAGTCCCTGGAACGATGCGGCGGTCCCGCCGATCACCGTGCCCGGATATGGTCACGACCCCGACCTCAAGGCGGCAGCGGTTCCATGGCCGCTGACCTTGAACCCGCATCAGCGTGCGATCCTGCGCCTCGCCGCCGACCTGATGCTGCCGGCCGACGCGCGGTCCCCCTCGGGCGGATCGCTCCCGCTGGACGCTTTCCTGGACGAGTGGATCAGCGCGCCCTATCCGCAGCAACAGCAGGACAGGGCTCTCATCGTGCCGGGTCTCGCCTGGCTGGATGAAGAGGCCGGACGGCGTCTCGGTCTGGATTTTGTTTCCGCCAGCGACGCGCAGCGCCGTGCGGTGTTCGATACCGTCGCGTTCCGGGACAAGGTGCTGCCGGGCTATGAACAGCCGGCGCAATTCTTCGCCCGGCTGCGCGGACTTATGCTGGCCGGCTTCTACACCCTGCCTGAAGGCATCGCCGACATTGGCTATCTGGGCAACACGCCGCTATCCGGCGACTATCCGGGCCCGACGCCGGAGGCGATGGCGAATTTGAATGCCAGCCTGATCAAGCTGGGGCTTAAGCCGTTCAGCCCGGGTTGAGGCGCCTTACCCAGATATTGCGGAACGACACATGGCTATCGGGATTGCCGTGATCCTGCAGCCCTAGCGGCAGTTCCGCCGGATGCGGCTCGTAATGCCCCACCGCGTTATGCACCGTCGCGCCGATCAGCACCGTGTTGTCCTGCACCAGCACGCCGTTGTGAATTACGGTCATGCGCGCGGGCGCCGCAACTGCGCCACCGGAAAAATGCGGCGGGTGGAACACGATGTCATAGCATTGCCAGACACCGGCCGGACGCGAAGCGTTCACCAGCGGCGGCGACTGACTATAGATGGCGCCGGCCGCCCCATCCGGATAGGTCTGCGTCTTGTAGGAATCCAGAATCTGGAGCTCATACAGCCCCATCAGAAACACGCCGCTGTTGCCGCGATATTGCGGGTTCAGCGGCGGCTTCGGTTGCAGCGGCGTCTTCCACTCCACATGGACCTGGACATCGCCATAAGATTGTTTGGTCTGGAGAAAGTTATAAACCCGCGCGCCGGTGGTCAGCACGCCATCCTTCAATGTCCATTCGCTGAAATGATCGCCGGTCCATTTGTCCAAATTCTTGCCGTCGAACAGAACTTCCGCATCGGCGGGGGGAGGTGCGGAACAGGCCTTGCCGGTTTCGACAGGAACCGGCTGGGGACGGCGGATGTCATCGGCCCGCCAGTTGGAGTTTGGCATCTTCGGCCCCGCCAAGGTGAGTTTGGCGAGTTCGGGATCGGCCAGCCACGGCGCCCAATCGGGATGCTGCGCCATAATGTGTTGCAGCTCGGCCGGATCGACCGCGTCCTGGGCAAATGCCGGCACGGCCAAACAGCATATGGCGGCGAGCGCGAACGGAACGGTACTTTTCATGAAATCCTCCAACAATTTGTGAAACGCGCGACGATGCTCACGACAGCGCGTGCAGATAGTCATAGTCCGCCTTCGCCGCCGCCAGCGCCGGCATCTCAACGAAAGGCGGCTCCTGCTCGACGAAATAATGCTGGACGCCGGCCCGCTGTGCCGCGGCGAAGACAGGTTTATAGTCGATGAAGCCGCGCCCGAGTTCGGCGCCCTGATGGCCTTCGGTGGTGGTGCTGGGCCGCGCGGTGGCGGCGGCAAAATCCTTGATGTGCAGCAAGCGGACGCGGCCGGGGTGCTGGCGCATATAGACGACGGGGTCGTGGCCGCCCAGAACCATCCAGCCGCAATCGATCTCCAGCTTCACCATGTCCTTGTCGGTCTGCTTCAGCAGCAGGTCGAACACCATTTGCCCATCGGCGAATTTCTTGAACTCGAAATCGTGATTGTGATAGGCGAACTGAAGGCCCGCCTTCGCCGCCGCCGCGCCGATACGGTTCATTTCCCCGGTCATCGCGTCGAATTCGGCCCGGTCACCGGGCCCGGATATATTGGCGCTATTCTTACCCGTCTTGCTGTTGGTCATGGTGGAGGCGACGGCGTAACGGGCGCCCAGCACATGGGCGCTATCGAATTGCTGCCGCCAATCGCCATCGGCCAGTGGCAGATGGCAACTGACGCATTTCAGGCCTGCATCGTCCAACCGCTTGCGGAATTCGGCAGCGGACAGGCCAACGAAGCCAGCGGTCTCGACTTCGCGATAGCCGATGTCGTGAATTTTCTTCAGAGTGCCGGTCAGGTCTGTCTTCAACTCGGCACCCACCGTGTAGAGTTGGAGTCCGATGGGAAGGCCCAGCGGATTGCCGCGCGCCGGCAATGCCAAGGCTGCGGCAAGTCCAACGGACGCGGTCAGAAATGTTCGCCTTATCATGTCAATCTCCCTGCTCATTGGGCCAAACCGTGACCGGCTTCATTTTTTGCGCAGACGATCCGCCAGGGCAATTCCCGTGAAGATGAAGATCAGTGCCAGTGGGATCAGCGCCGCGGTGCGAAACGATGCCGCGGCGGCGGCGGTCAGAATATTGGTCATTTGCGCGCCTTGGGCATGCGCCGCCAGGGCAGCGTCCCCGCCCGCCGCCGCAAGCCGGGCGCGGTCATAGACGCCGCCCAGAATGGGCAGCACCACATAAGTCGAGGCGGCGCCCGCCGAACCCATCAGGCCGAATACCATGGTGCCGCTGCGCGGATAGCGTTCGGCGACCGTCGCCAGCATGGTCGGCCAGAAATAGCAGACGCCAAAGCCCCACCCGGTCGCCGCGATCAGGGCGCTGGCCGGATCGTGCGCCGCGCCCAGCGCGAACAAGCCGGCGGTGGCGAACGCGGCCGAGAACACCAGGAGCCCGACATTGGACAGGCGCTTGACCAGCGGTCCCGCGAAATGGCGCATTACGAACATCAGCCCGCTGACATAGGCCAAAAGCAGAATGCCGCGCATGCCGACGATCTGGCTAAGCGCCACATCCACCCACTGTCCCGGCGCGAATTCGGTGGTGGCGGTGAACATCATCAGCACCACCCATAGGAAGATGGTGGGCTGGCGGAAGGTGGCGCGCAGCATCTCGCCAGTGGACACCGGCGCATCGGTGGAGCGGCTGACATCGGGCAAGCGCTCGCCCGCCGTCAGCGCGGCGAACAGGACCGCCAGCACTGCCAGCACCAGCAACTCCCAGCGCCACGGCACTCCGGCGCCGTCGATGGCAAGGCCGAGCAGCGCCCCCCCGACCACGCCGGCCGGATACCAGGCATGCAGGATGCTGAGGCGATGCACGCGATCCTCGGGGTAAAGCGCACTGGTGAGCGGATTGATGACAGTCTCGACCAGGCCCCAGCCGATCCCCTGCACCAGCATACCGATCAGCAGCCCATGATAGGGGGAGATGCCCAGCGATCCGGCGCCAGAGACCAGCGCCAGACCGGCGATGAGGAACGCGGCGGCGGCAATCAGGGCGCGGCGAAAACCGACTGCCGCCAGCACTGAACTCACCAGCAACAGGGTGATGGCAAATCCGGCGAAGGCGGCGCCCAGCACCGTGCCCAGCATCGCGCCGGCATGCACGGGGTCGATGGGATCGAGAAATTCGGCCTGCATATGCACGGCGGTCACCGCCCGCACCGATACCGCCGCCCCCGCGGTGAACAGAGCCGCCAGCGCCAGCACGAATATGCGCCCGCGGCGCAGCCCATCCGCTCCGGTTGTCGACATCTGTCATTCCCCCTGGTGCATTGCACAACGCAATGATTGCGATGCTCGCCCGATCATTGTTCCAGCGACGGTATCAGAACTCTCCTGGCAATGTCGGCAACAAAAGCGGGGGGACAGCGCACCCGGCCCCGATCGCCGATTATTCCGCCACATCGGCCCAGGCATGGTGCCGGCTGCTTTCCAGTTCTGCCGCCAGGATGTTCATCTGGCGCAGCCCGTCCGCCATTTGCGGATAATCCGCCGGCGCGTCCGGATCGGCAATCGAGGCATAGAATCGCCGGAACAGTTGCTTGAACGTGTCGTGATAGCCTTCGGCATGGCCGCCCGGCAGGTCGGCCCAGCCGCGCGCCGTCTCGTGCATCAGCGCGGGGTCCTTAAGCAATATCTGGCTGGGCGCGTCGCGATGGCCGATCCACAGCTCCTCTGGATTCTCCTGGCGCCATGTTACCGCCGCCTTGGTGCCATAGATCTCCATCACCAACCCATTCTTGCGCCCGACGGAAACCTGGCTCGCGGTCATGGCGCCGCGGGCGCGCGTTCCCAGGCGGAACAGGGTAGCGCCGAAATCCTCCGTTTCGATCTTCGCATCCGTGCTTTCGGACGCGGCCGCCAGCTTGCCGCTGAACGTCTCGCCTCCGGTCTTGGGCCGTTTGCGCGTAGGGTGGAAAATCTGCCAGTCGCTGCACAGAGATCGCACCTTCAGACCGGTCACGTGCTCGGCCATGTCGAAGAAGTGTGAACCGATATCGGCCATCACCCGCGACGGCCCGCTGAGGGCGGGGTCGACGCGCCAATTCCAGTCGCTTTCGTAAAGCATCCAGTCTTGGGAATAGGTGCCCTGCACCACCAATATGTCGCCCAGTTCGCCGGCCTCACGCATGGCGCGCATCTGCTGCACCATCGGATAATAGCGCAGATTGTGGCACAGAGCGCCGCGCAGATTGGTGGCCGCCTGCAGCTGCGTCAGTATTCGCGCCTCCGCCACCGACAGGGCGAGCGGTTTTTCGCACAGCACATGCTTGGCGGCCTCGAATGCCGCCTTGGCGATGGGAAAATGCGAGTCATTGGGCGTGGTGATGTGCACGGCATCGATGCCGGGATCGGTCATCAACTCGCGCCAGTCGCTGCTGGCATTGTGGATATCATAGCCCGCGCCCAGCGCCTTGGCCTTATCCAGCGAGGTGCCGGCGATCGCCACGACATCGACATTGGGGGTCCTTCGCAGCGCCTCCAGATGTACCCGGCCCATGAAGCCGGTGCCGATCACCGCCGTACGAATGCGCCTGGGGTTGCGCGTCATCTCAGACCCACCACGCCGCTTGGGGCTTTTCCCGAATGATCGCTTGGGCAAGGAATGATGCCGCCTTGGTCAGTCCTTCCTCCGGCGACATCAAACTGTCCTCATGCTCGATGGACAGGACATTGTCATAACCATACATCCGCAAGGTGGAGATGAACTCGTTCCACCATTCCTGGCCATGGCCATAGCCCACGGTGCGGAAGATCCACGACCGGTCGCGCTCCTGGGTATAGGGCTTGGTGTCCAGTACCCCAGCTTTCGGCAGGTTGGCGGGATACATCTGCGTGTCCTTGGCATGGACATAGAAAATCGCATCGCCCAGCACCTGGATCGCCGCGATGGGGTCGATGCCTTGCCAGAACAGATGGCTGGGATCGAGATTGGCGCCAACCGACGGGCCCGCGATGGCGCGCAGCCGCAGCATGGTTTCGGGACTGTAGACGACGAACCCCGGATGCATCTCGATGGCGATTTTCACGCCATGATCGGCGGCGAATTTGCCATGGCTTTGCCAATAGGGCGTGACCACCTTGTCCCATTGCCAGTTCAGCACATCCAGATATTCGCTCGGCCAGGGGCAGGTGACCCAGTTGGGCGCCTTTGCCTCCAGGCTGTCACCGGGGCAGCCGGAAAAATCCACCACCGTCTTTACGCCCAGCTTCTCGGCCAAGAGTATCGTCTTGCGGCTGACCTCGCGGTAGCCGCCGGCCTGTGCCTGGTCGGGGTGCAGCGGATTGCCGTGGCAGGACAAGGCGCTGATGGTCAACCCCGCATCAGCGATTTTGGATTTAAAGGCGGCCAGGGCGTTCGGATCGTCCAGCATCGACAATTTGCAATGCGCGTCGCCGGGATAATTGCCGGTGCCGAATTCCACCATGCCGATGTCCAGCGATTTGAGCTTCTTCACCACGTCTTCCAGCGGCAGCGAAGACAGCAACGGCGTGAACACACCGACCTTCATGGCGAATCCTCCGGCAATTTTCAGGTTCCCGCTAGCATGGACAGTATAACAGACCAGGTTCGTGCTTGGCGCAATACGCATATGAAAGCCGGCCAATTGGGGACCGGAATGCCAAGATGGGACCTATTGCAGATTTACAAACATGCCGCCATCCACAAGCAAGGCGGCACCGGTCACATATCGCGCCAAATCGGAGGCCAGAAAGACAATCGGCCCGGCCAGATCATCCGGTTCGCCCAACCTTCCGAGGGGAACGCGGCTTTCCAGATGGGCGCGCTTTTTCAAATCGCTGAGATCGTCCTTGTTGATGTCGGTGAGGATCGCTCCCGGCAGCACGGCATTGCATCGGATCTTGTGGGGTCCTAGCGCGATGGCGGTCGATTGCATGAGCGATAAAACGCCGGCTTTGGTTGGTGTGTAGTGGGTCTGGTACTCGCCGCCAACCAGTGCGGAAATGGAAGACACCGCGATGATCGCACCGCCATGACCTTGGGCAACCATCTGATTGGCCGCCGCCTGCACCATATAATAAGCACCATGAAGATTGACACGCATCGTCCGTTCCAGCGTCTCGCGCGGCATATCGAGGAATGCATGGAATGGGCAAATGCCCGCATTGCTCACGAACACATCGATTCGCCCATAGGTATCGACCGCTTTTTTCACAAAGGCGGGCGCGCTGTCAGGATCGGCGACGTCCTGCTTCAAGGCTATGGCGCGCCGGCCAAGAGCATTGATTGCCGTCACGGTGTCCTTGGCCTTTTCGTCGGTGGAATCGAAATATGTAAACGCAATGTCCGCGCCATGCCGCGCCGCACCAAGAGCCGTGGCGCGCCCGATGCCCACAGAGGCGCCCGTGATCAAAAACATTTTGTCCTTCAGCAGCATGTGTCCTCCATTCCTTCCATATTAGGCCTAGTCCATGCTAAAAATCTCGTCAAACTTGGGTCGGCGCCATCGGCGCACCGAATGGGGAAGGGTTGGGAAGCCGGGCGGATGGGATTACCGAAAATTGTTCAAGTTCGCGCCTTTGTGACGCGCGGCGGCGGCGCGGACTATCACGATCAAAAAGGCGGCCATTGGATCGACGATCATATTGCCACGCCGATGAGCCGCTATCCGGAATACCGGCAGAGCCGCCGGAGTTTTGGCATCAATGTGCTTGGCACCCTGGTGGTCGAGATCGAAGCCGTGGACGGCACCGTCGGTTTTGCGGTCACCACTGGCGGCGAGCCTGCCGCCTATATCGTCGAAAAACATCTTTCGCGATTCCTCGAAGGCCGCGATCCGTCCGACATCGAGACGATCTGGGACCAGATGTATTTCTCCACGCAATATTATGGCCGCAAGGGGCTGGTGGTGAACGCGCTCTCCGGCGTCGACCTTGCGCTCTGGGATCTTGTTGGACGATTGCGGGGTCAGCCTGTGCATCAGCTTTTGGGCGGCGCGGTGCGTGACGAGTTGGTATTCTATGCCACGGGCGCGCGGCCCGATCTGGCCAAGCAGATGGGCTTCATCGGCGGCAAGCTGCCATTGCATCACGGCCCCGCCGAGGGCGAGGCGGGATTCGCCAAAAACCTCTCCCTGCTTGCGGATATGCGCGAAAAGGTGGGGGACGATTTCTGGCTCATGTATGACTGCTGGATGTCGCTGGATTTGGATTACGCCACACGATTGGCGCACGCCTGCGGCGAGCATGGGCTCAAATGGATCGAAGAGGCGCTCAGCCCGGACGATTATTGGGGCTATGCCGCACTCAAGCGGCAGGTGCCGAAAGGCATGCTGGTGACGACGGGCGAGCACGAAGCCACGCGCTGGGGATTTCGGCTGCTATTGGAGATGGAGTGTTGCGACATCATTCAGCCCGATGTCGGCTGGTGCGGCGGATTGACGGAATTGATCAAGATTTCGGCGCTGGCGGATCAGCACAAAAAGCTGGTGGTGCCGCATGGTTCGTCCGTCTATTCCTATCACTTCGCGGTCACCCGTCAGAACAGCCCTTTTTCGGAATTCCTGATGATGGCGCCCAAAGCCGACAAAGTGGTGCCGATGTTTTATCCACAGTTGCTGGGTGAGCCGGTCCCCGAGAATGGACGCATCAAGCTCTCGGCGCTGGACAAACCAGGCTTTGGCGTCGAACTTAACCGCGACATAGAACTCCATCGTCCCTATCCACGCTGAGGGCATCAATGAACATCATTAAAGGCCGTTTCAATTCCCGCTGCGCCATTGTCACTGGCGGCGCGTCCGGCCTTGGCAAGGGAACCGCCAAACGCATGGTCGATGAAGGCGCCACGGTGGCCTTGTGGGACATGAACGCCGCGGCGCTTCAGCAAGCCAAGAAGGATGTCGGCGCGGCGCATGTCATCGCGCTTGATGTCACCGACCCAAAGGCAGTGGCCGCGGCCGCGGCGGATAGCGCCAGAATTCTTGGCAAAATTGATATTCTTGTCACCGCCGCCGGCATCACCGGCGCCACTGTTCCGGTACATGAATTTCCCATCGAAAGCTGGCTGCAGGTAATCAACGTCAATCTCAACGGCCTGTTCTATTGCTGCCGCGCCGTCGTACCTTTCATGCTCGAGAATGGCTATGGCCGAATTGTCAATGTGTCCTCCGTGGCTGGGAAGGAGGGCAATCCGAACGCCTCGGCCTATTCGGCCTCAAAAGCGGGCGTGATCGGCCTCACCAAATCGTTGGGCAAGGAGCTGGCCTTGAAGAATGTGCGGGCGAACTGCATCACGCCGGCGACCTTTGAGAGTCCCATTCTCGAGCAATTGCCGCAAAGCCAGGTCGATTATATGCGTTCGAAAATTCCCATGGGGCGGCTGGGTGAAGTGGCCGAAGTCGCGGCCATGATCTGTTTCATGGCAAGCGAGGAATGCAGTTTCACCACGGCGTCGACTTTCGATATTTCCGGCGGCCGGACAACATTCTGACATGGGTGACATTCCCTTCGTCGACGCGCATGTTCATTTGTGGGACTTGTCGCACATCCGCTATCCTTGGCTTACGCCACCCTTCCGCGACGACGGGCCCAATGGCAGCGTCGAACCGATCGCGCGCAATTATTTGCTGGACG
The DNA here is from genome assembly GCA_903897605.1 of uncultured Alphaproteobacteria bacterium. Classification (GTDB taxonomy): domain Bacteria; phylum Pseudomonadota; class Alphaproteobacteria; order Micropepsales; family Micropepsaceae; genus Rhizomicrobium. The sequence goes on from CAIUCH010000057.1 coordinate 75,687, forward strand.
ATTATCTCAAGGACGCCAAAGGCTGGAATGTGCGGGGCCTGGTGCATGTCGATGCCGGCGCCGACCCCTCCGCGGCGCTGGATGAGACGGTCTGGCTGCAGGCGATGGCGGACCGGCATGGTATGCCAAATGCGATCATCGCCTTTGCCGCGCTGGACGATCCCAAGGTCGAGGAATTGCTGACCGCGCATGCCGCGCACCCCAATGTGCGCGGCATCCGTCAAATCGTGAACTGGCATAAGGACCCCAAGCGCAGCTACACCCCGCGCGATGTCACTGCCGATCCGCAATGGGCGAGGGGCTTCGCGGCCCTGGGCAAGTACAAGCTTTCCTTCGACCTGCAAGCATACCCAAGCCAGTTCGCCGGGCTTGCGAAACTCATCGCTTGCCATCCGCAAATTCCGGTCATCGTCAACCATGCGGGAATGCCCGTGCCCGGCGACGAGGAAGGCAGGGAGATGTGGCGCAGCGGCATGCGCGCGCTGGCCGCTTCGCCGCATGTTTGTGTGAAATTGTCCGGTTTCGGTTTCATCCACCGCAACTGGACCGTTGCCCAGATTGCGCCTTATCTACTTGAAACTATTGATATGTTTGGCACAAATCGCTGTCTGTTCGCGAGCGATTTTCCAACCGATAAGCTGTTTGGCAGCTTCGACAGGCATTTCGACGCTTACAACGAAATCGTTTCCGGATTTTCGCAAGACGAGCGCCGGGATCTGTTCGGCCGCAACGCTGTGCGGGTCTACCGCCTGAACATTGCCCTGTAGGGTGAAATAAGAAAGGGTGTGTGATGGGCAATCCGATCCTGGGTGTTTTCTTTCACTGGCTGGGTGGCCTCGCCTCGGGAAGTTTCTACGTTCCATTCCGCAGTGTACGCCGCTGGTCGTGGGAGATCTTCTGGCTCGTGGGCGGCACGTTCAGCTGGTTGATCGCGCCTTGGATTTTCGCGGCCCTCAGAACACATGATCTTCTCGGCGTTCTCGCCGCCACTCCCACGCGCACCTGGGAGCTTTGCTTTCTGTTCGGCGTGCTGTGGGGTTTCGGCGGACTCACCTTCGGCTTGAGCATACGGTATCTCGGCCTCTCACTCGGGATAGCCGTGGTGCTGGGATTGACGGCCGCATTCGGTACATTGGTGCCGCCCATATTCTCCGGCGAACTATTCTCCACCCTGATCTGGTCGATGCATGGGCAAATCATTCTGGTTGGATTGGCTTTTTGCTTGGCCGGCATCACGGTGATTGGATATGCGGGACGCTCCAAGGAGCGTGAGATGTCATTCGACGAGAAACGCGCCGCCGTCGCGGAGTTCGCTCTGCGCAAGGGCATTCTGGTCGCGATATTCTCTGGAATCATGTCGAGCTGTTTTGCGTATGGCCTGGATGCCGGCGAACCGGTGCGCAAGCTCACCTTGGCGGCCGGCACCGACGTGCTGGCACAGGGTCTGCCGGTGCTATGTATCGTGCTACTGGGCGGCGCCACGACGAATTTTCTCTGGTGCTTTTATCTCATCGCCAAGAATCGCAGTGCGCTAGAACTCATCGGCGGCATCGGACGATCGGCCGATCGCGATGCCGGCCCGCCGCCGCTGTGGCGCAATTATCTGCTCTGCGCGCTGGCGGGAACGGCCTGGTATTTCCAATTCTTTTTCTACACCATGGGCGAAAGCCAGATGGGCCGCTTTGGTTTCTCCAGCTGGACCATTCATATGGCAAGCATCATCATTTTTTCGAGCCTATGGGGCTTTGCGCTGAAGGAATGGAAAGGCGCCAGCCGGCGCACCTTGACATTGGTATTCACGGGACTGGGCCTCCTCATTGGATCGACGGTCATCATCGGAGTCGGCAATTCGCTGCCAGGCTAAAAACTGGAAAGGGAAACTCATGTTATCATCCATCAAACATATCGCGGCGATTCTGCTTCTGGCCTCTTGTTTGCCGGCATCCGCGCAACAAACAACGTCACCGCCGCGTCTGTCGGTCGATTGGTCGAAGACTTTGCGCACGTCCGTTTCGACGCCCACCCTGCAGGTTGTCGTCAATCCGAAACTTCGGCCGGACGAGATCGTCCGAAAGATGGCTTACGCCTCGCTCCGCGATCTCGATCCCGAATATGCGCGTTACGTGCCCTGGTTTCCCTATCCGCGCATGGCGGTCGCCGAGCTCCAACCACCTACGGCGGACAAGACATCGTGGGATTTCGGGCTGGTCGATCCGCCGGCTGTCGATTTCTTCGAAGCGACCAAGGGACGCAACGGTTACATCAATTTCAGCACCATACCGGCATGGATGTTCAAGACGCCGAAGCCAGTTCCGGTTCCTTCGGATCCCAACATGGCGGACTGGGATTATAATCAGGGAACCGAACTGGTCGATCCGAGCGGCGCGCAGCTCGGCGGTTATTACCGCCGTATCGCCTCCTGGTACACCCAGGGCGGCTTCACGGATGAGCGCGGCGTCGTTCACAAATCGGGGCATCATTATGAGCTTCCGCTTTATGAGGTCCTGAACGAAGTCGAAGCCGAGCATTCGATGACGCCGGCGCAATACGCGCAACGCTATGACGCGATCGTTGGCGGCATTCGCGCCGTCAGCCCCAAGACACAGTTCATGGGCTTGGCGCTGGCGGATCCGCGGGGTCACCCGGAATTCTTCGAATATTTCCTGAATCGGGCAAACCACAAGTCGGGCATCCCGCTTGACTGGATCTCGTATCATTTTTACGCCGTCCCGGAAAAAGGCGAAACCATCAACGAGTGGCAATACACCTTCTTTTCACAAGCCGCCGGCTTCGTCGATGGCGTCAAATATATTGAGGCGATTCGAAAGCGCTTGTCGCCGCGAACCCGCACCATGATCAACGAGACCGGCGCCATCATGCAGAGCGACATGATGCAAACCAACAGCAGCACGGCCGATCCAGTCATCCCGGGCGGCTACTGGAATTTGGCCGGTGCGGTCTATGCCTATGTTTACGAGGAACTGGCGAAACTCGGCATTGATGTTGTCGGAGAGTCCCAACTCGTCGGCTATCCGACACAATTTCCCAGCGTCACCATGGTCGATTGGCACACCGGCAAGCCGAACGCGCGCTTCCAGGTCCTGAAATTGCTTAAGGACAATATGGGCCCCGGCGATCGCATCATCGACATCGGTCAGGGTACCGTGAGCTTTGCCAATCCTTCGATTGTGGAAGCCGCTTATGTTCGCAAAGGGGCCAGGAAAGTCCTGCTTATCAATCGTCGGGCAACTGCGGCGAGTGTCGATCTTCCCGGCGCTGCCGGGGGCGCGATCCAGATCGTGGATCAGGCGAGCGCGGGCGGTCCGATCCGCCGCGAAAAGCTCGGCTCGTCCCTGATCACCTTGGGCGGCTTTGCCGTTGCCATCGTCGATCTCCCGGAAGGCAAACCATGAATGAGGAAAGCGAGGTCATTGCATTCCGTTTGACTCTCGCGAACGGACAGATCGAGGCCTATCGCAAGCGGCATGACGAAATCTGGCCGGAACTGGAGGCAGCTTTGCGCACGGCGGGGGTCATTGAATATCGAATATTCAACGAACCGGGCGACAGCGCGCTCTTTGCAGTGATGCACCGAAAAAAGACGCACGGCTTGGAGGCGCTGGCGGCCAGTGCGATCATGCGACGCTGGTGGGACATGATGGCGGACGTCACCGTCACCGGCCCAGATGGCGTGCCCATGCTACGCGATTTGGAGCAAGTTTATGCAATGAGACAATCAGGCTAGGTCGCACCTGAACCCGTCCGCGGCGGCGCTCGTGGAGCTTGGGTCGATATTTAACAGCGATTTTGAACTTGCCAGGGCATTGAGTCAGACAAGTCGGCCCATATCCGCCAGCCTAGTGATTGTCGGCGGCCGGAGCCAAGGGATAGCGGAACTCATAATGGCCTGAGCCGATTTGGATTACGACCTTGTCTTTCGCCTGGCTGCCGCCAGCCAAGCCCACAGCCTGCGATAGGGGCTTGCCGCTTTCGGTGACCTGCGCCAGGCGCGCGTCTGGCAACTGCACGGTAGCCGTGCTGTTGGGCGGAACATCCACCAACAGTGAAAAACGACCGCTGTTGAGTTGCCAGTCAGAACGGATAGCACCATAGGGCCCCGCGTGACTTGCCTTGACGTGGGTGAACCCGCCGCCCCAATGCGGTTGAATGAGGACATGCTTATAACCGGGCGCCGCCGGGTCGATATCGATGCCGCCCATCACGCTATACATCCAGTTGCCCACGGCGCCATAAGCATAGTGGTTGAATGAATTCATTATTTTATCTTCGAACGATCCATCTGCCTTGATCCCGTCCCAGCGTTCCCAAATGGTGGTCGCGCCATGCTTTACGGGATAAAGCCAGGAAGGATACTCCTCTCTGTTCAGCAGCAGATACGCCTCATTGAGATATCCGAAGCGGCTCAAGACGCCCAGCAAATGGGGTGTGCCCAGAAAGCCGGTCGTCAAGTGGCCGCGGGCGCGCACATCCTCGGCAAGCTTTCGCGCCGCGAGCGGGCGCATCGCATCCGGCAGAAGGTCGAAATCGAGCGCAAGAACATAAGCTGTTTGCGTGCCTTCGCCGACATGCCCGTCGTCCGTCACAAATCTATGACGAAACGCATCGCGAACATTCGCCAATAGCTTGGCATACCGCTCCGCATCCTCTTTCTTTCCCAGCACCCGCGCGGTTTGCTGCATGATGTCCACGGAATGCGCGTAATAGGCGGTCGCAACCAGGTCGGGGGAGGTCGTGCCAAAGCTGACATGTTTGGCGGTCGAGAAAAAATCGAGCCAGTCGCCGAACTGAAAATCTCCCTTCCAGATATTGTCATCGCCGGAGTGCAGCTGCTCGAAGCGCACCCATTTCGCCATACTTTTATATTGCGATACCAGAATGCCCTTGTCGGCATAGGCAAGATACATGTTCCAGGGGATGATCGTTGCGGCATCGCCCCATCCGGCCGCACCGCCGGCGCGCATGCCTGGCGTGCCATCCCCGCCGCCTGTAAGGATATCGGGTACCACGTGCGGCACCGAGCCCGTTGAATCCTGGTCCGCCGCCAGATCGCCAAGCCATTTGGTGAAGAAATTTTCCACGTCCATGTTGAAAGCCGCCGTGGACGAGAACACTTCCGCGTCGCCGGTCCAACCAAGGCGCTCGTCTCGCTGCGGGCAATCCGTCGGAACGTCGAGGAAATTGCCTTTTTGACTCCAAAGGATGTTGTGCTGCAGACGGTTGATCAAATCGCTGGAGGTCTCGAATTCGCTGGTGGGTGTCAGATCGGAATGAATGACAACGCCGGTGATGCTGTCGGGCGTTGGCTCGCCGGGATAGCCCTCGATAGCGACATATCGAAATCCTTGAAAGCTGAAATGAGGCTCAAAAATTTCCTCATTTCCACCCTTGAGCGTGTATTTGACGGTCTGCTGAGCGGCGCGCAGATTGTCGGTGTAAAGTTCGCCGGCACTATCGAGAACTTCGCCATGGCGCAGCCTCACTGTCGCGCCCGCGGCACCCTTGACCCGTAATCGTATCCAACCGGTCATATTCTGACCCATGTCGGCGATGGTCATGCCCGACGGCGTCTTGAAGATCTTGACGGGCGTGATTTGGGCAATGTGCCTTACGGGTGGGTCGATTTGAGCGATCAGAACCGCTTTCGAGGCAGTGGTGGTCTTGACGCCCGACCAGCCATGGTCGTCAAAATCGGCTCCGCTCCAACCGCTCCGCTCCAAGCGCGCATCATAGACTTCGCCGGCATAAATATCGGAAGACAAAATGGGACCGGTCGCGGATTTCCAGCTTCCGTCGCTCGCGATGATTTGGGTATGTCCATCCGCATAGGAAATTTCGATTTGCACCAGAAGGGCAAGATGGTTGCCATACCGGTTGCGCTGGTCGGTGTAGCCGATCGTTCCCCGGTACCAGCCGTCGCCCAGCACCGCGCCAACTGCGTTGGCGCCATTCTTGACCTGATCCGTCACATCGTAGGTCTGATATTGGATGCGTTTTGCGTAGTCGGTCCATCCGGGCGTGAAAAATTGATCGCCCACGCGATGTCCATTCAAATAAAGCTCGTACAAGCCATGACTGGTGACATAGGCGCGCGCGCGTACGATCGATCCTTCCAGCTGGAATGATTTGCGTAGCATCGGCGAAGGTCCCGGCTTGGAGAGTTCTTCGGAAAGCTGCGGCTCAATCCAATCAGCCTTCCAATCCTGCACGGTCAGCAGGCCCATCTCCCACGTGGCGGGGGCACTCCAATCCGACTGTTGTCCCCGCGTGTCCCAGATCCGAACTTGCCAGCAATAGCGATTTCGCGATTGCAAGGACGGTCCGCGATACTGTAGCTGGGTCGATTGATCCGACACGACCTTGCCGGACGACCAAAGCGGGGTGCGAATATCCTGCGTTGCATGCTCGCATGGCGCGACGCGGATTTCATAGGCAGTTTGCCGGACCGCGCGGAGCGAAGACTGAATTTGCCAACCAAAGCGCGGCGTGCGGGCATCGATCCCCACCGGGTTGTCCTGGGATTCGGTGCGCAGCGCCACAACTTTCAACTCGGCTGCGTTGGCTGCGAACGTGTTGCCGGCCGGCAGGCTCAGGCCGAGAAACAGCGTGACGACGACCGCAATTCGATTTGCTTTCACGTGGTACCGAGCCTTTTCCCTGGATTGCCAGACAATTCACGTCGACGGGTTGGTTAGCCTAATTCATAGAAAAAATCCGATCCAGGGGCGGCGGAGCGTGGACAGAATTCGGTTGCCCGGAGAGGCGGACTACGAGCCTGCTGCTCCGGGCGCCGTTTCGCTGACCGGCCCGATAAGCGCCATCCGGGATATTCCAAGTCTCAATTCGGCTTCTTCTCTTCCATGCCCGGGGCGGCAGACGATCCGCGCGTTGACGCAGAGGACTTTCGTTCCAAGCGCGTGATGCGCCCCCATTTGCTGTATTCCACCACCAGCAAGTTACCTTTGGCGTCGTAAGTGATTCCGTGAGGGGCATAAAAAAGATTTTCTTGCCATTTCTCGGGCGGGATTTCATTCGTTTTGGTTTCATCGGCATGCTCATTGGCGCCAATCGAAGCCACAATGTTGCCCTTCAAATCCAGGACACTGACCCGCCCGCCAAGTTCCGCTACGGCCAGTTCATTCTTGAATACCGCCAGAGCGCTTGGCCAACGCAACCCTTCGGCGAACACGCCCAGGACATGCCCGTCGAGATCCATCTGGATGAGACGGTCGTGAAGACGGTCGGTGCACAAAAGTCGCGCCGGTTTGAATCGCGGATCGACCGCGATTTTATGGCATTGCTCGAAATTCCATGGCTGTCCCCGGCCACCAAAAGTGTTCAGATACCGGCCGGTCTTGTCGAAGTGATGGATAAAATCGCGTCCGTAGCCATCCACCGCATAAATGTCGCCATTGGGCGCGACGGCAACGTCGGTAAGATGAACCTCGAGTTTGCCGTCCTGGCTTGATTTGTATTGATCCGGGATCGCGGCGGCGGGAATGGTCAGGGCAATCTTTCCGTCGAGTGTCATACGGAGAATTTCCTGCCCCAATAATCTGGTACCAAAGATGTTCGGGGTTCCGTCGGGGGCGGTGGCAATGATGAACCCATGAAAGTCGTTCGGTGCATTGGGCAGGTTGCGTAGGTAACGGCCTTGCGCGCTGTAGATTTGGATTCCCGGATGTGCCCCAGCTTGGACGCTTAGATAGATTTCTCCAGCGGGGGAGACGGCAATATCGCCATGCGAGTCACCGACCGTGGCCATGCCCGGCGGTGGTGTCAGAAACCGCGGATTCATTTCAAATGTGACTGGGCGCGCAGCCGTCACTCCAACCGAGGCCAACATGCACAGCGTTACCCATAAGCTCAATCTGAAATTCATGTGGCCCCTCCGGCAAAACGTAAAAGTTATTCGCCCCAAATCCTGACCATTCCTGCGTGCATCAGTTTGGACGGACGAGATTGGACTTGTTCCCATGCCGGGCGCGAAACATTTTCCACCATTCGCGCAAAGCAAAGATCTGCACTTCCCATACCGATTGGATATCCCGTTCGTCTTCCACGCCGGTCAGCGGAAACTCATCAGGCGCGGGGTGATAATAAGTGCCAAACAAAATATCCCAGATGGGAAAAAACGCGACAAAGTTTTTGTCGCGATGTTGCGGAAGATAACTGTGGTGAATGCGATGGGTTTGCGAGCTTATGAAGCAGGGGCTTGCCTTGCCAAATTGCAACCTCAAATTGCTGTGGTTTATGAAAACCACCGACTGCAGAAATCCGATGATCGCCCCGTTCAGCAATCCCGCATGGAGGGGATCCAATGTATTGAATTTGAACAATACCGCCATGGGAACGGAGATGAAAAAAACGGAGAAAAAGTTTTCCAGCCAATTTTGCCTCGGTCCGGTCATTGCATCGAACTCCGGATCCAGATGATGCATCTTATGGTGCTGCCAAAGAATAGTGCTCTTGTGAAGGCTGCGGTGATACCAGTAGAAAAAGAAATCTCCAATCAATGTGCTGACCAGGAACGCGCCGACAATGGCTGCCACCCCTTTTCCGCTGTCGAGCCGCAAGTCGATGAGGCCGAGCTTTAACCCCAGGAAAGTCACCAGTTGGGATGCCAGATAAGCAGCCAAAATTCCGAACGGAATTCCGGATGCATAATTCGCCAGCATGATTTGAAAGTGGAGAAACCATTTTTTACGCGACTTTCTTGGTCCCGCCGGCCTGGTCAGATGCTCTATGAGCGAAAGTGTAAGCGGCGGGCCGATGCTGAGCAGCGTATAGGAAATAGCCAAGCCGATTGTTTGTCGGGACGGCGCCAAATGAAGCAGAATAGCGGCGAACAGCAGGCCCATCAGGACGATCGTAACGCTCACATTCCAAATGGCTCGACCGGCGCCCGCTCCAGGCTGGCCCCGTTGCGAATCGAGCGCTATCGACTCGCTTTCGGCTGGCTGTCTATCTGATAACCCCATAAATCTTTGGCTCCGATCAATGGCTGCCATGAAGTCCGAGGACACTACACGCAATCAATTGCGCTGAATACACACGATTCGGGAAACGGCATGCTCCGTCGGGCGCCGCCATTTTTTGCCGCAGCGCAAGTCCGCGAATGTCCTGGAAGCTACAGGCCGCTCAAGAACTGAGGGCCGGATTTCGTACTTCATGAAACGCGCGCCCAAAATATATCAAGGCCGATTCATTTCGAGCGGGTGTCAGGGCGATCACGTGGCAAACGAATAGGCTGTGCGTTCCTATGTCGTTTGTTTGCGCAATCTGGCAATCCAATGACATCAGGGCTTCATCAAGGACTGCCGCTCCAGTAACCAATCTGGACCATGTTGCTGCTGCGAAGCGTTCCGGCATGCTCAGGTTTCGGCGCCCCGCGAAAATGTCGGACAGGTCCTGCTGCTTGGACGTCAAAGTGTTGATACAGGCAACGCCATTTTCCTTGAAAGCGGCATTCTGCTTGCTGCTCCGGCTCATGCACACAATGACGGTGGCCGGATCGTCGGTCAGGCCGCAGACGGCCGAAGCGGTGAATCCGCAGCGCCCTGCGGGACCATTCGTTGTAACTATGCTTACGGCAGCGCCCAGATGGGCCATTGCCTCCCGGAACGCGATGCGGTCCACAACCATCGCAGCATACCTTGTAACGAATTATGCAATATGATAACGAGTAGCATAACCTCGGATTTGTGCAATGAAATTCGTTACTTTCGAGAGCAAAGGTGCGTTGTCGCCTGGCGTAATCATTGAGCCCGGTCAGATCCTTGATCTCAAAAAGGCATCTTCGGTTCGCGGCGGTGCAATATTCTCGGATATGCTCGATGTCATTGCCGCCGGGGCGGACGGGATCGGAGCGATCAGAAGGTGGCTCGAGAGCCCCCCTGGTGAATGCGTGGTCCAGCAGAAGGATGTGCGCCTGAGGGCGCCGCTGCCACGTCCGAACCTGATCCGTGATTTCGCCAATTATGAACTTCATGTCCGTCAGGCCATCGCAGCGTCCCTGAAGGTCCGGGCAAGTGCGACGCCGGACCCGGACGCGACGCTCGCGAAATTCTATGACAGCGGGCTGCACATAATTCCGAAAATCTGGTTCGAACAGCCTCTCTACTTCAAAGGCAATCCCAGATCGGTGATCGGGCCTGATGATGACGTCATTTGGCCGAATTTCGCCAAGCTCATGGATTACGAACTCGAATTGGCGGTGATCGTGGGCGGGCCGGCCAAGGATCTCACGCCGGAGAATGCGTCGGATGCCATTTTTGGCTACACCATCTTCAATGATTTCAGCGCGCGCGACATGCAGTCCCGCGAAACCCAGTTTCGGTTGGGGCCCGCAAAAGGCAAGGATTTCGATACTGGTAATGCCCTGGGGCCGGTCATTGTGACACCCGATGAGATACCAGACCCAGCGGCTCTTGCGATGATCGCCCGCGTAAACGGTCAAGAGCGCGTGCGTACCAACTCAGGCGGGATGCAGCATTCGATAATTGATACGCTTGTCCACCTGTCGCAATCTGAAACCCTTTATCCGGGCGATGTGATTGGTTTGGGAACCGTCGGCAATGGCTGCGGTTATGAGTCTCTCACTTTCTTGAATGAGGGTGACGTCGTCGAACTCGAAATCGAAGGGATTGGCATATTGCGCAATCGCTTGGTCCGCCCGTGAGCAGGGCGCAATTGCCTGACGAGACGCCGCTGTCTGAATTGCCTGGCAAAGGTCACTGGGAAAATCAAATACCAAGCCACATAGGTGGCATCGTCAGTCTATCCCTTGGAGGACGTCTCAATGGTTCGAACCGGTAAGCAGTATCTCGAATCTCTTCGAGACGGGAGAGCCGTGTATATCGATGGCGAACGTGTGCGGGACGTTACTTCGGATCCGCGGTTGGCGGGAGCGGCACATACGGTTGCAGAGCTCTATGATATGCAGCATGACTCGGCCTTCGCATCTGACCTTACCTATTCATCGCCGAAAAGCGGAAATCCCGTCGCCCTATCCTTTATCGAACCCAGAACCAGGGAAGAGCTTGAGCGGCGTGGACGCGCCTTTGCCATTGTTGCGGAAAAGTGCAGCGGGCTGTTCGGCCGGACGCCGGACTTTATGAATGCCGGCTTGGCCGCGATCGCATCGGCGTCGGAGATATTCAATACAGAAACTAGGGCCCTCGGTGAAAATGTTCGCCGTTACTATGAAGACATGCGGGAACGTGACCTCACCATGACCCATATCCAGGTGAATCCCCAGGTCGACCGTACAAAAGCTGTCAGTCAGCAATCCCATGACATTGCCTTGAAGGCCGTCAAAGAAACGGACGCCGGCTTCTATGTCCAAGGCATGCGGCTGGTGGGCACCTTGGCGCAATTCTCGAATGAGATTTTGGTTATGCCGTCGGTGGTCGTAACCAACGACGACAGTGCGGCCGATTACGCGCTCGCATTTGCGGTATCCGTGGCGACGCCAGGCGTAAAAATCATTAGCCGCCCCACTCTAATCCCTCAAAATGCCGGTCATTTCTTGGACCATCCCCTTTCGTCTCGTTTTGATGAGGGTGATGCCACCATTGTGTTCGATAACGTCTTCATCCCATGGGAAAATGCTTTCATTTATCGCGATGTCGAGCGATGCAACAGATTGTATAAGCAGTCATTCCTGGCGGAACATTATACCCATCAAACCCAGACCCGTGCGCTTGCCAAGGCCGAATTCATGGCATCGCTTGCAATCTATATTGCCAAATCAACCAAGATCGACGCATTCCCAAACGTGCAGAGCCAGCTTGCGGAGTTGTTGATGTTTGTCGAAGGTCACAAGGGCATGCTGGCGCAGGCGATCGCCACCGGCAGCCAGACGCCTTTTGGAACATTCGCCCCCAATCGTTGGCCGCTCCATACCTCTCAGCTCTACTTTTACGAGCGGTACGACAAAATGATCAATGCTGTGCGGGCACTTGCCGCCGGCGGCCTTGTTGCCGCGCCCTCCTATGCTGAATTCGGCGGAGAAATCGGCGGAATTATCGAGCAGTATTTCGCAACCTCCTCGATGGAATCCGAAAAGCGCATTCGAATGCTTAGGCTGGCCTGGGATGCGAGCGTGTCGGGCTTTTCCGGTCGACAGTCGCTCTATGAGCGGTTCTATCAAGGAGATCCGGTCCGGCGCGCTACGGCCTATTATCGAGATTATCCCGTTGAGGGGATGATCCAGCGCATAGACGATGTACTCGACGATTTATCGGTTCGCGCGAAACAAATGGGACAATAGGCGAAATGGAGAGGTTGGCGCCATGAAACTAGGAACGATTGTCATCAAAGGTCAAAGCACGCCCATCGTTCGTGTTGACGAGGAAACGGCTGTCAGCCTTTCTGACCTCTATCAAGCTGCCTCATTGGGCGCGGCGCCGCCATCGGTTTTGGCTTTGATCGAAGCGGGGCCAAAGGAGCTTGAGCGCGTCCGCGCGGCTCTCAAGACTGCGCTTGGTGGCATCGAAAAGATTGACATAAGGAACGCGGATTGGCAGGCCCCGGTTACGCGCCCTTCCAAGATTTTCGGCGTTGCTTTCAACAATCAGGCCCTTACCGAGATTGCGCATGTAAAGCCGACCGTTCCCATGTTCTTCCTCAAGCCGCCATCGGCCCTGACCGGTCACAACAAACCGATATTGATCGGTAGCGACTATGGACGCACGATCCCCGAACTGGAACTGGGTGTGATTATCGGTAAGCAGGGCAAGAACATTCCCGCCGACCGGGCGCGAGACTATATTTTTGGCTATACCATCGTGAACGACGTAACTTCGACGGGGCTTAAATTCCAATACGATGCCATTGCTATCGACTTGGCACCGAACAATGTCGAACCTGTGCACCTGAATTGGCGGCGCCGCAGGGATGCCAATGATAATGAACTCTACTTTACGTATCACACCCGGTCGAAAGGGGCTGACTCGTTTGGCCCGATGGGGCCGTGGCTGACGACGGCGGACGAGGTTGCAGATCCGAACGACCTTGAGGTTCGCGCCTATGCGGACGGCGATCCTTTGACGGTTGATTCGACCAAGAATTATCAGTTTCGCGTCGAGGAAATCATTGCCGAAGCGAGTCGTTACTTTACTCTGGAGCCTGGAGACATTTTTCATTGTGGCACGACGGGCAAGGGCGTTGGGAAATACCCTCGCGGGCACTTGTCGCTGGACCTTTCCCGCAGCGAGCCGATTGTGAGCGTTGAAATCACGGGTTTGGGGCGTTTGAGCAATCCGGTGAAGCATTTCAAGCAGACTTGAGCCGGCCATTCTCGCGGCCACGTATATTGTTGGCCGCTGGCCATGGGAATGACGGTCTCAACAATGGGAAAAAGAATCGGGGGAGGGGCTGATGCCTTATGCCGTGCATTATCTGGATCGGGCGGATGCGGGCGATATTCGCCAGCAGCATCGGGAGGCGCATATTGCCTACCGTAAAGGGTTGGGCGGGAAACTGCTGCTGGCGGGGCCTTTGCTATCCGAGGACGGCAAACCGATCGGAAGCATGGTGCTGTTGGAAGCAGAAAGCTTGCCAGAGGCCAAGACCATCGCGAACTCCGACCCTTATGCTGTCGCAGGGCTCTTCGATCAGATAATGATTCATGGCTACAAAATTATGGCGATGAACCTTCCGCCTTCGCGCGGATAAAAGCCCAGGACGGCGAGGCGGTATAATCGGAAGTCAGGCGCCTGCGCGCATCTTTTGGACCATGGTGTCCAAATTATCCGGCAAGCTGTTACCCCGCCATGCGATATGAAAATCGGGTCGTGCGAGCACCAACTCTTCCTTATATACAGCCAAGCGATCGCATGGCTGAATATCCAGGACTTTAAGCGGAATTCCCAGGCGCGTTGATGCCAGCACAAGCGAGCCTATCTCTGCTGACGGGTCAAAGCGCAACAGCGAATATCCAAGCCCGAGCGCGTCATAGATGGATCTTCCGTTCGCAAACCAGAAGTGGGGCAAACGGCAGCCCGGCACGGTCGAAGTTGTAAATTTGTCTATTGTATAGGGCGGCGCTTTTTCCCCATCGTACATGATGATGGGAGATTGATCATAGTAATAGCCGAAATTCAGACCGGCGCAGCAATATTGCCGGACATTCAAATCGTAAACCGCCTTGCCGAATTGTTCGCGCGCCAATTTGCCCTCCTCGCCAGGCGCCTCGACCGCCGCCGGTACTTCTCGGCGATGCCGAATTGCTCCCAAGGCATGGTTCATGGCGAAATGAGAGACTTGCTCGGTGATGGGCCCCCGCTCGGCCATATAGGCGTCGAGGATGGAGTCATCGGCCCAGCCGTCTATCGCTGCGGCCAGAAGCCAAGAGAGATTCATGGCATCGGCAATGCCGGCGTTCATGCCGTAGCCGGCATAGGGAACCCACAAATGCGCGCTATCTCCACTTATGAAAATCCGGCGGTCGCGGAATCGATCCGCAACCAATCGGCGGCCAATCCAATCTTCTTTGCTTATGATTTCGTATTCAAAGTCGCTATCGACGCCCAATATTGTTCTTATCGAGCTGTCACGATCGATGGAGTCGAAGTCCGTCTCATGCTCATAAAGATAATTGTGGATCAGCCAGGTTTCCTTGCCATCAATGGCAATGGTGTTGCCGGAGCGTCGGGGATTGAGAGACAAATTCATCCAGCCGGGCCGGCCAGGTATAAGGGACAAAAGCTTGGGCGCGCGAATATAAGTGGATTGGGCCCTTTGCACGATCGCGTCGCCAATCAGGTTCGCGCCAATCAAATTTCTTACAAGGGAACGGCCGCCATCGCATCCAATTAAATATTGAGCCCGAATCGTCCTTGTCGAGCCATCCGACAAATTGCGCACTATGGCGTTGATCCCCGTCTGATCTTGCTCTGCGGCAGTCAACTCGCATTCGTTGAATATTGAGATGCTTGGGTTCCGGCTTGCAAAGGAAAATAGTATCGGCTCGAGGAAGATTTGATTTATGCGATGTGCGGGTTCGGGGGTTGGCCACCAGGTGTCGGGTCCATCGAATGTTGTCCGGCGTTCCGCTGCGGAGGGGATTGGGATCCTGGTAATTTCAGCTCCCGTGACTGTCGTGCGATAAACGCAGTCATTCGGATAATCTTGGGGCAGTCCGGAATTGCGGATCTCGTCCGCCACGCCCAGCAGACGGAATATCTCCATGGTTCGCGCAGCCACATGATTGCATTTGACGCTGGGCAGCACCCCCGTCTTTCGCAATTCCACAATTCCGACGCGAACGCCTCTGCGGGCGAGATCCATTGCCAAAGTGAGTCCGACAGGACCGGCTCCGGAAATCAACACCTGGAATTGCATGGGACCTCAGATGGCGGTGTGCGGCTGGATTGCGGCGATACTTGATGCCACGCGCGAAACATTTTCGCGGGTTAATCCAGCGACATTTATGCGCCCGGTGGAAATCATGAAGATGTGATGTTCCTCCTTAAGGCATGAAATGGCATCCGGAGTGAGATTGAGCATCGAGAACATTCCCTTTTGGCGCGCAATGGAGCTGTAATCGCGATTGGAATACTTTGTGAGCTCCCGGGCAAAAAGAACGCGCATCGCGGCGATTCGCGTCCGCATCGCCTCGAGTTCGTGCTCCCACAGGATGCGCAATTCTGGATGCCCCAGAATGTGCGCCACGACGGAGGCGCCGTGATCAGGCGGCATGGAGTAATTGGCCCGGATGGCTTTGGCGATATGTTCCTGAAGGGTTATCGAAGCAGCGCGGCTTTGCGCAATGGTGGTGAGCGCGCCGACACGGTCCCGATAGAGCGAAAAATTCTTCGAGCAGGAACTTGCCACGAACAGCTCTGGCAGTTGCTTGGCAAACAGGCGAATGGAATAGGCGTCCTCGTTCAATCCGTCGCCAAATCCTTGGTATGCAAGATCAATCAGGGGCGTCGCGCCCTTATGCCGAAGCAAATCGGCGATGATGCTCCAATGCGATGGCTCCAGATCTTCGCCAGTGGGGTTGTGGCAACATCCATGCAGAACCACGACGTCATTGGGTTGGGCCGCCCGAAGCGCGCCAATCATTTCGTCGAACAGCAACCGGCCAGAAGGGAGATCGTAATAGGGATAACGCTGGATAGTCAGGCCGCCTGCGGCAAATATTGGCTGATGCGTGGCCCAACTGGGGTTCGGCAGCCATATCTTCGAGGTTGGCGAATTGGTCCTCAGGAAGTCCGCGACAAGGCGAAGCGCGCCTGAACCGCCAGGTGTTTGGACGCTGCGTATCCGGCCGTCATATTCGGCCTCATAGTCCGAGCCAAATAACAGCTCCGCTATCTTCGTGTTGAATTCGGGGCTGCCGGCAGAGGACAGGTAGGATTTGCTGGCTTGGTGGTCGATCAGCCATTTTTCCGCCGCCTTGACGCTTGGAAGGACGGGCGACAGCCCTTGGTCGTCCTTATAGATCCCAATTCCCAGATCGATCTTGAGCGGCGAGGAATCGGCTCGATACGCCTGCGCAATTCCCAGGATGACGTCGGGAGGAAGTTGATCGAGACCTGAAAAGAGCACTTGTGATCCTTTTGAAGGGGTCCTGGACCTAGTAACGAATTATGATATATGCTTTTGTAGAATATCACTTGATGCATAACCGGGCTATAGATTCAAATAAAAAACCGGTGGCTCAGGCGGGGAAAGCGCATGTTTGCAGGCTTAGCGAGCTGGAGAGATGCGGAGCCGCAGGGGCGCGATGGCTTGAAAAGCCTGTTCGCTTCTTGGGTCGTCCTCTTTGGGGTCGTTGGTATCCCCGCCATCATGCTCCCGGTGCTTTATGCGGGAATCGTGAGCGACACGGGCTGGTCCCGTGGTGCGGTCGCCAGCGGGATATCGGTCCGCTTTGCCACCGGCGCCATCGCCGCATTTTTCATCGGCGCCATCGTCGACCGGTTCAATACCAAACCGACTGTCATCATGCTTTCGTTGTTGGGCGGCGCGTCCCTTGTCCTGTTCAATTTTGTGCATAGCCTGCCTGGGTTCTATCTCGTCAATGCCCTGCTGGGAATTAGCCAGCTTGGTCTGGCCCCGGCGCTCAAGATTTATCTTTCGAAGTGGTTCAACAAGAATCAGGGCTTGGCGATCGGTGCCGCACTGACGGCCCTAAGTGTTGCGGGCGTGGTGGTTCCGTTGCTGGTGACTTCGCTCAATGCTCAATATGGCTGGCGCCTCACTTCGATGATCATGTCCCTGCCGGTCTGGATCGCCGCTTTGCCGGCATTTTTCTTCCTGGCGAAGGACAAGCCGATCGACGAGGCCACGGCGGAAGCTGCTGCATTGCAGCTTTCCAAGGGGCGCAGAGACGAGGGAATTTTCTCGCGTCTGATGCATTCGCCGATATTCTGGGTGGTTCTATTTTCCAACTTCCTGATTGGAATGATCGATCACGCGATGTCGGAGCACCTGGTGATTTACTTCGACAAGGATTTGCATTTTGGCGCTCAGACGGCCGCAACCGCCTTCACGCTTCTGATGTTGATGAGCAATTTTGGCAAATTTTTCTACGGGTGGCTATTTGACCGATATTCGACAAAGGGCATTGCGCTTTGTTGGTTTATTGCGGCAGCCGGCATTGTTTATGCCACCCAAATTCACAGCTTGGCTTCTCTTTGGACGTTTGCGGTGATCTATGGTCCGTGCCAGGCGGGCATGCTGCTGAACATGGCCATCCTCTGCAAGCATCTCTTCGGTCCACAAGCGCTTGCGAAATCAATCAGCGTAATCAGTGGTGTCTATTATCTGGGTGGCGCAGTAGGGCCGGGCTTTGCCGGCTATATGTTCGATGCCACGGGGTCCTATCATTCGGCTTTCCTGATTGTAGCGGTCACCGCCGCAGTGGCCGGCGTGATGGTTTTGTCGCTTAGCGGGGTAAAAAGATACGCACCGCAAGCAGCGGCGAAGCAGCCGGTGTGATCGGGCACCGTTAGATGGGACATCCCGTGAAGCATCTGTCCATCAAAGAAGCAATTCCGTTGAGGCTTGAGGGCAGCTAGGGCTATGGCTCAGATAATTCTAGGAATGGGTGTTTCCCATACGCCGCAACTTCATACGCCCGCGGAAGATTGGGATATCCGAGTGGAAGCGGATCGGCGCAACAAGGCCCACAGATTCCGGGGAAAAACATACGACTGGGACGCGTTGAAAGCCCTGCGCCAGTCGGAAAACCTTGCCAATGAAGCGCAACTTGAGCACCGGCAGGCGCGGTTGGGGCGTGCCCATCAAGCTCTCGAAGATCTGGCACAAATATTCCAGAATGCCAAACCCGATGTCGCGGTCATTGTCGGCAATGACCAGCATGAATTGTTTGATGACAGCGTCACGCCCGCCTTCACGGTGTATTGGGGCGACACGATTGAAAATGTGCCCCGTTCCCAAGAGCAAATTGCGCGGCTGCCGGCGGGTATTCATATTGCCGATCACGGTCATGTGCCCCCGCAGACAGAAGTCTATCCCGGAGCGCCCAAGCTGGGCCTTCATATAATTCAGAATTCAATCGCCGATGACTTTGATGTTGCCCAGTCTCGATTTCTGCACAAGGTCGATCCAGGACATAGCATCCTTAGCGGCATTCCCCACGCCTATGGATTTATTTATCGCCAGATAATGAAAGACAAGGTCATTCCGAATGTTCCCATTATTCTGAATACCTTCTATCCGCCGAACCAACCCAGCGTGCGCCGGTGCTTTTCATTCGGACAATCCATCGGTCGGGCGATAAGGAGCTGGCCGGACGATTGCAAAGTTGCGGTAATCGGTTCGGGTGGTCTAAGTCATTTTGTGGTCGATCCGCAATTTGATCGGGCATTTCTTGAGGCGCTTGGCCGGTATGATGTGGATGCTCTCGCCAAGCCAGGTGAGGCGTTATATCAATCCGGAACGTCCGAATGTAAGAACTGGATCGTGACTGCGGGCATCCTTTCGACGGCAACTCTGAAAATGAATTTGTTGGGTTATGAGCCATTCATCCGTTCCGAAGTGGGAACTGGGACAGGCGCTGCATTCGCATATTGGGTGTGACAATGAACAGCAATATTCCAAATCCTGAAGCAAGAT
Organism: uncultured Alphaproteobacteria bacterium; assembly: GCA_903897605.1. Taxonomy (GTDB): domain Bacteria; phylum Pseudomonadota; class Alphaproteobacteria; order Micropepsales; family Micropepsaceae; genus Rhizomicrobium. The sequence continues at coordinate 94,800 of CAIUCH010000057.1, forward strand.
CATTCCTGGAAATTGCACATGGCCACTTTATCGATGGCTCCTGGTCGTCGGAAGGCGGCGAACGGATACCGATATTCAACCCGGCGACGGGATCCGCAATTGCCAGCGCAGCCGCGGGCGGGGTGGGTGATATTGACAAGGCGGTGACTTCTGCGCGGCGGGCATTCGTCAAGTCGGATTGGGCCGGCATGTTGCCTTCGGTCAGGGGGAAATTGCTTTGGCGAATTGCGGATCTGATCGAGAAGAACGGTGCACAACTCGCCGAGCTCGAATTCCTGAATAACGGAAAGGCGCGGGACATCGTTGCGCAGCGGGATGTTCCCGCCGCGGCTGACGTTTTCCGGTATTTTGCGGGATGGGCCACCAAGATCTACGGACGGACGGCGGCGATATCGCGTCCCCATTTGCATGCTTATACGCTTAAGGAGCCTATTGGCGTTGCCGGCTTGATCATCCCATGGAATTTTCCGCTGCTGATGGCGGCCTGGAAATTGGCACCGGCATTGGCTGCGGGTTGTTCGTGCGTCTTGAAGCCGGCGGAAGAGACCCCGCTGACCGCGCTTCGGCTGGTGGAACTGGTGCTGGAAGCCGGCGTCCCGCCAGGCGTGGTGAATTTGGTCACCGGATATGGGCATGTTGCGGGCGCCGCGCTTGCTGCTCATGACGGCGTCGACAAGATTGCCTTCACTGGCTCAACAGAAGTCGGCAAATTGATTGTCCTGGCAGCGGCTGGAAATCTTAAGAAGCTATCGTTGGAGCTGGGTGGCAAGTCGCCAACCATCATCTTGCCGGACGCCGACAAAAGCGCCGCGAAAATGGCGGCGGCAGGAAGTATTTTCTTTAACGCAGGGCAAGTGTGTGCCGCCGGTTCGCGCCTTTTTGTGCACAAATCGATTTTCGATGAGGTCGTCGAGTCCGTCGCTCAGCGTGCCAAGGCGATCCGCGTGGGTTCCGGGGATGAGCCGGAAACGGAAATGGGCCCCCTGATTTCAAAGAAGCATCTGGAAAGAGTGGATGGCTATGTGCAGGGAGGCATCAAGCAGGGCGCCGAAGTGTTGGCGGGTGGCGGCCGTATAGACCGCGACGGATATTTCTTTAACCCAACCGTCTTGGTTGGAGCAGATCCAAACATGGAGGTCGTGCAGGAAGAAATCTTTGGACCTGTCCTGGTGTGCGATTCCTTTGAAGATTTGGATGAAGTGGCTGCCAAGGCGAATAGCAGCATCTATGGATTGTCGGCCTCGATTTGGACGCGAGATTTGAAGGCGGCGCATACGCTCGCCCGCAAACTGCAGGCCGGATCCATTCTGATCAACGCTGGTGGAGGCCTGGATCCAAATCTGCCATTTGGGGGGTATAAGCAATCAGGCTGGGGCCGCGAATTTGGCGAAGATGGTTTGGAGCTTTACCTTCAAACAAAATCCGTGGTCATCGGGGGCTGATTGCTATCTCCGAGTGCCATGGTCAATTGTCATTTTTTTCGCGAGAAAGTCTTGTCAACTCGCGTGTCGATTTTTGCGCTGGCCGCGGACGGGCGTGCTGGCTGACTGTGTGTTGCTGACCTGTCTACGGCTCCATGCACCAGAACCCATGGTGGACGATATCTGGGCGGTACAGTCGGTGAGCAATTTCACGATTGCGGGATTGGGTCCAGCCGCCAATGCTGTCGAAGGCATTACGACAGCGACAACGCCCGCAATTTGATCATTATGGTCGAATACGGGTGCGGCGATGCTGCCAATACCAGAGCCTCGCGTATCGGTTTCAAAATCATAGTAATGCGCCATAATGAATTTGTGGCGGTCCTCGGGATAATTGTTCTGGAAGGGAGCGCCGTCTTCCTCGGCAACTCTCGAGAAGGCGCTAAGCACGCGGGCGCTGGGCGAATTGGGCATTTTCAGATTCGTACCGGGCCGAACGACAATCGTGGGCGACTCGTTGCTCGGGATGCAGGTGAGAACCACGCCGCCTTCCCCCGATTGGGTGGAGAGAATGACGGAATGCCGTACCTGATCCCTTAAGCGTGAAAGATGGGGCGGCGCGACATGCACGAGGGCGTTCTGTTCGAGCGCGATTTGCCCCAACACAAACAATTTCGTGCCCAAGCGATAAGCTTCCAGCGGCTCCGCTTTCTCGATGAATCCAAGCGCGCGCAGGGTGCTCACATGCCGTGATATGCGCGGCAATGTCATTTTTAGCGCCCGGGCCAGTTCGGTCAGACGAACCGGTTCGCGAAATTCAGCCAATGCGTCCATTACTTTCGCGGCAACGATGACCGTTCGAACGGTGCTGTCATTGTCCAGGGTCTTTGATTTTCCGGTGCTTCGTTTCACAATCAGACTTTCATCGCTTCAATGCCGAACCGGCATGGAAATCCATCCCCAACCTCAATTGCCGAGGCGTTTGGAATGGCAGCCGATAATTTCACCCGAATACAGACTTAGACCAGTTATTCGGTCGGGACCAAGTGACGGTAGCGGCCCCAACCCCCTGAGGGATCAAACGCATTTGCAACTCTGCGGTAGACTAACGTAAAATGAAATAGTATTCCATAATACGATAATTGCCGGCCAAGTCGACCGTCCAGCCCCCCGGGGCCTGGCTGGCTTGGCCGCAGCAGCGGGTCGGATTTGTTGGTCGCAATGGCAAAGAGGTCGGTATGAGCACAACAGGGGGGCAGGCTCTGGTCGAGCAGCTTCGGCGCGAAGGGGTCGAGGTCGTATTTGGGATTCCTGGGCTCCAACTGGATTGGGCGGTCGATGCCTTATGCGGCGCTTCCGACAGCATACGATACGTGGTGCCGCGCCATGAACAGACCACGTCCTATATGGCGGACGGATATGCCCGCAGTACCGGCAAAGAGGGCGTATGCATGGTGGTTCCGGGCCCGGGAATGTTGAATGCATTGTCGGGCTTGGCGACGTCATGGGCATGCAATTCTCGGGTGCTCTTTATTGCCGGCCAAATTCCTTCTGCGGCGATTGGAAAAGGGCATGGGATGCTGCATGAGATTGCCGATCAATCGGCAATCTTGCGCTCCCTGACCAAGTGGCACGGCATTGCACTTAAGCCAGCCGATATTCCGCGCCTGGTTCACGAAGCATTCGTTCAGCTCCGCTCTGGGCGGCCAAGGCCGGTCGCTTTGGAAGTTCCGCAGGATATCTTGCAAGCCACCGCCGAAAGCATTCCGTATTTCGAGGCTGCACCCTTTGCGCCCGGCTCGGTCGACACCGCGCAGGTGAAACGAGCCGCGACGCTTTTGGCGGAAGCGAAATTTCCCGTGATCTATGCGGGCGGCGGCGTTGGGGCGAGTGCTGCGGGAAATGCTCTCAAAGAACTCGCGGAAAAAATACAAGCCCCCGTCGTCATGAGTGAAGGGGCCCGGGGCTCCCTGTCCAGCAGGCACCCCTTGGCTTTATTCACCCTGGGGGGAAGAGCTGTTCTGCCCCACGCGGATGTCGTTTTGATCGCCGGAAGCAGATTTCTGGATGGTCATGGCAGCCCGTTTTACACCGCACCCGATGCCAAGCTCATATACTTGAACCTTGATGAGCGGGCATTTGGAGGCCCTCGAAAATCGGGTCTGTCCATTGACGGCGATGTTCGAATTGGATTGGAGGCCATCAATGCCGCGCTGGGCCATCTAAGCCGCGCTTCGCGTGCCGCCGATGTTGCAAAGGTGCGCGGCTGGGAACTTGCGCAGACCAATGCAATAATGCCGCAAGCTCAATACGTATCGGTTCTTCGCAAGAATATTGCCGACGACGAAACGCTGGTAAGCGAGCTGACCCAAGTCGGATATTTCTCCAATATCGCATATGAGACATATGCCCCCGGCACTTATATTACTCCCGGATTCCAGGGCACCTTGGGATATGGCTTCCCGACAGCTCTGGGTGTCTCGATAGGCGCCCCCAATAGGCGCACGGTGTCCATCACGGGCGATGGCGGATTCGGGTGGGGACTTCAGGATCTCGCCACGGCTGCAAAATATAGGCTGAATCTGACCATCGTGGTCTTTGCCGATGGCTATTTCGGAAATGTGCGCCGCATCCAGCGGCGGCAATTTGGCCGGGAAATCGGTGACGATTTGTACAATCCGGATTTCGCGCTCCTGGCGCAGGCTTATGGCATAGGGTTCAAGCGCGTGGACTCTCCGGAGGGGCTATCCCTCGCCCTGGCTGACGCCAAAGCGGTGGAAGGACCGCAATTCATTGAAGTGCGAGTTGGGGAAATGCCAAGCCCATGGGCATTGATACATCCCTTCGTGCCCGCCCCGGCGCCGCCGCCGCCCAATCCGCTTGGTGAGCCCGTGATTGAAGAGCTGGCCAACGCCTAAACGGTCGCCGGAACCCAGCTGGAATGGTCATGCCAAATTCGCCATCAGTCCAAAGGCAATGGCAATCGTTGGTCCGGTTAAAGCGGCGGAGGCAATAAAGAGGACCTGGCGCCGAGTTGGCTATCACTTTTTCGAATTGAATCGTTCTGTTTTACGATAACCTGACACGCGTGCATTCGGTAATATTGGCGTCATGCAGCATGGCTCCGCGGGACCGCATTTTCTGGTGACGGATTTGGGCGCCGTCTGGCGCGTGTTGAACGTCGGTTCGCCATGATCAGCTTTTTCGTCAATGGACAGAAGGTGAGCGTCGATGTGGCGAATAATGTTCGCCTGCTCTATGTGTTGCGCAATCATCTGGAAAAAAAAGCGGCGAAGTTCGGTTGTGGCCTTGGGCAATGCGGCGCTTGCACCGTCCTAATTGATGGCAATCCGACGCAATCCTGCGATGTGTCGGTCGAATTCGCCGCCGGCCGTTCGGTGACCACGCTGGAAGGATTGAGTGAGGGCGAAGTCCTGCATCCTTTGCAGCAGGCATTTCTGGAAGAGCAGGCGGCCCAGTGCGGCTATTGCACGGCCGGCATACTGATGTCGGCGAAGGGGTTGCTCGATTGCAATCCAAATCCCACACGGGCCGAGATTGTGGACGCACTGGCGCGAAACCTGTGCCGCTGCGGTGCGCACCTTCGGGTCATTCGGGCGGTGGAACGCGCGGCCAAAATTCTGCGGGGGGAAACGCATTGAGCCGCCCCCTGCCCAAGAGCCTGAACGTCAACCCGTTCCTCGATTCTTGGCTCCGCTTCGATTGCGCGAAACGCCGGGTGCATCTGTTTTCCGGCAAAGTCGAGATCGGCCAGGGCGCCATGACCGCAATTGCTCAAATTGCGGCCCATGAATTGGCGCTGTCGATGCGGGAGCTGGACATTGTATCGGGATGCACCGAGCGCGCGCCGAATGAGGGGCTCACTTCGGGGAGCTATTCGGTCGAAGTCGGCGGCACGTCCATGCGCATGGCCTGCGCGCAGGCGCGCACGCTTCTGATCGCGGCCGCATCGCGGCAGCTTGCGACGGCACCGGAGCATATCACGGTCGCGGATGGCATGTTTCTGGTCCGGGCCAAGCCTTCCAATCTTTCCTATTGGGATGTGGCCGGGGAGGTGGATTTTCATCAGCCCGTGACCGGCGAGGCCCCGTTTCGAGCCATCAATGCCGATGGGCTGATCGGCAAGCCGGTTCCCAGGCTTGATTTGCCGGCCAAGCTGGCGGGCAGCGGCTTCATTCACGATCTCGCGCTGAAGGACATGGTGCACGCGCGCGTTATCCGGCCCTGCTCGCCAAAGGCGCGGATACTGTCGGTTAACGACGTCGCCGCGCGCGCGCGCCCCGGCGTGATCGCGGTCATACGGGCCGGTTCCTTCCTGGCCGTGGTTGCGAAAACCGAAGAGGGGGCGCTTTCCGCAGCCAAAGAATTGAGCGTTTTGACGGTCTGGAAGGAGAATGCCAGGCTGCCAGGCGGTTCTCCCGTAACCGAATGGCTGCCCGCACTCCCCACGCAGGACGAAATATTTGAGATTCGCGGAGCGGATTTGCCGCCGGTTACCGGCGGACGGAAATTTTCCGCCACATTCTCCCGGCCCGTACTGGCCCACGCCTCGATCGGTCCATCCTGTGGCCTGGCGCTTCTGGAGAATGGCGGGTTGACGGTCTGGACCCATTCGCAAGGCGTCTATTCCCTGCGTGATCAAATCGCGCGCGTGCTGGGCATGAGCCAGGCTGCCGTAACCGTTCACCACATGCAGGGCGCCGGCTGCTATGGCCACAATGGCGCCGACGACGCGGCCTTCGATGCAGCCTTTCTGGCGCACGCATTGCCCGGTCGCCCAATACGCGTTCAGTGGTCCCGCGAAGACGAGCTCAGCGCATCGCCATTCGGATCGGCCATGGTCATAAAAACCTCCGCGACATTGGATAGAGCCGGAAAAATCGCGGAATGGGAACAGGAGGTCTGGAGCGGCGCGCACAGTCAGCGGCCGGGCTCTGCTGGGCAGCCCAATCTTCTGGCGACCACCGAATTCGAACCGCCTTGGCCGATGTCCGAGCCCGCCGATCCCCCTTTCGAGACCGGCGGCGGCGGGCTGCGTAATGCCATAAGTCTATATGATATTCCCCGTTACCGGCTGAAGCATCATTTCGTGAAAGACATGCCGGTGCGCGTCTCGGCTCTTCGTTCGTTGGGTGCTTTCGCCAATGTGTTCGCCACGGAATCCTTTATCGACGAATTGGCGGAAGCAGCGGGGGTGGATCCCGTGGCGTTTCGCCTGGATAATCTTTCCGATCCGCGGGCTCGCGCCGTGGTCGGGGCGGTCGCGGATATGGCGGGTTGGCGCTATCGGGATGAAGCGGTTGGCGAGGGCCGGGCGCGCGGCATTGGGTTTGCGCGCTACAAGGGCCGTGCCGCCTATGGTGCCGTTATCGCCGAAGTCGTAATGGAAGAAGGCATATCCGTCTCAAAGATTTGGTGTGCCGTGGATTCCGGCCTCGTGATCAATTCCGACGGCCTTACCAACCAGGTGGAAGGCGGCATTATTCAATCGCTGAGCTGGACCCTGAAGGAAGGCGTCAGGTTCGATGGCGCCCGCATCCTTTCCACCAATTGGGAGGAGTATCCGATCTTGGGTTTTGCCGAGATTCCGGACATAGAAGTGCGGCTGATGAATAATCCGGACGAGCCGCCCTTGGGTTCGGGCGAGCTTGCCGCTGGGCCTACCGCGGCGGCGGTTGGCAACGCTGTTGCCAGGGCGCTTGGTGTTCGGGTGCGTGACCTGCCCATTACTCGGGACCGCGTCATGAACGCCGCTTCGCTCTGACCGATTTTGCCGGATGCGGCGTCTCATCCGGAAGGGTGGTGTTCAGTTCGCGGCCCACGACCTTCAAACATTCCATCAGGGCGCGGGCGGCGGGTGGCAGCTCGCCCGGAGCTCTCAAAATCGCCCCTACGGGTATCTGCAGCGGGTTTAGCTTGACTGATAAAAGCGCCAGCAATCCTTGCTCCACATCGTCGCGTGCCACGTGATAGGGGAGAATGGCAATGCAGTCGGACTTGCGCAGCAAGACACGGTTGACCAATACGGACATCGACGTGATCACATTGCGGGGCAGGTCCAGCTTTTCCTCGATGAACATTTTCTCGATTTGCCGGCGCAACGAGGATTCCTGGCCAGGCAAAACCCAAGGTTGATCCACAAGGTCGGCAAGTCTCAGGGACTTCTTCCCCGCCAAGGGATGATTTTTTCTGACCGCAAGACAGATAGGTTCGGCGTGAAGCTCTTCATACAACAGACCAGGTCGCCGCCCGGCCTCGGGAAGCCGACCCAGCACCATATCGACGTCGCCCACCACAAGCGCCGGAAGCAATACGTCATAGGTGCCATCCACGATGGTGATGGCAATGGCCGACCGGTCTTTTTTCAGCATCGCAACCGCTTCAGGCAGCAAACTGGCCGAGGCCGCCAGGACGGTGCCGACGGTGACATGGCCGCTATAGCCGATCCGCAAATTTTCCAGCTCTTCTGCCGCGTAACGCAATTGTGCCAGAACCGTTTTGGCGTGCCGCGCGAAAATTTCGCCATAAACAGTGGGAAGCAATCCACGGGTCGTGCGCTCGAATAGCTGGAGGCCGAGGGTTGCCTCGATATCCTTCACCGCCTTGGTTACGGCGGGTTGTGTGACATTCAGCCGCTTCGATGCCTTGAGAATGCTGCGGAAATCATAAACTTCGGCGATAATCTCGAGGTGGCGCAGGCGCAATTTGCGCGCAATCCAGCGCTCCAGGCGCAAGGATGGCATCGGACGACCTCTTGGTTATACCCAGCCCCTGTCAATATAACCTATGACAACAAGGTGGCCTAGAGGGTTACCCAATCACGGGGCGGTGTCTTGCCGGGGTGAACGGCGTGGCAGTGGCGGCAGGTGCGCAAGGCCCGATCGTCATAGAAAGCGTCGAACAAAGGCGGCAGGTCGGTGACAATGTTGTGCAATTCCACCTCCACCCGATGCACCAGCGCGCCGCATTGGAAACAGAACCATTCAAAGCCGTCCATCATGCCCGGATTGCGAGGGCTTTCGACCACCAGCCCCACCGAATCCGGCACCGGTCGTTGCGGCGAGTGGCGCAGATGTGCCGGCAACAGGAAGATCTCGCCCTCGCGGATCGGAATGTCATGGATGCGCCCATCCTCCGCGATCTTCAGAACCATGTCACCGCGAAGCTGATAGAAGAACTCTTCCACCGGATCGTCATGAAAATCCACCCGCTGGTTGGGGCCTCCCACCACTTGCACAATCATGCCGCTGTTCTCGAAAACCAGCTTGTTGCTGACGGGGGGCTTGAGCAGGTGCCGATTTCGGTCAATCCATGCATTGAAATTGAACGGCTTTTGAAGGGACATTTTCCGCCTCACGCTGATATTTTTTGGTCTGCGTCCAACCGTAGGCCGCAATTTTCAAAAGCCAGGCGGGTGGCCTCTTTCTCCGCCTGCGTCAGCGCCAGCAAGGGCCGCCGCACGCCGCCGCCAACCTGTCCGAGCAGCTCCTGCCAGTATTTCTGATGCGCGTGCGCCTTTCCGGCCGGACGACTGGCTCTGAGAGCTTGGCGCACGGGATCCAGGCTATTGCGGACCGCGCGCGCCTTGGCTGCCTCGCCTCGCATCGCCAGTTCGGTATATTCCCGCATGCGTTGATCAACCCTCGTCTGAATCAGGTAAGGCGGCGTGGAACACAAATAGACCTGCCAATTCAATTCGAGAATATTGTCCAGCCATTCCTCTTCCGAGGACGTGCTGACAATGAGATTGTGGCTCGCCAGCCTGGTCAACCGCACATACATTTCGCGCGGAACGCTGTATTTTATGGCGACAATATTCGGCAGTTCGGCAATCCGAGCGCACAGTTCGGGGCTCATGAGATAGCCGCTGTCGGGATGGCTCCACATTGCAATTCCGATATTCAGCGTTTCGCTGAGATGGCGATAATATTCATAAACCGTATCGTCCGGCGGGGTCACGAAATTCAGCACCGGTGCATGCACGACGATGAAATCGGCGCCAATGGCTTCGGCATGCCGCGCCAGATCAATGACAGTGTCGAGATTCTGATCCGAACAGGAAAGGATTGTGTGCGACCGCCGTTGGGTCTCCTCGACGGCGATTTCAAAGGTCTTTTTTCGTTCGGCAAGGGACATCGAGAAAAATTCGCCCTGTTTGCCCGCGATAAACAGCCCCCCAAGCGCGAGGTCGTCTACCCAATGGCGCAAATTTTGGCGAAATCCCGGCTCATCAAGGCTTCCATCCGAATGAAACGGCGTAAGCGCGGCGGCCCAGATACCCTTCAAATGGCTGCGGGCATAGTCCTTGGCATCACGCTTATGATACTTCATGGATAAAGCTCCGGAGACCGGGAGACCATAGCAAGGCCTGCCCCATAACATCGAATGAATAAAACCCGGCGGACTATAATGACCGGGAATATCGCCATGCAGGTTCGCTATAACAGACCGTGATAGGCACGCTCGGGAAATTCAATCGACCCACCAAAGTCGACATGATACGCCGGCAGTTGCGGATTCGGCATCGCGCGGCAATGACAGCATTGAAGCTTGGTTTGATTGGAAATGGCGCCATTGCACGTCAGATCGCCGGCTATTGTGCCAACCATAAACAACGGTTCGAGATTGTGGGGGCACTGGCTCTTTCCGGCGAATTGGAGTCGGTCGGCGACCATCCTCTCATGCGGAATTTGCGCGATCTCACCGATCTTGCGCCGTCCCTTATAATAGAATGCGCCGGTCATGCCGCGGTGATGCAACATGGCGCGCAAATTTTGGACGGCGGGATAGACCTGATCCTGGTCTCCATCGGCAGTCTTTGCGACGAGAATCTGCTTGCCGATTTGCGGCGGGCAGAATTGATCGGAAATTCGCGGCTGATTTTTGTCGCGGGTGCCTTGCCAGGTGTGGATACGTTATCGATCGCCGCATTGTCGGGCTTGCAGGATGTCGTGCTTCGTTCGTCCAAACCGCCGAAAGCCTGGCGGGGAACGGTGGCGGAAGCGAATTACGATTTTGAGAACATGCAGTCGCGGACGGTCATCTTCGAAGGAACCGCGCGGGAGGCCGCCAGGCTCTTTCCGAAGAACGCAAACATAGCAGCCACGGCGGCGCTGGCCGGGATCGGGTTCGAAAGAACCCGCGTGATACTGATCGCCGATCCACATCTGTCTCGGAATGTGCATCGATTGGAGGCCCGCGGCGCATTTGGAGAAATGTGGATGGAGGTGAAAGCGAATCCATCGCCGGACAATCCGAAAACTTCTCTGATTGCGGGGTTGAGCGTTGTGAAAATTTTGGAACAAGAAGCTGCAATTCGGCAGAAAAGACCGGATGGGATTGGGAGCGCCGTCGCCGAGGATGCAAGCATTGTGGGTCGTCGAATAGTTCCCTAGGATCAACGCCATACAAACAATCCCGTGATGCGGTCGGCGCCAGTCCGGGAAATACGCGAGGCGCCGTGAATCAATTGCCGGAACCCTTGTCGGGCAACTTTTCGATCAATGAAAGAAAGAGCGAACACCGTGATTGTCGAAGGGCAGTGCCGTTCCATGGATATCGCCGATCCGATGGGGCGTTATCGCTCCATGTTCGATCTGCCGGCGGAGACGATTTATCTCGATGGCGGCTCGCTGGGGGCGATGCCAGCCACTGTGCCGGCACGGATGAAACGCGCCCTGGAAGAGGAATGGGCGCATGGGATTATACGGTCCTGGAACGATGCGGGATGGTATTTCGCGCCGCAGCGTGCCGGCGATCGGATTGCCAAACTCATTGGTGCCAATGAAGGCGAGGTTATCGTCGCGGACTCGACATCCGTGAATCTTTTCAAGGTATTGGTGGCGGCGACACGGATGCGGGGAAATCGCCGCACGATACTTGTCGAGAAGGCCAATTTTCCCACGAATGTCTATATCGCGGAAAGCGTCGCCAGAATGATGGGCTGCGAGATTCGCGCGGTTGATCCGGCGAATGTCTTAGCGGCCATAAACGAAGATGTGGCGGTGGTTTCGCTTACCCATGTGAATTATCGCACCAGCCGGCGCCATGATTTGGAGGCCATAACCCGCCGCGCCCACGAGGCAGGTAGCTTGATGATTTGGGATCTCTGTCATTCTGTGGGCGTGATGCCGCTGGATCTCAACCGGCATGAGGTCGATTTTGCCGTCGGGTGCGGCTACAAATATCTGAATGGCGGCCCTGGCGCGCCCTCCCATGTTTTTGTCGCGGCACGCCATCTTTCGACTCTCGATCAACCTTTGACCGGCTGGCATGGCCATGCCAAACCGTTCGACTTTTCAGAGAGTTACCAGCCACATCCCGGCATGGAGCGTATGCTGGTCGGAACCGCGCCGCAGTTGGGAGTTCTTGCGCTTGAGGAAGCATTGAAGGTCTACGAGGATATCGATTTGCATGCTGTCCGTCGGAAGAGCGTTGCGCTCAGCAGCCTGTTCATCGATCTGGTGGACCAACAGCTGGCCGGACTGGGGTTCACTGTTGGCTCACCCAGAGCGGCAGAAGAGCGTGGCAGCCACATTTCCCTGGTGCATGATCATGCCCATGCAATTACCCAGGCGATGATTGCGCGCAACATCGTGAATGGGTTTCGCACACCGGACATGCTGCGGTTTGGTCTTTCGCCGCTCTATACGCGATTTATCGATATTTGGAACACGGTGGCAGCTCTCAAGGAAATCGTTGAGGCTGGTGCCTGGGACAATCCGCAATTCAAGGTGCGCAAACTTGTGTCGTAAACCCAGATGCGCGACTGACCGGCGTGAAATGTATCTGGGAGTAAGCGCTGGTATGCCGGGTCCGCAAGGCAGGGCGCTTCCGCGATATTCCGATTAATTATAAGGAGGTGGGATTTACTCATTCGGTAGGAGAGGCGTCGCCTGTTACTATTGCACCGTTATCAGGGCTGAGTTCCGAACTGTCGGGCGCGCAATTGGCCGGTCAAAGGCGACTTATTCAGAGCAACTCTGCCGTTCATCTGCATCGCAAAGCGACAGCCCATTGGTGGGCGATAAACCGGCAATCTGCAGCCATTTCCGTTGTTGGAGGTACAATATGCATCACACTCATGTCGTCAGAACGGCTCTAACGGCTGCGGCGGTGATTGCCATCGTGGCGATCCTGGCAACCGTGGAAACAGCTGCTGGCGCGGACGCGGCGTCCAAAGCGTCAAAATCCGCACCGGGTGCATCTCATGTCCAGGACGCCCAATTATCGGCATGGCTGAAGCTGACCCCCGACCGCAGGCCGAGCCCACTCAAGCCCGGTATCGATTACGGAATGGATCCGGCGACGGGACATTTTATTTGGCCAAAAGCGACGCCCGAGGTTCATGAAGGCGTCAAGTTTCCCGGAGAGATGACCAACTGGGACAAGAAGAGCTACGCGAAGAATGTCGAAGTCTTGGGTTACTACCCCGGCATAGGTTCGCCCTTTCATGTCTGGAATAACGTCGCCGACTTTGACGGTCACCGGTATCTCTATGCCCATGACCGGGATTATCTGCGAATTTTGGACGTCACCGATCCCAGGCACGCAAAGATCGTCTTTTCCAAAGGTGGCGTCTGGGGTCCGAAGGGGTCCACCGAAAATTTCAATGCCAACAACGTCAAGGATTATTTTGGCGGCGTAACAATCGCCTGGAACAAGAAGTTGGGCAAACCCGTCCTGGTTGCGTCCTATGAAATCGGCCGCTACGGCCTGATGACGGAAAAAATAGACCAGCCGGACAAGGTGGCGGCGCAACGCCATTATAATTCTTTAAAGGGGTTCAAGGTTTTCGCCATGGACGGCCCCTTGCCGAGCCAATGGCGCCTGCTGGCGACCCGCACGACGGACACCAAGCATCCCGACGCTCCAATCGGGCAACAGCAAGGCTCCGGCTCGCTCGATTCTCCCGAATATTATGGCGGAAAGTATATGATACTTTCGGCGGCGCCCGACGACACCTACGCGTTGACCGAATATGCGAATTTTCTGTACACGCCCGGATATCAGGTCTGGGATATGACCGATCCCGCCAATCCCGTATTTGTTTCTCAAATTTCGGTGCCAGGCCAAATTCTCGGCAACAAGGCCGACGAAATGGCCTATCTGATGAACCCGCGGGCCGGCAACCGAACCTCTTGGATGGGATCTCGTATTCCGATCTTTTTGCCCAAACCTTTGGAGGATGGCGGTAAGATCGGCTTTGGCGCCATGGGTGGCCTGGGGCTTTACGCCTTTGATTTGTCCGACGCCGCCAAGCCAAGAATTTTGAGCGGCGTCAATACGCCACCCAGCTTTGCCGGTACCGAATTCGACAACGCCGATGTCAGTCAGTTCGCGCGCACGGGCTTTGTGCTGACCAGCGGATATCCGATGAATAAGGACTGCTATGAGCCATACAAGGATATATTTGTCGTCGATGCGCGCGATCCGAACCATTTGAAGGTTGCCGCGAAACTGCCGCGCCCGACGCCGCCGCAAGGCGCGCCTTTTACGGATTTCTGCCAGCGAGGCGGCAATTTCGGACCGAAACGGTCGAACGCGATCGGCCAACCGGGCGGATGGCGCCAGGGCATTATTCCCTACTCGTTTTACAATGCCGGCGTGCAAATATTCGATGTCAAGAATCCGGAGGATCCCAAGATTGCCGGTTATTTTGTGCCTGCGCTCTCGGACGAAACACAGTTGCCGCCCTATACCCTCGGCAAAGGCGTTTTGGCGATCTATACCGAATATGATCGGAATATCATTTGGGCCTTTACCGAGGGCGGCGCCTACGCGCTTTCGACGTCGCTGTTGGGAAAACCGGTGATCGGCATGCCCGAGAGGCCCTGGCCGTATCACTAAATCCCTGTTGATTCAGGCAGCACTGCACAGGCAGAGGCAATCGCCTCTGCCTGTCCGGTTGACGCGATGTGTGGGCCAAGCCTCTCAGCAATGGCCGCCGGCCTTTTCAACGGTGGTTAGGTCCGGCGCAATGTCTCGGTTGATCTGGCTGGGACGGCGGCCTTATTGGACCTCTCCGACAAAGACGCCGAATGGGCCAAGCTTGATGGCGGTGAGCGAGGATGGATCCGAAGCGCCAGGGGTCTTGAGGAGAGCCTTGACGCCGGTGCCGGCGCCCGGAACCGAGAGATTGACGGTCTGTGGCTCGGCCGTGAAGTTTAAGGCGACGACAACCGGCTTCGCACCCGGAGCCCGCTGCATCCAGCTAAGCACTTTCGTGTTCGCGGCGTCGAGCATGGTCTGGTCTCCGTTCGTGAGAGACGGGATGGTCTTCTTCAGCCGGATGAGAGCTTGGTACCAGCCATAGAGTAAGTCGGTACCGGTCAGCCCGGCTTTGACGTTGACGGCCGCATATGTTGGCGGCACTGGCAGCCAGGGTGTCACGCCCGCCTTTGTGAAGCCCGCATTGGCGGTGGTATCCCATTGCATCGGGGTTCGCTCGCCGTCGCGGCCCTTTTCCTTGGGCCAGCCAATTACGCCGATCGGATCTTTGACGTCTTCCTTGCGGAGGGGAGGCGTGGTTTTCATGCCGATTTCGTCGCCATAATAGAAGAGCGAGGCGCCGCGACTGGCGAAGAGGATGGTTGAGACGACGCGTTGAATATCGGTGTCGTGGACGCCGTCGCCATAGCGGGTCTCGAGGCGCGGATTGTCATGGTTGTCAAAGACAAGCAGCGGAATGTGGCCGTTGAGATGTTGCTCGGCGTCGTCAAGTTTTGCATGAAAGGCGGCGACGTCTAGCTTGTTGATGAAGCCGATCTGCGTATTCATCGGCAGGTGGAATTCCGGATGCGCGGTGGTTCCGTATTGTTTTTCAAGTTCTGCGATATTGGGAAGGTATGTCTCGCCGATGAAAATTCGCGTGCCAGGAAATTTTGGTGAGTTGAATTTGTCGGCGGCGGCGCGCATCTCCGCCATGACGGAATGGACGCCGGGAAGGTTGTTGGTCCGGGCATCGCCGAGGGAGATGTCGCCATAGGCATTGGTAAATGTCTTGCCATCCTTGTCCTTGAGAACGTCCTCATCGGTCAATTTGGGATCTTCAAAAAGCGTGATGATTGCGTCGAAGCGGAAACCGGCGACACCGCGCTTGAGCCAGAACGCGACGATATTCTTGAAGGCCTGATGAATTTTGGGGTTGTTCCAGTTGAAGTCGGGCTGCTGCGCATAAAATTTGTGATAATAATATTGCCGCGTGTTCTGGTCCCATTCCCAAGCGGAGTGACCGAATAGGGACTGCCAATTGTTGGGGGGTGCACCCTTATCGGTGGCGGTTTGACCCTTGCCGTCGCGCCATACATACCAGTCGCGGTAAGGATTGGTGCGCGAGGAACGGGACTCGAGGAACCATTTGTGCTTGTCGGAGCTGTGGTTCATGACCATGTCCATGATCACGCGAATGTGCCGCTTATTGGCTTCGGCGATGAGATGGTCGAAGTCGGCAAGCGTGCCGTATTGCGGGTCGATATTCTCGTAGTCAGAAATGTCATAGCCGAAATCGACTTGCGGCGATGGGTAGATGGGCGTGAGCCAGATGGCGTCGATGCCGAGGGATGCTAGATAGTCGAGGCGTTGGATGATGCCATTGAGGTCGCCGATGCCGTCCCCATTCGAATCCTGGAAACTGCGCGGGTAGATCTCGTAGATGACGGCGTTTTTCCACCAATTCTGCTCGGCGGCGGCAGTTTGGGAGGTGGGCGGTGGCGGAGACTTGTCTTGTGCCGATGCAGGGTTGCCGGCGACCAGCGCTGCGATAGATAACGCAAGAGCCGCGGCGGCTGCGGCATTAAAGCAATATTTCATGTTTATGCCCCTCTGCGCGGCGATCTTGAAATCGCAATCGGTGTGCCGGTCAATAAATTATGCAATACAGAATAATCAGGATTACGATTTGCTCCACTTGCCGGTTTTAATGTCGAATTTTACCTTGGCCTGGGTCCGCATGCGCATCAGCAATTCTTGCAGCGCGTCAGTGCTCTTGTTGCTGGGATCGACCCGCTGTTGTAGCGCGTAAACGGCGCGGGGTTTGTCCAGTGCGGCCAGCACATCCTCTTCCTTGATCATTATCGAAACCCTCTGCGCGATTGTGATGGTTTGCCAAAACTCTTTGTATCAATATTGTTCATCGGATGCATCAGCTTTGGCGCCGGGCAGAGCACGCTGCGGGGGTGCGCGTGCGTTCCTCAATAAGCAATGCTCGCATCGGAAATCCGATTGGGATGTCGGGCAAAGCGCCAGTGCAAGTCGGAAAGCCTCATGATGCCCTGCACAGTTCGCAATTGCAGCGAAGCTGGCTCCGGTAGCGGCAGAAATAGCCGAACTATTGAAGAAGAGGATCGCGTTTGACTGAAAATGGCGGTATCGATAATCGCAATCCCTTCTGCAATTCAGCGGGAGCATGTCTCTACCAAGTGAATCTTCAAGGTCATAAAAGACACGGCTGGACAGCGGACAGGAGCATATAGACCCATGAAATACATCGCATTGACCCTTTGCCTGGGCGTTGTCTCAACACTCGCCATGGCACAGTCCTCGCCGCCGCGCCCCGAGGACACGGAAATCTATTCTCCTGTGCCGCCGGTGGTGACGCCGGGCGACGCTGCCAGCGCCTCCGCGCCATCTGACGCGATCGTGCTGTTCGATGGCGGAAATCTCGATCAGTGGGTGAATACACGCGACAAGGCGCCTGCCGGGTGGATGGTGTCGGCTGGCGCGATAACGGTGAACAAGGCTGTCGGCAACATAGAAACCAGACAGAAGTTCAAGAACTATCAGCTGCACCTGGAATGGAAGGTTCCCGCCGATGTCGCCGGCACGGGCCAGGCGCGGGGAAACAGCGGCGTCTTCCTTGCCTCCACCGGTCCGGACGATGCCGGGTATGAGCTCCAGATTCTCGACAGTTACAACAACTCGACCTATGTCAACGGCCAGGCGGCCAGCATCTACAAACAGTCGCCGCCGCTGGTAAACGCGGCGCGCAAGCCGGGCGCCTGGCAATCCTATGATGTGATCTGGACCGCACCCAGCTTCAAGCCGGACGGGTCATTGAACAGCCCGGCCAAGGTCACGGCGTTGCATAATGGCGTTCTGGTGCAGAACAATTTCGTGCTGAGGGGCGAGACGCTGTATATCGGGCAACCCGCCTACAAGGCTTTTGATGGCGCACCGATCAAGCTGCAAGGCCATTCCGATCCCAGCAAGCCGATCAGTTTTCGAAATATCTGGGTTCGGCCGTTGCCTTGATGTCATGCAGCTCTTGGCCCGTCTGCATGGCGGATTCTCAAGTGGATAGTTAAAGGCAACCTGTCGACCAAATTCGCAGTTTCGGCTAGCTGCGGTCGATAGTCGAATCGCGAAATGCCGCCAAACGACTGGTTAAGTTGGGAATTGCGACGATCGTGATCAGCAGTATGCCAATGATCATCGACATCACGATGCCGGGGATGTTGTGCATACCGAGACCAAAGGTCAGCAGTCCGAGCAGTATGGCGGCGAGCATCACACCAGGAATCGTGCCGCGCCCACCATTGACCGACACACCACCCAGAATCACGATGGTGATGATCTCCAGTTCCCAGCCGGCAGCGAGAGTTGGTCGGGTTGAGGACAGCCGCGAAGTCAGCAGTACCGAAGCAAGACCGCTCGCCGCCCCTGTCGCCGCGAACAGCCAGAAGCGGTAGCCATTCACTGCGATGCCTGACATGCGCGCGGCGACGTTATTCGCGCCGATCGCATAGATGCGTCTTCCGATTACCGTTTGATGCAACAATGTGGCACTCAGCAATGCCGCCACAATCAGCAGCACCAATTCCAGCGAGAATAGGCCTGCGACATAACCCTGGCCGAAGAACTCGAAACCGCGCGGATAGTTTTTGAGGGCTTGATCTCCGAGCACGCCGTAGGCGATGCCTCGGAACAGGCTCATCGTCCCGATTGTGGCTACCAGTGCGGGCACCCGGCAAACCGTGACCAACCAGCCATTGCAGGCGCCGCATCCGATACCCACCGCCAGGCTCGCCATGACGAGGGCGCTTGGCGGCCACCCGGCGAGCGCACCATAGCCCATCGCAATCGAACACAACGCCATGATCGCGGCAACCGAGATGTCGATATCGCCGGCAATCATCAGCAGGGCCATTGGCAATGCCACCAGGCCTTTTTCGGTGAAGTTGAACGTCGCGTCCGCAAGCGTCTGGGCGTTCAGAAAGTATGGCGACGTTAATGTGTTCACGATAAGAACCACGAGAATTGCCGCACCGAGAATGCTTTCCCAGCGCAACGCACGCATTGCGATATGGTGGATCCGGTTCATTTGGCATCGGGCTCCAATATCCGTCGCGGTTGCTCCGCCGAAGCCTGCTCATTGAGCATGGCGGCGCCGACGATGACCAACCCGTTGACCGCCATTTGCCAGAAGGGCGATATTCCGACGAGCGGCAACGCGTTGCGGACGATGCCCAGAAATACACAGCCGAGCAGTACCCCGGCGACGGTTCCCGAACCACCGCGGATCGACACTCCGCCGATGACGCAGGCCGCGATCACCTGCAGCTCAAACCCTGAGGCGATGTCGGTATAGGCGACTGCAAATCGAGCCACCCACAGATAACCACACAGACCGGCCAGCATCCCGCAAAGGACGAACGCGTTGAATTGTGAGCGGCCAACTTGCACCCCGACATAGGCGGCGGCGGCCGGATTGCCGCCGGCCAGATAGAGGCGCCGGCCGGCATTGGTGTAACGCAGCAGAAGCGCGATTAAGGCGACGCCGGCAATGGCAAGCCAGGACAGCATGCTGAGACCTAGCCATGTGTCGCGGATTTCTTGCTGAAATTGCGGAGATAGTTGGTCGCTGTTGATCCATCGACCGGCTGAGATCAGGTAGACGATCCCGCGAAACATTGCCATCGTTCCAAGTGTGGCAACAATTGACGGCACGCGCACCAACCATACCAGCAGGCCGTTCACCGCACCAAACACAGATCCCGCCAACATGCCAAAGATCATCAGAACCAGGATGGGCAGGGACGGGTGCGATTGCTCGAGCTGGGCGACGATCATGCCGCTTAGGGCGACGTTCGCGGCAACCGACAAGTCGATGCAGCGGGTCACGATGACCAGCATCTGGCCGAGGGCAAGTAGAATTAAAATTGCGGTGTCGTCCAGGACGTCGCGCAGGCTCGACAGCGTGGCGAACTGGGGCCAGCGCAGACCCAATGCCGCGACCATCACGACGATTACGGCGGCCAGTGCGCTTTCGCGTCCAGGTATTCGGTTTGGGAGACGCATCGGTTCAGGCGGCTGTGGCGGCATGCAGCACCTGTTCGGCAGTAGCCCGGGATGGAACAAATTCACCGGATAGCAGGCCGCGACGCATTACCAACACCCGATCGCTCATGCCGAGCACTTCGGGAAGCTCCGACGAGACCATCAGGATTGCCAGTCCGTCCGAGGCGAGCCGCCGGATCAGATGGTGAACCGCCATTTTGGTGGCGATGTCGATTCCCTTGGTCGGCTCATCGAGCAGAAGAATGCGCGGTTTTCCGGCCAGCCATTTGGAAAGAACTATCTTTTGCTGATTGCCCCCCGACAATTCCTGCATCGTCTGCCCGCTGCTGCGGCATTTGATGTTCAACTGCCCTATCCAGTCCTGAGCGAGTGTTTCTTCCGCGCTGCGCCGCGCAAAGCCAAGGCAGCTCAGCGCGGGCAGATTGGGCAGCGCGATATTGTCGCGAATCGAGCGGCTGAGATGCGCACCCTGCCGCTGGCGATCCTCGGGAACCAGCGCCATCCCGGCGCGCATCGCCCCATGGATAGTCAATGGTCCCGGATGTTCGCCAAACATCTGGACCTCGCCATCGGCGGCAGGCTTCAGACCGAACAGCACCTGAAGCAATTCGCTGCGCCCGGAGCCCACCAATCCGTACAGGCCCAATATCTCTCCGGCATGCAGTTCGAAATTCACGTTGCGGAATTCCCCCCGTCTCGCCAGTTGGTGCACCCGTAGCACGACTTTACCCGGCTGGGCTGGCAGCCTGGCGGGATAGCGCTGATCCACCGTCCGACCCGCCATGAGTTTCACCAGCGTATCCATGGTGGCTTGCGCCATCGGGCCTTCCGCAACATTGCGTCCGTCGCGCAGAACGACATAGCGATCCGCGGCACTGAAGATCTCCGCGAATTTGTGACTGATGTACAGCACCGCACAGCCATGCTCGCGCAATTGCGCTACGATACGCAGCAGTTCGGCGCTTTCGCGTTCGGACAATGCGGCGGTCGGTTCGTCCATGATCACGAGCCGGGCGTCGTCGGACAATGCTCTGGCAATCTGCACCACGTGCCGCTCGGCAACGGACAGGTTCTTCAGGCGCTCGCGTGGGTCGATGCTTGAATGCAGTTGCCGAAGCAGTTTTCCGGCCAGGCGGTACATCTCTCGCCAGCGAATAATCCCAAATCGGTGCGGACGGCGCGTCACAAAGATGTTTTCAGCGACGCTGAGGTCTTCGAAAACGACGGATTCCTGGTGAATGACGCTTATTCCCATCGCCTGCGCGGCCATGGGCGAGGCGATGTCGACGCATTCGCCACGCCACTCGACGCGGCCGCTATCAGGTTTATGGACGCCGGAGAGTATCTTGACCAAAGTGGATTTGCCGGCGCCATTTTCGCCCACCAGCGCCGTGACCGTTCCGGCATCGAGCTCCAAGTCGATATCCGCGAGCGCCAGGGCAGCGCCGAAGCGTTTGCTCAATCCCGAGATGCGCAGCAGCACTGGTTCACGCATTAAGAATCATCAGAAGATCTTTGCAAATTCTGCGGTATTGGCGCCATCGAAGATGAAGGGTTTGCTCATCGGGCCCGTGCCAGCCTGGTCGAAGGTCACCGAGCCGATGCGGCCAAGCGGCACCGTGGCGCCAGGGCCCGTCTTGGCTCCGCGAGCCAGGTGAGTGGCCAGCGTGACCGCCGAATATCCCAGATCGATTGGATTCCACAGCGCAAAGCTCTTGACGCTTCCGGCATTGATATGACCGAGCAGTTCGGACGGCAGGCCAAGTCCCGTGACGAAAACCTTGCCGGTGAGGTGCTCATCCTCAATGGCCTTGGCGGCGGCGACAATACCGATGGAGGTTGGAGCCACTATGACGGCCAAATCCGGGAAGCGTTTCAGCAGGGCCAGCGCTTCGCGATACGACTTGTCCGACAGGTCATCACCATAGACGGTCGCGACCAGTTGCAAATCTGGGTGGCGGGGCAGGGCTGATTGCATTGCCGCGATCCAGGCATTTTGGTTGGTGGCGGTGGCGGAAGCCGAGAGGATAGCAATCTTGCCCTTGCCACCGGGTGCCGCAGCCTGTGCGAGCTGCAGGCAGGTTTCCCCCACCAGCGCGTCCGAGGAGGGCGCCAGGTGAACGATACGGCCTTCCGGAGAAACCGCAGAGTCGAAGGAGATCACCTTGATTCCGCGCTGCATCGCGCGCTTGAGCGTTGGCACCAATGCATCAGGGTCATTGGCGGCCACCGCAATGGCGTTTACTTGCTGGGCAATCAAGGTGTTCAGCACCTCGATCTGCCCCTCGGCGGTGGGCGTGCTGGGTCCGGTAAAAATCATTTGCACTTTGCCAAGTTCGGCACTGGCCTGCTCGCCGCCCTTGCGGATGGCGTCGCTATAGCCGCTGCCGAGTTGCTTGGCGACGATAGCGATGCGCAAGGGTGCGTCCTGATCGGCGGAGGCTGCGGGCTTGGAAGCATCACAGGCCGCGAGAAAACCGCATGCAAAGACAGCAAATGCCGCGGCGCGCAGCGTCCGTGGATTCATCAAAAGTCCCCTTAAGTCATCGCCCGGTGTCATTTTGACAATGACAGAGTTCCTTGCCAATTTCTATCCTCACCAACCAAGCACCGACAGGCCCGTTTCGATGAACAAGGATTCGAAGCCCAGCATCCCTATCGAGGAATATCCCATCCGCTGGGCCCGCGTGCAGCAGATGATGAGATTGGAGAATCTGGACCTTTTGGTCGCCTATGCGGACGATCGCGCCGTGTTTGGCGCGGCTCACGCGCGCTGGCTGGCAAACTTTCCCGTTCATTTCGAGCCGGTGTGCGTGCTGCTGTTCCGCGAGGGGGCGCCGATCATGCTGTGCGGCCCCGAGACCCGGGAGTATGCGCTGCTTGCCGGCCGCATCGCCGATGTACGCATTCTGGGTGAGTTTTGCCACGCAAACGAGGATTATCCCCACAGCAGGATTCAGAGCTTGGCCGAGATTGTCGCCGAAGTAATTCCTCATGCCTCGCGCGTCAAAAGAATCGGGCTGGCTGCGCGCGGACTGATGAGTGCCGACGTGCTTGCCACTTTCGAGGCAAGTTTCCGGCAGGCGGAGTGGGTTGATGTGGAGAACGCGATCTGCGATGTGCGTGCCCAAAAATCGCCGGCCGAGCTTGCGGTTATTCGCTATGCCTATCGCATTGCTGAAGCGGGCCTGGCCGCCGCGCTGGAGACGATTCGTGTGGGTGCCACGGAACGCGAGGTCGCCGCGGAGGTGGACTCGGCAATGCGCCGCATGGGTGCCGAAGGGACCGGCATCGACACGATCGTGGCCTGCGGTCCCAATACCCGGCCCATTCTGGCTCGTTCAACATTCCGAGCGATCCATGCCGACGATCTCGTGCTGCTGACGATTGCGCCTCGCTACGAGGGTTATCATTCCGCTATCGGCAGGCCAGTGCTCGTCGGCAATCCGGGACGCGAAATTCGCAATGCGGTGGAGGTGGCCTGGCGCGCCCAGGAAGCCTGTTTCAAGGCAATGCGGCCTGGAGTCGAAGGTCGCAGCGTCGAGGCGGCGGGGCGGCGGGTGGTGGAGGAGGCGGGTCTTGGCCGGCATTTTTTATATTCCGGAATCCACAGTGTCGGTGTGATCGAATTTGAGCCGCCGATCTTCGGGCCCAGCAGTCCGGCCGTATTCAAGCCCGACATGGTTGTCTCCTGCGACATCCCATTGTTCGATACACCGTGGGGCGGGCTGCGCATGGAGGACGGCTTTGTGATCACCGAGACTGGAGCGGAGCGCATTAATCACACCCCCTATCTGCTGGAGCGCTAATTCCGGCGGCCTGCATCGCCAATATTGTCGGAGTTGGTTTTCGGAAGGGATGGGGTCAATCGCTATCGCGAACCCGGCACGGCTTTTGCGCCCTGGCCGCGCTCCAGATATTCAATGTACCCGAGCAAGGCCCCCCAATGATAAAAGCGGTCGCTGTTGGGAACGTCGTCGCCTGTGCCTGTGATGGCGTTATAATTCTCATGCACGTGACCATTCTTGCTCCATTCCTTTAAGAACAAGTCATAGGATTTTTGTGCCAGGCTGGCGCGCACGGACGGCTGGTCATAGTTTCGCAGCCCCAGATAGACGAGATAGTTCATCGGTCCCCATATTCTGCCTCGCCAATAATCCTGGTCGCCGAATGCCGGATCGTCCCGCGCGATGGATGGAATGACCCATGGACCCCAAAATTCCCTGGGATTTAACAGATGCTTGTCGATCATCGCCTGGGCTTGGCCCGGTGTGGCAGCATGGGCCAACATGGGATAGAAATTTGTCGGCGAAAAGCGCGTGCTGAATTCTCCGGTCTGGAGATCCTTATTGAGAAATATTCCCGCCTTCTCGTTCCAAAGAGAGCCGAGCTTGACTTTGAAGCGCGCGCTGCGGTCCTTCAATTCTTTCGCTTCGGCGGGTTTGTTCAATATTTCAGCGATCTCGGCCAGGGCGTCGCAGTCGGCGATATACATGCTCATCAAGCCCACATCGGCGTATTTCAGCAGATGCGTCTGTGGGTCATAGGTCGCCGTGTCGTACATTGGACTGTTATCCAAGCCCGATTCCAGAATCGCTCCGGCGCGCGTGCCTCTGGTGTTGTCATCCAGATTTTCCGCCTTGGTGCCTATATCGCTTCCCCATGTAAGAAAGCCTTCTATTTGGCGATGCTCTGCCCACCACCGGTTCCAGCGAAGCAGCGGCGCGAACGCATCTTCGAGAAACCATCGCTCGTGAAAAGTCTTGTACAAGCCAAGAATCGTGATTGCACCGACCGGCGGCTCCGAGCGATCATAGCTGCTCCAGCCACCGGCCCGCGCGTAATTGGGCACGAAGCCCTGCGGGGTGGCTTCGCGCAAGGTCTCGATGGCGTCCGCATAAGCCAAATCGCGATCTCCAATCGCAGCCATCGTGGCCGCGAAAAAAGTGTCCCAATCAAAGATCACATAGCCGCCCCATCGCACGCTCCAGACCCTGCTGACAGGCGAAACGACGCGTTGCTTGCTGGGCTCATAGATCGTGTCCCAGCCCAGCGTTGTCTCAATTGCGTCCATGATCGGGCCTTTTTGGCCCGCCTGTGCGATGGACTCGCGATAGGAGGCTTGATGCCGCGCGATAGCCACCTGGATCTGCGCCAATGTGAGGCGTTTACCCGTGCTGATACCGACCGGTCGAACCAAGTCGGCCGCGAAATATGGTCCACCAACAGGAAGATCGATATATCCGCTTCCCGTCTTGGATGCCTGGTCCGTGCAGGTGCAATAGATCGGAACAATGCGGGAGGTGCCGTGCGCTTCGATGAAGTCCGTGTGTTTCATCACCGAACCGGGCTGGTTCCAAAGGAAGTCGACGGAAAAGACGATCGTTGCCGGGAGCGCGGAATTGGCTGTTGATTCCAACGGGGTCGCCAGCACGACCAGATCGCCCGCTTCTCTTGCGCTCTGCAGGCGCCAGTTGTGACCCTTCCATGATATCCGAAGGTCCGTATAGCTGCCGTCCCAGGTATGCGGTCCCGGAATCACTTGTTCCGCGCCCGGCTCCAACCTGCCTATCAGCGCGTCCTTGAGAAAAGCGTCGGAGGACTCAGTGGTATTGTGTTTGAGCCCGGCATGAATGGCGAGCCCGTCGGGTAGCAGCACCTGCGTCGTTACGCTGTTCACGTCCCACGAATTCCAGCCTTGGGCCAAACGGTGTTGCAATTGCCGATAGTTCGCGGATGGTTCGTCGGCATTGCGAATGCCACTCGCCAACCTCGACATTTGTCGCGGCGAAGCAGGGTGGCGGACTTGGGCCATGGCGGGTAAATCGCGATCGGCAATCAACAGGGCAGGAATTAAACAGCTTAGCGCTATTAAGACTGCCTTCATCTTGGTCCCCATTACTCAATCCCTTGCCCAGTGGATGACTGCGGTCCTGGGCGCAGCGCTGGAGCGCTGACCTCATTTCGCAGGGACGAATTCCCGGATGCAAACGATAACCGCAAACCATCGAATGGAGTCGAGCGGAAAGGGCGACTGAGATTGTTCGAGAACATGTCGGTTGTGGGTACAATCCGGCGCCAACCGGTCTCCACTTGGAAAGCCCTGAACATCAGGGAAATAGCGGGGAATTTGCGAAGTTGGACGCCCTGCGCTAGCGGACCTGACAGGATTATGCTTTTAATTCAAAAGCTTATGCTCGTTTCGGCCATCAAAATGGCGGGAAAATTTGTGCTTGGGCGGTTGGATTTGTCAGCGCTTGATGGCATCGCGAACAGGCAGGCAAAGCGCAAAAGGGCGCGGGCAGCCCAGTTAGGCAGGTTCGCGCCGTACTTACCGCCGACGTTTATGCGGCCGTCACAATTTCGAGCGCGATCGCTATGGCCTCACCGCCGCCGATGCAAAGGCTGGCGATCCCGCGCTTGAGGTTTCGTATCCTCAGCGCTGCGATGAGCGTGGCCATTATTCGCGCGCCGGAGGCGCCAATGGGATGACCAAGGGCGCAGGCTCCGCCATGCACGTTGATGCGGTCGGCCGCGATATCAAGTTCCTGCATTGCGATCAGCGCCACCACCGCGAAGGCTTCATTGATTTCGAACAGATCCACATCGTTGACGCGCCATCCAATGCGGTCGAGCAGTTTGCGGATGGCGAACACGGGCGCGGTGGTAAACAAGGCCGGCGCCTGGGCATGCGTGGCATGACCGACGATGCGCGCGATAGGCGCGGCGCCCATGTCGTCGGCATTGCGCTTGCGCATCAGCACAAGCGCCGCCGCGCCATCCGAGATCGAGGCGGAGCTGGCGGCGGTGATGGTGCCGTCCGGTGCGAAGGCCGGCTTGAGGAAGGGAATTTTATCCGGTTTCGCGCGGCCGGGCTGCTCATCGATGCGGACGGTTTGCGTGCCGGCGACGACCGGCACGATCTCCCCGTCGAATGCCCCGCTTGCTTGCGCCGATTTTGCGCGATCAAGCGATCGCAAAGCGTATTCATCCTGGGCGGCGCGGCTTATCTGATAATTGCGCGCGGTTTCCTCGGCGAAGGCACCCATCGGCTTGCCGGTCTCGTAGGCGTCCTCCAGCCCATCCAGCAGCATGGAATCCTTTGCGCTGTCGTGACCGAAACGTGCGCCGCGGCGATGCCGGGCCAGCAGATAGGGCGCATTGGTCATGCTCTCCATCCCACCCGCGACCACACAATCGGCGCTGGCGGCCGCCAGCATGTCGTGCGCCAGGATGGCGGCCTGCATGCCGGAGCCGCACATCTTGTTGACGGTCATGGCGGGAACTTGTTCGCCCAGCCCCGCGCCCAATCCCGCCTGCCGTGCCGGCGCCTGGCCCTGACCGGCGGAAAGCACGCAGCCCATCACGATTTGGTCGATGGTTGGCGTGCCGGCGCGCCTGACGGCCTCGCGCACCGCCGCCGCCCCCAATTCGCTAGCCTTGAGATCCGCGAACACGCCCTGCAGGCCACCCATGGGCGTGCGGGCAAAGCCGGTGATGACAATCGGATCGGCGGTCATGGTCCATCTCTTTCCAGCGCACGGGCGATCACAAGGCGCTGAATGTCGGAAGTGCCTTCATAGATCTGGCAGACCCGCACATCGCGATAAATTTTCGCAAGGCCGAACTCCTCCAGATAGCCATAGCCGCCCAATGTCTGGATCGCGCCGGAGCAGACCGCCTCGGCGGTTTCGGAGGCGACAAGCTTGGCCATGGAGGCTTCGGTAAGGCAGGCAAGCTTGGCATCCTTGCGTGCGGCGGCATGCAGAACCAGTTGTTGCGCGGCTTCCAGGCGCGCGGCCAGGTCCGCCAGGCGAAAGCCGACGGCCTGGTGCTGGATGATGGGTTTGCCGAAGCTTTTGCGCTCGCGGGCGTATCGGGTCGCCACATCGAGCGCGGCGCGCGCCATGCCGACGCTTTGCGCCGCGATGCCGATACGACCTGCTTCCAAATTCGCCAGCGCGATCGCATAGCCCGCGCCGGGCTCGCCCAGCCGCAAATCATCCTCAAGAACCAGATTTTCGAACCGCAGCGCGCACGTGTCCGAGGCGCCCTGACCCAATTTATGTTCCACCTTGTCGACGTGATAGCCGGGCCTGTCGGTGGGCACCAGAAAGGCGGTAATGCCGCGCTTGCCGGCGGCAGGGTCGGTCACCGCGAAAACGATGGCGAGAGCAGCGATGCGCCCCGAGGTGATGAATTGCTTGGCGCCGTTCAGGACATAACCATTTGCTTGCCGTACCGCACGACTGCGGATGGCGGCAGCATCGGACCCCGCATCCGCTTCGGTCAAGGCAAAAGCGCCGATGGCGCGGCCGCCAACCAGCGCGGGCAGAAATCGTTCGCGCTGGTCCGGACTGCCATAATTCGCCAATGCGGAAACGACAAAACTGTTCTGGACGCTGACAATGGTGGACAAGGCGCCATCGGCCGCGGCCAACTCCATCAGCGCAACCGCATAAGACACCATGTCGGTGCCGGTCCCGCCCAATTCCTCCGCCAGGGTCATGCCCATCAGGCCAAGCGATGCCAGTTGTGTGAACAACTCCGGCGGATAGCCGCCCGCAGCTTCGAAGGCGCGGGCCTGGGGGCGGATGCGGTCCTGCGCGAATTCCCGCACCGCATCCTGGATCGCGCGTTGGGTTTCATTGAGCAGCATCGGACCAGCGTTCCGTCTTTTCGCCGCGGGACTTTACGTTAGATCGGCAGTCGCGTGGTATTCTTTACGCACTTCAAGGCGAAATGGGAATTCACCGATGCCACGCCGGGAAAATGCAGCAGCACCTTCTTCAGAAGATGCTCGTATGCATCGATGCTTCCCACCACGATACGGACCGCGTAATCGCTTTCGCCGCCCATGGTGAAACATTCCACGACTTCCGGCCGGTCGCGCGCCGCCTGTTCGAACGCCAGCAGCGTGTCTTCGTCATGGGCCTTCAGGCGGATATTCGCCAGCACGGTGACCGCGAGCCCCATCACTTCGGGATCCAGGATCACGGCACGCTCACGAATGGCGCCGCGTTCCTCCAATTGCTTCACCCGTCGCCAGCAGGGTGTGTGGGAAAGGCCGACCTTCTGCGCCAGATCCACCATCGAGATGCCCGGACTATCTTGAAGGCCCCTTAGAATTTTCAGATCTATCTCATCCATGGAATAGTATCCTAATATATTCTTCTTTCTGAGAATACTATTCCAAATAAATGCTTTTGCCAGCAAAAATAGCAATTTCAATCCCGGGCAGTTGTGAGACCTTGTTTGAGGATGTTCGTATAGACACCAAACGCGTGGGTTCCTGCCATGTGTCCTTTCGATTTGCACATTCCTGCACCTCCCACACGCCCCGGCGATGAGCCGGATTTCAGCCATCTTGTGATTCCGCCGCCGGGCGCCGTCCCGCGTCCCGAAGCGGACGTCAACGCTTCATCCGAAAGTCTTCGCGATACCGCGTATGGCCTGATCCGGGTGCTGGATAATCAGGGCCACGCCGCCGGTCCCTGGGCGCCGCGGATCGCACCGGAAAAGCTGCGTCAGGGCTTGCGCGCCATGCTGCTGACGCGGCTGTTCGAAGACCGCATGTTCCGCTCCCATCGCCAAGGCAAGACGAGCTTCTTCATGAAATCCACCGGCGAGGAAGCGATCGGCGCCGCCCAATCGATGGTGCTGGGACCGCGCGACATGTGTTTCCCCACCTATCGCGTTCTCTCCTGGCTGATGGCGCGGGGCTACCCGCTGATCGATCTGGTCAACCAGATTTTCTCCAATGAAAAAGATCCGCTGAAGGGCCGCCAGCTCCCCATTCTTTATTCGGCGCGCGATTACGGTTTCTATTCGCTCTCCGGCAATCTCGGCAGCCGCTTCGGCCATGCCGTGGGCTGGGCGATGGCCAGCGCCTACAAAAATGACGACAGCCTGGCATTGGCCTATATCGGCGAAGGCTCCACCGCCGAAGGCGATTTTCACGAGGCACTGACATTTGCTTCGGTCTATCACGCCCCGGTCATTCTCTGCGTCACCAACAATCAGTGGGCGATTTCCTCCTATGCCGGCATTGCGGGTGCGGAAGAAACCACTTTCGCGGCCAAGGCTGCCGGTTATGGTCTGCCGGGGCTTCGGGTCGACGGCAATGATTTCCTGGCGGTGTGGGCGGCGACGGAATGGGCGATGGCGCGGGCGCGCGCCAATCGGGGTGCCACCCTGATCGAATTCTTCACCTATCGCGTCGCCGGTCATTCGACCAGCGACGATCCCGCCCGCTATCGCCCCGCCGATGAAGGCTCGCAATGGCCTCTGGGCGATCCCATCGCCCGCTTGAAGCAGCATTTGATCGCCATCGGCGAATGGGACGAGGCCCGCCATGTCCAATGCGAGGCGGAGCTTGTCGACACGGTGCGAACCACCGCAAAGGAAGGTGAGGCGGTGGGGACCCTCGGCCACTCGAAGCCACCAGTGTCGGAGATGTTCGAAGGCGTGTTCGAGACGCCCGACTGGCGCGTGCGCGAGCAGCGCAAGGAACTCGGGGTCTGACCATGGCCGTCATGTCGATGATCCAGGCGCTGAATTCGGCTCTCGACGTGATGCTGACCAGGGATCCCGACGTGCTGACATTTGGTGAGGATGTCGGCTATTTCGGCGGCGTTTTTCGTGTCACCGAAGGCTTGCAGAAAAAGCACGGCGCCAGACGTTGCTTCGACACACCGATCTCCGAAGGCGGCATCATCGCCACGGCTATTGGCATGGGCGCCTATGGCCTTCGCCCCGTGGCGGAAATCCAGTTTGCGGATTACATCCTGCCGGCCTTCGATCAGCTTGTATCCGAAGCGGCGCGGCTGCGTTACCGCTCGAATGGAGAATTCTGGGCTCCGATCACGGTGCGCGCGCCCTATGGCGGCGGCATTTTCGGCGGTCAGACCCACAGCCAGAGCCCGGAAGCCCTGTTCGCCCATGTCACGGGCCTTTGCACCGTGATCCCCTCCAATCCCTATGATGCCAAGGGCCTGCTGATCGCCGCGATCGAGAGCAACGATCCGGTGATCTTTCTGGAGCCGAAACGGATTTATAATGGGCCTTTCGATGGCCACCACGAGCGCCAGATGAAGACCTGGACCGATCATGCCGCGTCCGATGTGCCCGAAGGCCATTACACCGTGCCGCTGGGCAAGGCGGCGACAGTGCGCGAAGGCAAGGAGGTCACTGTTCTGGCCTATGGCACCATGGTGCATGTAGCGTCAGCGGCGATTGCCGAATTCGGCATCGACGCCGAACTGATCGATCTTCGCTCGATCGTGCCGCTGGATGTCGACGCCATCACCCAATCCGTGAACAAGACCGGCCGCTGCGTGATCGTGCATGAGGCCTCACGCTTTGGCGGGTTCGGCGGTGAATTGTCGGCGCTGGTGCAGGAGCGCTGCTTCTTCCATCTCAAAAGCCCGATCCTGCGCGTGGCGGGCTGGGACACGCCTTATCCGCATGCTTTCGAGTGGGACTATTTCCCCGGACCGGGGCGCGTCGTGAAGGCGCTGCGACAGGCGATGGAGAACTGAGAATGGGCCAGTATCAGTTCCGTCTGCCCGACATCGGCGAAGGCGTCGCCGAAGCCGAGATCACGGCCTGGCACGTGAAGGTTGGCTACCGCATCAAGGAAGACGACCCGCTGCTGGACGTGATGACCGACAAGGCGACGGTGGACATGACCTCGCCGGTCGAAGGCCTGGTGACCGCGTTGCACGGCGCGGTGGGCAGCATGGCGCCGGTGGGGTCGGTGCTGGTGGAATTGGACGTGGCGGGCGACAGCATGGCGGCTCAGCCTGCAAAGCAAGTCGCGGTGGTCGAAAATGACGCCGCCGGCAATGCGCGCGCCGGTGAAGAAGGTCGGGAGCCTGTTGCCGTCGCGGTCAACCCCGACCCCGCGGCGTCGCCGGCCACCCGCCGCCGCGCCCGGGAATGGGGCATCCGGCTGGAAGATGTGCGAGGCAGCGGTCCCAGGGGACGAATTCTGGTCGAGGATCTGGAGCGCCATCGCGGCCGTCCAAGCACGCCGGCGCGCGACGATGTGGAAGAAATCAAGCTGGTGGGAATGCGCCGCAAGATCGCCGACAGGATGGCGAAGTCCAAGCGGCAGATACCGCATTTCTCCTATGTCGAGGAATTCGACCTCACCGAGCTGGAAGGCCTGCGCGCCGACCTCAATGCCAATCGCGGCGAAAACCGGCCCAAACTGACTCTTCTGCCATTCTTCATGCGCGCGATGATCCGGCTGCTGCCCGATTTTCCCAACATCAACGCGCATTATGACGAAGCCGCCGGCGTTCTGAAGCGTTACGCCGCCATTCATATCGGTATCGCGACCCAGACCCAGAACGGACTGATGGTGCCGGTGATCCGCCATGCCGAGAGCCGCGATCTGTGGGATTGCGCCCGCGAGCTTGCTCGGGTGACGCAAGCCGCGCGCGACGGCAGCGCGGCGCGCGAAGAACTTTCCGGATCGACCATCACCCTGACCAGCCTGGGAGCGATGGGCGGCATCGCCGCCACCCCGATCATCAACCATCCCGAGGTGGCGATCATCGGCCCCAACAAGCTGGCGGAACGGCCTGTGATCGAAGGCGCTTTTCTCGCCCGGCGCAAGGTCATGAACCTCTCATCTTCGTTCGACCATCGCATCGTGGACGGCTATGATGCGGCCAGCTTCATCCAGCGCCTCAAGCGGTTGATGGAGCATCCCGCACTGATCTTCATCGACTGAAAGCCGCATGAGCAAGCCGCCCGCCCAGCAGCCCGCGATCCGCGTCACCGCCATGCCGGCGGACGCCAATTTCTATGGCGATATTTTCGGCGGCTGGCTGATGAGCATGATGGATCTGGCGGCGGGCAATGTCGCTTCGCGCCGCAGCGCCGGGCGGGCCGTGACGGTGGCGATCGATGCGGTCGCGTTTCATCATCCCGTGCATGTTGGTGACGAGGTCTCGGTCTATGCCACCGTGACGTCGGTTGGCCGTTCCTCCATGAAGATCGCGGTGGAGGCCTGGCAGCGAGACCGGGACAGCGAGCAAAGCGCCAAGGTGACGGAAGCCTGCTTCACCTTCGTGGCCATCGACGAGGATCGCAGGCCCCGCCCCGTGCCACAGGATCGCGCGCCATGAGCTCACATCTGGATTTCGGGTTGGGCGAAACCGCCGATATGATGCGCGAGACGGTGCGCCGTTTCGCCTCGGAACAGATCGCGCCCTTCGCCGCGGACATCGACGCCACCAACAAATTCCCCCGTCATCTCTGGCCCGAGATGGGGGCGCTGGGCATGCACGGCATCACGGTGGAGGAGGAATTCGGCGGCCTGGGGCTTGGCTATCTCGAGCATGCCCTGGCGATGGAGGAAATCTCGCGCAGTTCGGCTTCGGTGGGTCTCAGCTATGGCGCCCATTCCAATCTCTGCATCAACCAGATCCGCCGCTGGGCGACGCCGGAGCAGAAGCGCCACTATCTGCCGAAATTGATTTCGGGCGAATATGTGGGTTCGCTCGCCATGTCGGAGGCAGGCTCGGGCTCCGACGTCGTCTCCATGCGATTGAAGGCCGAGAAGCGCGGCAATGACGGTTACGTGCTGAACGGGACGAAATTCTGGATCACCAATGCGCCGGAAGCCGATGTGCTGGTGGTCTATGCCAAGACCGACATGGCGGCGGGAGCGCGCGGCATAACCGCCTTTCTGATCGAGAAGGGCATGAAGGGCTTTTCGACGTCGCAGAAGCTGGACAAGATGGGCATGCGCGGCAGCGACACCGGCGAGCTGGTGTTCCAGGACTGCGAAGTTCCGGCGGATGCGGTGATGGGCGGGGAAGGCAAGGGTACCAAAATCCTGATGTCGGGACTGGACTATGAGCGCGTGGTGCTGGCGGCCGGGCCGCTCGGCATCATGCAGGCCTGTCTCGACGTGGTGCTGCCTTACGTGCGCGAACGCAAGCAGTTCGGCCAACCCATCGGAAATTTCCAGCTGATGCAGGCCAAGATCGCGGACATGTACGTGGCGCTCAATTCCGCGCGCGCTTACGTCTATGCCGTGGCGCGGGCCTGCGACCGGGGCCAGACCACGCGCTTCGATGCGGCTGGCGCGATCCTTTTGGCGTCCGAGAATGCGGTGAAGACGTCGCTGGAGGCGATCCAGGCACTGGGCGGCGCGGGCTATACCAGGGACTGGCCGGTGGAGCGTTTCCTGCGCGATGCCAAGCTTTATGACATTGGCGCGGGCACCAACGAGATCCGAAGATTTCTAATTGGGCGGGAGCTGATCGGCACATGACGGCGCTGTCCTCGCTGATCGACCGCCAAAGCGAGACTTTCCGCGCGAATGAGGCGCACAACCGCGCCCTGGCCGAGGATCTGCGAGCCCGGACCGCGAAGGCGGCGCTGGGCGGTTCGCATACGGCGCGCCAGCGTCATACCGCGCGGGGCAAGCTTCTGCCGCGCGAGCGGGTCAATCGCCTGCTCGATGCCGGCTCGCCATTCCTGGAAATCGGTGCCTTGGCGGCGAACGGTCTTTACGGCGATGAGGCGCCCGGTGCCGGCATCATCGCCGGCATCGGCCGGGTTATGGGCCGCGAAGCGATGATCCTGGCCAACGACGCCACCGTGAAAGGCGGCGCCTATTTTCCGATGACGGTGAAGAAGCATCTGCGCGCGCAAGAGATCGCGCAGCAGAACCGGCTGCCTTGCCTGTATCTGGTGGATAGTGGCGGCGCCAACCTGCCGCATCAGGCGGACGTATTTCCCGACCGCGATCATTTCGGCCGCATCTTCTTCAACCAGGCGCAGATGTCGGCCGACGGCATCGCCCAAGTCGCCTGTGTGATGGGAAGCTGCACCGCGGGCGGGGCCTATGTTCCCGCCATGTCGGACGAAAGCATCATCGTGCGCGGGCAGGGCACCATCTTTCTCGCCGGTCCGCCGCTGGTGAAAGCGGCGACGGGCGAAGTGATTTCGGCGGAGGAACTGGGCGGCGCCGACACC
The DNA here is from genome assembly GCA_903897605.1 of uncultured Alphaproteobacteria bacterium. GTDB lineage: Bacteria > Pseudomonadota > Alphaproteobacteria > Micropepsales > Micropepsaceae > Rhizomicrobium. The sequence goes on from CAIUCH010000057.1 coordinate 129,539, forward strand.
CATGGCCGCAAGTCGGGCGTGGTCGATCATGTCGCCGAGAATGACGAACATGCGCTGCTGCTGTTGCGCCAGATCGTCGGCACCCTGGGGGCTGCGGCCAAAGCCGATGTGACATTGGCGAACCCCCGCCCCCCCAAATTCGATCCCACAGAGCTTTACGGCATCGTGCCCCGCGACGTGCGCGCGCCCTATGATGTGCGCGAGGTGATTGCTCGCATCGTCGACGGATCCGAGCTGCATGAATTCAAGCCGCTTTACGGCAGCACCCTGGTGTGCGGATTTGCGCATATCTGGGGCATGCCGGTCGCGATCCTGGCCAACAACGGCGTGCTCTTCAGCGAAAGCGCGCTTAAGGGAACCCATTTCATCGAACTGGCCTGCCAGCGCCACATCCCGCTTCTGTTTCTGCAGAATGTTTCGGGCTTCATGGTGGGCGGCAAATATGAGGCGGCCGGCATCGCCAAGGATGGCGCCAAGCTGGTGACGGCGGTGGCGACCGCGACGGTGCCCAAGATCACCGTGCTGATCGGCGGCAGTTTCGGCGCCGGCAATTATGGCATGTGCGGGCGCGCCTATTCGCCCCGCTTCCTTTTCACATGGCCCAACAGCCGTATCAGCGTGATGGGCGGCGAGCAGGCGGCATCCGTGCTCGCCACCGTGCATCGCGACGCCGAAAAATGGAGCGCGGAAGAGGCGGAAACGTTCAAGGCGCCGATCCGCCAGAAATATGAAGACGAAGGCAATCCCTATCACGCCACCGCGCGGCTGTGGGATGACGGGGTGATCGATCCCGTCCAGACCCGCGATGTTCTGGGCCTTGCCTTTGCCGCGAGCTTGAACGCGCCGATCCCCTCCAGGCCCCGATTCGGCCTGTTCCGCATGTGACCCGATGCTGGAAAGCCTCCTGATCGCCAACCGGGGCGAAATCGCCCGCCGCATCATCCGCACCGCCAGGCGCCTGGGCGTGCGCACCGTGGCGGTTTACTCCGATGCCGACGCGCAGATGCCTTTCGTGCGGGAAGCCGATTTGGCGGAGCGTATCGGCCCCGCGCCGGCGCGCGAGAGTTATCTCGATGGCGCAAAGATCCTGGCGGCGGCGGCCAAGACGAAGGCGCGGGCGATTCATCCGGGCTATGGCTTTCTGTCTGAGAATGCCGATTTCGCCGAAGCCGTGGAGCGCGCGGGACTTATCTGGGTGGGTGCGCCGCCGGGCGCGATCCGCGCCATGGGCCTGAAGGACGCCGCCAAGAAACTGATGCAGGACGCCGGCGTGCCGGTGACCCCTGGCTATCTGGGCGACGACCAGTCGCCGGAGCGTCTGAAAAGCGAAGCCGACCGCATCGGCTATCCCGTCCTGATCAAGGCGGTCGCCGGCGGCGGCGGCAAGGGCATGCGGCGGGTCGAGGCCGCAGGCTCGTTTGGCGAGGCGCTCGCATCCTGCAGACGGGAAGCGGCGGCCTCGTTTGGTGACGACCGGGTGCTGATCGAGAAATATATTGCCAATCCGCGCCACATCGAGGTGCAGGTGTTCGGCGACCACCACGGTAATATCGTGCATCTGTTCGAGCGCGACTGCTCGATGCAGCGCCGCTATCAGAAAGTGATCGAGGAGGCGCCCGCCCCCGGCATGGACGATACCACACGCGCTGCGCTCACCGGCGCGGCCGTGAAGGCGGCAAGGGCGGTCGGATATGTCGGCGCCGGTACCATCGAATTCATCGCCGATGCCTCGGATGGGCTTCGCGCCGACCGGATCTGGTTCATGGAGATGAACACCCGCCTGCAGGTGGAGCATCCCGTCACCGAGGCAATCACCGGCCAGGATTTGGTGGAATGGCAGCTGCGGGCGGCGTCAGGCGAAAAACTTCCGAAGGCTCAAGATCAACTCTTCATCGACGGTTGGGCGATGGAAGCACGGCTTTATGCCGAAAATCCCTCCGCCGGTTTCCTGCCGTCCACGGGACGGATCGCGCATCTGAATTTGCCGGCCAATATCCGGGTCGACAGCGCGGTGGAGCAGGGCGACCTGGTCTCTCCTTATTATGATCCCATGATTGCCAAATTGATCGTTCATGCCGCGACACGGCCGGCGGCGGCGGAGAAATTGGCGAATGCTTGCCGTACGGTCGAAGTCTGGCCGGTCAAAACCAATGCCGGATTTTTGGCGCGCGCCGCCGCGGATCCGAATTTTGTCCGCGGTGGCGTCGATACGGGATTCATCGAACGTCATGCCGCGCGGGTGATCCCGGCGTCGGAGCCGGGCCGCGATGCGATCGCGGCCGCCGCCGCGGCGCTGCTGCCGAAAAATGGCGACGGCCCCTGGCAGGCCCTGGCGGGCTTTCGCCTTGCCGGCGCGCCTGACCCACGCGTCGCGGTGGAGATTGGCGGCGAGGTCCATATCGCCGAACCCGTGGCAGCCGGCGCGGTGCGCGAAATTGCGGGAGACAGGGTGCTGTTTCTGGACGGCGGTGCCTGGCCCTTCTCGACACCGCAGCCCAAAGCCGCCGGGGAAACCGGAACGGACGATGGCGCGATACTGGCGCCGATGCCGGGCACGGTAATCCTGGTCGAAGCGGTCAAGGGCAAGGCGGCCAAGCGCGGCCAGCGCCTGCTGGTGCTGGAAGCGATGAAAATGGAATATATATTGGTGGCGCCGTTTGACGGCACCGTGGTCGACCTGACCGTGAAGACAGGGTCGCAGGTCGAGGAAGGCGCCTTATTGGCGCGCATCGAAAGGTAGAGCGGGTGGCGGGACGGACCTTCGAGCGATGGAAAGTCGGCGACCATATTGCCCATGATCTCAGGCGCACCGTGACCGAAGCGGACAATCTGCTGATCACGACGCTGACGCATAATTCCCAGCCGCTGCATCTGGACGCGGAATATGCCGCCGGCACGGAATTCGGGCGGATCGTGGTCAATGGGCTTTTCACATTCTCATTGATGGTGGGTGTCTCGGTCGGCGACACGACTTTGGGCACGCTGGTCGCCAATCTCGGCTATGACAAGGTGACCATGCCCAAACCGGTATTCATCGGCGATACGCTCAGAGTCGAAACAGAGGTGACGGAGCTGCGCGATTCCAAATCACGTCCCAATGCCGGGATCGTCATCTTCCGCCATCGCGCCTTCAATCAGCGCGGCGAGATGGTGTGCGAAGCCCTGCGGACCGCATTGGTCCAGCGGGCATGAGATTGCGGTCGCTACTTTTTGTGCCCGGAGATCGGCCCGACCGGATGGTCAAGGCCTTGGCCAGTGGCGCCGACGCCCTGATCCTCGACCTGGAAGATTCGGTCGCGCCGCAGAAAAAGGACGAGGCTCGCAAGGCGATTGCGGAGTTTCTTTCGCGCGTGCGCACCATGCCGCTGTTTGTGCGGGTCAATCCCCTCGGCGCGTCCATCGATGAGGATCTCGCCGCCGTCATTCCGCACAAGCCGGATGGGATTGTGCTGCCCAAGGCGGAAGGCGGCGCCTCCATCGCCGATCTCGATCGCCGTCTTGCTTGTCTCGGCGACAAGGAGGGACGTATTCTCCCCATCGCCACGGAAACGCCGGCGGCAATATTTGCGCTCGGTTCCTACAGCGGTGTCACGCCGCGCCTTTGCGGTCTCACATGGGGGGCGGAAGACCTGCCGGCCGCCATTGGCGCCGCCACTTCGCGCGAGGTCGATGGGCGATATACGCCGCCCTATGAAATGGTTCGGGCGCTGGCATTGTTTGCCGCCCATGCCGCAGGCGTTTCGGCAATCGAAACCATCTTTCCCACGCTGAATAACGACGATGACCTAAAGGCATATGCGGCGCGCGGGCGGCGTGACGGATTTACTGGCATGCTCGCAATCCATCCGGCACAGATTCCCGCCATCAACGCCGCATTTACGTCGTCGAAGGATGAAATTTCCTGGGCCAGGCGCGTTGTCGAGGCGTTTGCCGCCAAGCCCGGCGTGGGCGCATTGCAGATCGACGGGAAAATGCTGGACGCGCCCCATCTCAAGCAAGCCCAGCGAATTCTAGCAACGGAACGCGGTGACAATGGACCGGCCGAGTTCGCGCCCTGATCCGATGATGCCGCAAGTCACGCTCTAGCGCTCCGAGCCTCGAATGCCAGCGCCCAATTCAACGAGACGCGATATTGTTTTCCCTCGAGAGATCCCTAGGGCCTTAGGTAAGATCGTGCCGTGCGATTTGCTTTTTCTATGGAATCGCAATCAGCCGGCTGCAACCGTGAAGTGATAAGTTCCCGAGCCCACCTCGACAATCGCCGCCGCATTGTCCGAGGCAATTAATCTGACGTCCGGATTTTTCACAATATCTTTGCCGCTTTCACGAATGCTGGCGCCATGTTTGACGGGAAGATGGATTTGGGCTTTTGCGTTAGGCGCGACAGTGACCCGCATCGAGAAGGCGCCATCGGGTTCCTGGGACCAGTCCGTCGCGAGACGGCCAACGATCGAATCATAATCGCCTCCACCGGCCTTCACCCGTGCATCGATCACAGGATTGACGCGGAAAACCTTAAACCCGGGCTCCACCGGATCTATGCCGGCGATGCGGCGAAAAACGAAGCCGGTCACGGCGCCCAGTGCATAATGATTGTAGGAATTCATCGACACATCGCCAGTGTCGCCGTTCCAGCGTTCCCAGATTGTCGTCGCGCCTTTGACCACCATATATCCCCAGGAGGGATATTGGGTGCGCAGAAGCAGATCATAGACAGTTTCCGGATAGCCTGCCTCGGCCAGCGCATCGAGGCTGTATGCCGTGCCGATAAACCCGCTGGTCAAGAAATTGCCGCGCCGAATGATGTTCGCCTTCAACTTGGCGGCGGCGGCGGCACGAAGGTCAGCCGGCAAAATGTCAAAGTGAATGGCCAAGATGTAACTGGTTTGTGAGTCGTTGCCCACTGTTCCATCGGCCTGAACGAACGCTTTGATGAATGCCGCCTTGATATTGGCCGACAGCGCCACGTAGCGGGACACCTCAGCGTCGCGTTTTGTCGCTCTTGCCATGTCGACCAAGGCGTCGACCGAGTGTTTCCACATGGCAGTACCGATCAGATCCTTGGGCGTTGTCGGATCGCCCGGCTCTTTGCCGTCGAAGGACACCCAGTCGCCGTAATCCATGCCGCGCTTGTTCGACCAGATGAAATCCCTGTTATTTTCCAGGATGGAGCCGATGTAGCGCGTCATCGAGCTCCAGTGTTGATCGATGATCGCGGTATCACCATAGCGCTTCCACGCGACCCAGGGCAGCATGACGCCGGCGTCGGACCAGCAAGGCGTGGCGCCGCTCCTGCCATCGTCGTCAAGCGTATTGGGCGAGACAACGCTGTAGGCGCCGGTTGAGGCTTGGGCGTCACGAATGTCGGCCACCCAGCGTTCGGTGAAGGAGGCGACATTCATGTTGAACGGCGCGGCGTCCCAGAAGACGTTGGCATCCCCCATCCAGCCGAGTCGTTCGTCACGTTGCGGACAATCCGTTGGAATGCCGATGAAGTTGGAACGCTGGCTCCACAGGGCGTTACGCCACAATTGACTGATGATCGGATTGGCGATCCGCAGATGTCCAGTTTCTGGCAGATCGCTATGGACGACGATGCCGGCAATGTCATCTGCGGCGGGTGCGGCGGCGAGGCCGGAAATCTCGACAAAGCGGAACCCGTGATACGTAAAATGCGGTTCATAAGATTCGCCCGCGGGGTCCCCATTGAAGGTGTAGAAATCTGTGGCGCGCGCCGCCCCCCTCAGATTCGATTGATCGACACTGCCGTCGGGTTTGAGGACTTCGGCAAAGCGCAGGGAAATTTTATCTCCCGCGCGCCCTTTGGCCTTGATTCTGACCCAGCCAGCGAAGTTTTGACCGAAGTCCACCACATGACCGCCGGCTACCGCCGTGATGCTTTTGGCTGCCAGGCTCTGCTTGCGCCGGATTGGCGGACTGATCATGCCTTCAAGATGGCCAGCCGCCTGCGGTGCAATTCGCGCCGCCGACCAGCGGCCGTCAATTTTGAAGCCGGTAGCGGCCCAACCGGGCTGTTCGAGACGGGCATCATAGTCCTCGCCGGCGTAAATCTCACTCATCGTCACCGGCGCCGGGCAAGTCGACCACTGCTCGTCGCTAACCACGGTCTGCTTTTGGCCATCCGCGTAGATAATCTCAAGCTGCGCCAGATAGCGAAGGGGCGCATCGCCGAACGAGAACCGGCCCGTCGGGGCCAGAAAGCTGCCATACCATCCGTCGCCCACCATCGCGCCGATAGCATTTGCGCCCTGCTTCACCAGCGCCGTGACATCATGGACACGATAAAGCACGCGCTTGCGAAAGTTCGTGAATTCCGGTGCCAGCATGCCATCGTCGACCTTGCGGCCATTGATGTGTGTCTCATGGGCGCCGAGCGCCGTCACATAGAGTCGCGCCGAGACCACCTTTCCCGAAGCTTCGAAATTTCGGCGCAAGAGAAACGCGCCTTTGCTCGGAAATGGCGCATTTTGGATTGATGCCGGATCGGCGAGCGGCCAAGCGCTATCGTCAAATTTGAGCGACGCCCAATCGTCAGGCTTATCGGCCGATGTCCGCGTCCCGCTATTGCCGATGCGGACGATACGGCCGTCCGCCAATTTCGCGCGCACCATCGCGGCGCAGTTGAAGGTCGCGAATCCGCGGTATGTCGCCCAAGAATCCCAATCCTCGAGGCTGAATCCGACAGTATGTTTGCCTGCCTTGAGCTTGACCACATTGGCGACGGGCCCTAGCTGCCCGAACGCGATCGGCAGATGGGACGGCAGGGCGGCGGAGTTGCCGTCAAGGAACAGTTTGTAGCCGCCATCGGCAATCGTGAACAGCGTCACATCGGCGTCCGCATCAAGCGCAAAATTGAAGCGGAACTGGCGCGTCTTTTTGCCTTCCGGTCTTAATCCCCCCACCCAGTTCAGGCCGACCTCGCGGTCCTCACGCATCTCTGCGTCTTCGGCGGCGAGCCACTTGCCTGTCCAATCCGCAGGCGACAGCAGACCCATTTCCCAGAAAGCCGGCGCACTGGTGGCGACCCTTTTGTGATTGTCCCATACTTTAACTTGCCAATGGGCGCGCTGGCGGGAGGCGAGCAGCTTGCCGCCATAGGAGACGTCGAACGATCGGTCGCCGACAATTTTGCCGCTGTCCCAAAGATCGAAGTTGTCGCTTTTCAAATTCGCGGCGCTGGACGCCACCTGGACCTGATAGGCGCTTTGCATCGTTCCGCGCGTGGCGGTTTCGAGTCGCCAGGAGAGCCGTACGTTACTCAGCTGAACGCCGAGCGGATCGACGACATTTTCAGTCATCAGGCCGGATACGTGCAATCCCTCGGGCTGGCCAACAGCGAGAGTTGGGTTTGCGATGGCAAGACCCGCTAGTCCGGTGCTACCCAAAACGCTTCGACGGGAAGGAAAATTTGTCATCTTCAACCTGCACTCCCGTTCGGCGATGCGCCTGTCAGCCTGCCATATGCAACGGCCTCGCCGAATATCAGTATTCGGGCACGGCAACACAAGCACGTATTTCAACAATTCACGAGGAACGACGAGAAGCCCAGTGGTGCGGACGATTGGCCGGCGAATAACCGCGAGGGGTCGAAAGTGGAAGTCGAACCATGCTCTGCGAAATTCTAACCTGTCTCGCAACCAAACCCGCGCCAAGTCCGGAGATCGAAAACGATAGCACAGAGACCGGTGCCTGGCTGAGCCAATTTGCGGCACTTGGCGCTCAATGATGTGTTGCTTGAGACGGGACGCCGCCGCAAGCCTCGGGCGTGTCGGCGCATTATGCGGAAGTTGGCGTTTGGTCACACATACCGTGACGGAGTGACCGCAATTGCGGTTTCCGATCAGGCGGTTGTCACCAATATCCCCTTCAATTGGAACAGGGCTTATATCGCGGTGAAACGGGGAAGGTGATTGATCGGGACGGGCATTGCCGCGATGAGAATTTGGTCCGGGAGAAGGCTTGGCCAATCTCGATTTTTGCCATTGAGAATCAGAATCCCCGGCCCTGCGCGGCGTCCCCTAGCCTGTTTTGGCGCTTGAAGTCTCCAACCCAGACGCGGCACAATCGCCAAGGAGGGCGCATGGTGAGGGACGTTCCAGACAGGACTGCAATCTTTCGCAGATATCTGGCGAAGATCGCAGCGACTTTGGCAGCCTTGCCACTCCTTTTGTCCTGCACGAATACAGATACGGTTCCTGCGGGCTTGCAAGCGCACCCTGCAGGCACGCAGATAGCGGCAATTCCGGCGCTGATTCCCTTTCCGGCCCATCTGGCGATTCAAACCGGCCGCTTCGTCGTCGGTGATGGAACGCCGCTTAGCTTTGATAGAATGGACGCTGAAAGTGCGCGCATCGCGGCCTATTTCGCCGATCTTGTTTATCGCACACGTGGCTTAAGGCTGGTCTCGCAACCTGGCGGAAGACACGCGATTGTTCTTCGCCACCTTGATGATCCCAATGCGACCGGAAAGGAAGGATATCGTCTTGAGGTGACGCCGGCCGGCGTCACCATTTCCGCAAGCAAACCCGCGGGACTGTTCTACGGAACCATCACGCTCTGGCAGCTTCTGACCCAGACATCTGGCGCATTGGGTGGCGTGGCCATTCCGGCGCTTCAAATCGACGACGCGCCGCGCTTTGCATGGCGCGGACTTATGATCGATTCCGTCCGCCATTTTCAATCGGTGGATTTTATCAAGACGATGCTCGACGCCATGGCGCGCGAAAAGCTCAATGTCCTGCAATGGCACCTGACCGACGATCAAGGCTGGCGGCTGGAGATAAAAAAGTATCCGCGCCTGACAGAGGTTGGCGCCTGGCGGGTGCCTGCGGGGGAAGCGGCGCAGCATGACATCGATCCGCTAACCCATCAGCCGCGTCTCTATGGCGGCTATTATTCCCAGGCAGAGGTGCGCGATCTGGTCGCCTATGCCGCCATGCGCAACATAACGATTGTGCCGGAAATCGAAATGCCTGGCCATGCCATGGCTGCGATTGTCGCGTATCCATGGCTCGGTTCGGGTGCCCAAGCTCCGACGGCCATATCCGGCGATTGGGGCATTTTTCCCTATTTGTATAACGCAAACGAGGAAACTTTCGCCTTTATTCAAGACGTGTTGACCGAAACCATGGCGCTATTTCCTAGCACTTATATCCATGTCGGTGGCGACGAAGCGGTCAAGGATCAATGGAAGACATCCCCCGCCATCCAAGCGAAAATACATTCGGTCGGTGTCGCGGACGAAGAAGCGCTGCAGGGTTGGTTTATCCAGCGTGTCGAAAAGTTCCTGAACGCCCATGGCCGCCGCCTAATCGGCTGGGATGAAGTATTGCAGGGCGGCATCGCACCCGACGCGACCATAATGTCCTGGCGCGGTATCGATGGGGCGGTTACGGCGGCCAAGGCCGGGCACGACGCAGTTCTGTCACCTTCCCCGTTTCTGTATTTCGATTTCCGTCAGGCGGAAGGGCGGGACGAACCGTCCGGCCGCGGCCAGATCGTTACATTGAGCAACGTGTATGATTTCGATCCCGCGCCCGCCAAGCTGACGGCTGACGAGCGCCGGCATATCATTGGCGTACAGGCGAATGTCTGGACCGAACATATCCGCGAGCAAGACAATGTTGGGTATGCCGTGTTTCCGCGCGCCGCGGCGCTGGCGGAACTGGGCTGGTCACCGGCGGCGGCGCGCGACCGGGCCGGATTCCTTGCGCGCATGCCGGCCGAACTCGGCCGGTACGTGGCGCTCGGGCTTCCCCATTCCACGCACATCATGGCGGAACTGGCGCCGCCGCTTCCCGCCGGAATTCGCGACAGTCACGAGTTGAAGCCGTGCAACAATGTAAGCATCCTCTCGGTCGAAGGCCCGGCACCCCTTCAGGGCAAGCGTCCGGTCTTTCTGCATAGCCCGGCAAATCCCTGTTGGATCTATGAGAGGGCGGATCTCAGCGGCATATCGCATATCCAGGCCGTGGCCGGATTGCTTCCCTACAATCACCCGAATAGTTCAATCGCACAGAATATCACACTACGGCCGCAAGCCACGCCGAACGGCGAATTGGAGGTCCATCTTGACGGCTGTGAGGGGATGACGATCGCGGTCCTGCCCATGCCAAAGCTGGCGCCCGACATCGCGCTGGCAACGGTGCGCGGTTCTCTGGCGCCGCAAACCGGCGTGCACGATCTCTGCCTGATCTTCACGCGCGCCAGCCCCGATCCGTACTGGGCATTGCATACGGTGCAACTTGTGCCGGACTGATAGCCCGCCCGTTACCGTCAGAGCGTCAAACGAGATTGCCAGATACGGCGCGCGCGCGGATCGCCGAACTCCTAAGTCCTTTTTCGATAGCGCAGCAAGACGGAATCCGGCTGCTTCAATAGGCGGGTTTCCAGGCCCTTGCCGGACAATTGCGCGCCCGAAACAATCTGCGTCGTTGCGTTGTCCAAATTGGTGATCTCGTAATGCGCGTTTTTCGCCAGTGCCTTCAGCGGGAATAATGCCTGGTCAAAATTGCTCGCGGGCCGCTTTAAAACCACAACCAACCCTTCGCCTTGAGCCGGCAAGTCGAACTGATAGGCCATCCAGGCATCGTCGTTTTGGGTGTATTCGGTCAAGGGATAAAAGTCGCCATTGAAATATTTCTGCACCGAACGGTATTTTTCGAGCGACTTCTTGACCGCCACGAATGGAAATTTCGCATAGTCGATTTTGGGTTGCGCCGCTTCGCCCACGCCGAACAGGCCATAAGAGAGCCCGCCGGTCATGCTGCTGCGAATGGGATAGTCGCTTTCCGCCGACAGGTTGACCGTAAAGATGGTGTTGAGCGGAATCCATTGCAGCAACCCATAGCTGTGACATTGGTCGGCAAGCGTGTTTCCCACAAAATCGGTCCGCGACAATGCGATGCTGCGGCCCAACGTCTCCAGATCGATGCGCCGGCCGCCGGATGCGCAATCGTCAATCATCAGGTTGGGATGGCGGCGGCGCAATTCGTCCCAAAATTCATACAATCCCTCGATCCAGCGGATTTCGGTGATGCCCTGCCGGTCGGGGGCATCGGCCGCGCGCCAGAACTCCAAAGGCGCGATATTGGAATCGTTGCGGAAGCAATCGATCGCAAATTCATCGACCTTGGCGGAGAAAAAATCGATGAAATACCGCCGCGCCTGCGGATCGGCGAGATTGAAGAGTTTGTCATTTTTCCGGAACTGATTGCGCCCGCTTTCATTTGGAACCCAGGCCGGATCCGATCTTGGAATATCCCAGGCATCCTTGCCTTCGAACCCGCGATAAACCTCTTTGTCCGCAGGCACACTCAGAAGCCAATCGGCATGTTCGGTGTACCAAGGCGTTCCCTCGCACACTCGTTCCGGCTCGAACCACAATAGAAATTTGTGCCCCGTGGAATGCAAAAGATCGCTGATCGGTTTAAAGCCTTGCGGGTAAAGATCCTTTTTCACGTTCCAATTGCCCGGATTCTTCCACCAGAGGCCTTGGCCAAACCATTCGGCATCGATCCAGTAATATTCAAACGGCAACCCATGGGCGATCATCTGGCGAATATTCTCCAGATGATCGGAGGCGGGGGTTCCACCCCAATTGGGATTGGTGATCGGCGCCTCAAGCGGTTTGCCGTCAATCAAGGGCCGGTGATGCGTCAGGATAAATTGGCGCAAGAGGTTGTTGCCGCGTATGCGTTCGCCCTGCCAGAACAGCATCAAAATTTTGGGTGTGCGAACTTCCTCGCCGGGATGAAGCGTGAAATGTGTCAGCGCCATTCCCGCCTTCATGCGAAAATCGGGCCCGGCATTGGGATGATCGAACGTTGCCGCCCATTCCCCCGTCCAGCCGATCGCCATGATCGCGCCTTCGTCCTTGGTCTCGATATTGAAGAAGGGCATAAATAGGCTGGACGAACGTCCGCCGCCGGGTTGCAGGCTAAGCTGGCCGCGCGCGCCCAGCACGCGCGTCATCGGCATGAAATCGTCCATGGAGTTGGAACCGCCCTTGGAATAGTGGATCGTCGGGTCGGCGCCGGGGGATGAAAGCGCCGCGTCCAATGCCTGAATATCTTTTAGAATTGGCGTGTCCGCGCTGCCGGTGTTCTTGAAATAGAGCACCCACTCCACCGCCGGAAAATCCTTGAAGATGGTGGCCATGCAACGCACCACCAGACCGGTCGCCGGGTCCCGATAGGTTACCTCGCGCTGGTGTTTGGTAGCGTCCAGGTCGATGTCTTTGACCTCGCACGTCCAACTGGCAAGGATCTCCGATGAAATTCTATCGCCATAAATGAACGAGAAGGGCGGATGCAGCACCTCGGGCAAAAGCGTGCCTGCGGGTTTCGAGGATTTTGCAATAGGCAGGCGAAAAGATTGCCCCCAGGCGTCCGCGGTCGCCATTTCCAACGCTGTGCCATAGCCTCTCGCCGCAGCTGGCGCGCCCGCACCCGGATTTGCGGTCAGGGATTGCGTCTTGCTGTCCGCAGGCTCTGGCACCAAGGTCAAAGCAGCTATTGCTGCTCCGTGGCGCATGAAATTTCGCCGGGTAAGAGGGCTATCGTTCATGAGGCATTCTCCGACTTTAAATTGTGTATCTCGTCAGAATTATTTGAACGAATTGGTTTTGAAATTGCGAGTACGTCTCGCTCATGGCTGGTGGGATGTCAGGCTATCGCATTGTGCTTCATTTGTCTGTGGGGAATTGAAAGTTTAACGCAGTGAAGACGCATTAGGGCAGGGCGCGCGGATATATTCGAGCCGCCATCGTAGTTATGACTCAAGCGCGATCTGTGCCGGCTCGGAAGAGTCGCAAGGTCGATCGGCTGAGCATGTGGCATGGCATATTGAAGGCGTTGTAGAGGGCGGCGTGGGTGGCCCGGAAGCTTTCGGCCAAAATTTGCGATATGAATTTCTGCTGTCTGCGCTCTCGTCGTCGCATTGCGAGGCGTGAATTCTCGGCTCAATTGCTGCCCCCTGGTGCTTGGGTAATTCTCGCAATAACCTCACTGCCGAGGCCAACGTTACACCCGAAGCTGCCTGCTTTGGACAGGCACAAGCCGTCTTAGCAGGGAGGCAAGCCATTAAACAAAAGCCACGCGAGCACCGAAGACAATCTTGTCAAAACGCGGTAGCCTGAAAACCAGTCAATGAAAAACCAGATACCCTCTTTGCTTTAAAGCATCCGCGTCCAGAGTGAATCGACGACATTCAGTCCAAAGCCGTAATATTCTGGGGGAAAACATGACCGACAGCAGCGCCATTAAGGGTGGCCAGCCGAACGAACCGGGCACGGCCGAAAAGAGCGTCAGCCGCAGGTCCCTGCTTCGGATCATCGGGACCTTGGCGGGTTCTACCGCCATGTACAGCGCCATGACGGAAATGGGGTTTGCGCAAGAATCGGGTTACGCCGGTCCACCCAAGCTATCGGCCCCGCCGCCCGGCACATCGGTGTTGATTTTGGGCGCCGGCATTGCGGGCATGGTGGCGGCGCTGGAACTGCGCGACGCTGGATACAAGGTTCAGATCCTGGAATACCAGAGCCGGCCCGGTGGGCGGAACTGGTCGCTCTATGGCGGCGATAGCTTTGTTGAGCTTGGCGGCGCCAAGCAGGAGGTGAAGTTCGATCCCGGCCAGTACCTCAATCCGGGGCCTTCACGGTTGCCGTACCATCACTATGGCATCCTGCATTACGCTGATCGGCTCAATGTCGCGGTCGAGCCCTTCACGCAGGTGAACTACAACGCCTACGTCCACAACACCGAAGCGAACGGAGGCAAGCCCAAGCGCTACCGCGAGGTACAGGCGGATTTCCACGGCCATGTTGCCGAGCTTCTGGGCAAAAGCATCAAGCAAAGCGCACTCGACCAAGACGTGACCAAGGAGGACAGGGAGATTCTTCTGGAGGCGCTGCGGGGCTGGGGTGCGCTCGACAACAACATGAAATATGTGAAGGGCCGCGCTACATCCAACCGGCGCGGACCAGTGGTCGATGACGGTGGCGGGGTCAATTCGCTGCCCACCTATTCGGAGCCTGACACGCTTTCAACGGTTTTAAATTCCAATATGTGGCGCTCTATCGGAGAGAGCCATGAATATGAAATGCAAACTTCGATCTTCCAGCCTAAAGGGGGGATGGGACAAATCGGGGTGGCTTTTGGACGCGAATTGGCAGCTCTTATCAAATACAATTGCAAAGTTATAGACATTCATCAGGACGATCACGGCGTGACTGCGACCTATGTGGATAGCCGCACTGGCGGGCCGCCGCGGAAAGCAAGCGCCGACTGGTGTATCTGCACCATCCCCGCCACGATCCTGTCCCAGCTCCCGATGAATGTATCGGCTAAGAAGAAGGCCGCTATCAACGGAGTTAAATATACAGCGCGCGTAAGGATTGGACTTCAGATGAAGCGGCGGTTCTGGGAACGGGATGAGCGAATCTATGGCGGGCTCACCTACACCAACCAACCCAACGCGGTTATCGGCTATCCGATGTCGGATTATTTCTCGAAGGGTAAGGGGACTCTATTGGGCGCCGACGTGTTCGGGATGGATGCTTTGAACTTCACAGCCAAGCCGCCGGAGCAGCGCATCGCCGATGCGCTCGAATATGGCGAGAAAATCCATCCCGGCCAGTATAAGAGCAATTACGAATGCGGCGTGGCAATCGCCTGGCACCGTGTGCCCTGGATGTTGGGCGGCAATAGCAATTGGAGCGAGGATGATCGAGCGGTGTATTATGATGATCTGTGCGCGCTGGACGGGCGCATCGTCCTCGCCGGCGAACATGCCTCGCGGATCCCGGGCTGGCAGGAGGGCGCGGTCACGTCGGTGACCGATGCGATCACGCGGCTGCATGCCAAGGTTATGGGGGGCTGAGCATCCCGATCCTTGGAAGCGCTGGTCTTGCCCGTCATTGGCTGCAGGCGGCGACATTGAATCGAGACAAGCCGCGGTATCCGGGGCGCATCGCGTTCTGGGCCAGGTCGCATGGATTGTAGGCCGGGGCCCGCATGGCAGGATTCTGACCTGACCGCACGACCCAGTGATGTTGCAAAATTCTCGCTGCGCAATTTGGTCGTCTCGCAAGCGCCAGCGTTATGCTAGCAAACGCGCTGTCTCCTTTCAATTCGCCAGGTGAGGGCCCTTTATCACGACTTGCCAGCCACTAGCGCTGAATGACTGTCCTGCCCCCTTTGAACTGGTCCTCCCTGAAGTATGGTTTTGACCAAGGAGGATTGGATAGATGGCAAGGAAAAGGCATACGGCGGAAGAGATTGTCGCGAAGCTACGGCAGGTCGATGTGCTGATGGCACAGGGC
>CAIUCH010000058.1 GCA_903897605.1 uncultured Alphaproteobacteria bacterium
CGATGGCGCCGGTGCGCTTGACGGTGTCGCCTTCCTTGATGGTGCTGTCGGTGCCGAAAATCACCACGCCGACATTGTCGGTTTCCAGGTTCAGCGCCATGCCCTTGATGCCGCCGGGAAACTCGACCATCTCGCCGGCCTGGACATTGTCGAGACCATAGACGCGGGCGATGCCGTCGCCGACCGACAGAACCTGGCCGACTTCGCTGACCTGCGCGTCGGCGCCGAAATTCTGAATTTCGCGCTTCAGGATCGCGGAAATTTCAGCGGGTTGGATATCCATTTTCAGTTCCCTCTCATGGCGGCGCGGATGCCGGCCAACTTGGTGCGAATTGACGAATCGATCATGCGCGAGCCCACCTTGACGATCAGTCCGCCAAGCAGCGTGGGGTCGACGCGCGTATCCAGCCGCGGCTCGCGGCCGAGCCGGGCCTTCAGGACGGATTTGAGCTCCGCCGTCTGGGCGGAGCTGAGTGCATGGGCGGATATGACTTGCGCCTGCACTTCGCCTTTCATTTTCGCCACCAGGCGGTCAAAAGTGGCGATGACGCCTTCCAGCGCGAACAGGCGGCGCTTGCCGGTCAGAGTCAGCAGAAACTTCGTGGTGAGCGGATTGACGCCCATCTTGTCCAGTACCGGCTTCAAGGCGCGGGCCTGGACCTCGTTGCCGAACAGGGGCGATTTGACCAGCCGGGCAAGATCGGAACTGGCGGCAATCGCGGATTTCAGGGCAGCGAAATCCGCTGCGACCGCGTCGACCAGACCTTGTTCCTGGGCCAATTCAAATATTGCGTTGGCATAGCGGCCAGCCAGTCCGGTTTCGTGAGCCTTTTCGGTCGCCACCTTCACCTCATACGGGCGGCCGCGCGGATGCTTCCATCTGCCGCCGATCTCCCGACTTAACCATTTGAATTTATTTACAAAACCTGAGCACCTGCGAGTCACCCAGGGCGCGCGGGTGCCAGTTAGCATGCGCCTTACGCGCACGCAATATTTGGCCAAAGGCCAGACTGTCGCGGCCATTGCCTGCCCATCGTGATCCTTGACCTGAACCGGGCGAGACGCGATATGCCGCCCATGATGCAGATTTCCCAGCGCTTCAGCTTTGACGCCGCCCATTACCTGGATGCCGGCGCCTCCGAGAACCGGCGCCTGCATGGTCACTCCTTTTATGTCGAGGTGACTTTGCAGGGTGATCCGGACCCGAAAAGCGGATTCCTGCGTGATTTCGGGCAGGTGGATGCCGCCCTTAAACAGGTGC
Source organism: uncultured Alphaproteobacteria bacterium (assembly GCA_903897605.1). Taxonomy (GTDB): domain Bacteria; phylum Pseudomonadota; class Alphaproteobacteria; order Micropepsales; family Micropepsaceae; genus Rhizomicrobium. The sequence continues at coordinate 1,262 of CAIUCH010000058.1, forward strand.
GCGAGCTCCTGGACCATCGCCTGTTGAACGAAGTCGAGGGATTGGGCATTCCGACCCTGGAAAATATCGCCCGCTTTATCCATGCCAAGGCGAAGGCGATGTTGCCCGAAGTGACCCGGGTCAAGATCGAGCGGCCGTCCTATGGTCAGACCTGCACCTATGAAGGCCCATGACAGGATGGCGAAGAAACTGACGCAACTTGGCCACGCCGTCGCCCAGCCAGGGTCCCCAAAAACGGCAAGGCTGGAAAGCGTGCCCAATCCGCACCCGGACGCCGACTATGTGGTGCGCTTCACGGCGCCGGAATTCACCACCCTGTGCCCTATCACTGGCCAGCCCGATTTCGCCCATTTCGTGATCGATTATGTGCCGGGCCAGACGATCCTAGAGTCCAAATCGCTCAAGCTGTATCTGAACAGCTTCCGCAACGCATCCGGCTTTCACGAAGCCACCACCATCACGATCGCCAAGCGTATCATTCAGACGATCAAGCCACGTTATCTGCGCATTGCCGGCTATTGGTATCCGCGCGGCGGCATTCCGATCGATATCTTCTGGCAGGCGGGAAAACTGCCGTCCGGCGTTTGGCTGCCCGATCCCGGCGTTGCGCCTTATCGTGGGCGTGGCTGAAGAGCCCGAACCGTCCGAATATTAAGCGGCAGCAGAAATCGGCTTGTGCCCGACCAAGTAGGAGCATATGCTCGTATATGCATCCCCTTCCGCCCAACCACTCAGGAGAACGTCATGCGTGACTTGTCCAGAATTTTTGCACTTGGCTTTTTCGCCGCCGGCCTGTTCGCAGGGCCCGTATCCGCCCAGACCGCCGTGCCCACCACCAAGATACTGGCGATCTCCCATGCAATGGGTGCGCCGATGACGGCGGAGCAGCGGGCCGCCATCATGCCTCACGAAGTCCATGACACCGTGAACGCCTATCTGAGCGGCAAGATCGATCAATGGTATTTCCAGACCAGCGGCAAGGGCGTCGTGTTCATCGTGAATGCTTCGTCAATCGAGGACGCCAAGACCATTCTGGAAAAATTCCCCCTGGGCCAGGCCGGATTGATGGGTTTCGACTATATCCCGCTGGGGCCACTCAGCCCGCTGAGCATCATCAACAATATGGTGCATTGACTGGTCGAGCGTCGGGAACAGCCACATTCGCCGGTCCCGGCGCAATGTCCGATAATTGCCGCAATTGATTTGGTGTCGGAGTTTTCTCTGACGCCAAATTGCACCGTTTTATTTCCGGTCTGCCACAATTCCGTCCGGTTGCAAGACCTAAGCTCGGCTCGACATTGCCGAGAATGCGATTTGCAAAAGCCTTTTTTGAAGGCCCCTTGCTCCTGCAGCCAGGAAGGAGTTTCTCGATGGGACGGTATCGTTTTGATCTGCTCGATAAGGCCGGCGGCGTCTTGCAAAGCCAGATTCACAACTGCGCCGACGATCTCGATGCGCTGGATATGGCCGAAACGCTTTGCGCCTCCTGCGCCGTGGATGTGTGGGACGGCGCGCGCCGCGTGCTGCATCTGAAGCATGAAAATGCGATGGCGACGCCGTCGGACGGCCTGCCTGGCTAGCCGCTACCTTGGGCGCATGAGGCGCCCCGGCGCGTCACACTTTATCCGACCCTTGGGAATCTGACCCGCCGCAGGCTGCCGGCATCGCGCCCGGCAATTTTACGACTGACAATATCTCGATTTGTGTCATCCTCCCTTGTGGGGACTCTGTTCGGCAAACAGGGCAGGGCCAAGGGGAACAGCACCATGAATGCGATCGTCGTTCGAGGCGTCCTGGTGGGCGCTCTCGCGGGCCTGCTATTCGGATTTGATACCGCCGTCATCGCTGGCGTGACCGGCGGACTTCGTACGGTCTATCAACTCAGTCCGCGCGGCCTCGGCATTACCGTCTCCAGCGCTTTGTGGGGCACATTGGCGGGCGCGCTGCTTGCGGGTGCGCCTGGCGACCGCTTTGGCGCGCGCCAATGTTTGAAGGCGATCGCCATTCTTTATTTCGTGTCGGCGGCGGGATGCGCGCTGGCCTGGAACTGGCCATCCCTGCTGGTCTTCCGCGTCATGGCGGGTCTGGCGATCGGCGCCTCCACCGTGCTGGCGCCCGTCTATATGACCGAGATTTCTCCGCCGCGCCTCAGGGGTGCGATGGTGGGCATGTTCCAGTTCAACATCACCTTCGGAATATTGGTCGCCTATTTGTGCAATTACCTGATTGGGACGATGCAATTGGGCGCCGATGAATGGCGCTGGAAATTCAGCGTCGCTGTCTTCCCCGGCCTTATCCTGTTCGCGCTTCTATTCACCATTCCGCAAAGCCCTCGCTGGCTGGCGTTGAAAGGTCGGCGCGCGGAAGCAAAGGAAACGCTGCACCGGATCGCCCCCGGGATCCCGCAAGCGGAAGAAGACGCCATCCTGCTGGACAGTTCCAAATTCGCGGCCCAGGACCGGCGGCTCAGCTGGGCTAAATACCGCAAGCCGATTCTGCTCGCCTTTGGGATCGCCGCCTTCAACCAGCTCGCCGGCATCAATGCGATTCTCTATTACATCAACGATATTTTCGCCGCCGCCGGCTTCAGCAAAGTTTCCTCCGATCAGCAGGCCATACTGATTGGCGCCACCAATCTTCTATTCACGATTCCCGCGCTTTATCTGATTGACCGGGTTGGGCGCAAAACTTTGCTCCTGATCGGTTCGGTCGGCCTGTTTGTCACCTTGTCCGCGACCGCCATGATCATGTTCACCGGCCAGAACCAGAATCTGCTGCTCTGGATGCTGATCGGATTCATCGCCTCTTTCGCTTTTTCCCAGGGCGCCGTCATCTGGGTTTACATCAGCGAGATATTTCCCACCGAAGTGCGCGCCCGTGGCCAGAGCATCGGCTCTTCGACCCACTGGTTCATGGATGCAATCATCGCCTCTTTATTTCCCGTGGCGGCGGCCTTTTCCAAGGGCCTGCCATTCGTCTTCTTCGCCGCAATGGTGGTGCTGCAATTTTTCGTGGTGCTGTTTTTCTTTCCCGAAACCAAACGCGCCGCGCTGGAAGAAATTTCGGCAATCATGTCCGCAAAAAAGCGCTAGAGTTTTTCACAGTCCCAGCACGATCAACGCCAGATGACAAAACCAGACGGCACCGCAGAATCCGCCGATCAGCATGTGCTTCACACCATCGCCCGGCGCTTCGATGCCTGGCTGATGGATAAGGCCCTTCCGCTATGGTGGGCGCGGGGCGCCGACCTTGCGCAAGGCGGTTTCTTTGAAGGCCTTTCGCAAGACGGGACACCGCTCAGGGGCTTTCGGCGCACCCGCGTTCAAGGGCGGCAGAGTTGGGTCTATGCCGTGGCGGGCGCGATGGGCTGGAAAGGACCCTGGCAGCCGGCGGCGGAGCAGGGCCTCGCCTATTTGGAGGCTAAATATCGCCGCCCCGATGGGCAATTCTCGACTTCAGTGTCGGAAAACGGCACCGTGCTGGATGCGACCGGTGTGTTGTATGACCACACGTTCGTGCTGCTGGCGATGGCGCAGCTCTACAAAAACTTTCCCGTCCGGACCGGACTGGCGCAAGCCGCTCGCGAATTGATGCAAACCCAGATCACGCTGCGCCGTCATCCGGCGGGAGGATTTCGCGAGGATGCCGAGCAGCCTTTCCAGTCCAATGCGCATATGCATCTTCTGGAAGCGGCGCTGGCCTGGTGCGATGCCGATCCCGGAAATCTCTGGGACGGGCTCGCCGATGAAATCGCCGAGCTCTGTTTGTCGCGTTTCATCGATCCGAAGCACGGATTCATCCGGGAATTCTTCGACTCAAGCTGGGCACCGCAGGTTGGTGACGCGGGCCGTCACGTCGAACCCGGCCATCAATTTGAATGGAGCTGGTTGCTGGAACGCTGGGGTCTGCTGCGCGGCCATGAAGGTGCCAGGCGCGCCGCCCGAACCCTGTTCGAGATCGGTACCCGAGGCGTCGATCCCGGGCGCGGTGTCGCCATCGACGATATGTGGGACGATTTCACTGCCGCGCGCCCGACGGCACGGCTGTGGCCCCAGGCCGAACGGATAAAGTCGGCGATCGCGCTGATGACAGCATCCACCGGTCTCGCCCGTACGCGATATCGCACCGAGGCGATCGCCGCTTCGAACGCGCTTTGGCGTTATCTGGAAACGCCGATCGCCGGTCTGTGGTGGGACCGGATGGCAACAGATGGAAATTTCATTTCCGAGCCCGCGCCGGCAAGCTCGTTCTATCACATCATTTGCTGTATCTCGGTGCTTCGGCAGGGGTGCGATGACAAATAGAACTATCGGTGTGGGATTGATCGGCTATGGCTTTGCCGGAAAAACATTTCATGCGCCCCTGATTCGCGGCGTCGATGGCCTGGCGCTCCAGGCCATCACCTCCAGCGACGCCGCCAAGGTCAAGAAGGACTTTCCCGGCATGACGATCTTTGCCGATCCGGCGGAGATGATCGCCAGGGACGGGATCGAATTGATCGTCATCGCCACGCCCAACGACAGCCATGCGCCGCTGGCGCGGGCGGCGCTGTCGGCGGGCAAGCATGTGGTGATCGACAAGCCTTTCACCCTCAACATGGCGGAGGCGCGCGATGTCATCGCGCTGGCCGAGCGCCAGTCCCGCCTTCTCAGCGTCTTTCACAATCGCCGTTGGGACAGTGATTTTCTGGCCGCCAAATTCGGGGTCGAAAGCGGTGTGCTGGGAAACGTGACGCATTTTGAATCGCATATCGACCGGTTTCGCCCGGAAGTAAGAGACCGCTGGCGCGAACGCGCCGTTCCCGGCGCTGGCATCTGGTACGATCTGGCGCCGCACATGATCGATCAAGCGCTACAGCTGTTCGGCCTGCCGGATGGGGTTGCGGCCAACTTCCTGTTGCAACGGCCGGGCGCACAGGCTGTGGATTGGGCCCATGCGGTACTGACCTACCCCAAGCATCGCGTGGTGCTTCATGCCAGCATGATCGCCGCCGGTGGCAGCCCGCGTTTTCTGGTTCATGGCGACAAAGGCAGCCTGCTCAAGCACGGCATCGACCAGCAGGAAGCGCAATTATTGGACGGTATGCGGCCCGGCGCGGCGGGCTGGGGCGTGGACCCGGACCGGATGCAGATCTGGAACGGCGCCGGCGAAGCCAGGGGCATGTCCACCCCGGCGGGCGATCACCGGCGTTATTACATGGCCATTCGCGACGCCTTGTACGGGGTGGCGCCCAACGCCGTGCCGCCGATCCAGGCCTTGGCCGTCATGGCCGTGCTGGAGGCGGCGATCGCATCGGCGGGGGAGGGGCAAACCAAACCGGTACCCTTGACGGGCTCGGAGCGTGAAGCTTTCAACGCAAGCTACAAACGCGGGGCGGCCAGACCTGGAGGAGATCTTGCCGGACCTCCATGATGGCCGCCGCGATTTCCGGGCCAATCACATGGACATCATTCGGCAAAGAAACATCTTGAAACCCGACCTGGTTGGGTCTCAGCCATTTCGAGAAAAAAACTGGTGGCGTGACGGAACCTGGACGAGTGCAGATTTACAGCCTTCGACCACTTTCTGGTCAATTTGAAATTTGATGGGTCTTCAGGAGGCTGGGATCGAACTAGCATCCAACCTTTAACAGCCAGGCTACGGTAACAATTTTCATCTGTGTCGTCCCCCTGACACGGCCAAGCGAAATTCAATACGACAATTCTAATCTGCACTGCGTATAACGCACCGAGCTTTTCGGGAACCGCGTCCTTAACGCCAAAAAGCCCTGCGGCCGCATTTCCGCCGCTGCCGTCGCGAAATGCCCGCGTCGCATTAATTCTGGCGCGCTTTCGTGGGTGTTCGGTTCGACGCCACCGAATTTTTGTGGCAGATGGGAGACTTCGGAAACAAATAGGAGCGCAAGCGGGGGGCGAGCAATTCACCATTGAGCGTTGCGTCGCCCAAACGGCGGACGAATATGAGCGTTTCAAGCAAGCACCCAGAATTTCAACATTGCAACGATCGAGGCCATACTACAATGTGCTCCGCATTGTGGATGGCAACCAATGAGTTTTTGCGCAGATACTAAGAAGACATCAACAGGGACCGGTATCTCCGTTTTGATGGCGACTCACAACGGCGCGGATACGATTGGTCGGACACTGACGGCGATGAGTCAGCTTGATGCACCTGAAGAGAGCTGGGAGCTCGTCATTGTCGACAATGCCAGCACCGATGGCACCCGGTCCCTGATCCACTTCTGGCAAGACAGGCTTCCCATCAGATACCTTTCAGAGCCAAGGCTTGGGAAAGCTAACGCGCTCAATAGCGGTCTGGCGCAAGTGGAAGGCGATTTCATCGTCATGACCGACGATGATGTCCTGCCGGACAAAAATTGGCTCACCGAATGGAGCCGGATGGCGAGATGTTGGCCTGATCTGCCCCCTTCCAAGTGGTCCAGGGACTATCATATTGGAACCTTGGAGGGAGATTTGGAATGGGACGCAGGCATCAGCCTGAGGAAGTTATTGGCAAGCTGCGGGAGGCGGAGATTGTGCTTTCGCAGGGCGGGTC
>CAIUCH010000059.1 GCA_903897605.1 uncultured Alphaproteobacteria bacterium
TCACCACCGAAGAGCCGGCGGACGAGACAGACGACATCTCCTTGAGACCCGGCATCTGGCCGAACTGGCGTTCCAGGATGGCGGTGACCGAGGTGGTCATCACATCGGGGCTGGCGCCGGGATAAAAGCTCTGCACCTGGATGGTGGGGTAATCCACTTCCGGCAGCGCCGACAGCGGCAGGAAGCGATAACCCGCCAGGCCGACCAGCGTGATGGCGATCATCAGCAGCGAGGTCGCCACCGGCCTTAAAATAAAGGGTGCTGAAGGATTCATGACCGGCCCCTAATCAGGGCGCGCCGCCGGTACCGCCACCGGCGCGCCGCTGCGGCAGAGCGGCCTTGCAGCCGGCGGATAGGGAATCGCGATTCTGGAACAGGCAGCGCCTTACGCTGGGACCGGTTTGACCCGCGCAAAGTTTGGTGATGTCGGCGCTGCAGGATTTGGCGATCGCGGCCTGAGTCTTGGCGCGCTGGGCGGCGCGGTCCGCATCCCCCGCCGCGCCCGATGACGGCGCGGCGATTTTCTGTTGCGATGGATTGGGAATGACGATCTCGGAGCCATCGCGCAGACGGTCCGCGCCATCCACCACCACCGTGTCACCCGGTTTGAGGCCGTCCAGGATGGCAACTTTGTCGCCGTCCTGGATGCCCAGCTTGACGCTGCGCTGGCTCACTGTCTTGTCGGGACTGACGATGAAGACAAAAGTGCCGCCGGCACCGCGCTGAATCGCCGCCACCGGCACCACGGTCTGATTCTGCAACGTATCCACTAGCAGACGCACATTCACGAACTGGCTGGGAAACAGTTTGTTGTCGGTATTGTCGAACATGGCGCGCAACTTGACCGTGCCGGTGGTGGGATCGACCACATTGTCCACCGTGACCAGCTTGCCGCTGGCGATCTGGGTGGTCTGGCTGCGGTCCCAGGCATCGACTTCCAGTACCGCACCCTGGGAAACACGACCCATAACCTGGGAAATATTGTCTTCCGGCACGGTGAAGACCACCGACATGGGCGACAATTCGGTCACCACCACCACGCCCGTGGCCTGGCCTGCCTGCACGATATTGCCGATATCCATCAGATGCAGGCCAGCACGGCCATCCACCGGCGAGACGATCCGGGTATAGCCAAGATTAATCGCGGCGGTTTCGACCGCGGCCTGGTCGGCTTCGACCACACCGGCATTGGAACGCGCCAGCGCGCCCTGAGTCGCCAATTGCTGGTTGGAAATCGCATTCTGATTCGCCAGCGCCTGATAGCGGCTCAAATCCAGCTTGGCATTGGTGAGATTGGCCTGATCGCGGGAAAGCTGCCCCTTGGCCTGATCAAGCGCCGCCTGATAGGGGCGCGGATCGATCTGGGCAAGCGGATCGCCCGCTTTCACCATCTGGCCTTCGGTGAAATAGAGTTTGGTGAGCAGGCCACCGACTTGCGGCCTGACGGTTGCGGTGGCGAGCGGCGTCACGGTGCCGAGCGCATTGAGGGTAATGCGGATCGGTCCATTGACGGCGGTGGCGACACCTACCGGCTGCGCCCCTTGATTGAATCGATTGTTCACCACCGGCTTGGGACGAATGGCCCAAACCCCAAGCGCCAGGATCGCAATCACCAGCGCGATCCACACCGTCCGTGACAAGCGGGGATGGGCGCCGTTCCAACGCTGGATCCGCCCCCAGGTCGTCAGCTCGTCGTCTTGCGCACCCGCATAGGGGCTGTGGGGCAGGTCCTTGTTGGTGCCTTCAATGCTCATCTGATCCAAATTCCACATATTGGCGGCAGCCTGAGCCGCACCCGACCGGCACAGGAATACCGCCTGAAATGAGGCCCGCTCCCAGGCTTACGCGCTATTCTACGCTGCAAGGCATCCATTAGCAGCGACCCCAAGCGTAAATTTGTCGAAAATGTCGCCAACCGGGAAGCCACTGGTTTCAGGCGGCGGGGCACTGTATGTACCCGCCTCGCTGGGATGCTTTAGTTTCCAGTCCCGGCCATGTCGCGAATGTCCGCCTTGTCGTGAACAAAAAGGCAAGAATGCGTGTTCCACCAGTTTTTCCATTGGTTCTTTCATGAACTGACGCCCTGGGTCACCAGCCTCGCCCAGGCGCATCCCATCTGGTGTTTCCCGATTGCCTTTGTGGTGGCGTTCTCGGAATCCTTTGTCGGCGTCTCTTTCATCATCCCCGGCACCTTCCTTCTGATCACCCTGGGCGCGGTGATCGGCGCCAGTCACATCAGCGTCATTCCCGCCTGGGCCGGCGCGGTGATCGGCTCGGTGCTGGGCGACTGGATTTCCTACTGGATCGGCTTTCATTATCACCATCAGATCCTGCACATCTGGCCTTTCCGGAATTATGAGAATCACTTGGAGAAGGGCCTGCACTTCTTCCACCGCTTCGGGACCTGGGCGATTTTCCTGGGCCGTTTCCTGGGCCCTTTTCGCGCCACCGTGCCTTTGGTCGCCGGAATGAGCGAGCTGGAATTCTGGCCGTTCCAGATCGCCAATACCGCCTCCGCCCTTCTCTGGGCATTCGCCTTGCTGACGCCGGTGGGCGCTGCGGTCCGCCATCTGATGCCGTCCTAGGGTAAAGTTTCCGCGCGGCGGCCGCATTTGGGGATTTCCCAACCTTCAAAGATTGCAGAGTTTTAATCTCAAATTGGGACCGGGCCGCCAAACCGGCTCCGGAACCGGTCGCTTTGTTCCAAAATGGCACGGAAATCCACCGCCCTGCTGGTCCTGATCCTGCACCCCATTCGCCGTAGCCCTAGCTTCATGGCGGACTTTGAGCATTCAGGATCATCCGGCGCTGAACGCGGTATTTTCCGCTTCGGGAGGCGTCAGCCTTGCACCCGCGACAAGCGATGGCATTCGCGCCAAGCGGATGCTGGACGTCATCCTGTCGCTGACGGCAATTCTGGTTTTCTTTCCCATCCTGGTCCTGATCGCCCTGGTGGTGGTGCTGGATTCGAGAGGACCGGCCTTTTTCCGCCAGCGCCGCGTCGGCCGGTACGGCAAAGTCTTCACCATCTACAAATTCCGCTCCATGCATGTGCAGGAGGACGGCGACCAGGTGATACAGGCGCGCCGGAACGACGCGCGCATCACCCGCGTCGGGAAATTCCTTCGCGTCACCAGCTTCGATGAACTGCCGCAGCTATTGAATGTTCTGTCGGGCGAGATGTCGCTGGTGGGCCCCAGGCCGCATGCCATCGCCCATGACGAATATTATGCTGAACGGGTGGTGAATTACCGTCTGCGCCTTCTGGCCAAGCCCGGCATCACTGGCTTGGCTCAAGTGAACGGCGCGCGCGGCGCCACGCCCCGTATTTCCGACATGCAAACCCGCGTCAATTTCGACCTTCAGTATGTCGCACGGGAAAGCATCTGGCTGGACCTGAAAATTCTTGCGCGTACCCCGGTCGAGGTTCTGCACCACCGGAATGCGGTCTGATGCGTTCAGCCCTCAATATTCCCGCCGCTTTCGAGATTCGCCGCGCACCGGAAACGCCCGCCAACGACGCCTATGCCGAAGTGCTGGTGGGCGGCATCAAGACCGCTTGCCTGTCGCGCGCCGATTTGACCCGCATGATGCTGGCCGACTGTTTCGCCGCCCGCCAGATGGCGTTCGCCAATCCCAAGCTGATATTCGCCATCAATGGCCACGCCATCGCCTTGGCCGCCCAGGATGAGAAATTTCGCCGCGCCTTTGAAAGCGCCGACATCATTCACGCCGATGGTCAGGCCACGGTGTTTGCCTCACGCCTCCTCACCGGCACGCCGATTCCAGAGCGCAGCGCCACCACCGATTTCATTCACGACGCGGCAATAGCCGCCGCCGATCACGGCTTGCGTTTCTTTCTTCTGGGCGCCACCGAAGAGGCGAACGCCAAGGCCGCCAACAATCTGCGTCAGGCCTATCCCGGTCTTCAGATCGTGGGACGCCGCCACGGTTATTTCTCCATGCTGGACGAGGATGAAATCTGCGACGAAATCAACCTCACCCGGCCTGACGTGATCTGGGCAGGACTTTCGGTTCCCCTGGAATATGAATTCGCGGTGCGCAATCGCCGCCGCTTGAATGCGGGTTGGCTGGTGACCTGCGGCGGCTGCTTCAACTTCATCACCGGCGATCATCCCCGCGCGCCGCGCTGGATGCAGAAGGTGGGCCTGGAATGGCTGCATCGGCTGTGGCGCGAACCCAAAAGGCTGTTCTGGCGCTATGCGGCGACCAATCCGCTTGCCTTCTTTCTGCTTCTGACGCGCACCACCGCGATTGCTCCGCAGGCGTCGGCGCCGGCCCTGATGGTGCCGGTTCGCAACGCGGCGTGAAGGATCCGGCATGGCGCAGTCCCTGACCCCGGCGCTTGCGATTTCGCCGCGCGCACCGGGCGGGCTTGCCGCCGCCTGGCGTTACGGCTTTTCCACCCTTGGGCCGGTCGCCACCTCCGGCGCGCATTTTCTCACATCGCTGCTGTTCGTGCGCAGCCTGCCCTTGTCCGAATTCGGACTATTCTCGTTTGTGCTGGTGATCGTGCCATTCTGCATGAGCATCATCGCCGCTCTTCTGGCGCTTCCGGTCAATAGCGCGCTGGCGGAACCGGCCGAGACGCGGGCGCGCATCGAGGCGGCCTGCCTGAAGATGAATCTGTTGTTGACGGCCCTGGCGGGGATCGTCGTGTTTGGCCTCCTCGCCCTTGCCCATGCGCCGGCAGTGCCTGCACTGCTGTTGGCCGGGTACGGCACAATCTTTTCGGCGCGCTGGTTCGCGCGCTGCTTTGCCTTCATCAAGGGCCGCACCAGCGCCGCCATTGCGTCCGATCTTGTTTACGCTGCCACGCTTATCATTGGCCTGGGCCTGCTGGCGGCAAGCCATCATCTGCGATTCATTCCGGGCGCGGCGCTGTTGCTGGCCGCCGCGTCTCTCAGCCTGCTGCCGTTCGGCGCCGGATTTTTCCGCGACCAGGTCGCGGCCATCTCACGCGGCCGTATCCGCGACTATCGCGGCATCTTCCGCGATCTCACCCGCTGGTCTCTGCTGGGCGTGATCCTGACCGAATTCACGGTCAATGCGCATGCCTATCTGGTGACCTTCATCTCCGGCCCGGGGCCTTTCGCGCTTCTGGCGGTGGGGCAGATTCTGATGCGTCCCGCCTCGCTGGTGCAAAGCGCCCTGCCCGATCTGGAGCGGCCCGGCATGACCCGCGCCATCGCCGCCAGGGACCGCGTCAAACCTACGCGCATGTTGCGCGATTTTCGTTGGGCGCTGGTGGCGGTGTGGCTGGTCACGGCAATGCTGGCGGCGGCAATCTTGACCTGGGCGCCGCATCTGCTGCTGAAGAGGAATTACGCCCTCCACGATGTCGTGCTGGTCACCGCCATCACCGCCGCGATCATGCTGGTCCGCAGCTTCCGCACCCCGCCGGCTACCTTCATGCAAGCGGCCGGGGAATTCAAAGGACTGGTTTGGATCGGCGTTTATAGCAGCGCGATTTCGATCATCCTCACGCTCTTGCTTCTGCTGACATGGGGTCCGATCGCGTCCTTGTTCGGCGTTCTCACCGGCGAAATCGTCATTCTGCTTATGCTGAACCGGATGATGTCAGACTGGAAGATGCGTCATGGCTGAGCGCGTCGTCATCGCCATCCCCACCTACAAGAGGCCCCGGAGCTTGGCCCGGTTGCTGGATGCCATCGCCGGCCTTCGAACCGATGCCGAGATCACCGTCCTGGTCGCCGACAATGATGCCCAGCAGCATCAGGGCTTCAATCTATGCGGCCGACTGACGCCGCTCTATCGCTGGCCCTTGCGCGCGGTGATGGAACGCGACCGCGGCATTGCCCAGGCGCGCAACCGGCTGGTGGCGGAAGCGCTCAAGACCGATGCGCAATTCATCGCCATGATTGACGACGATGAATGGCCCGATGCGGATTGGATTTCGGCATTTCTCGACGCCCAGCGGACGACCGGCGCGGATGTGCTGCAGGGCTCGATCCTGTTCATCCATGAGGAGACCGGACCCAAACCCGTACCGGACATTCGCCATCCCACCGGCGCGGCGGACATGCTGCAAGGCGCGGGCAATCTTTTGATCTGCCGGCGGGTGCTGCAGGACATGGCGGCCCCCTGGTTCGATACCGCCTTCGCGCTGACCGGCGGGGAAGATCTGGATTTCTTCCTGCGCCTCAAGCGGGCCGGTTATCGCTTCGGCTGGGCGGACGAGGCCCGGGCATTTGGCGGCGTGGCGCCACTTAGGCATGATCTCGGCTGGATCATGAAACGGGCCTATTCCAACGGCAATTCCGACATGCGGGTGCTGCTCAAGCATCGCCCCGGTCCCGCATTGATTGCCCGCGAAAGTTTGAAAATCCTGGGGGCGCTCTTGTTGTCGCTGCCGCTGGCGCTCATCCTTGGCTTCAGCGCGAATCATCGGCGCGCGCCGCTTGCCAAAATCTGCCGGGCGATCGGCAAGCTGACGGCAATGGCGGGCGCGCAATACAACGAGTATGCCGTGGTCCATGGCGAATGAGAGTTTTGCCCTAGGCTATGCACCACCGCGTGATGCTTCGCGCAGTGTGATCGCCGAGATCGCCTTTGTCGCCCTTCTGCTGATGATGTTCGTGGGGATGACGCCATTCGCGCCACCGGTCTTGCCGGTTTCGGCGGAGGCGCCGGGCGACAGTTTGCGGCAGATTCTTTATCTCTCGATTTTCTTCCCGATACTCTTGGCGGCGGCGCTTCAACGCGGCGGCAGCGCCCTGCGCGTCATACCGTGGACGATGGCCGCGATGCTGACCTGGTGCTTTTTTTCCATCGCCTGGTCCGCCGTACCTGACGTGACCCTCAGGCGCGCGGCGCTGGCCGCCATTCTGGTGATTTCGACCATGCTCGGCGTCGATGTGATCGGATCTTCACGCACCTTTTTTCTGTGGCGGGTGAGTCTGGCGATCATTCTGGCCGTCAATTGGCTTTCCATTCCCCTGATCCCGACGGCTGTTCATCTGCCGGGCGAAATTGATTCCAGCCTGATCGGCGATTGGCGCGGACTCTATGCCCAAAAGAATACAGCGGGCGCGGTCTGCGTGATGACGGCGCTGCTGTTCCTGTTCAGTCGCAACGGCCGGAGCAACTGGATCGGCTGGCTGGTCGCGGCCGCGGCAACCGGCTTTCTGGTCATGACCCGGTCCAAGACCTCGCTGGCGCTGTTCCCGGTGGCGCCGCTGGCGGGCGTGCTGTACCGGATTTCCTGGCGCGACAATCTCAGCCGCGCGATCTTTCTGTGTGGCGCGATCCTGGTCCTGGTGCTGGCTGCCATCATAGCGATCTTCAATTGGGACGCGATTGGCCAGCTTCTCAGCGATCCCGCCGGGCTGACTGGCCGTGCCGAAATCTGGCAGGCGATATGGGCCTATATGCGCGATCACCCCCTGCTGGGCGCGGGTTTTGGCACCATCGCCCATACCGGCGCCTTGTCGCCGCTGCACAATTATGCCCGCGCCGATTGGGTAGAGGCCATCGCCGACAGCCACAATGGCTATCTGCAGGTCCTGATCACCACCGGCGGCATCGGCCTGGCGCTGGCTTTGCTGGCCATGGTGGCCGATCCGCTCTTGCGCTTCTGGCGGCTCGATCCTACCCGCGCGGACTTCCGGGCGCTGCTCTTTGCGCTTTTCGTCTTTGTGCTGCTGCACAATTTCCTGGAGACAGATTTCCTGGAAAGCGACAACAGCGTCTGGTTCGCCTTTCTGGTGATGCTGGCAAGCCTTCGGAGCCGCGATGATTCCTTAACCCTGCGACCCTAGAATCGCGGGCCATGGCGACGCCTTTCTTTTCCGTGATCGTGCCGGTTTACAACCGTGCTTCCCTATTGGGAGCGGCGCTCGGCTCGGTGCTGGCCCAGACCTGCCAGGATTTCGAGATCGTGGTGGTCGATGACGGCTCCATCGACAATCCGCGCGCCGTGATCGAGACATTCCACGATTCCCGCATCCGGTTCATACGCCAGGAAAATCAGGGCGGCGGCACCGCCCGCAACACCGGCATCAATGCCGCGCAAGGCCGCTTCATCGCGCCGCTGGATTCCGATGACAGGTTTTTGCCCCATCATCTGGAAAGCATGAAGGCATTGCTGGACGGCACCCATGGCGTGGTCGGTTATGCCCGCGTCCTGGTCGATCGCGGCGATGGCCGCGTGTTTGCGAAGCCGCCGCGCGCCATCGGCGCCGAGGAAGACATGGGCGAATATGTCCTGTGCGAGCGCGGCTTCGTGCCCACCATCACCACCGTGGTCGAACGCGAGATGGCGCAGCGTGTCCGCTATCATCCGAAATTGCGCGCCGCCGAAGATGTCGACTTCGCCATTCGGTTGGCGCTGGAAGGCTGCAAATTCCGGATGTTGGAGCAGCCCGGCGCCGTCTGGAACGATCATGACGATTCGGGCCGCGCCTCGGCGCGCAACCGGGCGGAAGAATTTGAGGCCTGGCTGTCGCAAATGCGTCCGCATCTCACCGCCCATGCCTGGCACGGTGGCCGCGGCTGGCCTTACGCAAAGCTGCTGGCGCACAATGGCCGCAAGCTGGATGCCTTGCGTCTCTATCTGACGGCGGTTTTGCATGGCTGCTATCGCCCACGCTTGAGCGTGATCATTTTTCTGCAGATTTTCATGAACGCGAAGAATTACCGTGCCCTGGCGGACATGGTGATCGGTTGGCTGCACATGAAACGCCGGGAAACCGGAGAGCCAAACCACCCGGCCAATCCTTTCAAGGCCGCATGATCACCCGCCGCGCGGCGCTGATTTCGGGCGCGGCGGCGCTGACGGTGCCTGCTTATGCAGACGATCAATCCTTGCGCGCGCTGGCCGCCGCCAAAGGCATCATCTTCGGCAGCGCGGCCGCCACCTATGAACTCCGGGATGCGGATTTCAGCAGCCTGTTGGCACGCGAAGCGGCCATTGTGGCTCCCGAATATGAAATGAAGCGCGATGTGACCGAGCCCAGGCCGGGTGACTATGATTTCTCCGCTTGCGATGCGCTGATGAATTTCTCCCGCAGCCATGACATGCGGATGCGCGGTCATCCACTGGTCTGGCATTACGCCAATCCGTCCTGGTTGGAAGATGCGGTCCGCACCCGCCGCGATCCGCGATTGCTGACGGACTATGTTTCGCAGCTGGTGCGGCGCTATCGCGGCCGGATGCATTCTTATGACGTGGTCAATGAAGCGCTGGTGCCGCCCGACGAAGGGGCCACAGGCTGGCGGCCCTGTTTCTGGCGGGATGCGTTCGGACCGGCCTATCTCGATCTGGCCTTTCGGGCCGCGCATGAGGCCGATCCCGCCGCGCTGCTGACCTATAATGATTTTGGCTGCGAGCAGGGCGCGCCGGCCAATGACCGCTTCCGCAAGCACACGCTGGAATTGCTGGATGGCCTGCTGAAGCGGGGCGTGCCGGTGCAGGCCTTGGGACTGCAGGGACATCTCGCCGCCTTCGGTCCAAAGGTGGATCAGCAAAAGCTTCGGGCTTTCCTGGCGCAAATCGCGGCGCGGGGGCTCGCTATCCTGGTAACCGAACTTGACGTGGATGACCAAGGCGGCCCCGGTGACATGGCCTTGCGCGACCGGGCCGTGGCGGACGAAGCCCGCCGGTTCCTGGATGTGGTGCTGGACAGTTCCGCCATCCGGGCGGTGCTGACCTGGGGCCTGACCGACCGCTATCTTGATCCGCCCCAATCCTGGCGGCGGAAATTGTCGGGGTGGCAGGACCGCCGCCTGCCGTTTGACAGGGCCTTGGCCGCCAAACCGCTCCGGGCCGCCCTGGCCCAGGCCTTCCGGGATGCCCGGCCTCGCCCAGGCCGTTAAGAAAAGCTTGCCGTTAACCATTCGTCAGGCAGCGAGCCTTAAATTTCTCCTGATTTGTGGGGGGCTTGGCGCCTTTCCCGCAAAATCCGCGCGGGGAAGGCTTTTAAGGTTCATGACCTATTACCGGCCCATGACAGGTTATGCCCCGGAGACGCCGGCATTCCAGGTCGAGGATTTTGTCCGCCTGCTTCAGGCGCGGCAGGGGCTGATACTACGCATCGCTGCCGGCACCGTGCTGGCCGCCATCCTGATCGCGCTGCTCTTGCCCACCGTCTATGGCAGTTCGGCGGTGGTGATGCTCGATCCCCGCAAGAACAATGTCACCGACGCCTCGGCCGTGCTGGCGCAGATCGACAGCGATCCGGCTTCGCTGCAAAACCAGATTCAACTTCTCACTTCGCGCGACCTGGCATCGCGCGTGGTCGCCAAGCTGCGGCTTGAGGATGACCCGGAATTCAATCCCGCATTGGCGCGGCCGGGCGCCGGACAATTGATCGCCGACCTAACCGCGACCTTCAATCCCCGAAACTGGCTCGGCGACGATACCGAAAATGGCGCCCAGCGCCTGCGCGACCGCGTCCTGGACAATTTTCAAAAGCATGTCGGTGCCGGCGCCAATGGGCTTTCCACCGCCATCACGGTGACCGCGACATCGCGCGATGCCGCCAAGGCCGCCCGCATCGCCAACATCATCGTGAACACTTATATCGCCGATCAGGTCGCGGCCAAACGCAATGCCGGCAGCGGCGCCACCGCCTGGCTCAACCAGCGCATCCGCGATCTCAGCGAACAGCTGCAGGAACAGCAATCTTCCATCGCCGCCTACAAGGCGGTGCATGGCCTGAACGATTCCGCGCCGGGTTCGTCCTTGGTGGACCAGCAGATGGGAGCCATCAACGCCCAGATCGTGCAGGCACGCTCCGACCTGGCGGAGAAACAGGCGCAGAATGATCGCGTCCAGGCGCTGATGCGCACCGGCAATGGCGCGGACGTGGCCCAGGTGATCTCCTCGCCGTTGATCGTGCAGCTTCGCACCCAACAGGCGGAACTGATCCGCCAGGAAGGCGAGTTTTCCACCCAATACGGCCCGCTCCATCCCAAGATGAAGGCGCTGGAAGCGGAGAAGAGCGATCTCGATCAGAAGATCGCCCAGGAAGTGAGCCGGCTCGCCGGTTCCATGGCCAGCGATGTCGGCGTGGCGCGGGCGCATGTCGGTTCACTGGAAGCAAGCCTGAAGGGCGTGGTCTATCAGCAGACCGCCCAGAACATGGCACGGGTGCAACTGGACGCATTGCAAGCCAATGCCGCCTCGACCCGGACGCAATATGAAGCCTTTGTCGGCCGCCTGCGTCAGACCCAGGACCAGGATAGCGCGGTGGCGGACAGCAGGGTGATCTCCACCGCTTCGCCGCCGACATCGCCGTCTTCGCCCAGGCGATCCTTGATCGTGCTGGCTTCGGTTCCCCTGGGATTGCTGCTCGGTATCCTGGTGGCGCTGCTCGGCGAGCGCTTCGGTCCATTCCTTCCGACGCAACCCATGACCACCCTTGCGGCGCCGGCTCGGGCCCCGCTTCCAGCCCAATCGGCCCGCGCCAAACCCGCTTCGATTTTCCCACCGCCGCGGAAGACGCAGCCCGCGCCGGTGCGCCCACCGGTGGTGGCGGACATTCTCGATGCCATTTCCCTGAATGCCGGCGATGCGATGATGGATCATCCGTCCAGTCCCTATGCCTATCGCATGGCGGCGCTGGTGCGGCGGCTTCAATCCCATAGCGGCGCGGCGGTGGTGGCGATGACCAGCGCCGCATCCGACGAGGGCAAGAGCGCCATCGGCATCTCGCTGGCGCGCGCCGCCGCCAGCATGGGCAAGAAAGTCGTGCTGCTGGATTGCGATCCGTCCCAGGTCGCCAACCGCGCCATGCATGTCGCCTCGACCGGCGGCATTTATGACGTGCTGTCGGGCCTCATTCCCTTGAACAAAGTGCTGGCGCGCGATCCGCGCAGCAACGCCTTTGTGCTGACGATGCGGCGCCAGCCGCCCAACATGGCCACCATGTTCGCTTCCCAGCAGATGAAAAAGCTGATCCGGCTGCTGCGCGACAATTGCGACATGGTGATTCTGGACTGCGCCCGCGCCGCCGCGCCGGAAACCTGGCTGCTGGCGCGGCTGTGCGATACCACTTTGCTGGTGTCGCGCAAGACCGGACTCGCCACGCCCGGCATGACCAAGTCGGTCGATATCCTCAACGCGGCGAAAGTGTCGCCGCTGGGATTGATTCTCACCAGATAAGTCTGAAGGATTCACGGACCCGCCTCCCCTGCGCACGCGAAGCGTGCTGGCGGGGGAGGTGCCGTAGCTGGCCCTCGGGCCAGCGAAGGCGGAGGGGGAAACTAACGCGGCAGTTCCGACGAACCCATCAGAAACTCATCCACGCCCCGCGCGCATTGCCGGCCTTCGCGGATCGCCCACACCACCAAGGATTGACCCCGGCGCATGTCGCCGCAGGAAAAAATCTTGGCGGCGCTGGTCTTGTAGCTTTTGGTGTCGGCCTTGACGTTGCCGCGCACATCCAGCGCCACACCTGCCTGTTCCAGCAGACCTTGCTTGCGCGGACCCAGAAATCCCATCGCCAGCAGCACCAATTCGGCTTTCAGGACGAATTCACTGCCCGCGACTTCGACCAAATTCATCTTGCCGCCATCGCCCAGCTTCCATTCGACCCGGACGCATTCCAAGCCGGCGAGCTTGCCGTCTTCGACGATGGCGCGCCTGGTCTGCACCGACCAGTCGCGCGCCACGCCCTCTTCCTGCGACGAAGAGGTGCGCAGCTTGAGCGGCCAATCGGGCCACACCAGCGGCTTGTTTTCCTTCACCGGCGGTTTGGTCAGGATTTCCAGCTGGGTCACCGAAAGCGCGCCCTGCCGGTTTGAGGTGCCGATGCAATCTGAACCAGTATCGCCGCCGCCGATCACCACCACATGTTTGCCTTTAGCGGTCAGCGTACCTTTGGGCGCGGCCTTGTCTTCGCCGTCACCCGCAACCCGTTTGTTCTGCTGGGTGAGGAAATCCATCGCAAAATGAATGCCGTCAATCTCGCGTCCCTGAACCGGCAGGTCGCGTGGCGCTTCGGCGCCGCCGGACAGCACTACCGCGTCGTAATCGGTGAGCAGCATCGCCATCGAAATGTTTACGCCGACTTCGACTCCCGTGCGGAAGGCCACGCCTTCGGCTTCCATCTGGCGGATGCGGCGGTCGATCAGATGCTTTTCCATCTTGAAGTCGGGAATGCCGTAACGCAGCAATCCGCCGATGCGGTCGGCCTTTTCGAACAAGGTCACGGAATGACCGGCGCGCGCCAGTTGCTGGGCGGCCGCCAGGCCCGCCGGGCCCGAACCCACCACTGCCACGGTCTTGCCGGTCTTCCTGGCGGCGATCTGCGGACGGATCCAGCCTTCTTCCCAGCCGCGATCCACGATCTGGCATTCGATCGTCTTGATGGTGACCGGATTGTCCTGGATGTTGAGGGTGCAGGATGCCTCGCATGGCGCCGGGCAGACGCGGCCGGTGAATTCGGGAAAATTGTTGGTGGAGTGCAGCGTGTCCGACGCGCTGTGCCATTGGTCGCGATAGACCAGATTGTTCCAATCGGGAATCAGATTGTTGACCGGACAGCCCTGGTGGCAGAATGGAATGCCGCAATCCATGCAGCGCGCCGCCTGTTTGCCGACATCGGCATAAGGCAGCGGATGGACAAATTCCTTGTAGTTATGGACGCGCGTTTCCGGCGCCTCATAGCCGCGGTCCTGACGCTCGATTTCCAGAAAGCCGGTGACTTTTCCCATAACTTCTCTTGCCCTACCGCTTCGCTACTTGAGGGCGGCTACTCAGCCGCCACGGCTTTGGTGCGTTCGGTTTTCATGTCCGCCAGCGCCTTGGCGTAATCGGTCGGCATCACTTTGACGAAACGCGCGACCGACTGTTCCCAATTGTCGAGCAGCAATTTCGCCCGCGCGCTTCCGGTATGGAGCAGATGGCGCTCGACCAGGATCTTGAGCCGCTCGGCATCGAAGCGCAGCAGATCGCCCATGCCGGCATCCGAGACGCTGATGGAGCGCTGGCGCGGCATCCCGGGATCTTCCGCGCCGCTCATCGGCGCCAACTTCTCCAGCTTCACCATCGACGGATTGCAAAGCTTCTCGAACTGGCCGTCCGGGTCATAGACATAGGCGATGCCGCCCGACATGCCGGCGGCGAAATTGCGCCCTGTCTTGCCCAAGACCGCGACCACGCCGCCGGTCATGTATTCGCAGCCATGATCGCCGGTGCCCTCGACCACCGCCACGGCGCCCGAATTGCGCACCGCGAACCGCTCACCCGCCACGCCTTCGAAATAGGCCTCGCCGGCGATGGCGCCATACAGCACCGTATTGCCGACCACGATATTGACGGTGGGATCGCGGCGGATATTGCGGGGTTGGCGCACCACGATGCGCCCGCCCGACAGACCCTTGCCGACATAATCGTTGGAATCGCCTATCAGCTCGAGCGCAACGCCGCGCGCCAGGAAGGCGCCGAAGGATTGGCCGGCGGTGCCGGTGAAACGGATAGAAATCGTTTCTTCCGGCAGTCCGGCATGGCCATGACGCCGCGCCACTTCGCCCGACAGCATCGCACCCACGGTACGGTCGACATTGCGGACGGTGCGTTCCAGCCGCACCGGCTGGCCATGTTCGATTGACGGCAAGGAGGCGGCGATCAGGTCATGATCCAGCGCCGATTCCAGTCCATGGTTCTGCAACTCGCATTGATGAATGGCGACGCCGGGTTTGCGCTGCGGCTGATACAGGACGCGGGAGAGATCGATGCCCTTGGCTTTCCAATGGGCGATGGCTTTCTTGGTATCAAGCCGGTCCACCCGGCCGATCATCTCGGACAAGGCGCGGAAACCCAAATTCGCCATAATCTCGCGCAGCTCTTCGGCCACGAAGAAGAAATAATTGATCACATGTTCGGGCTGGCCGGTGAAGCGCTTGCGCAGGACCGGGTCTTGCGTCGCCACGCCTACCGGACAGGTGTTGAGATGGCATTTGCGCATCATGATGCAGCCCGATGCGATCAGGGGCGCGGTGGCGAAACCGAATTCGTCGGCACCCAGCAACGCGGCCACCGCGACATCGCGCCCGGTGCGCAGGCCGCCATCGGCCTGCACCGCGATGCGTCCACGCAAGCCGTTCAGCACCAAGGTCTGCTGGGTTTCGGCCAGGCCGATTTCCCAGGGCGAGCCGGCATGGGTTAGCGAGGTCAGCGGCGAGGCGCCGGTGCCGCCTTCAAAACCCGAAATCGTCACATGATCGGCGCGGCATTTGGCGACACCCGCCGCCACCGTGCCGACGCCCACTTCCGATACCAGCTTGACCGAAATGCGCGCCTTGGAATTGACGCTCTTCAGGTCGCGGATCAGCTGGGCCAGATCTTCGATCGAATAGATATCGTGATGCGGCGGCGGCGAGATCAGGCCAACACCCGGCGTCGAATGGCGGACTTTGGCGATGGCCTTGTCGACCTTGTGGCCGGGCAGCTGGCCGCCTTCGCCGGGCTTGGCGCCCTGGGCCATCTTGATCTGGATGTCGTCGGAATTGACCAGATATTCGGTGGTGACGCCGAAGCGGCCTGATGCGACTTGCTTGATCTTGGAGCGCATCGAATCGCCATTCGCCATGGGCACGAAGCGATCCGGCTCCTCGCCGCCTTCGCCGGTGTTGGAGCGGCCGCCGATGCGGTTCATGGCAATGGCCAGCGTGGTGTGCGCCTCACGGCTGATCGAGCCGAAGCTCATCGCGCCGGTGGAGAAGCGCTTGACGATATCTGACGCAGCCTCGACCTGGTCGAGCGGTACGCTCTGGCCATCGCTCTTGAACGCCATCAACCCGCGCAAGGTGAGCAGGCGTTCATTCTGGTCGTTGATCTCCTGCGCGAAGAGTTGGTACTCGGCCGGATTGTTGCCGCGCACCGCATGCTGGAGCCGCGACACGCTTTCCGGGGTCCAGGCATGGTCTTCGCCGCGCAGGCGGAAGGCGTAATCGCCGCCCACATCCAGCGCATTGCGGTAGATCGGATTGTCGCCATAGGCGTCGCGATGGCGCCGCACGCTTTCCTCGGCGATTTCCTTCAGGCCAATGCCTTCGATGGTGGAGGCGGTGCCGGTGAAATATTTCTCGATGAAGTCGCTCGCCAACCCCACCGCGTCGAAGATCTGCGCGCCGCAATAGGATTGATAAGTGGAGATGCCCATCTTGGACATCACCTTCAGCACGCCCTTGCCCACCGCCTTGATGTAGTTCTTCTGAACCTCATAAGGCTTGAGCGAAATATTGGCGCGGGTGCGGATCTGCTCCAAGGTCTCGAAGGCGAGATAGGGATTGATGGCTTCGGCGCCGTAACCCGCCAGCACGCAGAAATGATGCACTTCGCGGGCTTCGCCGGTTTCCACCACCAGGCCGGTCTGCATCCGCAGACCCTGGCGGATCAGATGATGATGCACGGCGGCGGTGGCCAACGCGGCGGGCACCGGCACGCGGTCGGGTGAGACCGCGCGGTCCGACAGAATAAGGATATTATTGTCGGCCAAAACCGCGTCGGTGGCGTTGTAGCAGATGCGGGTGACGGCATTGGACAGGCCTTCCGCGCCTTCGCTGGCGGGCCAGGTGCAGTCGATGGTGGCGGTGCGGAAGGCGCCATCCACCAATTCGGAAATGGCGCGGATCTTCTCGACATCGCCATTGGTCAGGACCGGCTGGGTCACTTCCAGGCGCTTATGCGCGCCCGCTTCGCGGCCCAGCAGATTGGGGCGCGGTCCGATCATCGAAACCAGGCTCATCACCAATTCCTCGCGGATCGGATCGATCGGCGGATTGGTGACCTGGGCGAAATTCTGCTTGAAATAATTGTAGAGCAGCTTGGGCTTCTTGGAGAGCACCGCGATCGGCGTGTCCGCGCCCATCGAGCCGATTGGGTCGTCGCCCAACGCCGCCATCGGTTCCAGGAAGAATTGCAGATCTTCCTGGCTGTAGCCGAAGGCCTGCTGCTTATCGAGCAGCGGCGCCGGATCGTTCGCCTTGCTGCGAAGATCTTCCGGCACTTCGGGAAGTTCTTCCAGCTTGTACTGGGCGGCGCGCAGCCAATCTTCGTACGGCTCGGCATTGGCGAGCTTGGCCTTGATCTCTTCGTCTTCGACGATGCGGCCTTCTTCCAGGTCGATCAGCAGCATCTTGCCGGGCTGCAGCCGCCATTTGCGCTTGATTTTCTCTTCCGGAATAGGAAGCACGCCGGATTCCGAAGCCAGAATGACCAGATCGTCGTCCGTCACGATGTAACGCGCCGGGCGCAGGCCGTTGCGATCGAGCGTGGCGCCGATCTGGCGACCGTCGGTGAAGGCAATGGCGGCGGGGCCGTCCCACGGCTCCATCAGCGCGGCGTGATATTCGTAGAAGGCGCGGCGCTTGGCATCCATCAGCTTGTTGCCGGCCCAGGCTTCGGGGATCAGCATCATCACCGCATGCGCCAGCGGATAACCGCCTGCCACCAGCAGCTCCAGCGCATTGTCCAACGACGCGGTGTCGGACTGGCCGTGCGGAATCAGCGGCCACATCTTGTCTAGATCGGGTCCCAGCAGTTCGGATTCCATGGTGCGGCGGCGCGCATTGATCCAGTTGACGTTGCCGCGCACGGTATTGATCTCGCCATTATGGGCGATGAAGCGGAAGGGGTGCGCCAGCTTCCAGCTTGGGAAGGTGTTGGTGGAGAAACGCTGATGCACCAGCGCGACCGCCGAAGTGGTCAAGGGATTGGTGAGGTCGCGATAGAAACGGCCCACATCATGCGCCAGCAGCAGCCCCTTATAGACCACCGTGCGGGTGGAGAAGCTGGGCATGTACAATTGCGTGATGGCAGGCTGCTTGTGCTTCTTCGCCAGATCGGCCAGCGGATTTTGCGTCTGCTTGCGAATGGCGAGCAGCTTTCTCTCCAGCGCGTCCTGGCTTTTGGTATGCGGTCCCATCGCGATGATGGCCTGGCGGATCAGCGGCATCTGGTCGAGCACGGTCTTGCCCAAACCCGCCGGATCGGTCGGCACATCGCGCCAGCCGAGCAGCACCTGACCTTCGACCTTGATGAAATGCTCGAATTGCTTGGTGACGATTTCGCGCGCCTTGGCCTCGCGCGGCAAAAAGCACATCGCCACCGCATACTGGCCCGGCTCCGGCAGCTTGACGCCGGTGGCTTTGGCCCATTCGCGGAGCAGCGCGTCGGGAATCTGAATCAGAATGCCGGCGCCGTCGCCGACCAAGGGGTCGGCCCCTACCGCACCGCGATGGTCGAGATTGATGAGAAGCTGGAGGCCCTGGCCGATGATGCCGTGGGATTTCTGGCCTTTGATATTGGCGACAAAGCCCACGCCGCACGAGTCATGCTCATGCCGCGGATCGTAAAGACCTTGTTTTGGCGGCAAACTCATCGCCAGACATTTCCATATTTCGCTGCACCCAAGCGGCCTGCCGCTTCCAAGACAAGGAAAAAACAGGCGCTCCATTGCTTTTTGCACACCTGCGCCACAGGGACTAGCTGCAGCGCGACATGGCGGCCGCGATCCAATTGCCGCACTTGACTCCCGGCGAGGCAAGGATAGTCTGGAACATAACATGAACAAAAGTGAAAAACTGGCAGATTTGCGCCATTTCCTCGCGCGCTACAGCCTGCCCCCCGACCGGCCGGCAATCTCGCTGGGATTTCCGGCAGCCGACGCGGTGCTGGGCGGAGGGCTCAGGCGCGGCGCCTTGCATGAAGTCTTCGCAAGCGATTGGGGCGCAAGCGGGTTCGCCGCCTGCCTCGCCATCCTGGCCGCCGGGAACAAACCGCTCTTCTGGATCCGACCGGATTATGAGGCACTGGAATATGGCACCCTGTCGGCCACAGGTCTGCTGGAATTGGGCGGTGATCCCCGAAATCTTTTCCTGCTCCGCGCGCCCGATGCCGGCGACGCCCTGTGTGCCACCGCCGACATATTGGCCTGTCCCCATGTGGGGGCGGTGGTGCTGGAGCTTTCCGGCGCCCCCCGCTGCCTCGACCTGGTGGCAAGCCGCAGGCTGGCGCTGCTGGCGGAGGAAAGCGGCGTCACTTTATTTTTGCTGCGCGAAGGGGCGATGCCTCAGCCCAGCGCCGCCGCCACGCGCTGGCAGGTGCACAGCCGGTCCTCGCATCCGCAGAATGACGATTGGGGTGCGCCGCGCTTTGGCGCGCAACTGACCCGTCATCGCCTGGGCGCGCTCAGCGACTTCATTCTGGAATGGGACAGCGAAAATGGAATCTTTCACGAGGCGGCGGCGCATTCTGGCGCTGTGGTTGCCGCGCCTGCCGACCGACCGGCTGACGCGTCGCGCCAAAGGCGCGCATGAACCAAACGCGGCCGCGCCTAAGACAGACGTCAAGGAAGCGCCGCTGGTCATCGCCGGCCGCGCCAGCAACGCGCTTTATGTTCATGCCCTGAACCGGAGCGCCCAACGGCTGGGTCTGCATCCCGGCCAACCGCTCGCCAATGCCCGCGCCATGATCGAAGGGCTTGCGGTCGTGCCCGCTGATGAAAAAGCGGATCTGGAATTGTTGGAAACCATCGCCGACTGGTGCGACCGCTTCACGCCGTTGGTGGCGGGCGACCCGCCCGATGGCCTGCTGCTGGACATTACCGGCGTCGCGCATCTGTTTGGCGGCGAAGTGGCGATGCTCAACCATGTGCGCGAGAAGATCGCGGCCCAGGGCTTTGCCGTGCAGGCCGCCATCGCGGGCACCTCGCTGGCGGCGCGGGCGCTGGCCCGCTACGCCAACGGCACCATCGCACTGCCCGGCGCAGAAGCGATGAGTTTGGCGCCGCTTCCCATCGCGGCGCTGGATTGCGGAGAGGAAAAATTGCGGGCGCTGAAACGCGCCGGCCTCAAAACCTTTGCCCAGGTCGCGGACCGTGGCCGCGCCGAGCTGGCCGCGCGGCTGGGCGCCGATTTCCTCACCCGCCTGCATGTGATGCTGGGTGCGGAGGAAAAACCGTTGACGCCACGGCGGCCCCTGCCCGATCTCAGTGCCGCGCAACGCTTTGCCGAGCCGGTGGTCACACAGGAGGTGATCGCCAAAAGCCTTCACGCACTCGCCACCGCCTTGAGCGAGATCCTGGAACGCCAGGGCCAGGGCTTGCGACTTCTGGAAGCGGTGTTCTTTCGCGCCGACGGCAAGGTGGAGCGCATTACGGTGCGGACCGGTGCACCCTTGCGCGATCCGGCCGTGATGCTGCGGCTTCTCAATCAGCGGCTGGAGGCCTTGGCCGATCCGCTGGATCCCGGTTTCGGTTTCGACCTGATCCGGCTGGAAGCGCGCCTGGCCGAGGAAACCCATCCCGCCGAAGCCAGCTTCGACACCGATGAGAATGCCCGCTGGCAGATCGCCTTTCTGGCGGATCGCCTCTCTGCGCGTTTCGGCGAACATCGGATGCAGCGTTTCGTGCCCCAGGACACCCATATCCCCGAAGCGCAAAGCGTGGCGATACCCGCCCAGGATCGCGATTTCGAGGGAAACTGGACACGCAAGCGCCGCGAAAACGATCCGCCATTGCGGCCTTTGCGGATGATGGAAAAGCCGGAAGAAATTAAAGATGGGCTTCCCGTGGCGCCCGACGGACCGCCAAAATTCTTTCATTGGCGGCAATGCAAATACGACGTCGTTCGTGCCGAAGGCCCGGAACGGATCGCGCTGGAATGGTGGAAGGAAGATCTGCGTCGGCGCCTGATTCCGCACCGTGAACAAAAGCGGAGGATCAGGCTCGGCGTGGCGCCAAAACTGTTACCTCCCAGTCGGGACTATTTCCGCGTCGAGACCCACCAAGGGTTGCGCTTCTGGCTTTATCGCGACGGGCAATATCAGCACAACGGCCTTGCTCCACGCTGGTACATGCACGGTGTGTTTGCATGAGATATGCGGAACTGGCCGTCACCACCAATTATTCCTTTCTGCGCGGCGCATCGCATCCTGGTCAGTTTGTCGAAGAGGCAAATACCCTGGGCTACGCCGCCATCGGGATCGCCGATCGCAACAGCTTGGCTGGCATCGTGCGAGCTTATGAAGCCGGGTTGAAGTTGAGGCCGGGCACCCCGCCGCGCCTTCTGGTAGGCGCGCGACTTGTCTTTCGGGACGGCACACCCGACATCCTGGCCTATCCGCGGGATCGGGCCGCTTATGGGCGGCTGTGCCAACTACTTTCGCTTGGCAAATCGAGGGCGCCGAAAGGCGAATGTTTTCTCGATCTGACCGACTTCATGAAGTTCCGGGAAAATTTGCTCGCAATCGTAATGCCTTCAACGCAAATCGAGAACGCGCGAGCCGTACTGAGGCAATTCGACGGCACGGCGTGGTTGGCCGCTTCGATGCTGTATGACGGCGAGGATCGTCGTCGCCTTAGGGCGTTACAAAAGCTCGCGCAAGAAACGGGCACGCGCCTGATCGCAGTCAACGATACGCTATACCACAACGTCAAGCAGCGAGAATTGCAAGATGTCGTCACCTGTATCCGCGAACACACCACGCTGACTGCTGCGGGGAAGCGGCTTAAGGCCAATGCGGAACGGCATCTGAAGCTCCCCACGGAAATGGCGCGCCTGTTTCGTGCCGCGCCCGCAGCGATCGCAGAAACGATCCAGTTTGCGGACAGAATCAGCTTCTCCCTCGATCAGATCAAACAGAATTATCCGCACGAGCCTGTGCCGCCCGGCAAGACGGCCGACGGACATCTTCGGGATCTGACCAAAAAGGGTCTCAAGCGCCGCTATCCCGAAAAAACACCTTTCAAGGTCGCACGTCAGGCTGTGAAAGAATTGCGCTTCATCGCCGGACATGAGATCGCCCATTACTTCCTGACCGTGCATGACATCGTGAAATATGCAGAAAGCCGAGACATCCTCTGCCAGGGGCGAGGCTCCGCGGCAAACTCCACGGTTTGTTATCTTCTGGGCGTCACCGCTATCGATCCTAATAAATTCGAAGTGTTGTTCGAGCGTTTTCTCAGCGCCGAACGGCGCGAACCACCCGACATCGACGTGGATTTCGAGCATGAGCGGCGCGAAGAAGTCATCCAGCATATTTATCGGCGTTATACGCGACGGCGTGCCGCGCTGACAGCAACCGTCATCAGCTACCGTTCCCGAAGCGCCATTCGTGAAGTGGGTAAGGTCTTCGGTCTGACCGATGACGTCACCGGCAAACTGGCAGATACCGTGTGGGGACATCATGGAGATGGTTTAGAAGAGCATCAGGTACGGCAGGGCGGGTGGGATCCTGGAAACGCGACCGTTGCGCGCGCCGTCTATTTCGCCGGAGAGTTGACAGGGTTTCCCCGGCACCTGTCGCAGCATGTCGGCGGCTTTGTGCTGACGGAAGACAGTCTCGATACCATCGTTCCCATTGGTCCCGCAGCGATGGAAGACCGGAGCTTCATTGAATGGGACAAGGACGATCTCGACACGTTGCGCATCATGAAGGTGGATGTGCTGGCGTTGGGCATGCTCACCTGCATTCGCAAGGCCTTCCGGCTGATCGATTCCTACGCCTATGGCGGCGCGACGCCGTTGGAATTGGCAACAGTCCCGAAAGAAGACGAGCGTGTCTACGACATGCTGTGCAAGGCCGATGCTATCGGCGTCTTTCAGGTGGAAAGCCGCGCCCAGATGAACATGCTACCGCGCCTGCGTCCGCGCAAATTCTACGATCTGGTAGTGGAAGTGGCGATCGTGCGTCCCGGCCCGATTCAGGGCGGCATGGTGCATCCCTATCTCAAGCGCCGGAAAGATCCATCGCTGATCAAATTTCCTGCGCCGCATCCTGACCATGGCAGGCCCGATGAGCTGTACGGCGTTCTGGAAAAAACCATGGGTGTCCCACTGTTCCAGGAACAGGCGATGCGGCTCGCCATCGTGGCCGCAAAATTCACCGCCGACGAGGCCAACGGCCTGCGCCGCGCCATGGCCACCTTCCGCCATCTCGGCACCATCGGAACCTTCCGGGAGAAATTCGTCAGCCGCATGATTGCGCGCGGCTATGACGAGGAATTCGTCCTTTCTTGTTTTGAGCAGATCAAGGGTTTCGGCTCTTACGGCTTTCCCGAAAGCCATGCCGCCAGCTTCGCGCTGCTGGTCTACATCTCCGCCTGGATCAAAAAATTCCACCCCGTTGCCTTCGCAGCTGCCTTGCTCAATTCCCAGCCTATGGGATTTTATGCACCTGCCGAAATCGTGCGCGACGCCCGCGAACATCAAGTGACGATCCTGGCGCCCGACGCCGCTTTCAGCGATTGGGATTCGACCTTGGAGCGCGACGGCAAAGGCGAGATATGCCTGCGCCTGGGCCTGCGCCAGGTCGATGGAATCAAGGAAGCGGAAGCCGGCGCGATCATGGACAATCGCGGGTACGGCTATCGCGACTTCGCCGACTTCGCGCGCCGCACATCGCTATCAAAGCGCGCACTGGTGATCCTGGCCGAGGCCGATGCCTTTCGCGGTTTCGGTCTGGGCCGCCGCGAAGGCTTGTGGGCGGTGCGCCGCCTGCCGGACGACAAGCCGCTGCCTTTGTTCGCGCGGCTGGCGGCGCCGGACCAAGGTGCGGAAAGCATCGCGCCCCTGCCGGCGATGGCGTTGTCGGAACATGTTCTCACCGACTATCAGACCATCCGGCTGTCGCTGAAAGGCTATCCCACCCAATTCCTGCGTTCACGGTTTGACGAAGAAGGCATCACGTCTTGCAAAGGCGTGGGCGACCTCGCCGACGGCGCCCCGGTCCGCTGCGCCGGCGTGGTGCTGGTGCGCCAGCGTCCCGGCGAAGGCACCGCCATCTTCGTCACCCTGTCCGACGAAACCGGGGTCTGCAATGTCGTGATCTGGGAGCGGATGTTCAAACAGTATCGCAAGGAAGTGATGGGCGCGCGCCTGCTCATGGCGGAAGGCAAGGTCCAGAAAAGTCCGGAAGGCGTGGTGCATCTGATGGCGACACGATTGATCGATCGCAGCCGGGACTTGAATCTCTTATCCGGCGACGTGCTGCCTCCCACGCCGCCCACGCATCGTCATCCCCGCAATGTACGGGTGCTGCCGCCCAGCCGCGATTTTCACTAGAGCGATCGCGTCAAGCGCTGTTGCGCGCCGCCGGCCCGGTCTTGACCGTGCCATGCCGTTCCAGCTTGCCCCAGCCGACAAAGGGTCCGCGGATCGCGGTGGCGATGGAGCGCAGCACCACATAATACATCAACTGGCGATAGCCGAACCGCTGCAGCGGCAGCCAGAGCAGCAGCTTCCAGTCTTCGTGGCGGTCGATCAAAAAGCCCACCATCGCCGCCAGAAGATCGACCACGATGAAAACGATATAATAGACGCCGATCAGCTTGAGATCGGTGTCGGTGAATTCCGTGCCATGCTGTTTGTAGGCGATCCATTGCCCGACCAGCTGCCACACCACCAAAAGATCCGCGACCGGCGCCAAGGTGGTGAGGATGATCTGGAACAACCAGACCTGCGGCAATGCCACCATGCCGAGTTCGCCATATTGGGGATTGAAGGTGATGCAGCGATATTTCCACAGGCATTGCAAGGTGCCGAACGACCAGCGGAACCGCTGCTTGCCCAGTCCTCCGAAGGTCGCCGGCGCTTCCGTCCAGGCGATGGCGGTGGGATCGAAGATCGCGCGATAGCCATTGGTCTGGATGGCGATGGTGAGGTCCTGGTCCTCCGCCAGAGTGTCGGCGGGAAAGCCACCCATATCCACCAGTGCTTCGCGCCGCCAGGCGCCCACCGCGCCCGGAACCACGGTCAACGTGTCCAGCACCGACAGCGCACGGCGTTCCAGATTCTGCGCCACGATATATTCCAGCGCCTGCCAGCGCGTAATCATGTTGATGCGGTTGCCCACTTTGGCATTGCCCGCCACCGCGCCGATCTGCGGATCCGCGAACCAGCGCACCAGCCGTGAGATCGTGTCCGGATTGAACTGGGTGTCGGCATCCAGCGCCACCACCACCGTGCCCGTGGCCTGGCGCAAGGCGACGTTGAGAGCATTGGCCTTGCCGCCATTGGGAATGGAAATCAGGGTGACGCGTTTTTCGTCCGCGAAGCGATGCCGGATCACTTCCGCTGTGTGGTCGGCCGAGCCGTCATCGATCACCAGCACTTCCAGATTGCGGTAATCGCTGGACAGGATGCGATCCACCGTCAGGGCAATCACTTTTTCTTCATTGTAAGCGGGGATCAGCACCGACACCGTCTCGCCGTTATTCGCCACCGCCGGCACCGGCGTATTGCGCTTCAGGAAACGGTTCAGCAACGCCAGACCGCACAATACCAGCAGCCGCGCCACACCCAGGACGATGGCCCCGATGAAACAGTAGTAAAGAAACTGCCCGATAAAAGAGAGGGCCAGAAAGACAATGCGATCGGCGTAGAGCATTACCGTCAGCGGCAATCTGGGCATCACCTGGTCATAGGTGAACCCCCCAAGCTGCGAGACCGGCACGAAGCTGTAGCCTTCCGCCCGCATGCGGTCGATCAGGACGGGAAGCAGCTTGATGGTCTGGGTGCGGTCGCCGCCGGAATCGTGCATCAAGATGATGTTGCCGCGCAGATCCGGATTGGGATCATGCACTTCCTTCTCGACCAGCTTCATCATCTGGTCGACCGGCAGCTCCTGCCAGTCCAGCGTGTCGACATGGGTGCCGACAGTGACATAACCCAGCTTCTGCGCCTCCACGATCGGCACGATCTCGTCCGCGTCGCTGGGCTCCGCATCGCCCAGATAAGGCGGCCGCAGCATGCGCATCGAACGGCCGGTCAATGCCTCGAACAGACGCTGAGTGGCGTTCAATTCCAGCCGCACCGCCGCCAGCGGCGTGTCGGCGAGATTGGGATGGGTGAAGGTGTGATTGCCCACCTCATGGCCCTCGGCCAAGATGCGCTGCACCAGCCCCGGATGCGCTTCCATGTTCGCGCCGATGACGAAGAAGCTGGCCTGGACATGCTTGGCTCTCAGGATATCGAGAATCGCCGGCGTCCAGGCCGGATCTGGTCCATCGTCAAATGTCAGCGACAATTTCTTGGCGGCCTGGCCGACGCGATGGATGACGAACCCGGTCGGCAGGCTGCGATATTTCTCGTTGATGATGTCGCCGGTGTCTTTTTCGATCTCCAGATCGCGGAATCCGGGTTGCGGATTGGCTTCCACCCGAAGAATTTCGCCTTCGGTGCCGTCGAGATCGACATCCTCGGTATCGGCGGCAATGTATTTCAGGTTCGCCGGCGCGGGAAGATTGTAGCGCTGTCCCATCAGGGGCAGCACGGTGGGATCCTCGGCGCCCAGCCGCCACAAAGCATAGCCGGCAGGCTGGTAATGATCGGCGGCATGAATCTGGTTGAATACCGTTACCGCGTCGAGGAACCAGACATTGTGGCTGGTGCCGTCGCTTTCGCGATATCCGAAATGCGGATTGTTGGTGGCGTCGTCGAACTGGACAGTGGCGCCGGCATCGCGTGCCGCGCCCATCGCATCATGGAAGTCCAGCACATTGGCGTGTCCATTATTCACCCAGTCATAGGCATAGGAACCAAGCGCGACGATGGTGGAATCGGCGGGCAGTTCGCGCATCCGCCGGTCGAGAATTTTTTCGTACCAGCCCTGACCGGCGATAGAGCCCGCTGGACTGGAATCATCATGCTCGTCATAGGCCATCAGCATCGTGTAATCGACAATCTGCGAATAGGCCCGGTATGGCCAATCGCCGTCATCGAAGGGCACTGCCTGCACGATGATCCAGCCATGCGGCGCGAAAATCTGGGACAGCCGCGCCAGAAAAATTTCCAGATTTGGGTGCGCCGCTTTGGGAATATCCTCAAAATCGATGGTGATGCCTTGCAGCTTGTTTGCCGCCAAGACGCTGACGATATCGTTCGCCAATTTTTCGCGGCGGTCTGGATCGGCCAGGAGCTTGGTCAGACCCGGCCCGTCCCATTTTCCCTGGGTGATGTTCTGCACCGTGGGCAGGATCGCAACGTCCGGCTTGTGAGCCCGCATATAGTTCAGCGAGCGGCGATCCAGATTGATCTTGAAGTCGAGATTGGGACCGGTCAGTCCCAGCCAGCTGGGGATGACCCAATCCAGTTTGGGAAGCGATCGCTTCAGGGAATCATAGCTGGCGCCGCCCGATGCCGTATCCCAGTTGACATAGAAGCCGATCGACAGCGAACGGCCCTTTTGGGGCTGCAGGATCGTCGGCAGCACGCGCGAGGCCTGGCTGGCGCGCAGGCGCCGAAGACGCCTTGCCTCCAGTCTGCGGTTCTGCGCTTCGGTCGCCAGCCGTACGGCCTGGCGGAGCAATCCGGGTGCGACCGCCTTCTTCACCAGGTCGGGAGGCGCGGTGGAATAGGTGCGGCTGGGGAAGTCGACCGTGGCCACCGGCCTGGCCACGATCAGGCTTGTGACAAAGCCGATTGCCAGCACGGTGCCGAGCAGCGCCGCAGCCCACCCCAAAGCGGTAAAGCGCGCCGCACGCCGGCCCGTGGCATCAAAGAAAACCGGCTTTTTACTGGTCATCTGTCGCTGTCATGCATGAGACCGGGTTCCCGGCCCTGCAACTATACGCCAAACCGGCGTCTGGAAAGACTGCCATCCGGCAATACCAACATGGTCCTGTGGCAAAAATCCGGCGGGATTGGCGACAAATTCCTTGCACGGCCGCTCAAACTTCGTGCTATCGCTTGCCCCCTTCACGCAACTTGTCGGCTCGAGAGCACTGTGGCGGCTTATAATTGTTCAAAATGTCCGGGTTATTGCTGTTCCTATCCCCTCATCCCGTTGAACAGCCGCGACGTCGACCGCCTGGCTAGGCATTTCGGCCTGGGTTTTGAAGCCGCGCGCAAGAAATTCACCAAAAAGGATGGCGACCAGCCCTATGCCATGCGGCGCAAGGCGGATGAACATTTCGGCCGCGTCTGCCGCTTCTTCGACACCGACAAGCGCCGCTGCACCATCTATGAGGCGCGGCCGGAAATCTGCCGCACCTATCCGGGCGGCAATGGCTGCGGCTATTACGATTTCCTGGTGTCGGAACGCGAAGCCCAAAAAGACAAGACCCACATCGCCACGACGTGGAATAAGTGAGAGGCAGTTCGCGATAGCGAACGAAATGGTCCGGTGGACCATTTCGAGCCTCGAACGCCCTGAGCGTAAGCGAGGGGCAGGCGACGGCCGAAGGCCGGCAAAACGGTTCAGTGAACCGTTTTGAGTTGCGAACGCCCTGAGCACGAGCGAAGGGCAGCAGCAACATTCGCCGCGTTCAGTCGGAAAACCTCTAATTCGGCAATCCCCGATGCGCCAGCATGGGCCCGATATCCGGGTCCTTGCCGTAAAAGGCGCGAAACATCGGCCCATAATCCAGCGTATGTCCCCGCGACAGAATAAGATCGCGCAGGCGCTGACCATTCGCCCGGGTCAGTCCGCCATGATGGGCGAACCAGTCGAAAATATCGTCGTCCAGCATCTCGGTCCACAGATAGGCGTAATAGCCCGCCGAATAGCCATTGGCCCAGATATGCAGGAAATAGCTGGAGCGATAGCGCGGCGGCACGTCGGTGGTATCCAGCCCCATCGCGGCCAGCGCCTTGGTTTCGAACGCATCCACATCCTGGCGCGGCGCATTCGCGGCAAGCGCATGCCAGCGCATATCGAGCTCGGCCGACGCCAGCAGCTCGCCCAGGGCATAGCCCTGGTTGAAGGTCTGGGATTTGCGGATCTTGTCGGCCAACGCTTTGGGCATGGGCTGGCGGGTCTGGTAGTGAACCGCGTAATGCGCCAGCACTTCGGGATCCAGCGCCCAATGTTCGTTGAACTGCGACGGGAACTCGACAAAGTCGCGCGCCACCGCCGTGCCTGACAAGGTGGGATAATCCTGGTTGGCGAAGAAACCATGAAGGGCATGGCCGAATTCATGGAACATGGTGGTGACGTCATCGAAACTGATCAGCGCCGGCTGACCGGGCGCGGGCTTGGTGAAATTGCCGACATTGAAAATCACCGGTTGGTTACCGAGCAGATTTGACTGCTCCACCAGATTGCTCATCCAAGCGCCGCCCGCCTTGTTGTCGCGCTTGAAATAATCGAAATACATCAGACCCAGCGGCTTGCCGTTGGCATCGATCACGTCGAACACGCGCACGTCCGGCTGCCAGACCGGAATGTCCTTGCGCTCCTTGAAGGTGAGACCGTAAAGGCGATTGGCGGCAAAGAAGACGCCGTTCTTCAAAACATTGTCGAGCTCGAAATAAGGCTTGAGCTGATCCTCATCCAGATCGTAGCGAGCCTTGCGCACCTGCTGCGCATAATGATCCCAGTCCCAAGGCTTCAGCTGGAAATGGCCGCCGGACTTGTCGATCACCGCCTGCACGTCCGTGGCTTCACGTTTTTCCTGGGCCGCGGTAGCGGGCACCATGCGGCTGAGAAATTTCTCGACCGCTTCGGGCGTCTCGGCCATCTGATCGAACAATGTGTAGGCGGCATAGTTGGGATACCCCAGCAGCGCAGCCTTCCGGGCTCGGAGCTGGGCGATTTCCGAAATCGTGGCGCGGGTGTCGTTGGCGTCGCCCTTCTCGGTCGCGGTCCAGCGCTGGTTGAAGAGCTTTTCGCGGACCGCGCGATCGTTCAGCGACAATAGATCGGGCTGCAAGGTGGTGTTCTGTAGCGGGATCACCCATTTGCCGGCAAGCTTGCGGCCTTTGGCGTCATTGGCGGCGGCAGCAATCTTTTCGGCGCTGAGCCCATCCAACTGCTTCACATTGTCCACCACCAGCGCCCCAGCCTTGGTGCCGGCCAGCAGCCGATGTTCGAACTGTGTTTCCAAGCTGGATTCGCGGGTATTGATGGCGCGCAGCTTCGCCTTGTCCGCGTCCGACAATTTCGCGCCGGAATGGATGAATTGCTGATAATAGACCTTTACCAGCTGCAGCGCTTCACCGTCCAGATGCAGCCGGTCGCGCTGGTCATAGACCGCCTTCACCCGGGCGAAGAGCTTGGGATCCATGTAGATCGCGTCATGATGCGCGGCCAGGCGCGGCGTCTCCTTGGCCTCCACTTTCTGCAGCATGCCGTCGGTATTGGCCTGGGTGAGATCGAAAAAGACATCCGAAACCCGGGTCAGCATCTGGCCGCTGCGTTCCAGCGCCACGATGGTGTTGTCGAAGCTGGGCGGCGCGGGATCGGCAGCGATCGCATTCACCTCGGCCCGCTGGCGTTTCATGCCTTCCTCGATCGCGGGCTCGAAATCGCTGTTCCTGATCTTGGAGAAATCCGGCGCGTGAAAAGGCAGTGGGCTAGGCTCCCTGAAGACATCGCCCGGCGCGGCGATTGCCGGGGTGCTTAACAGAAAAGGCAGCATCCAGACCGAGAGCCTTGCCCGCATCGTTGCAAATCCTTCAAGCCACATGGCAGCCTTGCCCGGCGGCATTCGCATTTCAAGAGATGACAAGTGAGCAATGCGCAAACGGCTTTCGCATTGCGCCCCGGGGCGGTACAATCGGCGCATGGCTCACGATCACGCCCATCCCGGTGCTCACGACCACAGCCCGCACAATCACGGCGTCTGGACCCATGGCCATGTCTTTCTGGGCCGCTCCCACGACCGAGCGGAAGCACGCGCCAAGCTGGCGGCTCTGGTCACTGCCGTTTTCATGGTGGTGGAGATCGGCGCAGGCTTTCTCTACGGCTCCATGGCGCTGCTGGCCGACGGCGTTCACATGGCGACCCATGTGGGGGCGCTGGGGCTGGCGGCGGGCGCCTATTGGCTGGCCCGGCGCCATGCCGCCAATGCCCGCTTCAGCTTCGGGTCCGGCAAGTTTGGCGATCTGGCGGCCTTTTCCAGCGCCATTGTGCTGGGCCTTACCGCCGTCGCGGTGGCGGGTGAATCCATCGCCCGGCCGATCGATCCCGCCAAGGTCGCCTATGGCGACGCGCTGCTGATCGCGGCGATCGGGCTTTGCGTCAATCTGGTCAGCGCCTTCATCCTGAAGGACGATCATGGCCATGACCACGCGCATGACAATCACAGTCAGGCCCGTCATGCGCATGATCATGGCGGGCACGACAACAATATGCGCGCCGCCTATGTGCATGTGCTGGCCGACGCCGCCACCAGCCTTCTCGCCATCGTGGCGCTGGCTTGCGGTTATTATTTCGGCTTGGGCTTCCTGGACCCGGTGGCGGCGCTGGTTGGCGCCTTTGTCATCGCCTCCTGGGCCTATGGGCTGATCAAGGACAGCGCCATGATGCTGCTGGACGCCGACGCCGATCCCGAACTGTCGGGCGCCATCAAATCCACCATCGAGGATGATTTGGGCGCGCGGGTCGCCGACCTGCATCTGTGGCGGCTGGGGCCGGGCCACCACGGGCTGATCGTGTCGCTGATCTCGCCCGATCCCACCACGGCGGAACAGATCAAGGCTTCGTTGCGTCAGCGCTATCCCGATCTCAGCCACGTGACGGTGGAAGTGGCGGTCTGCGCGGATTGCACCTGACTAATTTGCGCGGCGTATCCCGGCGTAAAGCCAGGAAGCGAGCGCAGCGGTGAGCAGCACCAAAACATTTTGCGCGAATGCGTCTAACACGTTTACGCCCAGAGATGTCGCACCAGAATCGTCAAATTTCGCGGTGCCGAGGAACTTCAAAGCCACCTCGAGGGGGGCAAAAACAAGTCCGATCGGGAGAGCTATAAGAATATAGCCTCGAACAAATAGCCAGAAACGCCCGCGCATCTGATCCCAGCTTGCTTCGATTCGATCCCGCCAACCCGCGGACGGGACTTCCGTTGCGATTGCTGGAAATATCAATACCAGTCTTATTGCGCCGGCAGCGCCGGCCAGCACGATGGCTATTGATGGGATGGCGCTTCCGGGCCAAAGCGCATCAACTAGCCCCACAAGTGCACCGGCAAAAATGAGCAGCAGATTGAAACCAAGAAACCACAAGATGAACGACCGCTCATAGGACTCTTTCATGAGAGCGGCGGAGGACGTGGCCCGGTCGAGCAGTATGAACCGGTGCAACGCGATCATGGCCGGGGCCACGATGATCGCCAGCAAAAAAATTTGAGGCAAAGTCAGCAGCAGCGCAACCATGCCTTGGACCGGATCACGGCTCCGCGTCAGCTCGCCGGAAGCATAGGAAAAGATTGCCGCGACGATCATGGAAAAAACCATCACGCCGCCAAACAGCAATTTCATTTTGCCGGATGCGGCCCAGAGGCTTGTCCAAGCGAGCTTCGCTAGCCCCATGCCCGTCGATGCCGCCAATTCGTCTGCCGGTGTCATGCGCGCGCCCTGCCCCGCGCAAGCTTATTCGACCCCATGGCAACAAAAAAGCCGCCCCGCCAGGGGCGGAGCGGCTTTTTTAAATTCCATTCCAACCAAACTAGCGGGGGATCAGCCCTTCGCGCTGGGCGCGCTTTCGCTGCAGCTTGCGGTAGCGGCGGACAGCTTCGGCGCGTTCGCGGGCGCGCTTTTCGGAAGGCTTCTCATAAGCGCCGCGCAGCTTCATCTCCCGGAAGATGCCTTCACGCTGCATCTTCTTCTTCAGCGCCTTGAGCGCCTGGTCGATATTGTTGTCGCGGACGATGATCTGCAAAGCCGAAGCTCCGTTTTTGGAAGGCGCGGTAGATAACAGAAGGCTTTTGCCCTGTCCACCTGCGGCCATTAACGCATTTCAGCCTTTGACCGGCCCACGCCGCCGTCCCATATTTCGGGCCATGATCCTGAAGATCGCCCGCATGGGCCACCCCGTTCTGAACCAGATCGCCGCCCCGGTTCCCAACCCCCAGGCCCCGGAAATCCAGCGCCTGATCAATGACATGATCGAAACCATGATCGACGCCAATGGGGCCGGGCTGGCCGCCCCCCAGGTGCATGTGCCGCTGCGGCTGGTGGTGTTCCAGGCGCCGGGCGAGCGCGCCGATCCCGGCCTGGCGGAAGATGAACGCTTCGACCATACCGCCCCCCTCACCGTCCTCATAAACCCCGAAATCACCGCCCTGGATGGGGAAACCGAAGGCGGCTGGGAAGGCTGCCTGTCGGTACCGGGCCTGCGCGGCTGGGTCGAACGGCCCGCCCATATCCGCTATCGCGGCCTGGCGCCGGACGGCCAGCTGATCGAGCGGACCGCGCGCGGTTTTCATGCCCGTGTCGTTCAGCATGAGGTAGACCATCTGGACGGGCGGCTCTATCCCGGCCGTATGGATGATCTGTCGAAGCTGATCTTCGAATCGGAAATCCGCCATTTCGCGACGGCAGGGTGACATGACCGACAAACCCGCACCCAAAAAGAAAAAAGCCGCTCCCAAATCGGACGAGCCGAAATCCGACAACGTCTTGAAGCAAGCCATCCTGAAAGATGTCTTAAAGGATGCTGCCTTCGACGGTTTCACCGACTCTGCGCTGGCCAAGGCCGGAAAAAAAGCCGGCACGGACAAGGCGGCCCTGGCCCGGCTGTTTCCGGAAGGCGCCCTGTCGTTGATCGAATTCTTTTCCGCCTCGATGGACGAGGACATGGAAAACAAGCTGCGGGCCATTGATCTTTCCAAGCGCAAGATACGCGAACGCATCAAGCTGGCGGTCCTCACCCGGTTGGCGCTGCTGGCGCCCAACAAGGAAGCGGCGCGGCGGGCGGCGGCCAGCCTGACCCTGCCGATGCATGCCGGGCGCGGCGCCAAGCTGATGTACCGCACGGTGGATGCGATGTGGCGCGCGGCAGGCGACACGTCCACCGATTTCAATTTCTACACCAAGCGCGGCATCCTGGCCGGCGTATATGGCTCGGTGCTGGTGCATTGGTTCAACGACACCGGCGAAGACGATACCGCCACCGAAGCTTTCCTCGACGCCCGCATCGAAAACGTGATGCAGTTCGAGAAATTCAAGGCGAAGGCGAAGCAAGCCCTTTCAAACTTCCCCGCCTTCACCGCCTGGGCGAAACCGAAATAACACTCCGACTTTCTTCCCCGTGAGACCGATCAGCGAAAGCTCCAGTGGAGCTTTTGCCGGTCGAACGCCCGCGCAGCGGGCAGCAGATCCTTAAAGCAACTCCGCGATCTGGACGGCGTTGAGCGCCGCACCTTTCAACAATTGATCCGCTGCGACAAACATTGAAATCGCCTTGCCGCTCTTGTCCGACAGATCGCGGCGAATACGGCCCGCCAGCACATCGCCTTGGCATGACGCATCCTTGGGCATGGGGAAATAATTATTGGCCCAATCGTCCACCAGCTTTACGCCCGGCGCTTTCGCCAGCAACGCCCGCACCTCTTGCGGCGTGATCGGCCGCTCGCATTCAAATGTGATCGAGACCGAATGGGCCCTGAGCACCGGCACCCGGATACAGGTGGCGTTGATGGCAATATCGTCATCTTCGAGAATTTTCTTCGTCTCGTTGATGACCTTGGTCTCTTCGTCGTTATAGCCGGTCGCCATGTCGATGGCGGTGTTGTGGCTGAAAAGATTGAAGGCATAGGGATACTTCACCACCTTGGGCGCATAGTCCCTGCCGTCCAGATAGGCGCGGGTGGATTCTTCCAGCTCCTCCATCAGCGCCGCGCCGCCGCCCGAGGCCGCCTGATAGGTCGACACTATCAGCCGCTTCACCGGATTGACTTGATGGATCGGCCAAAGCGGCACCAAGGTGGTGATCGCCGAGCAATTGGGATTGGCGATGATCCCCTTATGATCGGCGATGCGCCGGGCATTGATTTCGGGCACCACCAGCGGCACGCCGGGATCGGCGCGAAAGGCGGAGCTGTTGTCCACCACCACGGCACCGGCCTTCACCGCGATCGGGGCATATTGCTTGGAAATGCTGCTGCCGGCGGAGAACAGCGCGATATCCACGCCGCCAAACGAATTCTCCGTCAATTCCTCGACAATGAGATCCTTGCCCCGGAACGGAGCGATCTTGCCCGCCGACCGTGCCGACGCCAGCAGCTTGAGCCCTTTCAGCTCCAGCCCGCGACTTTCGATGCAGCCAATGAATTCGCGGCCCACGGCACCAGTGGCCCCGACGATTGCTACAGTCTTGTTACGCACACGGTCTTCTCCTTCGAGCATAAAAAAAGCCCCGTCCGGATTGGAGCGGGGCTTGGGTGTTTCGCTTTCGCTGAATTCTCAGTCGCGCGCGCCACGCCCAGCCCCATAAGGCTTGGTCGTCTTGGTCGTGGTGGTTTTGCGCGCCATTGTCATGGGGCGGGAACCTATGGGCGGGCAATCATTTCGTCAACGGCTTTAATCGCGTCATATGACCCATCTTCCGGCCCAGCCGGGCCTCGCGCTTACCATAAAGATGCAGCGCGCCCGAGCGGGCCAGGCTTTCCCAGGCATCGGCTTCGGCGCCGAT
This sequence comes from uncultured Alphaproteobacteria bacterium, assembly GCA_903897605.1. Lineage (GTDB taxonomy): Bacteria > Pseudomonadota > Alphaproteobacteria > Micropepsales > Micropepsaceae > Rhizomicrobium. The sequence goes on from CAIUCH010000059.1 coordinate 35,345, forward strand.
AACATTCTCCATCACCGCATCGGCGTGACGGGCAGGATCGCCCAGGGGCCAGCCTGCCACGGCACGGATATGCTGTTCGAACTGCGAACAGGCGCAGGCTTCGATGGTCCAGTGGCCGCTGTTATGCACCCTGGGCGCGATCTCATTGATGGCCAGCGAACCGTCCTTGCCGACGAACAATTCCACCGCCAGCACACCGACATAATCCAGCGCGTCGGCGATGGCTTTGGCGATCGCTTTGGCTTCATCACTCTGCGCCTTGCTCAGCCGTCCGGGCACGATGGAGCGGCGCAGGATGTGGTTCTCGTGAATATTCTCCGGCGGATCGAAGGCCGCGAAACTGCCGTCCGCCGCGCGCGCTGCCACCACCGACGCTTCAAACGCGAAATCGACAAAGCCTTCCAGGATGGACGGCGCGCCCTTGAAGTGCTGAAAAGCCGCCTGCGCTTCCGCGCCGCTCGTAACCTTGGACTGGCCCTTGCCGTCATATCCCAACCGGCGCGTCTTCAGAATCGCCGCGCCGTCCATTTGCGCAAATGCCGTCGCCGCATCCTGCACCGAAGTCACCGCGACAAATGGGGCGGTCTTCAATCCCAGCGACTGCACAAAACTTTTCTCGCTGAAACGGTCCTGGGTGATTTCCAACGCCCGCTGTCCCGGCCGCACTGGCTTCAGGCTGGCGAGATGCGCGATGGCGTCGGATGGCAGATTCTCGAATTCAAACGTGATGACGTCGCAGATCTCGGCAAAGCCGGTCAGCATGTTGCGGTCGTCATAGGGCGCGGCGATCTGCAGCGGCGTCACCTGAAACGCGGGGGCGTGATTTTCGTCGTTATAGACCGCCGCCTTCAAACCCAGCCGCGCCGCCGCCATCGCCAGCATGCGGCCCAATTGGCCACCACCGATAATGCCGATGACGCCGCCGGGCGGGACGGGCTTGGTCAGCGTCTTGATCTCGCTCATTTCGGGGACTTGTTGACCGATTTGGTCTGTTTGGCGCGCCAGGCTTTCAGCCGCTTGTCCAGCTTGGCATCGCTCAGCGCCAGGATGGCGGCGGCATGCAGGGCCGCGTTCTTCGCCCCCGCTTCGCCGATCGCGAAGGTCGCCACCGGCACGCCGCCCGGCATCTGGGCAATCGAAAGAAGCGAATCGAGCCCTTTCAGCGCCCGGCTTTCCACCGGCACACCCAGAACGGGCAATGTCGTCATGCTGGCCACCATGCCGGGCAAGTGCGCCGCCCCGCCCGCGCCCGCGATGATGGCCTTCAATCCCCGGGCATCCGCACCCTTGGCATAATCGGCCATGCGGTCTGGGGTGCGGTGGGCGGAGACGATGCGCGTCTCATAACCGACGCCCAGTGCGTCCAGCATGTCGGCCGCCGCCTTAAGGGTCGGCCAGTCGGACTGGCTGCCCATGATAATGCCGATTAAGGGTCGGGAGGCCATGCTTCGAATCGCCTTATCGCGGCCGGTTCAGAAAGCGGCGCAGTATAGGGGGCAAAAGCCCCAAGGAAAGGGGCGGCATTTAACCTTCATTAACCATTCCGCTACACTCATGAACACTAGATTAAGGCACCGGCTGCAAGGGTGGGACCGTCCGTCATGAAGATCGAGCGCCCTTCTTCCGTCAGGCCCGCCCGCAGCGTCGCAGCCGCTTATGGCCGCCGCGTCGAGCCCGCATCGTCTCCCGACGCCGTCGATGCCGTGCTGCCCGCCAGCGTGCTGGGCATTCCCGAAGCCGAATTCACTCCCCGGGTGCGCGACGCCATCATGGGATTGATGAGCGAAGTGGACAGTCTGCGCCGCGAACTGTCCCAGACCCGCGCCCGGCTGGATGAAGCCGAAAAAACCGCCGACCAGGATCATATGTTGCCACTGCTCAACCGCCGCGCCTTCGTCCGCGAGTTGACGCGCTATATTGCCTTCACCGGCCGCTACAACACGCCCGCCTCGCTGATTTATTTCGATCTCAATCATCTGAAGACCACCAATGACACCTTGGGTCATGCCGCCGGCGATGCGGTCTTGACGCAATTCTCCAAAGTGCTTTTGGCGCATGTGCGCGAAAGCGATTGCGTCGGGCGATTGGGCGGCGACGAATTCGCCATCCTGCTGTCGCACGCCACCCAGGAACATGCCTTGAAAAAAGCCGATGTGCTGGCCAATGCGGTTCAGGCGCAGCCCGCCGAATGGAACGGCCACCTTATTCCCGTCAGCTTCGCCTATGGCGCCTTCGAGCTGAAATCCGGCGACAATGCCGACGCCGCCATCGCCCGCGCCGATGAGGCGATGTATGCGCAGAAACGCGCCAGCAAGGCCCCGTAAAAAAGCCGGACCTCACGGCCCGGCCTTTTTCAACGCACGCGGCGCGAGGGATTTTGCGGCTTGGGCAGGAGCGTCGCGCGGAGCGTGCGAATAGCACGTGAGCACGCGCGACGAACCCAAGACGCAAAAGAACCGCGCCCCTACCCCATAGCGCGCTGAAGATTCTCGTCGACCTTGTCGAGGAAACCTTCGGTGGTCAGCCACTTCTGATCGGGACCAATCAGCAGCGCCAGATCCTTGGTCATGTCTCCGGCTTCGACGGTATCGACACAGACTTTTTCCAACGTGTTGGCGAAATTCGCCAGCTTGGCGTTGCCGTCCAGCTTGGCGCGGTGCGCCAGGCCCCGCGTCCAGGCGAAGATCGAGGCAATGGAGTTGGTCGAAGTGGATTTGCCTTTCTGATGCTCGCGGTAATGGCGCGTCACCGTGCCGTGCGCGGCTTCGGCCTCCACTGTCTTGCCATCCGGCGTCATCAGCACGCTGGTCATCAGGCCCAGCGAACCGAAGCCCTGCGCCACCGTGTCGGACTGCACGTCGCCGTCGTAATTCTTGCAGGCCCAGACATAGCCGCCGCTCCATTTCATCGCCGAAGCCACCATGTCGTCGATCAGGCGGTGTTCATAGACGATGCCTGCGGCCTTGAACTTTGCAGCGAATTCCGCCTCGAACACTTCCTGGAACAGATCCTTGAAGCGGCCGTCATAGGCTTTCAGGATGGTGTTCTTGGTCGACAGATAGACTGGATATTTGCGGTTGAGGCCGTAATTCATCGAGGCCCGGGCGAAATCGCGGATGCTGTCGTCCAGATTGTACATCGCCATGGCGACACCGGAACCGGGCGACTTGAACACTTCATGCTCGATGACCTTGCCGTCCTCGCCGACGAATTTGATGGTCAAGACGCCCTTGCCGGGGAAGCGGAAATCGGTGGCGCGATACTGGTCGCCATAGGCATGACGGCCGATCACGATCGGCTGGGTCCAGCCCGGCACCAGACGCGGCACATTCCGGCAGATGATGGGCTCGCGGAAGATCACCCCGCCCAGGATGTTGCGGATGGTGCCGTTGGGCGACTTCCACATCTTCTTGAGCTTGAATTCTTCCACCCGCGCTTCGTCGGGGGTGATGGTGGCGCATTTGACGCCGACGCCGTATTTCTTGATCGCTTCGGCACTGTCGATGGTCACCTGGTCGTTGGTGGCGTCGCGATTCTCGACCGAAAGATCATAATAATGCAGGTCCACGTCCAGATAGGGCAGGATCAGCTTCTTCTTGATGAGGTCCCAGATGATGCGGGTCATCTCGTCGCCATCAAGCTCGACGACCGGGTTGGCGACCTTAATCTTGTCCATGAAAAGAACCTCGGAATGGAGTGGGAAACGGGATATAGCGGGGGACGGGCGAGCCGTCAAAGGCATGAAAAATGGGCAAATTATTTCGAAATCGGCGGTGGGCTATCGCGCTAGCCAGCTGTCTCCTTGCTGCCGTTTTTAACGTTAGCCTCACGGTATTCGGAACTCAAATTTCCACGACTTACTGCGACGATCATGTGATGACTCGAGGACCGGAAGGCAATCCGATCATACCTTTCGGGTTTAATGTTGCCGATACTTTCTGCGCACGCTTCGGGTCTGAACCCAAGCCAGACCCGCATCAAATGGTGGCGGCTTTCGCCACAACTTCGGGGCTATTCGCTCGTCAGCCCGAAAATCGGCGACTTGGGCTTGTCGGAGGGATCATCGCTCCACTCTTTTTGATTTTATTTGGTACCTATGTTGCGTCCCCTAGCAGGCGGCCGTTGATACACATCGCTGCAATTATGAGTTTTTTGACTGGTACTGTGTTTAGTGTGCTGTTTGTTTTCTTTCTCCTGGGCGATCCAATGCTAATTGCTCGCCCCGCCCAGAAGATCAACTTAGAGGAACTTTCTCTGAGTCTGATATTCTTGGTTCCTGCGGCGATATTTATAGCGGGCGGCATTCCTCTTTGGCGGATATCGATCCGCCCTAAGCTGTGACCGCTCCCGCCATCATTCTTAGCCGCCCTCAGTTGGGCGAAAATATCGGCTCCGCTGCCCGGGCGATGAAGAATTTCGGCCTGAGTGACCTCAGGCTGATCGCGCCCCAATGTAGCTGGCCCAACGACCGGGCCATGGTGCTGGCCTCGGGCGCGGGCGACATCATCGAAGGGGCGCGGGTGTTCCAAACCGCCGCCGAGGCGCTGGCCGATATCCGCGTCCTGTTCGCCACCACCGCGCGGGGGCGCGACGTACTGCGCGAGATCCTTACCCCGGAGGCCGCGGCCACCAGGCTGCGCACCGCCGCTTTGGAAGGATTGAAGACCGCCATCCTGTTTGGGAGCGAGCGGGCCGGGCTGGACAATGACGAGATGTCGCTGGCCGATGCCGCGATCACCATCCCCACGGCGGAATTTCCGTCCCTCAATCTGGGCCAGGCGGTGCTGTTGATCGGCTATGAATGGCTGAAATCCACCGATGCGACGCCGGCGACCCGCACCCGCAAGACCGTCGCGGTGCCGTCCTCCCGGGCCGACCTGATCGACCTGTTCGAGCATCTGGAGCGCGAATTGGACGCAGCCAAATTCTTCTATCCGTCCGAGAAGAAAGAAGCGATGGTGCGTAATATTCGCGCCATGATTCTGCGGTCGCGGCTGAGCGACCAGGAAGTGCGCACCATCCGCGGCATGATCGTGGCGCTGGTGCGAAACAAATATCGGGGCGCGTCGTGACTGCGGTTCTTATTCTGGTCCTGATCGCGGTGGTGCTGGCGGCGATCGCATTCGCCGTCGCTCCGCTATGGCGGGCCCAGGAGCATCGGCCAGGCGAAGTGGAGGCCGGTTCGCCGTCCGGCCGTGCGACCCAACAAAAAGGCCGCGGCGTGCTCGCGGGCGCGGTCACTCTGTTTCTGCTGGGCGTAGGCGGCGGCACCTATTGGATGCTGGGTCAGCCCTATCTGGCCTGGCGCGCCGCCCAAGGTGTGAACACCCGCGACGTCAATGGCCTGATTACGCTTCTGGTGCAGCGGGTGCGAACCGCGCCTGGCGATCTTCAAGCCTGGGTCTATCTGGGCCGCGGCTATATGGGCGCGGGCGATGCCGGCGACGCCGCCAAGGCCTATGGCCGCGCCGTGGCCTTGGCCAACAATAGCGGCCATCCCGATCCCGGCCTGGACGCGCTTTATGGCGAAGCACTGGTGGCTGAGGCGAATGGCGGCATCAGCGAGGAAGCCGAAGCGGTATTCCGCGCCGCCCTGAAACTCGACCCCAAGCAACAGGTGGCGCGCTTTTTTATCGGCCAGGTCCTGGCGGTTCGCGGCGACAAGCCGGGCGCGCTTGAGTTGTGGAACGGTCTGCTGGCGGAAGCGCCGCCCAACTCGCCGATGCATCAGACCCTGATCGATCGCATCGCCTTGATGAGCGCGCAAGGCGGCGGCGCGGCGCCCGATCCCAAGGCGATGGTGGCGGGACTGGCGGCGCGCCTTAAGGACAATCCCAATGACGCCGCCGGCTGGCAGCGGTTGATCCGCGCCTATAGCGTGCTGAATCAACGGGCACAGGCGCAGGATGCGCTCGCTACCGCGCGCAAGACGTTTACGGGCCAGCGCGATGTTCTGGCGGCGCTGGAAGCGCAGGCCAAGGAACTCAAGCTGAATTGACCCGCTCGGGCGTCGCGCCCAGCTGTGTGATCATGGCTTCGATGGCTTGGGCGGCGGCTTCCGCCGCATCCGCATCGCGCGAGCGCGCCACCAGTTGGGCGCCGAAACGGCCGTCACGGTACCAGGGATAAGAGCCGATCGCGGTTTGCGGATATGCTTTCTGGATGTCCGCAAGACCTTGGGCGATGGTGCCTTCGGCAAGCTCCACCGACACCGTGATCGATGTCACCGCCACGCCGCGCGGCAGCCGGGTGAGGACCTCTTCCATCATCGCCCGCATCACCATCGGCACGCCTGCCATCACAAAAACATTGCCGATCTGGAATCCCGGCGCCACCGAGGCGTTGTTCTTGATTAGGGTGCCGCCATCGGGAACGCGGGCCATGCGCTTGCGCATATCGTTGAATTCGCCCTTGGGGTAACGCGCCTCCAGCAGCGCATAGGCCTCCGGGTGATAGCCGATGCCGACCCCAAACGCCTTGGCCACCGCATCGGCGGTAATGTCGTCATGGGTGGGGCCGATGCCCCCGGTGGTGAAGACAAAATCATACCGGGTCCGAAGCGCGTTCAGGGCGGCCACAATTTCAGCCTCGCTATCGCCCACCACCCGGATTTCCCGCAAATCGATCCCCAAGGTTGCAAGCTGGCGGGCGACATAGTTGCCGTTGCTGTCGGGGGTGCGGCCCGACAGGATTTCGTCGCCGATCACCAGCATGGCGGCGGTGGAAACAGTCATGAAACACTTTCCTGCTAGGCTTGGGCCTAGAAAAACCCCAGCTTTTGCCTATATTCAAGCCCGATGACCGTAGCTCCCGACACTGACACGTTTGAGGCCGCGCGAAAGGCCCATTTCGCGGTGATGCTGCACAGCCCATCGGATTTCGAGGGCATGCGCCGGGCTGGCCGCTTGGCCGCCGAGGTGCTGGACCTTTTGGTGCCGCTGGTGAAGCCGGGCGTCACCACGGCGGCGCTGGACAAGGTCGCTTACGACTACATCGTCGCAAATGGCGCGGTCCCGGCCTGCCTGGGCTATCGCGGTTATCGCCACACGGTCTGTACCTCGATCAATCATGTCGTCTGTCACGGCATCCCGGGCGACAAGCCGCTGCGCGATGGCGATATCGTGAACATCGATGTCACCGTGATCCTGGATGGCTGGCATGGCGACACCAGCCGGATGTATCCGGTGGGCGACGTCAAGCTGAAGCCGGCGCGGCTGGTGGACATCACTTATGAATCGATGATGCGCGGCATCGCGGCGGTGAAACCGGGCGCCACCACCGGCGATATCGGCCATGCGATTCAAAATTATGCCGAAGGCGAGGAACGTTGCGCCGTGGTGCGCGATTTCTGCGGCCATGGGCTGGGGCGCATTTTCCACGCCCTTCCCAACATCGTGCATTATGGCCGGCCGGGGCACGGCCTGGCCCTGAAGCCGGGCATGTTCTTCACGGTCGAGCCGATGATCAATCTGGGCAATTACGGCGTCAAAGTTCTCGGCGATGGCTGGACCGCGGTGACGCGCGACCGCTCATTGTCGGCGCAGTTCGAACATTCGGTGGGGGTTACGGACAATGGGGTCGAAATCTTCACCCTCTCGCCCAAGGGCTGGCACAAGCCGCCCTATATCTGAGAGTTCCGAATCTTCGGAATCTTCGCCCAAGACGCCCAATCCCGATGCCGGTCATCGCGAGCGCTTGCGGGCGCGGTTCGTCAAAGGCGGCGCCGCCGCGATGCCCGACTACGAGCTGCTGGAACTTGTCCTGTTTTCCGCGCTGCCGCGCAAGGACACCAAGCCCTTGGCCAAAACGCTGCTCAAGCGGTTTGGCAGCTTCGCCGAAGTAATTGCCGCGCCGCGCGAACGGCTATTGGAAATTCCCGGTGTCGGCGAGGCAGTTGTGAACCAGCTCAAGATTGTGGAGGCCGCCGCCACCCGCCTGGCGCAGACCCGCGTGATCGGACGGCCGGCGCTGTCGTCATGGCCGGCGCTCTTGGATTACTGCATGGCGGCGATGGCGCGGGCGCCGGCGGAAGAATTCCGCGTGTTGTTCCTGGACCGCAAGAATGTCCTGATCGCCGACGAAGTGCAGGCGCGCGGCACCGTGGATCATACGCCGGTCTATCCCCGCGAAATCGTCAAGCGGGCGCTGGAGCATAGCGCTTCGGCAATCATCCTGGTGCACAATCATCCCAGCGGCGATCCCACGCCATCCAAGGCCGATATCGAAATGACGCGCGAGATCGCGGCGGCGGCCAAGGCGCTCAAGATCGCGATCCACGACCATCTGGTGATCAGCCGGAGCGGCCATGCCAGCTTCAAGAGCCTGGGCCTGCTTTGATCCGGTCGTCGCCGCCGCGACTGAATCTAGGCCGATTTATTCCAAACCAGCAGACGAACGACATGGCCTTTCCACATCCAAAGGCCTGAAAGCACCATCGCCGGAAAGAAAACAAATCGCGTGGCAGGGGCATAATTCGGAATCACGTCAAACGGACTATAGATATACCCGATGATCGGAATGCTGAGGACCAAGTGAATCGAGCGAAAGATCAAACGTCTGGTGGTCTCTTTCATGATTCGCGCTTCACCTTGGATGTGTTCAAGGTCATGGCGGCGCGAATAAGAGTCTTGAGCGCCTTCTCATTTATCTTTTCGCCCTCGCGAAAGTCGATCGCCCGCCTTGTGTTTCCTTCAAGACTTGAGTTGAAGAGGCTCGATGGATCTTTCAGTGCCGCCCCCCTGGCGAAGGTCATCTTCACGACGGCTTTGTAAGTCTCGCCGGTGCAGATAATTCCATCATGCGACCACACCGGCACGCCTCTCCACTTCCATTCTTCGATGACATCCGGATCGGCTTGCTTGATCAGGACGCGCAGCCGGCCGAGCATCTCGCCCCGCCAGTCGCCCAACTCCTCGATTCGCGCGTCGATCAGCTTGGAAGCAGATTTGTTGCCCTTTGGTGCGCTTTTTGCCATGGCTGTTTCTCCTTCCCGGTCGTTTTAATTCTCATTCGGTCCGCGCCAACACCTGTTCCAGTTTTCCGAGGAACCGCTGCCATCCAAACTTGGCGCCCTGGTAGGCCTTCTGCTGATCCGGCTTGAAGCCCGAATGCTCCATCCGCAGATGGGTGCCCGTGCCGGTTGGCGTCAGCGTCCAGGTCACCACACTCTCATGGCCCATCGCCGCCCAAGTATAAGACAAGATCTTGTTCGGCTCGGCGGCCAGAACCTGACAATCGACGGAGCCCCAGTCCGCGCTATATTTAAAACGATGGTCCAGCGCAGGCTTGAAGTCGTTCTTCATCAGCCATTCTTCAATCAGGTGTGGTTGGGTGAGCGCGCGCCAGATTTTCTCCGGCGGAAAAGCCACCTCCCGTTCGATGATGACGGAGCGCGTTTCAGTCGGGCTCATTGATCCATCCTTTTCAGCAGATCTTCGAGCTGGTCAAACCGGCTTTGCCAAAAGCCTGCCATCTGGCTTGTCCAGTCGATTAGCGGGGCCAGGGCGCCAAGTTGCGCGCTATAATGGGTTTGGCGGCCTTCATGGCGGTCACGCACCAGCCTGGCCTGTTTCAGAACCCCAAGATGTTTTGAAACCGCCGGTTGCGAAACCCCGGACCGGGCCGTCAGAGCCCCGACTGTCTGCTCTCCCTCGCGGCACAGCCGCTCGAAGATGGCGCGCCGGGTCGGATCGGCGAGGGTTCTGAAAAGCAGATTGTGGTCGTTCGGCATGGGAAACCCATAACCCGGTGGCTATCGATCATCATATAACCACCGGGATATGGGTTGGTCAAGCAGGGCGGCAAGGCCAGGATCTGCTTGATCCAGGCCTTGCCGCTGGTATGCCCGGTCATTTTATCGTCACCACCACTTCGAGATATTCGCTGGGCACGATCAGTGTCTTGCTGCCACCGCGATTGAGCCGCCCAAGCAGTTCCAGAATATCCGCTTCAAGCGCGGCCTGTTTTTCCACATCGAGCGCCGCAAAGGCGCGATTGGTGGGACCGTAGAATTTCTTGAAGATCTCGACCCAATGACCGGGCGATTTATAGCGAAAATTGAAGATCTGCTTTGTCGCCGTGACCTGATGGCCAGAGAAAAGTTCGCCCAGGCGTTCTTCGCTGCCCCACAGCGCGGGGGATTTGACGCCTGCCGGCGGCGGCACATGCTTGCCAATGATCTTGAACAGCTGACCGATAAAGCCATCCGGCGTCCAATTGGCCAGGCCGATCCTCCCGCCCTTGCGGACCACCCGCGCCAATTCCGCGGCGGACTTCACCTGGTCCGGTGCGAACATCACGCCGAAGGTCGATAATGCGACGTCGAAGCTGCCATCGGCGAACGGAAGCGCCTCGGCGTCCGCCACCTGGAAAGTAACAGGCAAATGCTCCGCCGCGGCGCGCGCCTTGCCGCCATCGAGTAAGGCAGCAACATAGTCGGTCGAAGTCACTTCGGCGAAGCGGCGCGCGGCCGCCAGCGTGGCATTGCCGTTGCCTGCCGCGACATCGAGCACGCGTTCGCCGGCGCAAAGATCGACGGCTTCGCAAATGCGCTCGCCCACAAGCTGCAAGGTGGTGCCGACCACGGCATAGTCACCGCTGGCCCATGTCGCCTGCTGGCGCTGCTTGATGGCTACATAATCAGGATTGGTCATGACGGATTCCTTTTCATAGAGTCCCCGCCAATCATGGACGAGGTTTGGAGGGAGGCCGATTGCGGCGCGCCGTATATAGATTTCGGCAATACCGGACCGAATGATCGGCCGGCCGGAATATCTGACTATTCGTCCAAATCTGAGCAATCGCTGGCAATTCTGGTGTGCAAGGTCGCAAGCCGATAATCCTTTCGGGGCCCGGTCACCTGCCACACTGTGATGAAGCAACTCTCGTGAAAAGCGCGATACCTTCCGCGATAATAGTCGCGTGCGCAGTGATGCAGGATATTGGCCGTGCCGGACGCAAGATCGAGTTCGTGAAATCTGGTTCCGTCCGCATGACGCATCTCTCCGGCTGTCGGCCGATCGATCACAAGATGATAACGGCGAATTGCATGACCCAGATAAGATCCGAACCGCAAATCGCCACTCTCATCATAAGCCAGGCCATCCGTCGCCGGCGCGAATGTCGCGTATCCCGTCAGCCGGCCGATGATACCGAGCCGGACATCGCCGATCCGCCGCGAGATGCGCCATCTTCCGGCTAGGAATGCGCGAAGATTGGCGACGGGGTAGGGCATCACAATACCTGAACCAAGCCGCTGGACGGGCCCGCGATGATTCCATACCCGCCTCCTCTTCGCTGGACAATTGCGATCGGATCGGAAGTGGTTCTAGTGTGGCCACAGAGACATATCGAACCGGATCGCGGACATGAGACTGAGCCGGCGGAAATTGTTGCAAGGCGCGGCGGTCTTGTCGGTCATGCCGGTTCTGCCCGCAGGCGCGGCTCCCTTTCGCCGCGTGCGCCCAGGCGAGGCGGCGTGGCCGATGGCCCAGCAATGGGATGCGCTGAATAGCCAGGTCGGCGGCAATCTGGTGAAACCTGCCCATCTTTTCGGCGCCTGTAAGATCAATGACGGGGGAACCGATTGCGCGGCGGCGACCGGACAACTCGCCAATCCCTATTTCATCGGCGATCAAGCGGGCGGCACGCAGGTTTCGGGCTGGTTGGGTGCCTGGTCGCCAACGCCATCCGTCTATGCGGTGGCCGCGCGCAACGCCCAGGATGTCGTGGCGGCGGTCAATTTCGCCCGCGACCACAAGCTTCGCCTGGTGGTCAAAGGCGGCGGTCATTCCTATCAGGGTACCTCCAATGCGCCGGACTCCCTGCTGGTGTGGACACGCCCGATGCACGCCATCACCCTGCACGACCAGTTCGTGCCGCAAGGCAGCGGCGCCGCGGCGGCGCCCGCCGTCACCATCGAAGCGGGCGCGATGTGGGTGGATGCCTATGACGCGGTGACGACCAAGGCGCATCGCTATGTCCAGGGCGGCGGCTGCATGACGGTGGGCGTGGCGGGATTGATCCAGAGCGGCGGTTTCGGCTCCTTCTCCAAACGCTACGGCTCGGCAGCGGCAAATCTGCTGGAAGCCGAAATCGTCACCGCCGACGGCAAGCGGCGCACCGTCAACGCGGCGCAAGATGCCGACCTGTTCTGGGGCCTGAAAGGCGGTGGCGGCGGCAGTTTGGGCGCGGTCACCAAGGTTGCCTTGCGGACGCACGATCTGCCGGAATATTTCGGCTATGTCGCATGCCAGATCCGCGCCAATTCACCGGAGGATTTCCGCAAACTGCTGGCAAATTTTGTGGATTTCTATGCCGGCAATTTGTTCAACCCGCATTGGGGCGAAGGCATCACCATCTCGTCCGAGAATATTCTCGACATCTCGATGGCATCGCAGGGGCTGAATACAGAGGAAGCGCGCGCAACCTGGAAACCATTCCTGGATTGGGTCGCGGCGCAAGGAACATCATTCTCCGCAACGCCGCGGATCGGCAGCGACACCGCATTCAGCTATTGGGATGTCCAGGCGATGCGCAAGGCGGGCTCGCATGCAATCCAATTGGACAATCGTCCCGGTGCCAATCCCGCCCATGGCTGGTGGGCCGGCGATGAGGGGCAGGTTGGCGCGTTTCTCTATGGCTATGACTCGCTCTGGCTGCCGAAATCCCTGCTCGAACCGGCGGCGCGGCCAAAGTTGGCCGAGGCATTGTTCGCCGCCAGCCGCGACATGATCATTCGTCTTCATTTCAACAAGGGACTTGCCGGCGCGCCGTCCGAAGCCATCGCGCGGGCGCGCGACACGGCCACCAATCCCAAGGTGCTGGATGCCTTCTGCCTTGCCATCATCGCCACCGGCGGCGCGCCGCGTTATCCAGGCCTGAAGCCGCCTGACGACTCGGCAAAAGCCGCAAGCGACGCCAAGGACGTGGATCGGGCCACCGAGATCCTCCGGGCCATCGCGCCGGACGCCGGCTCTTATGTTTCGGAAAGCAATTTCTTCAACGCCAACTGGCGCCAGGAATTCTGGGGCGGCAATTACCGCAAGCTCGCGGCGGTCAAGGCCAAGTACGACCCCGGCGGTCTCTTCACCGTCCATCACGGCGTCGGCAGCGAAGCCTGGAGCGATGACGGCTTCACGCGGCGCGCCTGACGGTCTAAAAGCCTCCCGCAACAGACGGACATTCCCATGATCCCCCGCTATGCCCGCGAACAGATGGTTTCGATCTGGTCGCCCGAAACCAAATTCCGCATCTGGTTCGAGATCGAGGCCCATGCCACCGACGCCTTGGCCGAGTTGGGCGTGGTGCCCAAGGAAGCCGCCGCCAAGGTCTGGGAAAAAGGCCGCAACGCCAAATTCGATGTGGCGCGGATCGACGAGATCGAGCGCGAGGTCAAGCACGACGTCATCGCCTTTCTCACCCATCTGTCCGAGATCGTGGGCCCGGAAGCGCGCTTTGTGCATCAGGGCATGACGTCATCGGATGTGCTGGACACTTGCCTGAACGTCCAGTTGATGCGCGCCGCGGACCTGCTGATCGAGGATACCGACGCTCTGCTGGCGGCGTTGAAAAAGCGCGCCTTTGAATACAAGACCACGCCCACGATCGGGCGCAGTCATGGCATCCATGCCGAGCCCACCACCTTCGGCATCAAGCTGGCCACCTATTTCGCGGAATTCACCCGCGCCCGGCAACGCCTGGTGACGGCACGGGCGGAAATCGCCACCTGCGCCATTTCCGGCGCCGTCGGCACCTTCGCCAATATCGATCCCAAGGTCGAAGAGTATGTCGCCAAAATGATGGGTCTTTCGGTCGAGCCGATCTCGACTCAAATCATTCCGCGCGACCGCCATGCCGCCTATTTCGCGGCACTGGGCGTGGTGGCGTCGTCGCTGGAGCGGCTGGCGATCGAAATCCGCCATCTGCAGCGCACCGAAGTGCTGGAAGCGGAGGAATATTTCTCGCCGGGGCAGAAAGGCTCCAGCGCCATGCCGCACAAGCGCAATCCAGTGCTGACGGAAAACGTCACCGGTCTGGCCCGCATGGTGCGCGCCTATGCCCTGCCCGCGATGGAGAATGTGGCGCTGTGGCACGAGCGCGACATCTCCCACTCCTCGGTCGAACGTTATATCGGCCCCGACGCCACCATCACTTTGGACTTTGCGCTCGCCCGCATGACCGGCGTGGTCCAGAAGCTGGTGGTCTATCCCGTCCGCATGCAGGAAAATCTCGACCGCACCCATGGCCTGGTCCACAGCCAGCGGGTGATGCTGGCGCTGACCCAGGCGGGCGTTTCGCGCGAGGATAGCTACCGGATGGTGCAGCGGAACGCGATGCGGGCCTGGAACGGCGAAGGCAACCTGCTGGACCTGCTGAAGGCGGATCCCGACGTCGCCAAGGCGTTGCCGGCGCCGCAACTGGAGGCGATGTTCGACCTCGGCTACCATTTGAAACAGGTGGACACCATCTTCGCTCGGGTGTTCGGAAGCTAAGTCTCTGTAATAGATGATATTTCCCGACTCCTGTGGACGGGAAGCCGCTATGCGGGCCTGCGGCTCCGCGAATCATTGCCCCGGGGCCCTCGCGTCCCTAAATTCCAGCCACGCCTGACGGTTAGGCGCAGTTGGTTTGGCCGCGCCTTTTGGCGCGACGAGGACATTCCCCATGAAAAGACGCCGCATCATCTACGAAGGAAAGGCCAAGATCCTTTACGAAGGAACCGAGCCGGGCACCGTCATCCAATATTTCAAGGACGACACCACCGCCTTCGACGCCCAGAAAAAGGCGGTGATCGAAGGCAAAGGTGTCCTCAACAACCGCATCAGCGAATATCTGATGACCCAGCTGGCGGGCATCGGCGTGCCCACCCATTTCGTGCGCCGCCTCAACATGCGCGAGCAGCTGATCAAGGAAGTCGAGATCATTCCCCTGGAAGTGGTGGTACGCAATGTCGCGGCCGGTTCCATGTCCAAGCGGCTGGGGATCGAGGAAGGCACTGCCCTGCCCCGTTCGATCATCGAATATTACTACAAGAATGACGGCTTGCATGATCCCTGGGTGAGCGAAGAACACATCACTGCCTTTGGCTGGGCCTCGCCGCAGGATCTGGACGACATCGTCAATCTCACCATCCGCATCAATGATTTCCTCTCCGGCCTATTCTTGGGCGCGGGCATCAAGCTGGTGGATTTCAAGCTGGAATTCGGCCGGCTGTGGGAAAACGACTATATGCGCATCGTGCTGGCCGACGAGATCAGCCCCGACAGCTGCCGTCTGTGGGATCTGCAGACCAACGAGAAGCTGGACAAGGACCGTTTCCGCCGCGATCTGGGCGGCGTGGTCGAAGCCTATAGCGAAGTCGCCAGGCGCCTCGGCATCATGCCGGAATCGGTGCAGGGCGAAAACAAGGGGCCCGTGTTGGTCAAATGAAGGCGCGTGTTTTTGTGACGTTAAAGAACGGCGTTCTGGATCCGCAAGGCAAGGCGATCGGTCATGCCCTCAATGGCCTGGGCTTCGGCGCGGTCGGCGAAGTGCGCCAAGGCAAGGTGATCGACCTGGATCTTGCCGAGACCGATGCGGCCAAAGCCAAGCTCTCGCTGAAGGAGATGTGCGAAAAGCTGCTCGCCAACACCGTGATCGAGAAATACGAAATCGAGATCAGATAGGCGTTTCGTCCATGTTCAAGGCCGCGCAGCTTGTCGGTGTTCCGGTTCTGCTTCTGCTTGCCCTGCGCCCGTCCCTTGCCCAGACCATGACGGAGCAATTGCTGGCGCAGTCGCCAGAACAAGTGGCGGCGCTGAAGAGCGATCCCCATGTCGCCAAAGCGATGAAGCTTCTCGAAGTCTCGGATTCCCGCGCCGGAATTTTGAAGAAAGCCGATGGCGTGCTGGACGCCGTGGTCCAGTCCGAGCAGCATGAGCATCCCGGACAGAATGCGCTGTTCTGGAATGCCTTTCGCGACCGGGTGCGGGTCCAGATCCAGGATGAGACCGACGCGTTCGTGCTTCTTTCCGCCCAGCTTTATGCCACCCGCTTCACGGATGGCGAACTCGACCAGCTGATCGCTTTTTATTCCACCGGCATCGGCGCCAAATATTTCAAGGAACGCGCCGCCCTCGATCGCCAGGAAATCGATCTGGCCTCGGCCTGGAGCGAGCGGGTTACACCGAGAGTGTTGGAGAAGGTACGCGCGAGCATGAATGCCGGCAAAGGAAAGGCGCAATGAAATCCGCCGTGATTGTGTTTCCCGCTTCCAACTGCGACCGCGATGCGGCGACAGCGCTGGAAGAGATGACCGGCCAGAAAGCCGCCATGGTCTGGCATCAGGACAGCGAATTGCCGGAGGTCGATCTGGTGGTGCTGCCGGGCGGCTTTTCCTATGGCGATTATCTGCGCTGCGGCGCCATGGCCAACCAGTCCGCCGTGATGAAGGCGGTCAAGGCGCATGCCCAAAGAGGCGGCGCGGTGCTGGGCATTTGCAACGGCTTTCAGGTGCTGACGGAATCGGGCCTGTTGCCCGGTGCCTTGATGCGCAATGCCGGTCTCAAATTCGTCTGCAAGCCCGTGACCTTGTCGGTGGAGGAAACCCAATCCGCCTTTACCCGCAAATATGACAAGGGCCAGAATGTGAGTTTTCCCGTCGCCCATGGCGAAGGCAATTACTATGCTGATGACGAGACCTTGAACCGGCTGGAAGGCGAAGGCCGGGTGATGTTCCGCTACCGGGACAATCCCAACGGCTCGGCCCGTGACATCGCCGGCATCCTCAACGAAAAGCGCAATGTGTTGGGCCTGATGCCCCATCCCGAGCGCGTCGTCGATCCCCTCACCGGCGGCACCGACGGCCGCGCCCTGTTCCAGAGTTTGATCGAAGCGCTCTCATGATTAAGAAGTTGGCATGACATCCATCACACAAGAACAGATCCGCGAGCACGGCCTCTCGGACGAGGAATATGCCCGCATCAAGAAATTGCTGGGCCGCGACGCCAATCTGGTCGAGCTCGGCGTCTTCAGCGTGATGTGGAGCGAACATTGCTCGTACAAGTCCACCCGTGCCCATCTCAAGAAGCTGCCGACCAAGGCGCCATGGGTGATCCAGGGCCCGGGCGAAAATGCTGGCGTGATCGACATCGGCGATGGCGATGCCTGCATCTTCAAGATGGAGTCGCACAACCATCCCAGCTTCATCGAGCCTTATCAGGGCGCGGCGACCGGCGTTGGTGGCATTATGCGCGATGTCTTCACCATGGGCGCGCGCCCCATCGCGATGATGAACGCGCTGCGCTTTGGCGAGCCCGAACATCCCAAGACAAGGCATCTGGTGTCCGGCGTGGTCTCCGGCATCGGTGGCTATGGCAATTGCATGGGCGTTCCCACGGTGGGTGGCGAAGTCAATTTTCACCGCTCCTACAATGGCAATATTCTGGTCAACGCCATGTGCGTCGGCCTGGCGCGCACCGACAAGATCTTTTTTTCCGCCGCCAAAGGCGCGGGAAATCCCGTGGTCTATGTCGGCTCCAAGACCGGGCGCGACGGCATCCACGGCGCCACCATGGCCTCGGCGGAATTCAACGAGGACAGCGAGGAAAAACGCCCCACCGTGCAGGTCGGTGATCCCTTCACCGAAAAACTGTTGTTGGAAGCCTGTCTGGAATTGATGGCAACCGACGCCATCATCGCCATCCAGGACATGGGCGCGGCAGGCCTGACCTCGTCTTCCGCTGAAATGGCCGACAAGGGCGGCAGTGGCATCGAACTCGACCTCGACAAGGTGCCGCAGCGCGAAGAGAACATGACCGCCTATGAAATGCTGCTGTCGGAAAGCCAGGAGCGCATGCTGGCGGTGCTGAAGCCTGGGCGCGAAGCCGAAGCGGAAAAGATCTTCCGCAAATGGGAGCTGGATTTCGCCGTCATCGGCGTCACCACCGACACGCATCGTTTCATCGCCAGGCACAAGGGCGAAATCGTCGCCGACATTCCGGTGACGTCATTGTCCGACGCGGCCCCGGTCTATGAACGGCCCTTCGTCAAGCGCGCGCCCGTCACCGGCCAACCGGCGTACGACAAATCCAAACCGGTTGCCCAATCGCTGACGAAGATCCTGGCCACGCCCGACATGGCGTCACGCCGCTGGATCTGGGAACAGTATGACTACAGCGTGATGAACGACACGGTGGTGGCGCCGGGCGGTGACGCCGCCGTGGTGCGGGTGCATGGCACCAAAAAAGCGCTCGCCATCACCACCGACGTCTCGCCTCGTTATTGCCGCCCCGATCCGTTCGAAGGCGGCAAGCAGGCAGTGGCCGAAGCCTGGCGCAACCTCACCGCGGTGGGCGCCACGCCACTGGCCGTCACCGACAATCTCAATTACGGAAATCCGCAAAAACCCGAGATCATGTGGGAGATCGTGGCCGGCATCGAAGGCATCGCCGAAGCCTGCCGCGCCCTGGATTTCCCCGTCATCGGTGGCAATTGCTCGCTCTACAATGAAACCAATGGCGAAGGCATCCTGCCCACGCCCGCGATCGGCGCGGTCGGTCTGCTGAAAGATGTCTCCAAGCTTGCCAGTATCGGCTTCAAGCGCCAAGGCGATGTGATCATCCTGATCGGTGAAACCAAAGGTCATTTGGGCCAATCGATCTATTTGCGCGAGATCGAAGGCAAGGAGGAAGGCGGCGCGCCGCCGGTGGACCTTGCCGCCGAAAAGAAGCACGGCAATTTCGTGCGCGGCCTGATCGAGCAGGGCCGGGTCGATACCGTTCACGACCTTTCCGATGGCGGCCTGTTGGTCGCGGTCGCGGAAATGGCGCTCAATGGCAATATCGGCGCCGATATCGGCCAGGCTTCGCTGCCCGATGCGATCCCTTTCTTCTTCGGCGAAGACCAGGCCCGCTATCTGATCGCCGCGCCCTTCGCGGAGGCGGAGAAGATTGTGGCGGATGCCAGTGCCGCCCATATTCCGGTAACGGAGCTGGGCAAGACCGGCGGCGACGCCATCAGGATCAACGACAAGGACCGCGTGACGCTTACAAAGCTTCGCGAAGCGCATGAAGGCTGGTTCCCCCGTTTCATGGGCCGCGAAGAAATCCCCCTGACGAATTGATGGGGCAAATTGATGGGCAAATTGATGAGGGCGAATTGAGGACGACTTTTTCTAATGTCCTATCGCTTCGCTACTTGAGGACCAAGCCATGGGCATGAAGGCAAGTGAGATCGAGGCTTACATTAAGGAGGCGTTTCCCGACGCCGATATCAAGATTAAGGATCTGGCGGGTGATGACAATCATTTCGCCGCCGTGATTTCCTCTGCCGCCTTCAAGGGCAAGAGCCGTGTCGCCCAGCATCAGATGGTCTATGCCGCGCTCAAGGGTCATATGGGCGGCACCTTGCACGCCCTACAATTGCAGACCACCGCCAAGGACTAGGCACCACGGTCTAGAACAGGTCGCCCCAATCATTCTTGCGCGCCTGCCGGAATGCATCCTTCTCGCGGCGGGGAACAAATTGGTCGCGCAGGCCCGGCGCCGCGCACAAGGACAGGGTCATGCCGGGTTTGGTCTCGACCGGCGGCTTGATGATCCGCGCAACCGCGCCCCGTTTCACCGGCAGGCGCGACACCGCGACATAGGCATAGCGCTCGTCCTCAAACGGCACGCGCGCGCCCTTGGCGATCATGTGATCGCGCGAGCGCGGCAGCCTTTGCGAGAAGTGACACCAATCGGGCGGATCGAGCGGACATTCCTTGTCATGGGTGCAGGGCGCGGCCACATTCCCGCCTGCTTCGATCAACGCCGCCCGCGCGGCGCGGATGCGGGCGAACCCCGCCGGCGTGCCGGGCTCGATCAGAACCAGCATGCCGTCCGCCGCTTCCCATAAGCCGCGCGCCGCCCGCGCGGCCTGGCCTTCGGGCAATTCGGCCAGCACATAGCTGGCCGTCACCAGATCGGCGTTCGGCTTGGCAGCCTCCAGATTGCCGACGATGATCCTGGTGTCCGGCATCAGCTTTGCCGCCAGGTCGCGGAAAACCGCATTGGGTTCGATCAGGGTGATCGCGCCAAGCGCGGGCCAGATATCGCGCGCCGCCCAGGCGAGGGTGCCCGGACCTGCCCCGACATCGAGCAGGTTTGCGGGTGAATATTCCGGGAGGACCTCCATCACCCGTTCCAGAACGGCATGGCCCGCGGCATAGGTGGCGGGACAGCGCGTCACCAGATAGGCCAGCGCATCGGCATGGGTGGCAATACCCGCCGAGGTTCCGCCGCTGCGATAAATGCTGGTTAACTTGGCGGCGCGCTGCTCCAGCTCCTTGCGCGAAACCCCTTCCAGCAGCATGGCAATTGCGGCATTCCGCGCCGGGGTCATGGCGCCGCCTTGACCCTTGACGGGGTGGTGCTTAGATCATGTCGGCTTTTCAAAGGGTCCGTCCCATGTCCGATATTCAGGCGCGCATTGCCGAAGATGTGAAGAACAATGACGTGCTGCTCTACATGAAGGGCACGCCGGTGTTTCCGCAATGCGGATTCTCGTCCATGACGGTGCAGATTCTTTCCCATCTGGGCGTGAAGTTCAAAGCCGTGGACGTTCTGGCCAACCCGGAGATCCGCCAGGGGATCAAGGAATTCTCCAACTGGCCCACTGTCCCGCAGCTCTATGTGAAGGGCGAATTTGTCGGCGGCGCCGATATTCTGCGCGAGATGTTCGAGGCCGAAGAACTGGGCCCCTTCCTGGCCGAACGCGGCGTTGCGCTGGAGCCGACAGCTTAGTTTTAATGGTCGCGCGGCCGGACGGAAAACCGATCGCCCGCTGACGCAGGCTTTCACTTTTCCTGGCCGTCGCTCCGATCGAAATGCCGTGCCCAGACCGGCGCGATGGCCGGCCGTTTTGACACGGCCGCCGCAAGACCGGTGAGGCGCGGCAGATTTGCTTCCCGCCACTCCGAACCGATGCTCCAGCGCGAAAACATCGCGGCATAGATGTCGAGCAGCGAAAAACCACCCGGCAGCAGGAACGGCCCCGCCAGCACCCGCTCGATCAACAGCAGGCGTTCACGGATGCGCGAGATCGCGACCTCGCGCAGGGCATCGGCGGCCTCGCCTTCCTGTGCGAACCGCGCGGGATAATCGGCGATTTCGACGAAGGGATAGATTTCGCTGGCCATGAAGGCCAGCCAGCGATAGGCGGCGGCGCGGGCCGGCGCGGCCTGCGCCGGCAGCAATCCGCTCTGGGGAAAATGATCCGCCAGGGTGAGCAGGATGGCCAAGGACTCAGTGACGATCTCGCCTTCCGGCAGGCGCAGTGCCGGAATCTTGCCGCTGGGATTGAGGCTGAGAAAGCGCGGCGCTTTCTGTTCGCCCCGCTCCAACGAAATCAATTCGAATTCATACGGCGCACCGGCCTCGGCCAGCGCCGCTTCGGCGGAAAAAGCGCCCGATCCCAGATCGCCGTAAAGCCTGTAGGTCATGTCTGACCCTTCCCTGTGCACCACCAGACTATCGCGAAGGCGCAAAAGAAAAAGTCCGCAAGCGGTACTTGCGGGCTTTGCGTTTTGATCTATCCACGCGCTAGCGCGAGTAGAATTCCACGATCAGATGCGGATGCATCTGCACCGCATACGGCACGTCTGCCAGCTTGGGGGTGCGCAGCAGCTTGGCGGTCATCTTGCCGTGATCGACTTCGACATAATCGGGGGTGTCGCGCTCGGCGCTCTTGGAGGCTTCCAGCACCAGCGCCATTTCCTTGGCCTTGGGCGAAAGCTCCAACGTGTCGGTCGCCTTGACCTGGTACGAAGCGATGGTGACGCGGCGGCCATTCACCCGCACATGGCCATGGCTGACCAGCTGGCGGGCGGCGAACGGTGTCGGCACGAATTTGGAACGATAGACCACGGTGTCGAGACGGGTCTCGAGCAGACCGATCATGTTCTCGCCGGTATCGCCGGGACGGCGCGAAGCATCGGTGTAATATTTGCGGAACTGCCGCTCGGTGATGTTGCCGTAATAGCCCTTGAGCTTTTGTTTGGCCTGCAGCTGCGTGCCATAGTCGGAAAGCTTCTTGGCGCGGCGCTGGCCGTGCTGGCCCGGACCGTAGGAGCGCTTGTTGACCGGGCTTTTCGGGCGGGCCCAGATATTCTCGCCCATGCGGCGGTCAAGTTTGTACTTGGAATTTTGGCGCTTGGTCATCGGTCTCTTTCGGGTTTCGTCGGCCAGGGATCTGGAAAGGCGGCGCACTATATGCGGCAAGCCCCCCAAGTCAAACGATCACAATCACCGGTTGAGCGTCGCTTTCCTCTCCATGCAAAAACAATGGCTTAGCGATGCCCGCGCCCGCCTTCGGGCACTGGTGCAGTTTGAAAAATAGCTGTGATTGAAGGGAGGCGGGACCGGGACTAGCATTCCGATATGGCTACGTTTCGTGTTGTCCAAGTCAGTCAGACCAAGGATTTGAAGCCTGGCGAATTTTCGGAAGGATGGGCTGTCGAACGGACGGACCCTGACGAAAAGCCGTATATCGTCAGCCGCCTATATCCAACCGAACAAGCCGCCCAGGCGTGCGCCGAAAAGCGGACGGCACAAGAAATTGATAAGGCCACAGATTAGATGCCCAAAGGACCCCAAGGCCAGAAGCGCCCCACCGATTTGGCGTAATTTCACCGGATCAACCAGGCCGCCCGAATATCTCCGCTATGGCAGCACACCTAACGGATCGGCTTCGGGACATTGGTGATATCGTGAAGCTGATCGAGGAATGGGAGGCAGCAGAATGAAGCGAACAGCAAACACTCGCGTCCCATTTTCTGTTTGGCTGCTTATTGCCGTATTTGGGGCGGCCTTGGAACATTAGCGATATCATGAACCTGGTCGAGCTATGGGAACAAGGTGAAATCCGATGATCGAGGGCGCGTGTCATTGCGGCGCTGTCCGCTGGACGTTCGATGTGGCGCCAGATAGTGCCACTACCTGTAACTGCACCATCTGCCGCCGCTATGGCGTGCTCTGGGCTTATGACCTGCAAGGTGACCGGACCCAGTTTTCCGGTCCCACGCGCACCTATGTCCGAACCACCGATACGCGGTACGAACCCAGCGTCGCCTTTCATTTTTGTGCCGATTGCGGCTGCGTTACCCATTACCGAGCCCTCAAAGCGGACTCGGAAGGCCGTATTCGTACCGCCGTCAACCTTCGGATGGCCGAGCCAGGCGTCGTAGTCCACCTCCCGGTTGTCCACTGGGAAGGCCTGGAGACCTTTACCAGTCTCGGTCAGGACGGACGGTGCGCGGCGGATATGTGGTTTTAGGAAAACGTCCGCAACGCGAGGCCAAACCATGCATCATAATGTCCTGTCGATAGGGCGTATTGTGATCCTGGTGCTGATCGCCGTCATTCTGTTCGGCGGCGGCGGGCGCATCTGGCCCGGCGGCGGCTCGCGGCCCCCTGGCTCCAGATTTAACCCTCGAAAAAAGCGCCTTTGAGCGGGATTGCGGACCGGGCGGTTATTCCAAATCAATGTCAGAGGACTTGTCCGGCGCATATCTTGCGCCATGCTTCTGTACCGCGCCTGTTTTGTCACCCATGCCAACCAGCAGTTCGGCCTCGAATATTTCGAGGCCCCTGATGACGAAACCGCGATTGATTATGCCCATCGGAATCTCCAATCCCCTTGGGGAAAAGGCCATGAGATTTGGCGGGATGGACACCTGATCTACACGGACGTTTACCACTAGCCGTGCCGGAAGGAGCCCAGAAACGCCTCGCCTGACTTCAGGGCGCGTTTGGCAGCAATCCCGCTTCCACCAGCACCGGCGGATGGCGATGATGCGTCGCCTGCTCCCAGCCATAGGCGATGCCCATCAGATCGCCGTCCTTCCAGGGCCGTCCGGAGAATTCCAAACCCACCGGCAAGCCGCCCGGATAAAAACCGCCCGACACCACGATGGAAGGAACGCCCAGCATGTTGACCCAGCCGGTATCCGAATGCGGCCCGCCACTGACCTCGCCATTTTGCGGCATGGTCTCGTCCGGCGGCGGCATCTGGATCGCGGGATAGACGTAAGCGTCCAGGTGCAGCCGATCCAAGGTCTCCAGATACATCGCCATGGCGCGGCGGCGGGGGCCGGAATAATTCGCCTCGGCCTCCGGGTCGCTCTCGATCTTGCGCTGATAGATTATGGTGTCGCCGATATGGGTGTTGGAGTTGCCCTCGCCGATGGGATTGGAACTGATCGGCACGCCCACCACACGGGCAAAGTCGGCCGCAGAATGATATTGCGCCGGCCCGAAATCGGTCAGGAACTTGTCCATCCCTTCGCGCACATAGGGATAAGTGGCGATGCGGGTGGCGATGATGGCGAATTCGTCGGGCAGGATAGTGTCGTCGATCACCACCGTGGCGCCGGCGGCGCGCAGCTCCTCGACATTTTTCAGGAAGGCGGCGCGGGTGCGCTGATCAAGCGGAATGGCCTCGTCTATCGCCCGCCTGCGAGCTTCCAGATCAGGGACCGCGGCGGGCACGCCATGGAACGGCGTTCCCGTCCCTTTCAGCATGAAGGCCGGCACACCGAAACGCTTGCCCTTCAAGGAACCGGGCTTGAGATATTGCGAATAAGAACCGATCTGCGCATCCGCGGGAATATGGTCGATCACCGGATTGAGCGGATCGGGGCCCGCCATCACCGACAGCGCGATCGCCGCGTCGGTCACAGTGCGGGCGATCGGGCCGGTATTGTCCAGCATCCAATCGAGCGGCGCGATGCCCGCGATGCTGACCAGCCCCCGGGTCGGGAAGACGCCGATCACCGCGCTGGTGGCGGCAGGCATGCGGATCGAATTGGCCGTGTCGGTGCCGGTGCCCAAGAGCGCCATGTTCGCGGTCACCGCCGTGACCGTGCCGCCCGACGAGCCGCCCGGCGAAAAGCGCACGTCATAGGCATTGCCGGTGCGGCCAAACGAGCTTGAGCGGTTGGTGTCGGAATTGGCGAAGTCGGGCATGTTGCTATGCCCGATCAATACGGCGCCGGCGGCGCGCAGCCTGGCGACAATGGTGGCGTCGCGCGGCGCGATCAGTTCATGGCCGGGAATCGCGAACCCTTCCCAGCCATCGGTGGTCACTTGTCCGGCGATGCTGGTGTTGGCCTTGATCACCATCGGCACGCCCCAGAGCGGGCCATGCGTGGCCGCGGTGGCTTCGCCATCCTCGCGGGCGGCGACGGCCAGGGCATCCTTGGCCATCACCGTTTCGACGGCGCGATAGACGCCGTTGTAGCGATCCATACGGGCCAGATACCACTGCACCACCTGGGTGACGGTGTATTTGTGCTGGGCATAGTAGCGTTCGAGCTGCGGGATCGTGACCTCCATCAGGTCGCGGTCGATCTGCGACGGCGCCGACGGCTGGGCGAAGGCCGAAGTCGAAAGCGAGCCAAGCCCGAATACGATCACGAACAGAAAAGTGGATTTTCGCCGGACCAATTGTTTCAGCCCGAATAGACCCACCCGCATCGCGACACGCACTGGATTGACCATGGCCCCGCCTCATCTGCCCACCCGCTGTTTGTAGCAGATTTGGATGCGGGATGGCTGCACCCGGCGGCTATCCCGCCCGGTAGCTCGGGCCAGCGGGGGTTTCCAAATTGGATTTAACCTGGGAAGGGGTTGAAAGATAACCATTTGGCCCAAGAATGCGCCTATGACCGAACCACGCTCCCAGAACAACCCGTCGTCATTGCTGAACAGACTCTATGTTTGGCTGTCCGAGCCTCTCGCCATCGTCATCCTGATGTTCTGCACCACCACGGCGATTGCCCAGCCCTTTTATATTCCCACCGGGTCGATGGAGCCCACCTTGCAGATCGGCGATGCGCTGATCGGGAGCAAATTCGCCTATGGCTATAGCCGCTATTCCATGCCTTTGGCTTTGGGACCTAAGTCGGAAACTCGATTGCTGGGCCGGTTGCCCAATCGCGGCGATGTGGTGGTGTTCCGTCTGCCACGCGATCCCAAAGTGGTCTATGTGAAGCGTGTTGTCGGCCTGCCGGGCGATCGCTTGCGCATGGTGCATGGCCATCTGGTGATAAACGGCAGCGTGTTGTCTCTAACTCCTGCCGGAACGGGCTCGGACGAAGCTGGCAATGGCGACGGCGTAACGTCCGCCAAGTTCACCGAGACCCTGCCGGGCGGCGTCCGGCATCCGATCTTCAAATGGAGCTGGGATGGCCCGTTGGACAATACCCAGACCTTTGTCGTGCCGCGCGGTCATCTCTTCATGATGGGCGACAATCGCGACAATTCCCTGGATAGCAGGGTCGCAGCGGCGGATGGCGGTGTCGGATATGTGCCGGTGGAAAATCTGATGGCGCGGGCCGACCTTGTCCTGGGCTCCTACGATTTTCTCAATATGCGCGGCGTGAGGAGTTGGCCCGGGCTGGTGCGGCTGTCACGCTTCTTCCACAGCGTGACCTGACCTTCCGCAGATGCACGGGCGCGCATACGGCTTCTAGGGCGCGGTACCTTCGACGATAAAGAATCGCCCGGTCGATGCGCGTTGGCGGATGGGCGCGACCTTGAGATATTCCGGCGAGGATTCAAACGCCTGTGCCGCAACCAGGCTGGGAAATTGAATCAAGACGATGCGGCCGGCAGGCGGAGCACCTTCGAGCGGCGCGGTGCGCCCGCCGCGCGCGATATAGATGCCGCCGAATTTCGCCACGAGGGGCGTAGCCGCGGCAATATAGGTCTTGTATTCCTTGGGGTCGGTCACATTCACTTCGCCGATGACATAGGCCTTGGGCGTGTCGGCTGCCTGGGCGCCGCCCGCCGCAAATGCCGCCGCAACGATCAGTCCCGCCAGAACCGCATTTCGCATGATCATCTCCCGGTTGCGGCAAGACTTGTCCCGCCCTGCCCTTCAAGTCAAACCACCGGGTTTGTGATCGCCGTTTGTGATCGCCGCCGGATTCGGCTTAATCTTGGCGATACCAAAAATCTTCGGGGGACGGGCCATGCATCAGAACATCCGGGTCGCTTGCGCGGCAATGCTGGCGGCGCTGGGCGCCGGTGTCGTCCTGCAAAACGCCAATGGCGCAACGCCATCGGATCAACCGCCTTCGCTGGTGACCATAGCCGATGGACAACTCAAAGGCGCCGTTGCCGGCGACGTTGTCAGCTTCAAGGCCGTGCCCTTCGCGGCGCCGCCGGTCGGCCCCCTGCGCTGGCGCGAGCCCGCGCCGGTCAAGCCCTGGGCAAGCGCGCGTGACGCCTCGCAATTCGGCGCGCCCTGCGCCCAGGCTGATCTCGACTGGAACAAAAGCACCGCCGCCAAAAGCAGCGAAGACTGCCTCACGCTTAATGTCTGGACGCCATTGCGTCACGACAAAGCGTTGCCGGTGATGATCTTCTTTCCCGGCGGCGCCTATCATGGCGGCGGCTCCAAGGGTGCCAACGAGATCGAGCCTTCCTATGACGGCGGCAGGCTGGCCAAGCGCGGCGTCATCGTGGTGACGGCGAATTACCGCTTGGGTCTGTTCGGCTTCCTGGCGCATCCCGAGCTTTCCGCCGAATCGCCGCACCATGTCTCCGGCAATTATGCGCTCTTGGACCAGATCGCGGCGATGAACTGGGTCAAGGCCAACATCGCCAAGTTCGGCGGCGATCCCGCCAATGTCACCATCTCCGGCCAGTCGGCGGGCTCCTACAGTGTGGGCTTTCTGATGACGTCGCCGCTGGCCAAGGGATTGTTCGCCAAAGCCATCGGATTCAGCGGCTCGGTCGCGGATTATCGTCTGGGCGCGGGCGACTTGAAAGGCGCCGAAGCCAAAGGCGCGACCTTCATCAAAGGCTTCGGCGACAAGACCGGCATCGCGGCTTTGCGCGCCAAACCGGCGGCGGACGTCTTCAAGATCATGATGGCGGACGCGAAGCTGCACGCGATCGAGCCGCGCGGCCCGGTGGTGGATGGCTATGTCTTCCCCGAACAACCCGCATTGGTGTTCAAACAGGGCCATGAGGCACAAGTGCCCTTCATCATCGGCAATACCGCGCGCGACGGCGATGTCGACAGCATGGGCGTTTCTGGAACGCCCAAGTCGGCGGCAACCCTGGCCGACAAGTCGCGGCCGCTGGTGGCAACGCACAAGGTCGCGGCCCTGGGCCCCGATGGCGTCAAACAGATCGAAGATTATTACGCGGCCAACAAGGATTTGGCGCAGCAAGCGGTGAAACTTTATGGCGATAAATCCGGCGCCAATCCCGCCGATGGCGACGTCATCACCGTTTTCAACACCGACATCGATTTTCGTTGCGGTGCGGGTCTTACGGCGCATTGGCACGCCCGCACTGCGCCGGCCTGGCGCTACCAATTCTCCCACGGCTATGAACCCTTGGGGGGAGTACATCTGTGGGACATGATGTACGTGTTCGGCTGGACGCAAGGAGCCGCCGATCAACCCCGCGACGCCAAACTGGTCGATCAGGAGCAGCGTTATCTGTTGAACTTTGCAACCAGGGGCGATCCCAACGGCCCCGGTCTTCCTGCCTGGAACAAGAGCGGACCACAGGATGCCTATATGGATTTCACCTCGGACGGCGCTATGGGCAAGACGGGATTGCGAACTGCCGCCTGCAATATCTACGCGCAAAGAATCGATCGGGGCATGGCCGCGCTGACCAAATAGCAAGCCATCCACCAGGTCCTTGAGCCCGATTTGCGACAGGGGAGCATGGTTCAAACCAGACGGACTTTTCTGACTTCGGCTCTTGCCGCGCCATTTCTGGGGAACGCGCAGGCGCAAGCCAGCGGATCATCCGCGGGTGCGGCGTTGGGGACGTCTGCGGCGATCGACGCCGCCGCCCGCGATCTGCTCGCCAAACTGACGCTCGACGAGAAGATCGGGATGATGTCGGGCGATGCGCCCTTCTTCGCCGGCTTTCTCAAGCTGGCCGCCGGCGGCTACAACCGGTTGCCGCTGATGACCGCGGGCACGGTTCCGCGGCTGGGCATCGCGGGCCTGCATTTCACTGACGGTCCACGCGGCGTGATGCTGCCCGGCGCAACCACCTTTCCGGTTCCGATGGCGCGGGGCGCCAGCTTCGATCCGGCCCTGGAAGAACGCATCGGCGATGCGATGGGCAAGGAAGCCCGCGCCTATGGCGCCAACATCATCGGCGCGCCCGTCGTCAATCTTCTGCGCCATCCGGCCTGGGGGCGCGCGCAGGAAACCTATGGCGAGGATAATCATCATCTGGGCGAGATGGGCGCGGCGCTGACCCGTGGCCTGCAGCGCCATGTGATGTCCTGCGTGAAGCATTTCGCGCTCAACTCGATCGAGAATGCCCGCTTCCAGATCGACGTCACCGCCGATCCGCGCACCCTGCGCGAAGTCTATCTGCCGCATTTCAAGAAGGTGGTGGATGCCGGCGCCGCTTCGGTGATGAGTTCCTACAACAGCGTCAATGGCGAATGGGCCGGGCAGAGCCGGGCGCTGCTGCACGATATTCTGGTCGGCGAATGGGGATTCACCGGTTTCGTGCAGACCGACTGGATCTGGGGCCTGCGCGACGCCAAAAAAGGCGCACTCGCCGGCCAGCAACTGGAAATGCCATTCCAGAACCAATTCCGCCGTTTCCTGCCCGGCCTGGTGCAGCGGGGCGACGTGCCGCAGGCGGTGGTGGACGATGCGGTATTGCGCATTCTGCGGCTGCAAATTCGTTTCGCCAGAAATCAAGCCGACTATCCGCAAGAAATTATTGGCAGCGAAGCGCATCGCAGCCTGGCGCGGGAGGCAGCGCAAAAAAGCATCGTGCTGCTGAAGAATGACAGCAATCTTCTGCCGCTGAAGAATGTGCGCAATCTCACAATATTCGGAAGGCTGGCAAACCTGCCCAACACCGGTGACGGTGGATCGAGTTCGACCCAGCCTTCCTATGTCGTCACGCCATTTGAAGGATTGCGGGCGGCGCCGGGCGCCGACTTTATCATCAAGCATGACGATGGCGGCGACCTGGACCGCGCTGCCGCCGCTGCCAGATTCTCGGATGTCGCGGTGGTCGTGGTGGGTTATGACAGCCGGGACGAAGGCGAATATGTCTCGCGCGGACCGGGGCCCTGGAACGATCACTTTCCCAAGCCGGTCACGCCGGAAGAACAGGCCCTCGCGCGCCGCATGGCCGAGGCCCGCACAGCCTTTCCTTCCACCTTCGCGGGCGACCGCACCTCGCTGCGTCTTCATCCCGACGACGAGAAGCTGATCCTGACCGTCGCCGCCGCCAATCCGCACACCGTCGTGGCGATCATGGGCGGCAGCGCCGTCATCACCGAAAGCTGGCGTGACAAGGCGGCAGCGATCCTGATGCTTTGGTATCCAGGCATGGAGGGAGGACGCGCCTTTGCCGACATTCTGTTGGGCAAGGTCAATCCCAGCGGCAAGCTGCCCTGCATCTTCCCCAAAAGGGCGGAGGATCTGCCAACTTTCGACAGCAACGCGACCAAGATCACCTATGACCTCTGGCACGGCTATCGCAAATTGGAGCGGGACAAAAATCTGCCGGCTTTTCCTTTCGGTTTTGGTCTCAGCTACACGACATTTTCCCTTGGCAAGCTTGAACTCGCCCAGGCCCGCCTGCGTACGCATGACACGATCATGCTGACGGCCGAACTCACCAATACGGGTCCGGTGGCGGGTGAAGAAGTGGTTCAGCTCTATGTCGGCGCGCGCAGCTCCAAGGTCGAACGGGCGCAAAAGGAGTTGAAGGCATTCACGAAGCTGTCCCTGGCGCCGGGCGAAAAGCGTGCCGTCCGCTTCGCCCTGCCGGCGGCCGAGCTTGCCTATTACGACCCCGTCAAAGGCTGGGTGGTCGAACCAGGAAGATATGAAATCATCCTGGGCCGGCACTCCCTCGACGAAACCGCCCTGCGTGCCGAGATCGTGTTGCATTGAAGGGGGACCGCGACGGCCCTGACATTGCACAAGTCCTGCGCCTTCAGTAATTGATGGATCCAAGGCCCCGTGGCGGAACTGGTAGACGCACCGGACTTAAAATTCGTTGTTCCGAAAGGGACGTGTCTGTTCGACTCAGACCGGGGCCACCAGGCTTAGGTTTTCTTGTGAGCGTAGCGAGCTAGAAAACCTTGCCCCGCACCGAAGCGCGCAGCCCCGGTGGCAATCATGGTTCCGACCGCGGCGGCGGCGAGAGTCTTGTAGAACATGGTCATGGCAACTCCTTTCGTGTGTGTAATCGGGAATGAACAGGGAAGATCGCCCTGGTTCGGGAATTCGTTCCCCGCGCAGCGGAGCCGCCGGCGGGGGAGTTTGGTAGCGACAGCGCACCAAACGTGCGCCAGCGTTCGGACGGCAAAAGCTCCACCGGAGCTTTTGCTGGTCGTCCTCACTGCCCGCATGGCGCACAGATGGAAGTAATCAAGAGCGGAGCGACTTGAACGAGGCACGCATTTCCGACGTGAACAACGCCGGCTGTTCCCAAGCCGCGAAATGGCCACCTTTGGGAAGCTTGTTGTAGTGGATCAGGTTGGGATAAGCCTTTTCCGACCAGCTTTTTGGCGCGGCATAGATCTCATCCGGGAAGGCGCTCACCGCGACCGGGGTTTTGACGCCGCGCACATCGAAGAAGCCGCCGCCGTTGGAAATCTGCGCCGTGTCCCAATAGAGACGCGCCGAAGATACCGCCGTGTTGGTCAGCCAGTAGAGCGTGACATTGTCGAGCACATCGTCGCGCGACAAGCCTTCTTCCTTGCCATCGAACACTCGGACAATCATCTTCAAGCTACGGATGTCATGATCCAGCATCCAAGCGGCCAGACCAACCGGCGAGTCGGCAAGTCCGACCAGGGTCTGCGGCCGGGTGAGCATTTCCCCGGCATAGGCCAGCCCGTTCTTGTAGAAGTCGTCGAGTTGGTTCCAGGCATTCTGCTCCTCGGCTGAAAGACCGGCGGGCATCGCCGCGTGGGCTGAAAGCGCCTTGGAGATGTCGGGCCCAACAGTGGCCGCCATGTTGGTGTGAATGGCCAGCAATCCCGCCGGCTGCTGCAGCGCCATCACTTCCGATACCGCATTACCCCAGTCACCGCCCTGGGCCACATATTTCTTGTAGCCGAGGCGCTGCATCAGGGTCGCCCATGCCTTGGCGATGGTGACCGGCGTCCAGCTGGCATCCTTCGGCTTTTCCGAGAAACCGTGACCCGGCAGCGACGGGATTACGACATCGAAGGCGTCGGCGGCGGTGCCGCCATGGGCGGTGGGATTGGTCAGCGGATCGATCACTTTCATCTGCTCGATGATCGAGCCCGGCCAGCCATGAGTAATGATCATGGGCAGGGCCTTTTCGTGTTTGGAACGGACATGGATGAAATGAATATCTAGGCCGTCGATATTGGTGACGAACTGCGGCAGGGCGTTCAGCCGCGCCTCGACATTGCGCCAGTTATATTCGCTCTGCCAATAACGGGCGAGCTTCTGCATCGTCGCCTGCGGCACGCCTTGCGATGTACCGGCGACGGTCTCCTGGTCTGGCCAACGGGTGGCCGCAACGCGGCGGCGCAGATCGGTCAGGTCGCTTTCAGGAAAATGAACCTTGAAGGGGCGGATGGACGTGTCTGTCACCGCCGCCGTTACGGCTTCGGGCATCAGAGCCAGGGCGCCGATCGCCGCCGTGGTGGCGAGCAGGGTGCGGCGGCTGAGGGAATTGTTTGTGGTGTTGGACATTTTCGCTCTCCTAGAATTGGTTGTTGCCGTTTCCGGCGATGGCAAACCCTAGACGGCGGAAGCCAGCGCTTCTGTCGGGAGATTGCGCAGACTATCGCAATCTTGCGGCGCCGGGAGGCGGGGGCGAAAAGCGCGGAGAAGTTCCAAAATAACTGGGCAAAAAACGGGCAAAAAAGCCGGCTAAAGCGTCTGGCGAAATTCGCTGGGCGTCATCTTGTTGGCCTTGCGAAAGCTGGCGGTGAAGGCCGACGGCGTCTGATAGCCCACGGCGAGGGCCACCTGGATGATGGGCAATTCCGGCTGCATCAAAAGCTTGCGCGCCTGGGTCATGCGCAGCGCCGTCAGATAATGGTGCGGCGAGGCGCCGGTGGCCTGGCGAAAAGCGGTGGCGAAATGAAACCGACTCAGACCCACCAGCGCGGCCATCTCGTCCAGGCCGATATCACGATCCAGGAAATCGCGCATGTAATCGGCTACGCGCTTCACCTGCCAATCGGCCAGGCCGCGGCGCGATTCGGATTGCGGCAACGCGGCCAGCGAGGAATGCCCCTGTATCAACTGCGTGCAGAGAAGATCGATGGCCCGTTCGACGAACAGGCGCGAGGCCGGATCGTTCATCACCACAGGCTGGCTGAGCATTTCCAGGATATGGCTCGTCGCGGCATCGTCGAACCCAGCCCGATCCATCAGTTCGATGCGCCTTCCGCCCGCCAGGATATCGGCGCAGTTCTGCAGGCGCTGTTCCGTCAGATAGACATGCGAGACTTCGAGCGGCCCCGCGATATCCCAGCGTCCGTCATGGCCGTCGGGAATCACGGTGATGGAGCCGGGCCGGGTCCGCGATGCCAGGCGCACGTCACCGCGGCGCCAGATGATCTCCTGCGCGGCGCCATAAAAAGTCATGATCACATGACCCTTCATGCCGACCAGATAATCATGCAGCGCCCCATGGCGCCAACGCCGGGTCAGGCGCGTGTCGCCGCGCAATACCTCGTCCGCCAGTGCGACAGGTGTATCGATGATCTTGCTGATTTCGTCGGCAGCGCGGGGATGCGCAACTGTCGGGTGGTCCGGCGGCACAGCCAAATTCTTGCTGCTTTTGCCACCGAGCATGTCCGCCCCCACGACTGCCAGAAAAATCGTCAAAAAAGCGGTTGCAACCGCTCATGAGGGCCCCCCCCCCCTGAGCGACTATAACAACGGTCGCCGCGCCATCACAGACGGTCGGATGGGGAGAAATCTCGCCGCCGCTGGCGCCAACTATGCCCTATGAACAAATGGGTACGTGGCCGCTACTTCCCAATCCCACCCGGTTGGACCAAGATCGTCGGGCCGTGCAATACGCCAGACGGATTGGAAATCACATGACGGGCTCTCCCGCTGAAAGCGATCCGACGGAATCCGGCCAAGCGGATCCCAGCGTGGAACTGCCGATCGAGGCCGGGCCCGAGGGAACGCGGCCGCGTGCTCCGCGGACCGGCCGCCGCTGGATCGATTTCACCGTAGCAACCGTGGCGATCATCATCTCGCTTGTCTCGCTTGGAGTCGGCTTCGAGAATGCGCGCACGGAGCAGCAGTTGGTTGCGGCGAGTTCTTGGCCCTTCCTGGTTTACAACACCGCTCATATCGGCAACCAAATCAATATGCGCATCATCAATCAGGGCGTGGGACCCGCGCGCATCAAGTCCCTGATCGTCAAATATAATGGCCAGAGTGCGAACGGCCTGCGCGACCTGCTGCATATCTGCTGTGGTCTCCCCAAGGGTACGGGGTGGGAGAGCCTCATCAATTCGGGCCACCTCAACGAAAGCCGCGCGATCGGCATCCTCTCTCCTCGCGAGAGTATCGAGTGGGTTACGATCGAGCGAACCCCAGAGAATGCCGCGATGTGGGACAGACTTGTCGAGGCGCGGCTGCATCTGAGCCTGGAAGCTTGCTATTGCTCGGTGCTGGGAACCTGCTGGACCACCGACCTTACGCCGACCAGCGATCCCAAGCCTGTCGGGCAATGCCAGCCTCGTGAAGGCTATATCGAATAATTCAAAACGTCTTGCGCAACTGCAGGAGAATTCGCGGTTCGGAATGGGTGTGCACGTCCTGAATCGAAGTCAGCGGTGAAAGGTTGCGCGGCCCGGCATAATTGTATTGGATCTGGTCGAACTGGTACGGCACGATGTTAAAGAACTTGATCTGCAGATCCAGATCAGGCTTCGGCTTGTAATCCCAGGCAAGTCCGACATAGAGCGGGTGCAGCCGCAGATCATTTACCTGTGCGATTCGAAAAGTGGGCCTCTGGAATGCGGATTGGATAGTAAGGTCCAGGCTGGAATCCCAGCTCTGAATATCCTGCAGGACATCCACTTGCAGAAGCTTGTCTTGGGTACCGGAGATCTGCCGTGTCGCGCCGGTCACCGGGTCCGCCACCGCGCCGTCTTTCCAGACCAGTGACGGTTTCAGGGTGCCGCCTTCGATGCCCAGCCGGTCCAGCGGCAGCGACATCTCCACGTTGTAGATATTGTTGGTGGCTTTCGGGATGTTGCCTGGTCCGTCCAGGCCGCCGCCGATCGGGATGTAATCCAACAGATCGGTGATGTTCTCGCGGGTGTAGCTCAGGACCAACGCGCCCTTGTCCCAGAAATGATATTCAAGATCGCCCTCGAACTGCCAGCGCTGATCGGGTCGGAGCAGAAGATTACCGGCGCTGATGCCAGCGCCAGAAAAATTACTGGAGGCGATGAAGTTGGTGAAATCGAGCTGGCCCACCACCCGTTCGGCGCGCACCCGAATCTGACCACCCGGAATTGGCGACCAACTGATCAGCAAGCGTGGCTTGAGAAAGTTGAGATCCCGTGCCGGCACGCCCTGGGCCACGATGGTGGAAAATTCAAACCGCGCTCCGGCTTCCAGCGCCCAGTCCGGCGCCAGATGCCAGCTTGCCAGAAGTGAGGCTTCGCCGCGCTTCTCATTGACCTTGGGATTGGCGGCAGGAACCGCCACCGCCACGCCATTGGAGATGAAGCTGGAGCTGCCGTTCAGGGAGTTGTAGGCGCCCTCTATCCCGCCCTGGATCATCAAAGTTTGAGACGACACATAGCGCACCGTGCCCCGCAGGATGCTTTCGGCGGTGTCGCTGACGGAATTGAAGACCTGATTGCTTCCGCTTGCGATGGAAGCGTTGAAATTCTGATCGCGTTCCAGCCTCTGCAGCGCCACCAGACTGAGTTTCACCGCGCCAAAATTGCGGTCCCAATTGGCGCCCATTTCAGCGCTACGTACCTTGGAGTTGGCGGGAAAATCCGCCGCATTCGGCGCGTCATAGAACACCGCACTGTTGTAGATAGTCTGCTGCAGCGTGAGATTGGCGGCAAAAGCGCCTTGCAGAACCGGCCGCGACAGCGACGCATTGACGGCATAACCTACCTGCTCGGCGCCTCGGCGGTGTGCCCCGTCTGTCGTCGTTGCCTGGCCCGGCACGGTCAGGAAACGCACACCATTTCCGGCGGAATCGTCGTTGATCCGGTTGATGCGCGTTAGCGTAAGGTCATAGCTGTCGTCGCCTGTCCGGCCATTGAACTCGATGCTGCCGCCGGGGCCCAGATGACCGTCGCCATAGACAGTGTTCAAAAGAGTGGCGATCAGATGATTTTCGTCGGTCCGCTTCAGAATCACATTGGCAACCACGGTCTGGCCCTGCATGTCGATGCCGGGCGCGCCGCCGCGGATCACTTCGATGCGATCAACCTGCGATATCGCGATGCGATCCAGAACTGCGCTCACAACATCGGTCTTCGATGCCGGACGCACGCCATCGACCAGGACGTTGCCGGCGGAGCTGGCAAAGCCGCGTTTGGTCGTGTCGGTGTCGATGAACACGAAACCCGGCAAACGGGTGACCATGTCACGGACAGTGTTGAGTTCCATGGTGGCGAAATAGCTGGCCGGATAGGTGAGGACAGCGCCCTCACCTTCCGCATGCGCCGCCGGACTTCCCAGCCCGAATACGATCGCGGTTGCCAGGACCGCCAGCAAGTATCTGAAAACAAAAGACATTTTATTCTCCACTCTCAGTGCCTAGTAGCTACTACAAGGTAGCTGTTAGTGCAAGATACCTTGCAAGACCGGAGAGCGCAATGGGAATCGAAAATATTTTGTCCGTGGAAATCTTCGGGTGGCCGGCTTTGCTCAAAGGACCGCTTCGATCAGGCGCGGGCCCTTGTGTTTCATCGCATCGTCAAAGGCGCTGGCGAATTGCGCGCAATCATGCGCGCGCTCCGCTTCCACGCCCATGCCGCGCGCCAGCGCCACCCAATCCAGTTCGGGATGACCGATATCGATCATCGACAGCGCCTTGGGTCCGGCATCGCCCGCGCCCACGCGCGTCAGCTCGATATTCAAGATCGCATAGGAGCGGTTGGCGCAGATCACGGTGACCACATCCAGCTTCTCGCGTGCCTGGGTCCAAAGCGCCTGCAAGGTGTACATTGCCCCGCCATCGCCGGAGATGGTGACGACTTTGCGTGCCGGCGCCGCGATCGCCGCACCAGTGCCCACCGGCAATGCCTGACCGATGGCGCCGCCTGTGATGTAGAGAATGTCGTGCGGCGCGCTTGCCGGCAGAAATTTGGTGAGGCCCCGGCCGGTAGTCGCCGCTTCTTCCGAGATGATCGCATTTTCCGGCAGCAGACGCGCCACGATCTGGCCCAGCGCCAGGGATGTCAGCTCGCCTTGCGGCAGTTCGGGCCGTTCCAATTTCGCCTTGATGCCGTCTTTCGGCGCGCCAATGGCATCGGCCACGGCGTTCAACGCCGCCACGCCATCCTCATGGGGATGAGACAAAGTGATGATCTGGCAACCCTCCGGCGTCACCCAGCTTGGCTTGTCGGGATAGGCGAAGAAGCTGACGGGCGCGGAGGCCCCGACCAGGATCAACTGCTCCAGGCCATTGAGGCTTTCGACAATGTCTTCGGCGAAATAGGGAATGCGCTCGACCAGCGAAAGTCCGGCGCCGCGCGCGACACGGGCGGCAAAGAAATCATGCGCCACCCGCGCCCCGCTCTTGACCGCAACGCGGCCCGCCGCCTGCACGCCATCCCGCAACAGGACCGTGCCGCGCAATAGCAACATGGTTCGCTTGCCGTTCTTGAGCGCGCGGACGACCCGCTCCAATGCCGCATCGGACACAGGCGCCGGCCCGGCCACCGGCAAAGCCGGCGACGGACCTTCGGCTTCGTCCCAGGCGGAATCGGCAGGAAGAATCAAGGTTGCGATTTGTCCCGGCGCCGCGCGCGCCGCCGCAACCGCCTGCGCGCCATCGGATGCCGCCGTCTTGGCGCTGGCGGTGGAACGAAGCCAGTGCGACACCGGACGGCAGATGCCCTGGATATCGGACATCAGTGGCGCATCATAGCGATTGTGCCAACTGGCGTGATCGCCCACAATATTGACGATCGGCGTGGCCGCGCGCCTGGCATTGTGCAGATTGGCGATGCCATTGGCGAAGCCGGGTCCCAGATGCAGCAAGGAGATCGCTGGCCTGCCGGTCATGCGGCCATAACCGTCAGCCGCGCCGGTGACCACGCCCTCGAACAGACACAGCACCGAGCGGATCGGGCTTCTGTCCAGAGCCGCCACGAAATGCATTTCCGACGTGCCGGGATTGGCGAAGCAGGCTTCGATCCCGCTGGCGGTCAATGTCTGAACCAGGCTTTCGGCGCCGTTCATGCGTCCCCCTTTTTTCGCGATCCTGAACGCGCATCGTTGAAAAAGAAAGGCCGCGTCGTTGCAGACGCGGCCTTCCGCATTGTCGTCGCTAAGAGTGTGCGATTAAGCGCGGATCCCACTGGAAGCGAGAATCCAGCTCCGGGCACCCTGTACGGAATGACAATGAGACACTGGATCACCTCCTTTTCTTGATGGTTGCTCGCGCAATATAGGCATGGCTGCGCCGCTTGATAAGCCCCATGCGGACATGAAACTATCCGCGCGGGAGAATGAATTTGGAGCAGGTTTCAACCAGCTGCG
The DNA here is from genome assembly GCA_903897605.1 of uncultured Alphaproteobacteria bacterium. Classification (GTDB taxonomy): domain Bacteria; phylum Pseudomonadota; class Alphaproteobacteria; order Micropepsales; family Micropepsaceae; genus Rhizomicrobium. The sequence goes on from CAIUCH010000059.1 coordinate 74,073, forward strand.
TGATCGCGGGCGGCGGTCCCGCGGGCATGATGCTGGGCTATCTGCTGGCCCGCGCCGGGGTGGACGTGACGGTGCTGGAAAAGCACAAGGATTTTCTGCGCGATTTTCGCGGCGACACGGTGCATCCGTCGACCCTGCAGATCATGCATGAATTGGGCCTGCTGGAGAAGTTCCTCAAGCTGCCCCACACCCGCATCACCACCGGCAATCTTGAGATCGGCGGCCGGCTTTTCACCATCGGCGATTTCACGCGCCTGCCCACCCTCTGCAAATACATCGCCCTGATGCCGCAATGGGATTTCCTGAATTTCATTGCCGGTGAGGCGAAAGCGTTTCCGAATTTTCATCTCCGGATGGAAACCCGCGCGGACGATCTCATCACTGGAGACGGAACCGTCACCGGTGTGACGGCGACGGGACCGGTCGGAGCGATAACCATTAAAGCCGGTCTCACCGTGGCCGCGGACGGGCGCACGTCCGTCCTGCGCGACAAATCCGGGCTCGCGGTCGAGGATCTGGGCGCGCCCTTCGATGTGCTGTGGCTGAGGCTGCCGGTCCTTCCCGGCGATCCCGCCGACCTGATCGGGAAAGTAAAGGGCGGTCAGCTTTTCGTGATGATCTACCGCAGCGACTATTGGCAATGCGCCTTTCTGATTCCCAAGGGCGGTTTTGAGACCATCAAGGCCGATGGCCTGCCGAAATTCCGCGACCGTCTGAAAGAGATCGCGGGCTTTGCCGCCGGGCGGATCGATACGGCGATCACGGACTTCGAGCAGATCGAGCTTCTCACCGTGACGGTGGATCGCCTTAAGAATTGGGCCCGGCCCGGCATGGTCTGTATCGGCGATGCGGCCCACGCCATGTCACCCATCGGTGGCGTCGGGATCAATCTGGCGGTTCAGGACGCGGTGGCGACTGCGAATTTGCTGGGTCCCGTGCTGCAGAAGCGCGTTCCCGATTTCGCGGACTTGAAAGCCGTCCAGGCGCGGCGTGAGTTTCCCACCAAGGTGATTCAGTTCTTCCAGGTTGCCGCCCAGAATCTGATGCTGGCGCCGACCTTGCGGTCCACCCAAACGCCCAGGCCGCCTTTATTCGTGAAAATTCTCAATGGCTGGCCATGGCTCCGGCAATTCCCGGCCCGCTTCATCGGCATGGGCGTGCGGCCCGAACATGTGGAGCTGGCAAAGATATGAATGCGCGCACGCCGAACAAATTGCTGGAAGGCCCGATACTGAAATCGCTGCTGACCCTGGCGATCCCCATTGTCCTGGCCAATGTATTACAGTCCGCCTATCAGATCATCGACGCCTTCTGGGTGGGCCGGCTGGGCGGCGCGGCGGTGGCCGCGGTTTCGATCAGCTTCCCGGTGATGTTCCTGATGATCGCGCTGGGCATGGGCCTGGCAATGGCAGGCTCGACCCTGATCGCCCAATATCGCGGCGCCGGCAATGACACGATGGTGGCGCATATTGCCGCCCAGACGCTCAATATGGTGGCGGCGCTTTCGATCACCTTAAGTGTCCTGGGCTATATCGCGACGCCGGCGCTATTGCACATGATGGGCGTGGGCGCGGATGTTTATCCCGGTGCGCTGGGCTTCATGCGCGTGTCATTCATCGGATTGTTGTTCAATTTCAGCTTCTTCGTTTTCCAGTCGATCATGCGGGGCGTCGGCCGCCCCACCTTGCCGGTCTATATCGTGCTGGTGACGGTGATCTTGAACTTCGCGCTCGATCCTCTGTTCATTTTCGGCTGGGGTCCCATACCCGGCTATGGCGTAATGGGCGCGGCGTTGGCGACATTGGCGACGCAAGTGCTGGCGGCCTTGGTGGGCATGATCGTGCTGCGCGCCGGACGTCACGGCATTCATTTGCGGCCGCGCGATTTCGTCCCCGACCTTACGTATATGAAACGCGCCTTTTATCTGGGTGCGCCTGCATCGGTGGAACAGTCGGCGCGCGCCCTGGGCCTGATGGTTCTGGTATTCCTGATCACCTCTTTCGGCACCCAGACCATGGCGGCCTATGGCGTGGGTTCCAACATCGTGCAGGTGGTGATCATCCCCGCTTTCGGTCTGTCGATGGCGATCTCCGTCCTGGTGGGCCAGAATATCGGCGCCGGCAATATCGAGCGCGCGGCACGGATCGGGCGGCTTGGAACGCAGCTGGCCTTTTCGACTCTGACGGTGATCGGCATCATCGTCTTTCTGTTCGCGCCTGCTTTTTCCGCCTTCTTCGTGCCGCACGATCCCGGCGTGATCGCGGAGTCGGCGCATTTCCTGCGGGTCATGTCGCTGGCCTGGGGTTTCATGGGCATCCAGATCGCGCTGATCGGCGCGCTGCGGGCGGCGGGCAACATGGTGACCACCATGATGCTGACCATCACCAGCCAATGGGTGATCCAGTTCCCGCTGGCTTATATCCTGTCGAAGCACACAGGCCTGAACGCCAACGGTGTGTGGTGGGCATTTCCGATCAGCAATGTGCTGTCCGCCATGGTGGTGCTGGCGGTCTATGCCCGGGGAGACTGGAAGAAGACCAGACTCATCAGCACCGATGACAAGGAGGTTGCAAGCATCACAAAAGAAGCCGAGCTCGAAGAACCGATGCGTTGATACGCACGTAGATGGATCCCCTGCCCTCGCCGCTGGGCGCGGCTCGCCGGGGATGACTTCGCGCCGTCGCGCGAAGTCACATTTGCATCGTCCAGCCTTCGACGGCCATCGACGCTTGGCGGACGGCCTCGCTGAGAGTCGGATGCGAATGGCAGGAGCGCGCGATGTCCTCGGACGACGCGCCGAACTCCATCGCCAGTACCGCTTCCGCCAGCAGATTGCCGGCTTCCGGTCCGATGATGTGGCAGCCCAGCACCTTGTCGGTCTTGGCGTCGGCCAGAATCTTCACAAAGCCGTCCGTTGCCATGATGGTCTTGGCGCGGGCATTGGCGGTGAAGGGGAATTTGCCGACTTTGTATTTGACGCCGGCAGCCACCAGCTCTTCTTCCGTTTTTCCTACGGTCGCCACTTCGGGAAAAGTATAAACCACGGACGGGATCGCGTCGTAATTCACATGGCCCGCCTTGCCCGCGATCAATTCGGCCACCGCCACGGCTTCGTCTTCCGCCTTGTGCGCCAGCATCGGTCCTTCGCGGCAATCGCCGACGGCATAGATGCCCGGCACATTGGTCTTGTAGTGATTGTCGGTGACGACGCGGCCGCGCTTGTCCAGGGCGACGCCGGCCTTTTCCAGCCCGAGATTTTCGGTGTAGGGCCGCCGTCCAATGCACACCAGCATCACATCGGCCTCGATCACGCTCTTCTCGCCGCCTTGAGCGGGCTCGACCGTGACCGAAAGGCCGGTCTTCGTTTTCTCCACGCCCGTGACCTTGGTGGAAAGCTGGAAGGTCATGCCCTGCTTGGCGAGAATGCGCTGAAACGCCTTGGAGACTTCCAGATCGATGCCGGGCGTGATGCGATCGAGGAATTCGATCACCGTCACTTCGCTGCCCAACCGCTTCCACACCGAACCCAGTTCCAGCCCGATCACGCCGGCGCCCACCACCAGCATCTTCTTGGGCACCGTTTTCAACGAAAGCGCCCCGGTGGAGGAAACAATTTGCTGCTCGTCGATGGTGACGCCCGGCAGCGGCGCGACATCCGAGCCGGTGGCGATGATGATGTGCTTGGCAGTGAGGCTGCGAACCGCGCCATCCTTGCCCTTCACATCCACTTTTCCCGGCGCGGTGATGCGGGCCTCGCCCACGATCCCTTCGACCTTGTTCTTGCGGAAGAGATATTCGACGCCTTTGGTGAGCTCACCCACCACCTTGTCCTTCTGCGCCATCATCGCCGGCAGATCGAGTTCGACCTGGGCCTTGATGCCGATGCGGGCGAAATCGTTTTGAGCTTCGTGCAAACGCTCGCTGGCATGCAGCAGCGCCTTGGACGGAATGCAACCGATATTGAGGCAGGTGCCGCCGAAGGAACCGCGCTTGTCGACACAGGCCGCTGTGAGGCCAAGCTGGCCGAGCCGGATGGCGGCATTGTAGCCGCCAGGGCCGCCGCCGATGACGATTGCGTCGAAACTGTCTGCCATGTTTGCCGAGCCTTGAACTTGTTACGCGGTTCGATGAGGTTGATTTGCGGCCGGACCATAGCCGGGGCAGGCCCCTGCGAAAACCGCCTTTTCGCGCGCCGGGAGCCGCTATTCCCCAGCCGCGCTAGGGGCCTTTTCCAAGGCAGCGCGGGCCGCGGCCCTTTCCTTCACGGCCGGATCGGGGAACACAAGGTCCACCACGGTGCCCCTGCCTTCCTCGGAATGGACGGAGGAAACTCCTCCCAGCTGGGCCCCGAAGGTGCGGATCAGGCGCGAGCCCACGCTCTTTCCGGTCTCGTCCATTGAAAAGCCGATGCCGTCATCGGCGATGGAAAGCCGAAGCCGGCCCGCGCCATCGGGCGCCAGCTTGACCCGGATCACGCCCTGGGCCTGATGGGGGAAGGCGTGCTTGAAGATATTGGTCAACGCCTCGACCGTGAACAGCGCCACCGCCACCGCCATGCCGCTGGTCACCACCGTGTGCGGCACGTCCACTTCGACCCGCACATGCTGGGTATCGCCCATCCCTTCGGCGATCTGGCGCGACAATTCATCGAGCAACTGCTTCAGGTCGAGGGTGGACTGGTCTTCCAGCTCGTTCAGAATCCGGTGCACCAGGGCCAGCGCATTGATGCGGGTCTGGGCCTGCATCAGAGCTTCGCGGGCATGGACATCCTTGACCTGATTGGCCTGGATTGACAGCAGGCTCATCACGATCTGAAGATTGTTCTTCACCCGGTGATGGATTTCCCGAATCAGCGTGGTCTTAAGATTGACCGACTCGCGCAGCCTGCGATCGCGGTCCTGGATGCCTTCGGCCATTTCGCTCATCGCCTCGCCCAGCTGCTTGAACTCGCTGGGTGCATCGGCCAGGTCGGGACGAATGGTGTAATGGCCGCTGCGATAGGCGATGGCGATGCGGCGCAGATAGGCGATCCATTGCGTCACCTGGCGGTCGGTGGCGAACCAGATCGCGATCCAGGCGAACAGGATCATGGCGATCGGCAGCAGGAAATCGATGCCGACATGGACATAGGTCTGGCCGAACAACCGGTCTTCCTGTTCGGCAAAAGCGACAAAGATCGTGTTGCCCAGAAGCGCGGTATTGCCGAAGCGCCAGGCATGACCCGCCTGATAAGTGTCCAGTGAAACCCCGTCGGGGAAACCCGCCTTCATCGCCGCCGCCGCGATTGCCGGCGCCACGCCGGAATCGTTGGTGGCGAGAATGGCGCCGTTGCGGTCATAGATCACCACCACCGCGCCCTTGGGCAACGGATGGGCGCGCAGAAGATAACCGAACCATTGCACGTCCAAAGTGATCGACACGCTGCCATCGAAACTTCCATCGGGCTTGAGCAGCGGCAACTGGGTGCCGATCACCGGCCTGTCGGACGCCTGGCTGATTGTGCGGGTGCCCACCACCACGGCCTTGCTGGCCTTGACGGCGCTGAAGATCGGCAATGCGCCGATATTGATGCCCTTGGCCAGCGGCACCGCCGAACACACCAGTGTGCCCTTGGCGTCGATGCGGCTGAGATTGGTGAAATAACTCACCCCGATCATCGCGTCGGCCAGGATGCCGTCGCAATTGCCGCTCATGTCGCGGACATCCTGCAGCGAACCCATGGCGCGCAGGATCTGCTCGCCCGCGTTCAGCACTTCCTGCTCGCCAGCGGCGGTGGTGCGCGCCGACTGGATCAGCTGAGAGCGGACATCCGCGGTGTCGCGTTTCACACGCCCCACGCCCTGGAAGATGCTGACCGCCACCACCGGAAGAAGCGCGATGGTGATGATGACCAGCAATCGCCCGCGCAGGGTCCAGCCGGGATCGGAAATGCCTACGCTGTCGTGAGAATTACTTGGGGCGGCGTTTTCCACCGGTGTCCCCTGGCTGGGGCGTGGCAAGCCGGTCCAGTTGCGCCATGATCTCACGGGCAGCGTCTCCTTCAGCGGGCCGCTGAACACCTTCCAAAGTATCATCGCCGTCGAGGATTTCCATCAACGCCTTGCGCGCGCGCGCCACCCGGCTTTTGACGGTGCCGACCGCGCATTTGCAGATCGCCGCCGCGTCTTCATAGGAAAACCCGCCGGCGCCCACCAGGATCAGCGCTTCGCGCTGTTCATCGGACAGCACGCGCAGCGCCCGTGCCGTGTCGGACAGTTGGGCGGAGAAAACCTGATCCTCGCCACCGCCGGGAATTCGCTCGGCCGCTTCCTGGTCCCATGGCGCCTGCCGCCAGGCCCGCCGCCGGTCGGAATAGAATTGATTGCGCAGGATGGTGAACAGCCAGGCCTTCAGATTGGTGCCGGGAATGAAAGTGGCGCGGCTTTGCCAGGCCTTGACCAGGGTCTCCTGCGCCAGATCGTCGGCGCCTTCCTGGTTGCCGGTCAGCGAGCGGGCGAAAGCACGCAGGAAGGGGATCAGCGCCAGAAGTTCGGTCTTGAAATCGCCGTCGCCATTATCCTGGCCGGTCTCGACATGCTGGCGCATGGGGGATTGCGCTACCATTACGACACCTTCTTGCCCGGACGGGCATCCTCGGCGTCGTCGATCCGGCGCAGCAGATCCAGGAAATCGTCGGGCACCGGCTCCTGGGCGACATCGTCATACATGCGGCGAAGCTCCCGTCCGATCGCCCGCTGGCGGGCCCGGATAGCACGGGATTTTTCGTTAGGCTTTTCCTCGTTGGACACGGCGTTATCCCATTGCATCTAGGATGAGCACTCCAATGGCGACACATTCCCGCCGGTTTCGCGCCCCATAGGGTTCAGAACGCCCCCTATTTGGAATGGTTCCGGCCAGGGATGGAACTTTTTCGGCTGGCGGGAATTCCCAATTCGCGCTTTTCTCAACGCCGAAGGAGCCTTTTCCATGAGCATGACGCAAACCCTTGCGCCGCATTTGCCCTTTTTGCGCCGCTATGCCAGGGCTTTGACAGGTTCCCAGGCCTCCGGGGACGCCCATGTCCGGGCGGCGTTACAGGCCCTTTTGGAAGGCGACGAGAGCCTGACCGAGGGGGTCCCCCCCCCGGGTGGCGCTTTACCGGCTGTTTCATGCCATCTGGCAGTCCGGAGCCGAGCATTATGACGATACCGGTGGCGAAAAAGGCCCCGATAGCCGGCTGAAAGCGCTGTCGGCGTCCAAGCGGGCCGCCCTGCTCCTGACCGCGGTCGAGGCGTTCAGCCCGGAAGAAACCGCCTTCATCACCGATGAAAGTCCCGAAGAGGTGGAAACCGCCATTCTGGACGCCCAGAAGACTATCGACGGCCAACTGGCCAGCAAAGTCCTGATCATCGAGGACGAGCCCATCATCGCCATGGACCTGGAAAATCTGGTGACTGAGTTGGGCCACAAAGTCGTCGCCATCGCCGCCACCCGGGACGAGGCGGTCTCCAAGGCCAAATCGGAACGCCCCGGCCTGGTCCTGGCGGATATCAATCTGGGCGAAGGCGGCTCGGGCATCGACGCTGTCAATGAAATTTTGTCCTCGTTCGATATTCCGGTGATTTTCATCACCGCCTATCCCGAGAAGCTTTTGACCGGCGAGCGGCCGGAGCCGACTTATTTGATCGCCAAGCCCTTCCTGCCGGAGACGGTGCAGGCCACAGTGGGCCAGGCGCTGTTTTTCCACCCCGTGGCGAAACAAGCCGCCTGAAAATCGGTTATAAATCGCTGAGTAGTTGGAGAATTTGACATGGCCGCCAAGAAAAAAACTGCCGTCGGGATCGACACGCGCTTGACCCAGCTGCGCCGCGACTTCGAGGCGCTGCAGCAAGATCTCAAGGGTCTTGCGGGCGATGTCGGCGTGGTGGCGTCGGATCGCGCCCAACTCGCCATGCGTTCCGCCGAGGATGTCGCCGACCGCGCCATGCGGTTGGCCGAAGAAACGGCGCGGGAAGCCAAGATCATGGCCGGCGAATTTCGCGACGATGCCGAGGAATGGGCGGAAGAGCATGCCGAGGATCTCAGGGCTCAGGTCCGCGAGCAGCCGCTCACCGCATTGCTGATCGCGGGCGGAATCGGCGCTTTTCTGGGCGCGATATTTCTTCGCCGCTAATTCCCCTGTAAGAATCGCTGGCGTAAGCTTGGGTTCGTGGCACGGGCCGTGATCGGCTATTTGAGGGTTTCATGTTCGCGCGCCTGAGCGCCAAAGCGACTTTTCTGGCAATCGCCATCGCGCTGGTCTTTTTCGGCGTCGGCCTGATCGGCCTGGGCATCGCGGCCGGCCTGACGCCGCTGGTCGGCGCGCCCTGGGGCGATGTCATCACCGGCGCGATCTTTTTGCTGCCGCCCCTGATCTGGGCATTGGCCGTCGTCAGCGCGCGCCCGGCGCGTCCGGCCGCGCCCGTCAATTCCGGGTCGCGCCAGATCATGACCGCGATCATCGCTGCGCTTGCCAAGGAGACGCCTTGGATCGCGGTGGTCGGCGCGGGGCTCGCGGCTGCTGCCGACCTGTTTCTTAACCGCAACAAATCCCAGAAATAATTTCGGACGGATCCTGGCCGGGAACCCCGATCCCAAGCCGACGTTTCCTCAGGCGAATTCGATGAGGACACGTAAATGCTGGATTGAGCTCTCACATTCCTGATTCTGGCGCTGGTGGCCGCCTATATGGGCATTTTCGGCCTGGCGGGCTTGGCCGCGACCATCGCCAAACTCCTGTTGATCGTTTTCGTCATCCTCTTGATCGTCAGCGCGTTTTCCGGCGCGCTGCGCGGCAGGCCACCTATCTAGGGGCCGGAAGGGAGACACGCCATGCGTATTCCCAATCGTCTCATCGAACATCCGATCGAAGCGGCCATCGCCAGCCTGCTGCTGCTGGGACTTTTGTTTGGTTCCGTGGATTTCACCAGCGGGGCAAAGGCCCCCGAACCGCCACCCAATTCGATGGCACAAAAACTCTAAAAAATTTGCGGGGACCCGGAACGCAATTCCGGGTCCTTCGTTCTTTATCCGAGCGGACGTCCGATCCGGAACGCCCCCAGCCCCTTCGACAGCCCGCCTCGGGTGTCCGCTCTCTTCCCAAAAATTTGAAAAACTCTTCCGTTCAGGGACTTTTGCCTTGAACGGGACTTTGCGGCGCATCCAGCAAAATGGCCGTATAGCGCGCGATGACCTTGCCATTGTGTTCGCGCGCAAGCTCGGACAATCGCAACACGCTGCGGAAGTTCCCCGTCAGCGCCAAATCCACCCCGCGTGTGCTGTCGGCAAGATAAAGCCAGGGCCCGGCATCCAGGCGGACCGCCCTGGCATCGAGATAGCGGTTGGGTTGCCGCGCGGCCACCACGGGAAGGGCGGGATTGTAGAACCGCAGCCAGGCGGTGGTTTCATAATCGGTGGTGAGGATTGCATGCGCGCCTTTTTCCCGCATCACGGCGGCGGCTTTCTGCGCCGTGTCGCGCATACCCACACCCAGCAGCCGCGCCAACGGGTCGCCTTTGAGAGGAATAAGCCCGGTGGCGGCTTGCACATACGCCAGCAACAGAATCGCCGCCGCCACGGGCATCGCCAGCCGCGAACACCAGCCGCGCCAACCGGGGCCGGCGGCGAAGCCATCCGCCGCCAGGATCGCCAGCATGGGATAGAGGAATGCCGGCCAATTGCCTTGCACCCGGTCATGCAAAGTGTGGATCAGAAAATAAACCAGCGCCGGTGCAATCAGCATCAATAACAGGAAGCGATCGTCATCGCGGCCACGCGCGCGCCAGATGCCAAAACCGGCCAGGATGAGAATGAAGGGCGTGGCGAGACCCAATTGCGCGCCCACGAACTCGATCAGGAAACGGGCGGTGAGATGGCCGCCCGTCACGCGGCCGAACTGGAAGACGAACGTCATCCATTGATGCTGCGACTGCCACCAGAGATTGGGCAGAAACAAAAGAATCGCCAGCGCGCCGCCCGCCCATGGCCAGACTGTCTGCAGCCATGACCGTCCCTTTGGGCTGGCCAGCAACCAGATCAATGCGCCCGCGCCGACGAAGAAGCCGGAATATTTGGACAGCAGGCCGAGCCCCGCCGCAACGCCCGCCCAAAGCCACCAGCGTCCGTCTCCACTGCCATGAATTTTCGCCAGGCCAAACAAGAACGCGGCGGTGGCGGCAATGGATGGCGCATCCGGCGTCGCCGCCAGCATTTCCACCCCGATCATCAAGGTCAGATTGAACAGCAGCGCCGCCAGCGCGGCGTGGCCTGCATCCTTTAGGATTGACAGTCCGGCTTGCCAGACAAACCAGCTTGCCAGCGCCGACAGGACCACGCCGCCGAACCGCACGCCGAATTCGCTGTCGCCAAACAGAAATGTGCCAAAGCGAATGACAAAAGCGATGGCGGGAGGATGATCGTAATAGCCCGCCGCCAGATGCCTGGACCAAAGCCAGTAATAGGCTTCGTCGGCGGACAGCGGCAACCAGGCCGCCATCACCGCGCGCAGAGCGATCAACGCCGCAACGCAGAACCCCGCGCTGCGGGGCGAAATCAACGCGCCCGCCACACGAACAAGGTCGACATGGCGTAATTCCACAGCGCGCTCATGATCGCACCCACCGCACCCGCCAACCACCAGACCTGCCGCTCGGTATAAAGCCAGGACGCAAGATCGACATTTGCGAGCACGCCCACCGAACCGATCAGACAGAAAAGGACGAAGCCTCTCAGCATCGCCAAACCTTTCAGCCGCCGGTCGCGATAGGTGAGCTCATTGTTGAGAAGAAAATTACTGGTCATCGCCACCAGGGTCGCGATGATCTGCGCGGCACGGAAAGCGTCCGGCAAAAACACCAGCGACAGCCGCAGCGCGATCAGATGGACCACCAGACCCAGGCTGCCGACAATGGCGAAGAACAGAAACCGCGGATCCACCAGATCGCCGGTCATTTTGGCCAGCAGCAGCCCCAGAAATTCCACGCCAATCTGGGCATTGAATTTGCTTTCGCCGTCGAAGCGGGCACCAAACACATAAGGTTGTTCGGCAATCGAAAGCCGCTCGCCTCCGGTGGCGGCGATATCGAGCAGGATCTTGAATCCCACCGGCGACAGGCGCGGCGCGATGTCCTCGAAGCGGTCCCGGCGCATCATGAAGAAGCCGCTCATCGGATCGCTCAAATTCGTGCCCACCAGCCGGTGCGTCAGCTTGGTGGCGGCGCGGGAAATCGTGCTGCGGCTTTGCGAAAAACTGACCGCGCTGCCGCCTTCGAGATAGCGCGTGCCGGCAACGAGGTCGGCGCCGCCGCCCTGGAGCCGCGCCAACATCAGCGGCAAGACTTTTTCATCATGCTGAAGATCGGCATCCATCACCGCGACAAAGGGCGATGCCGAAGACAGCATGCCCTCGATGCAAGCGCCGGCCAAGCCCCGGCGGCCCACCCGTCGCAGACAGCGTACCCGGTTGTCACCGGCGGCAATGGCCTTCACGGCGTCGGCGGTACCGTCGGGCGAATTGTCGTCGACGAAAATTGCTTCCCAGGCGACGCCGGTCAGCGCGGCATCCAGCCGCTTCACCAACTCGGCGACATTGCCGCGTTCCTTGAAAGTGGGAACAACAATGGAAAGTTCGGCGCTGTGCATGATTCCGGCCCGACCTCGATCCGGTCTAGGTGCCGGGCGGGCGTGCCGCCGTCAAGGCCGAAAGTCCGTACCGCGATGCCCAGAGGCGCGTGAAGGTGAAATTAATCACTGTCCCGGCAAGGACCGCCGGGCCCAAACCGATGCGCCGAACCCATCGCATGGTGCCGGATTTCGGCGCCTTGGCGGGCATCCCGGCCGCTCCCATGTTTGGGATTATTTGTCATCGACATGTCGATTGTCTATTCCGCCGCGTAATTCCTGGGCGTCAGCCGGCGCTCGATATCGCCAATCGCCTCGGCGATCTGATCGGCCCGCGCTGGTTCGCCCACGCTGGCCCAGGCCTTCAGAATTTCGAGCCGCTCGCCGTCATCGAAACGCCGGTCACGCACCACATCGCCGGCTAGGCGGTAATAACGGCCAGGATTGGCCTTGATGTCGCCGAGCAATTTCTTTTTCGCCATGGCTTTCTACCCTGAAAGGTTCAAGGCAGCGGCGTCAGATCCGGCCCAGCAGCGCCAGCAGCAGCACAACCACCAGTACCAGTCCCAGAGTGCCGGAAGGGTAATAGCCCCACCCCCTGCTATGGGGCCAGGCAGGCCAGGCACCCAGAAGAAGCAGGAGCAATACGACGATCAAAATGGTTCCAAGCATGGGCAAAAATCCTTCCGCGATCGGATTATCAATTACTGCTGAAAACGCCCCGACGGTGGCACGGGTCCCCCCGGCGCCGTATCGAAGCCCCATCCGGGTTGGCCGATGCCTTGGAAGCATGGAAATTACGATGCAACGCAGCGAAACGGCGATCCGCCACCGAGGAGCGTTGATCCATCGGCCACGCCACCGCGTAATATTGTCTGTCCGGCGAGGCGGCCGTTATAATGTCCCGTTCTTTGGGGGACCAGGATGCAACTGATTCCATCTTCCTTTGTGGAGAAAAGCTGGCGCAATGCCTTGTCGCGGCTGGAAGTCGGACAGCTCGAATTCGTTGCGCCAAACGGCGAAATCACGATCGCGGGCGGAAAAATGCCGGGCCCCAATGCGCGTTTTCGCATCCATGAATGGGATGTGCTGCGCCGGGTGATGGCGCGCGGCGATATCGGGCTGGGCGAGGAATTCATCGCCGGCAGTTGGGAAACCGACAATGTCGAAGCGCTGGTGAGCCTGTTCCTGCTCAACCTCGACCATCTGGAGGGTTTCTCCGACGGCAATTTCCTCAACCGGCTGGGCTTTGTGATTCACAATGCGCTGGTGCGGCGCAATTCCATTGCCGGCTCGGCCCGCAATATCAAGGCGCATTACGATGTCGGCAATGATTTCTATTCCTTGTGGTTGGACAAGAGCATGACCTATTCTTCGGCGCTCTATCGGAACGCCAATGCGCTCTATGAGGCGCAGCAGAACAAATATGACCGCATCCTGAGCAAATTCGACAAACCCCGCGCCAATGTCCTGGAAATCGGTTGCGGCTGGGGCGGCTTTGCCGAACGCGCCGCCGACGCCCAGCACAATGTCACCGGCCTCACCATCTCTCCCTCCCAACACAAATTCGCCACCCAGCGATTGAGCGGCCGGGCCGACATCCGGCTGGAGGATTATCGCAAATCCAAGGGCAGGTTCGATCAGATCGTCTCGATCGAAATGTTCGAAGCCGTGGGCGAGCATTACTGGCCGCAATATTTCGCCACCGTGGCGGAGCGGCTGAAACAGGGCGGCCGCGCCGTCATCCAGACCATCACCATCCGCGACGATCTGTTCGCCGGCTATCGCGGACGAAGCGACTTCATCCGTCACTATGTTTTCCCGGGCGGCATGCTGCCATCGCTGGCACGCTTTCGGGAGGAAGCCGAACGGGCCGGATTGAAATTCGCGGAGGCCTATTCCTTCGGCAAGGACTATGCGCGCACCCTGCGCGACTGGTCGAACCGCATGCAGGAGAAGAGCACCGAAATCATGGCCCTGGGCCATGACCAGCAATTCCTGCGCAACTGGCAATTCTATCTGGGGATCTGCGCGGCATCGTTCAACGTCGCCCGCACCGATGTGGTGCAGGTGGAATTGGTCAACGCCTAGCCCGGATTGCGCCGCATCGCCGGCAGCAACAACAACGCCAGAAGAAACAACCCGCCCAGCAGCCACCAGGCTTCATTGAAGGATTGCGTCAAGCCCGCGCGCCGCACCATCGGCTCGATCAAGGCCTGGGTAATCGGATCCACCGGCCCCATCGCATGATTGTGGAACAGCCGGGTCGGCAATCCCGCCAGCGCTGCCGCGGCGGGATCGCCCGCCTGCAGCCGTGTTACCAGTGAGGCGACATGACCGGGCGTGCGTTCCGTCAGGATGGTGTCAATCGCGGCAATGCCGATGGCGCCGCCCAGATTGCGCATCAGATTGAACAACCCGCTGGCTTCGGCCACCTCGTGCGGCGGCCAATATTCCAGTGCCAGGCGCGTGGCGGGCAAAAGACAAAACATCACCGCCAGCCCACGCATCGCCTGGGGCCAGAACAAAGCGTCGAAATCGCTGGTGATGGTGGTGAAGCCGTTGGCGATCAGGCCTGCCCCGAACAACGCAAACCCCAGCGCGGTCAAAAGCCTTGCGTCGAAACGGGTTTCGGCCCAGGTCGCCAGCGGCGCGGTGATCAGCTGCGCCGCGCCCGAGACCACCAGAATTTCGCCGATCGCCAACGGCGCGTGGTTCCGCACCAATCCCAGGAACAGCGACAGCAGATAGACCGAGCCATAAAGCCCGAATCCCAGAACAAAGCTCAAGCCGCACCCCAACGCGAAACCGCGATTGCCAAAGCGCCTCAGTTGCACGAAGGGATTGACCACCGACAGGGCGCGGCGAATCCCCCAGCCACAGGCAATGGCGCAAAGAACAGCCAGTCCCAGGATATAAGGCCCGCGCCAGTGATAGCGCGGCCCTTCATTGAGTAGCCATAGCAGGCCGGCAAGAAACACCGCGAACAAAAAGAGCGTGAGAAAATCGAGCCGCTTTAATATCGCGATGTCGGCTTTTTCATTTTTCAAAGTGGCGAGCACCACCAACACCACGACTAGGCCCGGCAGGATGTTGATCAGAAATATCCAGTGCCAGGATTGGGTCTGTGTCAGCCAGCCGCCCAGCAACGGCCCCAGAGTTGGCGCCAGCAACGCCGCCACCCCCGCCATGGTGGTGGCGAGAATGTGATGCTGCTTGGGGATCAAGACGAAGACGGCCGTGAAAACCGATGGGATCAGCATGCCACCGAAAAAGCCCTGCACCACCCGTGCCGCGATCAGCATGTCGAAACTGGGGGAAAGCGCGCAGGCCCAGCTGGCTACGACGAACCCCAAGGTGGCGGCGCCAAACAGAATCCGCAGCGACAGGGCACGGGTGAGAATTCCTGTCAGCGGGATCGCCACCACTTCCGCCATCAGATAGGCGGTCTGGATCCATCCCAGTCGCGACAAGGGAATATGAAGCGCGGCCTGGATTGCCGACAGCGACGAGGCCACGACCTGGATATCCAGCACCGCCATGAACATGCCCAGGCACATGGCGGCGAAGCCAAGCCAGAGCGCTCCGGATTTCATGCCGGCCCCTTCATATCGTGCGGGCCCAGGATTGCGCCTTGGGATCCATCAGCCGCCGCCACAGGGGTGGCACCAATGCCAGAAGGATGCTCCCCGCATAGCCAAAAGGCAGTTCGGGCGCGTCATGCATTCGCAAATCCTGATAGGGCGCGGCGGGCTTGCGGTGATGATTGGAATGCCGGCCCATGTTGAAAATCAACGCATTCGCCAGCCGGTTGCTGGAATTCCAGCTGTGATGATCTTCCAGCCGCCTCGGACGACCCTTTGCATCGCATCCCCGCGCCAAACCGTAATGCGCGATGTAGTTGAACAGCTCCAGCACGATCACGGCCACCATGCTTTGCAGGACGAAGAACAACAGCGCCCGCGGACCGACGGCAAAAGCGATGACGGCGAACAGCGCCGCCATGACGATAATATCGGCGGCGGCCCGAAGGCCATGGCGCTGGCGTTCGAACCGCCAGGCTTCGCGAAATTGTCCCGCCACGGTGCGCGGCAGGAAATGATAAAAACTTTCGCCCAATCGGGCAGTCGCTGAATCCTGTTCGGTTCCTGCCCAGCGATGATGGCCATGAACATGGGCAATGCGGAAATGGCGATAGCTCATCGCCGTCAGCATGGCGTTGCCCAACCAGGCTTCGGCCGGGTCGCCGCTATGCACGGCTTCATGCGCCGCCAGCATGCCAAAAACACCGCCCGTCACACCGACCGACAGCGCAAGCGCCAAAAAGCCGGCATTGCTTGTCCTTTGCGACAGCCAGACCGCCCAAGCGGTAACCGCGATCTGTGCCGGAATGTACAACAGCACCAGGACACGAAATCGATGCGGATTTTGTGGCCTCTCATCGCCCTCGCTGCGGCGCGCCACCAGTTCGGCGCCGATCAAGGCCAACAGCAGAAGCATAATGCTGAGCAAAGGCGCGCCGGGCCCGATCGCGTAATACAGAACCGGCACCAGGCCCAGAAACAGGAACGGTCCGGAGAAGCGCAACATCCTGTCCGCCTTCAGGTTAAATCGCGCCGCGTGACCAGGCCGGTCTCTTCCTGGCGAATGCGCATGTAGAGCATCGCCACATTGGCGATGGAAAAAAAGATCGCCACCCAGATTTCCCCGAAAACCAGCGGCAGCACCAGTATCTCGCCCGCCACCACCAGATAATTTGGGTGGCGGACGAAACGATAGGGGCCCCGTTTCACCAGTGGCACGCCTGGAACGGTGATGATCCGGGTGGTCCAGTAAGGCCCCAGGCTGGCAATCACCCAGATCCGCGCGGCCTGCAGCACGACAAAGACGATCAGCCATATCCAGTAGATCACCAGCGGCGCCGGCAGCAGCCACAGCACCGCCATTAGCCATGCCATGTGCAGCAGCACGATGAAGCGATAATGCTCGGCGCCGATCTCCACGCCGCCCTGGGCTTTCAGTCTCCGCGTGTTGCGATTGGCGAGCACCAACTCGCCTAGCCTCTGCAGGATCACCAGGACAATAATGGCATAGGCGATCCAGATCACTTGATCTCCAACCCTTGGCCATCCAGCATCAGAAACGCCGCCGAGAAACCGGGCCCCAGTGCGGTCAGAAGCGTACGCTGCGGCTTGTGCCGCACATCCATCCGTTCGGCCACGAACAGCACCGTTACCGCCGACATATTGCCATAGTCGCGCAGGATCGAACGGCTGTCTTGCAGCCCGCCGCGTGGCAAGGCCAGCGAATCCTCCAGGGCATCGAGAACCTTGGCGCCGCCGGGATGACAGGCAAAAGCGTCGATCTGCGAGAAATCGATGTCATTACGGGCCAGGAATTGATCCAGCAGGGAGCGGAAATCGCTGGCCACCAAGCCTGGAATGCTGGTGGCGAAGCGCGCCTTGAGCCCGTCCTCCGCCATGTCCCAGCCCATCACATCCAGGGAATTGGGCCAGGTATATTCGCCCGCCGCGCCGAATTCGGGTCCCTCGCCGTCGGTGGAAAGAATTGCTCCGGCGGCGCCGTCGCCGAACAGCGCGGTGGCAACGATATTGCTTTTGGAAATATCGTTCTTGCGGAAGGTGAGCGCGCAAAGCTCGACCACCAGAAACAGGACTTTGCTTCCCGGCCTGGCGGTGGCGATATCGGCGGCGCGCGAAAGCCCGATCAGGCCCCCGGCACAACCCAGACCGAAGATCGGCAGGCGCTGGATGTCGCGGCGCAGTCCCATGCGTTCCACCAGCAATGCATCCAGGCTGGGGGTGGCGACGCCGGTGGTGGAAACCGCCACGATACTGTCGATGTCGTCGGGCTTGAGGTTTGCTTCCTCCAGCAGGCGGCGCGTCACGCTTTCCAGCAGATCCACGGCGTTGTCGACATAGAGCTTGGTGCGGTCCATCCAGCCATGGTCGCCGACATACCAGTCGATCGGCACGCAAGAATAACGCCGCGCGATGCCGGTATTCTCGAATACGGGAATGAGACGGGCGATGTCGCGCACCTGCGCGAACAGGCTGCGGGCATAATGGGCGGCTTCGGATTGGGCGATGACGTAAGGTGGGACGGCCGATTTCAAGGCCAGCAGGCGGGGATGCATTGACCCTCGTTTACGCAGTTACTGCGTTTTTCTTATTGCCATGCCCTATGTCTTCATACGGGCGCACAGGACCAAAGGCCAGCCTGTGCTCAGCGCGGATGGGGACAAACATCGCGAAAAAGCGGCGGAAATGCGGCGTTTTGAACACTTTTGCCGTGTTGAAAAGCTGTGCGTGCACATGTAAATCTGCGTGCAACAGGGGCCGGACCTACAAAGGAAAAAGTTTGATGTCGTATGGGAAAATCGCCGTCGCGTCGTTGATCGCGGCCGGCATGCTGTCGAGCCATGCTTTCGCGGCCGGAGATGCCGCCAAGGGCAAGACCGTCTTCGCGCGCTGTGCGGTGTGCCACAATGTCGAGAAGGATGGCGGCAATGGTGTCGGCCCCAATCTGTTCGGCATATCGGGCCGCAAGTCCGCCACCGTGGATGGCTTTGCCTATTCCGGTCCGATGAAAGCGGCGAACATCGTCTGGAATGACGACAATCTTTCCAAATGGGCGGCCGGTCCCGCCAAGATGATTCCGGGCACCAAGATGGCCTTTGGCGGCATCGCCCAGAAAACCCAGATCGCGGACGTGGTCGCCTATCTGGACACCCTCAAATAGCGCGTCTGCGGCGGAATGACGCACATGTCTATTGTGCGATGCAGCAAATGACGCTCTAGTCCCTGAGCCCGGTACGCCCCGAACGTGCCGGGTTCATTGACATATGCCGCCCCCCGCGCCTAGTTTTTGCGCCGCACAAGAGCGAGGGCGGCCCGCTCCCGGCAAAAGGTTCAAAAACCGCCCGAATGGGGATCCGATAACGCCATGAAGGTGCTGGTGCCCGTGAAACGGGTGGTCGACTACAACGTCAAGATTCGCGTCAAAACGGATCAGACGGGCGTCGACCTCGCCAATGTCAAAATGTCGATGAATCCGTTCGACGAGATCGCCGTCGAGGAAGCCGTGCGCCTGAAGGAAAAAGGCAAGGCGAGCGAAATCATCGCCGTCTCGATCGGACCCCAGCAAGCCAGCGAAACCATCCGCACTGCGCTGGCGATGGGTGCCGATCGCGGCATCCTGGTGAAGAGCGATGCAGAGGTCGAACCCCTGGCGGTCGCCAAGATCTTGAAAGCCATCGTCGAAGCCGAAGGTCCCATGCTGGTCATCACCGGCAAGCAGGCGATCGACGATGACAGCAACCAGACCGGGCAGATGCTGGCGGCGCTGCTGGGTTGGGGCCAGGGCACGTTTGCCCACAAGCTCGAACTTGGCGACGCCTCGGCCAAAATCGAACGCGAAATCGATGGCGGACTTCAGACCGTGGACGTGAAGCTGCCCGCGGTTATGACCACGGATCTGCGCCTCAATGAACCGCGCTATGCCTCATTGCCCAACATCATGAAGGCCAAGAAAAAGCCGATCGAAGAAAAGACCCCCGCCGACTATGGCATCGATGTCACGCCGCGCCTGAAAGTCTTGAAAGTGACCGAGCCGGCCAAGCGCATCGCCGGCGTCAAAGTCAAAAGCGTGTCCGAACTTCTGGACAAGCTTGCCGAAGCGGGCATGATCTGATGGCGTCGCTGGTCCTGGCCGAGCATGACAACAAGAGATTGAGCGATGCCACCGCCAAGACAGTGACGGCGGCGGCGGCGATTTCCACGCCGGTGCATGTGTTGGTCGCGGGTGAGAATTGCGGCGCGGTCGCGGATGCCGCGGCGAAAATCGCGGGTGTCGAAAAAATCCTGCTCGCCGACAATGCGCTCTACGCCCATATGGTGGCCGAGACGATGGAGACCCTGATCCTCTCCGTCGCCGACAAATATGACGCCATCCTCGCACCGGCCACCACCAACGGGAAAAACATCCTTCCCCGGGTCGCGGCCAAGCTCGACGTGCCGCAAATTTCCGAAATCCTGAAAGTGGTGAGCGCCAATATCTTCGAGCGCCCGATCTATGCCGGCAACGCCATCCAGACGGTCGAGGCGGCGGCCGGCAAGAAAATCATCACCGTGCGCGTTACTGCTTTCAAACCGGCGGGCGAAGGCGGCAGCGCGGGGATCGAAAAAATCGCGGCTGCCGGCGATCCGGGCACCGCGACATTCGCCGGCGAGGCCCTGTCCAAATCCGAACGCCCCGAACTAACTTCCGCCAAGATCGTGGTCTCGGGTGGGCGCGGCTTGGGCTCGGCGGACAATTTCAAGCTGATCGAAAAAGTCGCCGACCGGCTGCATGCGGCGGTGGGCGCCAGCCGCGCCGCGGTCGATGCGGGTTATGTGCCCAATGACTACCAGGTAGGCCAGACCGGCAAGGTTGTCGCACCCGATCTTTACCTGGCTATAGGCATTTCGGGCGCAATTCAGCATTTGGCCGGCATGAAGGATTCCAAGGTCATCGCCGCCATCAACAAGGACGAAGAAGCTCCGATCTTCCAGGTGGCGGATTTCGGACTGGTCGCGGACCTGTTTCAGGCGCTGCCAGAGATGGATCAAGAATTGGCCAAACGCGGCCGTTAAACGCAAAGGGTGTATCGATGAGTATTCAACGCATCGGCGTCATTGGCGCCGGCCAAATGGGAACCGGCATCGCGCATGTTCTGGCGCTAGCCGGTTATGACGTGGTCCTGGACGATCTCAACAAGGACGCGCTCGGCAAGGCGATCGCGCGCATCGAGAAGAACATGCAGCGCCAGGCCGCCAAGGGCATCATTGCCGAAGATGTGATCAAGCCCGCCCTGGCGCGCATCCGCACCACCCAGTCGATGGACGATCTGAAGGATCGCGAATTGGTGATGGAAGCGGCGACCGAAGACGAGGTGGCCAAGAAGAAATTGTTCCAGGATTTGTGCCCGCGGCTGTCGCCCACCGCGATGATCGCCACCAACACCTCCTCCATTTCGGTGACGCGCCTGGCCGCTTCGACCGACCGGCCGGAGCGCTTCATCGGCATCCATTTCATGAATCCGGTGCCGGTGATGCAGCTGGTGGAAGTGATCCGTGGCATCGCCACCGACGATGTGACGTTTCAGGCCGCGCTCGACATCGTCAAGCATGTCGGCAAGACCGCTGCCTATGCCGAGGATTTTCCCGCCTTCATCGTCAACCGCATCCTGCTGCCGATGATCAACGAGGCGGTCTATACGCTCTATGAAGGCGTCGGCAATGTCGAAGCGATCGACACCGCGATGCGACTGGGCGCCAATCATCCGATGGGACCGCTGCAGCTGGCCGATTTCATCGGCCTCGATACCTGTCTGGCGGTAATGCAGGTGCTGTATGAGGGCCTGGCCGATTCCAAATACCGGCCCTGCCCGCTGTTGGTGAAATATGTCGAAGCCGGCTGGCTGGGACAAAAGACCGGACGGGGTTTCTACGACTATCGCGGCGAACACCCGGTTCCCACACGATAAGCCCTCTCCATGGCCGGCCTTGAGCCGGCCATCCATCGCCATCAAACACTGGATGGGCGGGTCAGGCCCGCCCATGGTGATTCAGGTAGTCGCTAGCTGCTCGTCAGGCTTTTGAAATAGGCGACTGAAGTGGGCGAGGCCCAGTCCGACGGGCCCTGCGCCTTGGCGACTTCCTTGCCGCTGGGATCGATCAGGACCGTGGTCGGCAAGCCATAGGCGCCGAACGCGTGCAGCAGCGCCAGTTCGGTATCGACATAGACGCCCAGCGCGTCCGCCTTGTGGCTTTTCAGGAACGCCGCCGCCGCGTCGGTCTTGTCATGGCCCACATCCACCGCCAGCACTTTGAGGCCCGGCACCGCCGCCTGCAGCTTGACCAGCGATGGCAGTTCGGAAACGCAGGGCGCGCACCAGGTCGCCCACAGATTGACCAGCACATAATGTCCCTTGAAGTCGCCGATGCTGTGCTTGCCGCCGCTGGCGTCGACAAAAGCGGTCTTGGGCACCGCGGGAGCCTTGGTTTCCGCCGCCAGCGGCGCCGGTATGGCAGGCTTTGCGTGGACAGGCCCGGCCCCGATCCCATATAGAACCCCCAGTGCCACAAGGGCGGCGGCGGCGGTCGTCAGCATGTTGCGGTTCTGCATGGATCCTCTGGCGTGAAACGGCGATGACAGCGAACAAAATGTGGGGCGGGCGGTTTGAATCCGGACCCGCCGCGATCATGAGGGAGATTACCCCCTCCATAGATTTCGACAAGCGGCTGGCGGGCGAGGACCTGGCAGGTTCGAGGGCGCATGTGCGCATGCTGGCCTCCGAGGGCATCGTCGCCAAGGAAGACGCCAGTGCGATCCTGCTGGGGCTTGAACAGATCGAACGCGAGATCGCCGACGGCAAATTCGTTTTCAAACGCGAACTGGAAGACATCCATCTCAATATCGAAGCCCGGCTGACGGAAATCATCGGTCCGGCAGCGGGCCGGCTACACACCGCCCGCTCGCGCAACGATCAGGTGGTGACCGATTTTAGGCTGTGGGTGCGGGCCGCCTGCGAACGCGCCGACCATGGCCTTTTGCAGCTGAGCCGCGCGCTCCTGACACAAGCGGAGTTGCACGCCGCCACCATCATGCCGGGCTATACCCATATGCAGCCCGCCCAGCCTGTCACGTTCGGCCATCACCTGATGGCCTATGTCGAGATGTTTGCCCGCGACCGCGGCCGCTTCGAGGACGCCCGCAAACGCTTAAATGAATCGCCCTTGGGCGCCGCCGCGCTGGCGGGCACGTCCTTTCCCATCGACCGCGATGTGACGGCGATGAGCCTGGGCTTCAGCCGTCCGATGCGCAATTCCATGGACGCGATTTCGGCGCGCGATTTCGCGCTGGAATATCTGGCGGCCTGCACCATATCCGCCGTCAACCTGTCGCGGCTGGCGGGCGAATTGGTGCAATGGTCGATGCCCGCCTTCGGCTTCGTCAAGCTGTCGGACGCGTTCACCACCGGTTCGTCCATCATGCCGCAGAAACGCAATCCCGACGCGGCCGAACTGATCCGGGGCAAGACCGGCCGCGTGCTGGGCGATTTCGTGTCACTGGCGACGGTGGTCAAGGGCCTGGTACTCACCTTTGGTTCCGATCTTCAGGAAGACAAGGAGCGCGTCTTCGACGCCGCCGACACCATCGAGATTTCGCTGGCCGCGATGGCGGCCATGATCGCCGACTTGACCGCCGACCCCGCCAAAATGCGCGCCGCCGCCGAACCAGGCTTTACCACCGCCACCGATCTGGCCGATTGGGTGGTGCGAGTTCTGAAGAAGCCTTTCCGCGAGGCGCATCATATCGCCGGCAGCATCGTCAAGCGCGCCGAGGAAGCGGGTGTGACCCTCGACAAGCTGCCACTCGCCGAAATGCAGGCAATCGAGCCCGCCATCACCGATGGTGTTTTCAGCGTGCTGTCGCTGGACGCATCGGTGAATTCGCGCATGAGCCTGGGCGGCACCGCGCCAGCGCGGGTGAAAGAGCAAATTCGGTTATGGCGGGAGCGGCTGAAATGAAAAAGCTTTTGCTGATCACAATGCTGTCGCTGCTGGCCGCGTCCTGCGGCGTCAAGAACGAGCTGGCCAAGCCGGATGGCAATACCACCCCGCACAACCAGCCCGATCCGTCACGCCCGCCCTATCCGATTGGCCGTTAAGCCCAGCTCCGATGAATTTCTTCTCCTACAAAGATGGCATGCTCTCGGCGGAAGAGGTCGCGCTCGACCGCCTGGCGGAGAAAGTCGGCACGCCGTTCTATTGCTATTCCAGCGCCACCCTGGAGCGCCATTACCGCGTCTTCACCCAGGCGCTGCCGCGCGACTCGCTGGTCGCCTTTTCCGTCAAGGCCAATGGCAATCTGGCGGTTCTCAAAACTCTGTCGAAGCTGGGCGCCGGCGCCGATGTGGTCTCGGGCGGCGAATTGAAGAAAGCGCGCGCCGCCGGCATTCCCGCCGACAAGATTGTATTTTCCGGCGTCGGCAAGACCACGGACGAAATGCGGCTTGCCCTCGCCGAGGGGATTTTCCAGTTCAATGTCGAAAGCGAACCAGAGCTGGAGGCGCTGAACGCACAGGCGCTGGGCATGTCGAAGCGCGCCGCCGTCACTTTGCGCATCAATCCCGATATCGATGCCAAGACCCATGCCAAGATCACCACCGGCACTTCGGAAACGAAATTCGGCATTCCTTTCGCCCATGCCCGCGAGGCCTATGCCTTGGCGGCCAAGCTCAAGGGCATCGCGATTGTCGGCGTCGATGTTCATATCGGCAGCCAGATCACCGATCTGGAACCGTTCGAGGCCGCCTTTCGCCGGGTGGGCGAGCTGGTCGGCACCTTGCGCGCCGACGGCCATGACATCACACGCCTGGATCTGGGCGGTGGTCTGGGCGTGCCCTATATCGAAGACAATCAGCCGCCACCCGATCCGGCCGCCTATGGCGCCATGGTCACACGGGTGACACGCGATCTGGGATCCCGTCTGATCTTCGAGCCCGGCCGGCTGATCGCGGCCAATGCCGGGGTGCTGGTGACCAGGGTCATCTATGTGAAGCGCGGCGACGCCAAGACTTTTCTGATCGTCGACGCGGGAATGAACGACCTGATCCGCCCGGCACTTTACGAATCCCATCATGAGATTGTCCCTTTGCGGGAACCCAAGCCCGGCGCCGAACGCATCAAATATGATGTCGTCGGTCCGGTTTGTGAAACTTCCGATCTTTTTGCGGCGGGGCGGTCGTTGCCGGGACTGAAATCGGGCGATCTTGTGGCAATCCAGTCCGCGGGCGCTTACGGCGCGGTCATGGCGTCGTCCTACAATGCCCGTCCGCCCGCGCCGGAGGTCTTGGTCAAGGGCACGGAATGGGCCATTGTTCGCTCCAGACTGACCCATGAGCAGCTCATCGCCCAAGACCATATCCCCGACTGGCTGGCCGGCTGACGCCAGGCCCCGCGCTGACGCGCGGCTGAAGCGCCGCATCGGGATGGCGAAATTCGCACTGGTGATGGAGCAGGCGGTGCCCGCTCTGTGGCCCGCGATCGGCATTGTGGGATTACTCTTCGCGCTTGCACTGCTGGGGCTGTTCAATGTCGTTCCCTGGGCGGTACACGCGCTGATTCTGGCGGCGGCCGTCACCGCCACCGGCATGGCGCTGGAAAATGGCTTTCGCGAATTTCATTGGCCAAGCTGGCAGGATGCCGCGCGGCGATTGGAACGCGACAATAATTTGTCTCATCGTCCGATCTCGGAAGCGGACGACCGCTTGATGGCGGGCGATGGCGATCCGGTGGCGGTGGAATTGTGGGCGCGCCACCGCGCCCGTGCCCTGCCGGACGATCTGCGGGTGACTTGGCCCAATCCCGATTTCGATTCCCGCGATCCTCGCCGCTTGCATCTGTTCCTGCTGGTATTGCTGGTGGTCGCCCTGATCATCGCGCGCGGCGAATGGCGGTCGCGCCTGATCGGCGCCTTTGAGAGCGGCGCCGCCGCCGGCATCAGCCTGGATGCCTGGGTCGATCCGCCGCCCTATACCGGCCTGGCGCCCATCTATCTGCCTGCAGGTGAGACCCGCATCATCGCGGTGCCGGCAGGCTCGATCCTCAATCTGCGCGCCCATGGCGCCGCGCACGCCCCAGGCGTGACCATCGGCGACGTCAATCCACCGCGCTTCGCGGGCGAGGCGGGGGAATATGCCGCCAACGCCAAACTGATCCATGACGGCCGGGTGCGGGTGCAGGCCAGCGGCTATCGCATCGGCTATTGGAATCTGCATGTCATCGCCGACGCGGTGCCGGTGATCGCCTTCACCGCGCCGCCGTCGGTGACCGAGCGCGCCGCCGTCAAATTCGCCTTCAAGGCGACCGACGATTACGCGGTGACGTCCGCCCATGTGGTGCTGCGTCCCCATGGCAAGCCCGGCGCGCCGCCGCTGGTGCTGGATCTGCCGCTGTCGCCCGCCAAAACGGTGGCGCAGGCGAGCTATTCGGATCTTACCGGCCATCCCTATGCCGGCCTGATGGTGGATGCGCATCTGGAAGCGCGCGATGGCGCCGGCCAGACCGGCGTGAGCAAGACCATTACTTTCCGCCTGCCGGAACGCGTCTTCACCGATCCCCTGGCCCGCGCCTTGATCGAGCAGCGTCAGGCGCTCGCCACCAGCGAAAACCGGGAAGCGCGCCGCGCCGTCGCGGATGTCCTCAATGCGCTCACCATCGCGCCCGACAAATTCTACGCCGATCAGCAAGGTGTCTATACCGCGATCCGGGCTGCTTATTGGGGCGTGCGCGCGGCGCTGGCGCCAAGCGACCTGGCCCATGTCGAGGATCTTCTTTGGCAGACCGCGATGGCGATCGAGCAGAAGGGCATTCTCACCGCCGCCAACAATTTGCGCGAATTGCAGGCGCTGATCACCGCCGCGATGGCGGCGCATGCGCCCCAGCCGGTCATCGACCAGTTGCTGCAGCGCTACAATCAGGCGATGCAGCGCTATCTGGAAGCCTTGGCGCAAAATTCCCAGAGGGATCAGAAACAGGCGCAGCAGAACGACGCCAACAGCAAAACTTTCGAATTCGACGATCTGCAGAAATTGATGCAGGCGATTCAGCAACTGTCCGCCAGCGGGGATCGCGAGCAGGCGGCCCAGATGCTGGCGGCATTGCAGAACATGCTGGAGAATATGCGCATCGCCAAAAACGGCAGCGGCAAGGGCGGTCAGCAGAACACCGAACTCAATCAAGCGATCCAGGAATATGGCGATCTGATGGGCCAGCAGCGGGCGCTGATGGACAAGACCCTGCGCCAGCAGCAAGGCAAGGGCGATCCCAAGGATGGCGGCGCCGAAGGCTTGGCCCGCCAGCAGGACGAACTGCATCAGCGGCTGAACAAATCGATGCAAAAATTGGGAAAGATGGGCGACGGCCTGGGCAAGGCCGGACAGGCGATGGATCAGGCGCAAAAATCGCTCGGCGGCAAGGACCTCTCCAATGCCCGCAACGCCCAGGAGAACGCGCTGACACAAATGCGCAACGGCGCCGACGCCCTGGCCAAACAGATGCAAGGCAGCGATCTCAATGGCCAGGAAGGCCAGGAGGACCCCCTGGGCCGCGGCCCGGTCGGCAACGGCCACGGTGTCAAAATTCCTGATGCCAATGATTTGGCGCGGGCGCGCGACATTCTGCAGGAGCTGCGCCGCCGCGCCGGCGAACGCGCCCGCCCGCCCCAGGAACTGGATTATATCGAACGGCTGCTCAGAGAATTCTGAGATGCGTCAGGTCACGCGACCGATACGGAGTGCGAGGCCCCGAAGTGGCCACCGGTTCGGGTCAGCCCGCACGACCAATATAAGGCAAGGCGCGGTATTTGCCCGTATCGTCCATGCCATAGCCGATCACGAAATCATTGCCGATGACAAAGCCGATATGATCGGCCTTTGCCACCGCGCCGGTCCGTTGCTTGTCCAGCGCCACCACCACCCGCACGCTGGCCGCGCCCGCGGCCTCGATCAGCGAAACAGCCTTCTTGATCGTGCGCCCGGCATCCAGCACACCGTCGATCACCAGGACATGGCGCCCGGCGATCTGTTCGGATGGTCCGGCGATCATGGAAATCGCGCTCGCCACCCGCTTGTCGCCATAGGATCTGAGCCACAGCATTTCGATGTCCAGCTCGACGTCTTGCCTTTGCAAGGCACGCACCAGATCGGCGGCAAAAACAAATCCGCCGACCAGGATGGGCATGGCAATATCCGGTTTCCGCGGGGCCGCGGCAATTTCGCGGGCGAGGCTTTCCACGCGAACCGCGATCTCTTCTGCGCTGAAAAGAACCGATGGCTTGTTCGCGCTGCCCTTAGCCATTGGGCGCGAACCGCACTTCCAGGTGGCGTGCCGCCGAGGGCGGGCTGGAGAGCCGGGTGAGGAAGGGTGACGATTGGCCTGCCTTCAGGGTCTGCACATTGGGGGTGAAATTCCAATGATAAAGCTCGTGATTGCTGGCATCGCTCAAGGTCACTCGCACATTTTGCGGCACCGGCAATTCGCGTGCGCTCCCGTTCACGATATTGCCGCTGACGGCCAGCACCACCTGGCCATCCTCGTTTTCGCGGTGATAATCGACATGGGCGAAATCGATGCCGCGCGCATTCACCTTCATGCCCAGGCTGGAATAGACGCCGGCCGATTGCGGCCAGATCACGGAAATCTCCTGACGGTAACGCACCGCCGAATAGCCGATGGCCAAGACCAGCGCGATCAGGCCGATCCAGCCCGCCATCACCGCCAGCATCGCCCCACGAGCCAGCGGCTCGCGCTCCTCCGCCGCCGCCATGGCGGCGGGTGCCAAAGCGCGGGTCCGCGACAAGGTAGGCTCCTCGGGCGCATCGACCGGATCGGCTACCGCTGGCGCCAGCGTTTCAGGCTCCGGCGCAACGGCCGCGCCCGGCTGGTGCCATTCATGACCACATTTGGCGCAACGCACTTGGCGGCCCTGAGGCGGGAATTTCGCCTCGTCGGCCTGGTAACGTGTCGCACAGGCGGGACAGGTGAGAATCATGGGATTGGATTGGCGCTTCGCGTTGGAAAATAGGGGGCACGCCGGATGACCGCAAGGCATCCCGAGGCTATGGTCGCATCATGGTTCGCTTCGAAAATGTCGGCATGCGCTATGGTTCGGGCCCGGAAGTGCTGCGCGACGTGACTTTTGAGCTGGAAGGCGGTTCGTTTACCTTCCTGACGGGCCTTTCCGGCGCCGGCAAGACCACACTATTAAAGCTGATCTATCTCGCCGAACCGCCGTCCCGGGGGCTCATCACCCTGTTCGGCCAGGAATTGGCGACGGCGCGCCGACGCGACTTGCCGCCGCTTCGCCGTCGCATCGGCGTGGTGTTTCAGGACTTCCGGCTGCTCAATCATCTTTCGGCTTACGACAATGTGGCGCTGCCGCTGCGCCTGGCGGGACGCCGGGACGGCGAATATGCCCATGACGTGAAGGAGCTGATGTCCTGGGTGGGTCTGGGCGACCGCATGCAGGCGCGCCCGCCCACCTTGTCCGGCGGCGAGCAGCAGCGGGTGGCAATTGCCCGCGCCGTGGTGGCGCGCCCCGACCTTCTGATTGCCGACGAACCCACCGGCAATGTCGATCCGGAAATGGGCGCGCGGCTGATCCGTCTGTTCGGCGAATTGAACCGGCTTGGCACAACCGTGCTGATCGCCACGCATGACCGCGCCCTGATCGAATCCGCCCGCGCGCGGGAGATGCGGCTGGTGGATGGAAAGCTGGTGGAATTGCGCGCGCCCGTGAGTATGGCCTTATGAGAGAGAGCGCCGCCGTCCTGCCCCGCGACAAAGGCGCCGCGCCGCTGGATTTCGTCATCGCGGTGATGGCATTCCTCGCCGCCCTGGCGCTGGGCGCCTCGCTGATTGCCGATCGCGCCACGGAAAGCTGGAGCCATGGCCTCGCCGCCAAGCTCACGGTGCAGGTCGTGCCGCCGGACAATGGCGATGCCAGGCGGATCCTCGAAGCCGAGACCAATGCAGCGGTCGATCTTTTGAAGGCGACGCCGGGTATCGCCCATGCCGCGCCCCTGTCGGATGCGGAGATCAATGCGCTGGTGGCGCCATGGGTGGGTGAAAACGGGCTCACCAGCGACATTCCCTTGCCCCGCCTGATCGACGCCTCGATCACGCCCGGCGAGGTGGTCAATGTCGCGGACCTGGTGGCGCGGCTGAAAATGGCCGCGCCGCACGCCACCCTGGACGATCACAGCCGTTGGATCTCGCGGCTCAGCGCCATCGCCGATACCGTGCGTTATTCCGCATACGGAATATTGCTGCTGATTGCGGTCGCCACCGCCGCGGCGGTGTCCTTCGCCACCCGCGCGGGCCTGGACGCGCATCATGAGATGGTGGCGCTGCTGCATCAGATGGGGGCGCGCGCCGGCTTCATCGCGCGCACGGTCGAGTGGCATTATTTCACTTCCGCCCTGGTCGCGGCGCTGCCGGGAACTATGTGCGCCGTGCTTCTGTTCCTGGCCGCCGGCGGCCTTGAGCGGTTTGGCGTCGATGCGGTGCCGTTCCTGCCGCCTCTGACCCTGGCCTGGATGGAAATGCCCTGGCTCCTGGCGGTGCCGGCCGCCACCGCGCTGATCGCATGGGCCACGGCGCGCATATCGGTGCTTTCTGTCGTGCGCGCCATCTACTAACATTCGCTGGATATGATACGCGGATTTTTCACGGCGATGGTGCTGGTGGCGCTGGCCTATGTTCTGGGCTTTGTGCTGTTCGTCTCGCTGTTGCCGATGACGCCGGACGATGTCCCCAAGGCCGACGGCATCGTGGCGCTGACGGGTGGCGGCACCCGCCTTGACCGCGCCGAAGCCCTGTTCGAGCGGGGGGCGGGCAAGAGACTTCTGATCAGTGGCGTGGACCAGGCCACCAGCAAGGAAACCTTGAAGCATGTCATTCATGCCGGCGCGCGCTTCGACTGCTGTGCCGATCTCGGTTATGCGGCGGAAGATACGCGCGGCAATGCGCTGGAAACCAACGGCTGGGCGCGGAGCCACGATTTCCATCGCCTGATCCTAGTGACGGCGCGTTATCACATGCCGCGTTCCTTGCGCGAATTCTCCGCCGCCATGCCGGACTTGACCTTCCTGCCCTATCCTGTCGAACAGGGCCGCGTCGACCTGGCGGACTGGTGGGACCATCCGCGCACCATCTTCCTGCTGCATCGCGAATATGTGAAATATCTCGCCAGCTTCGTCACAACGTCCATGGCGCGAACATGATGACGTTTCGTTCGGCCCTGTTCATGGCCTGGTTCCTGCTTATCACCCTGTTGATGGCGATCATCTTCCTGCCGCTGCTGGCGGTGCCACGCAAAGCCACGGTCTGGATGGCGCGCCATTGGGCCCGTGCGACTTTATGGGGCCTGCGAATTTTTTCCGGCATCGATCAACGCCAATTCGGCGAGACGCCGCGCGGCGGCGTGCTGGTGGCGTCGAAACATATGAGCATGTGGGACACGTTGGCGCTTTATATCGCGCTGGACGATCCGGGCATCGTGCTGAAGCGCGAATTGCTGCGCATTCCGTTTTATGGCTGGTATCTGGGCAAGGCGGCGGCGATTCCGATTGACCGCGGCGCCGGGGCCGATGCCTTGCGGCGCATGACCCGCGCGGCCGAACAGGTGCTGGCCGAAGGACGTCCCATCCTTATTTTCCCCGAAGGCACCCGCAAGAAACCCGGCACCCCGCCCGACTACAAGCCCGGCGTGGCAGGGCTCTACAGTCTGCTGAATGTCGCTTGCGTGCCAGTGGCGCTGGATTCGGGATGTTACTGGCAAGGCTTCGCCAAGCATCCCGGCACCATTCATGTGGAATTCCTGGAAGCGATCCCGGCCGGATTGAAACGCCGCGACTTCATGGCGCGGCTGGAACAATCCATCGAGACCGCCACCAACCGGTTGCTGCGCGCATGAGCCAGTTGGAAAAAGCCTGTGGGGCCTGTCAGGCCTGCTGTGTCGTACTGAAGATTCAAACGCCGCAGTTGCGCAAAAAAGCAGGAGTGCCCTGCCCGCATCTGGAACAGAAAGGCTGTGGCATCTACGACAACCGCCCGCCTGTCTGCCGCGCCTTTCTGTGCGGCTGGCGGCTATTGCCCGAACAGGACGCATCTTGGCGGCCGGACCTGAGCGGCGTGATGCTGCTGCGGCTTGCGGAAAATCAGATTTCCAAAACCTATCGCGCGGCCGGTCCCGGCTGGGTGTTCGTCATCCTGGACGGGGAAAAAGCCTTCACTCCCCGGCTGGGGCAATTCATCGCCCAAATGATTAAGCGCCGGACCGCGGTGTTCCTGTCGGCGATGACCCCGCGCATTCAGATCAATGAACAGCTGGAGGTGTCCGTAGCGGCGGGCGACATCGATGGCATTGTCCGTATTCTGCAACAGACCCACGCTCTGTTGTTGCCAGCGCGGGCGCCCAGCGGCTTCGGGCGCATCTGGGCACTTTATCAAGCGCAGGTGGACCGGATGCGCGCCATAATGGAGCAACGGCGGAAATGAAAAGGCGTGCGGCTTTCCCGTCCAAATCCTGCGGCGAATGCAATCTCTGCTGCACCGAGCTCAAGGTGGACACGGCGGAGTTCAAAAAGGATGGCGGAGTGCCGTGCCAGCATCTCGGCGCCCAGGGCTGCGGCATCTACCTCACGCGGTTCAAGATCTGCCGGGAATTTCTCTGCGGCTGGCTGCTGACGCCCGAATTGGGAGAGGATTGGCGGCCCGACCTTAGCGGCGTGCTGATCCTGCAGATCGCGCAGGCCAGCCTTCCAGCCGCCTATCAGCCGGCGGGAAATGGCGTGCAATTTCTGATCACCGGTGGTGAGGCCGCCATCGCCCGTCCAGGCTTCGGCGAATATGTGACCGACCTGGTGTCGCGGGGCGTGGGTGTCTATCTGACCGCGACAACGCCGCATGCCCTGGTCAACGAGCATCTGCAGCCGATGGCGGCCGCAAGAGATCTTCCCGGCGCGGTGCGCACGCTCACGCATCTTTATCGGCTGGCGGCGGCGGCGCGCGACAAGAAAGGCCTCCTGCGGATGCTGCCGCATCTCTACGGCCTGCATGTCGAAAAGAAGCGCGCGCAGATAAAAAATCGCAGCAAATAGAATAGCTTAGCTGTGCCCTTGCCTGGAAAGCGGCCGGGCAGCCACCATATTAAGCGCGAGTCCAGCCCGTGGTGGCGGAACCGGCACGGATATGATTGGTACTGCATTTATGAGCGAAATTTCCCGACAGATCTGGGACATGAAATACCGCTTCAAGGCGGGTGACGGCACGCCGCTGGACCGCGATGTGGCGGACAGCTGGGTGCGGGTGGCAGCCAGCCTGACCATGGCGGAGGCGCCCGAACGCCGCATCCATGTGGCGCAATCCTTTGCCCTGGCACTCAAGGATTACAAATTCCTGCCGGCGGGACGGATTTTAGCGGGCGCGGGCACCGGACGCAGCGTCACGCTCTTCAATTGTTTCGTGATGGGCACCATCCCCGATTCGATGGACGGAATCTTCAGCGCCTTGCGCGAAGCGGCCCTGACGCTGCAGCAGGGCGGCGGCATCGGCTACGACTTTTCGACCCTGCGGCCCAAGGGCGCGCCGGTGGCGGGCGTCGGCGCGGATGCCTCGGGGCCAGTCTCCTTCATGGAGGTGTGGGACGCGATGTGCCGCACCATTATGAGCGCGGGATCGCGGCGTGGCGCCATGATGGCGACTTTGGCCTGCGATCATCCCGACATCGAGGAATTCATCGACGCCAAGCGCACGCCTGGCCGGCTTTCCAATTTCAATCTGTCGGTATTGGTGAGCGACGCCTTCATGCAGGCGGTGGCGGATGATGCCGACTGGATCTTGCAGTTCCAGGGCAAAGCTTATCGCACGATCAAGGCGCGCAGCTTGTGGGACCGCATCATGCGTTCGACCTATGATTACGCCGAGCCGGGCGTGATCTTCATCGACCGCATCAACGAGCAGAATAATCTTTCCTATTGCGAGACGATTGCCGCCACCAATCCGTGCGGCGAACAGCCTTTGCCGCCTTATGGCGCCTGCCTGCTGGGCTCGATCAATCTGGCCAAGCTGGTGCGCAATCCGTTCGAGGAGGATGCCTATCTCAATCTCGACGCGCTGGCGGAACTCACCGCCATAGCGGTGCGGATGCTGGATAATGCCATCGACGTTTCCCGCTTCCCGCTGGAAGCGCAGCGCCAGGAAGCCATCGCCAAGCGGCGCATCGGCCTGGGCGTCACAGGGCTTGCCGATGCGCTGATCTTCTGCCGCGCCCGCTATGGCTCGCCGCAAAGCGTGAAGCTAATTCGCAGCTGGCTGACGGTTCTCAGCCAGGCGGCCTATCGCGCCTCCATCGAATTGGCGCGGGAGAAGGGTTCGTTTCCGTTGTTCGACGCGGTGGAATATCTCGCCCGTCCCCATATCCAGGCGCTGCCCGACGACATCCGCGCCCGGCTGGCGCAGCATGGCATCCGCAACGGCCTTCTCACCTCGATCGCGCCAACCGGCACGATTTCGCTGCTGGCCGGCAACGTCTCCAGCGGCGTCGAGCCGGTTTACGCCTTTAGCTATACCCGCAAGGTGCTGCAGCCAGACGGCAGCAAGCGCGAAGAGACGGTGGAAGACTATGCCGTTCGCGCCTTTCGCACCCGTTTCGGCGCGGATGCCGCGCTGCCGGGCTATTTTGTCACCGCGCAGACCCTGGCGCCCGAGGACCATCTGGCGGTGCAGGCGGCGGCGCAGCCTTTCATCGATAGCGCCATTTCCAAGACCATCAATGTGCCGGCCTCCATTTCCTTCGAGGCTTTCAAGGATGTCTATCAGGCGGCCTACAAGGATGGCTGCAAAGGCTGTACCACGTACCGGCCCAACGATGTGACCGGTTCGGTTCTGTCGGTGGAAGAACCACGGGACACTATTCCGGTCGAAGAGATCATCGCGCGTGGCGGTGACGAACCGGAATTGCCTTTGCCCCTGCCCGAACCCAAGGAGCGGGGCGGCGTGGTCTATATGACCCGGCCGCTCGACCGGCCCGACGCGCTGTTGGGCCGCACCTACAAGATCAAATGGCTGGAAAGCGATCACGCCTTCTACATCACCATCAATGATGTCGAGAAGGACGGCCGGCGGCGGCCCTTCGAGGTCTTCATCAATTCCAAGAACATGGAAGCCTATGCCTGGGCCCTGGCGTTGACACGCATGATCTCGGCGGTGTTCCGGCGCGGCGGCGATGTCTCTTTCGTGGTCGACGAACTGAAGGCGATCTTCGATCCGCGCGGCGGACAATGGATGGCGGGCCGCTATGTGCCGTCATTGCTAGCCGCAATCGGCGAAGTGATCGAACGGCACATGATCGAGATCGGCTTCCTGGGCATGCGGTCATCCCAAACCGTCACCACTGCCTCCTTTGCGCAGAAGCTGCCGCGCGAAGGCGCCCCGGCGCATTTCTGTCCCCGCTGCGGCGAGGCGAGTTTTGTGCGAATGGAAGGCTGCGATTCCTGTTTGTCTTGTGGCTATTCCAAATGTGGATGATTCTTTGTGGTCGCGCGGCCGGACGGAAAACCGGGCTCCACTTTTCCTGGCCGCGCTCCGTGGCTACTCAAAATGCGGCTAGTGATTTGAAATGAGTTATTCCAGCCATTTCTGGCTTTATGCGCCGCTGGCGCTGTTTCTCGCCATCGCCGGCTGGGTGATGAGCCATTGGTGGTTCCTGGCCAAGGCGCTCGACAAAAATCTCACCGCGATGAACGGGCATCAGGCGATTCCCGGTATCACCATTTCCTGGGCCAGCCAGACGATTTCCGGCTTCCCCTTTCGCGTCGATGTGGTGTTCAGCGATCTTCTGGTGCGCGCCGAAGGTCCGCGTGG
The DNA here is from genome assembly GCA_903897605.1 of uncultured Alphaproteobacteria bacterium. Classification (GTDB taxonomy): domain Bacteria; phylum Pseudomonadota; class Alphaproteobacteria; order Micropepsales; family Micropepsaceae; genus Rhizomicrobium. The sequence continues at coordinate 109,205 of CAIUCH010000059.1, forward strand.
ACCTTTGATCTGGCACAGCGACCGCTTCGCCCTGCATGCCCTCACATATGGCCGCACCCAGGATATATTCGAAGCTGCGGGTCCCCAGACCCTTGCCTGGATCGATGCCGACAATGCCCGCCACCAACTTTCCTTTCTGCCCGCCTCTTTGCGCGCCAGCGTCATTGCCGGAGAGAAAGGCATTTCCCGCTTCGATCTCGATATGATGAATGCGGGCGGCAAGGACACCGATGGAGTGGATTTCACCGTCGCGCGGGCGCAGTTGCATATGCGCCGCGACCCCAAACTCGACGCGCTGGACCTGATGTTGAGCGCACTGGACGTGAAAGACCCCGCCACGCCGTTCGGCGGCCACATCGCCAAGCTGGAGCTGTACAGCCAGATCACCAGGGGTTCGGCCTTTGCCCGCCTGCTGAGCGGCCAGGAAGGCTGGATGGACGCGATCATGGCGTGGAAACACCGCGGCGGTGAAATCGTCACCGGACCGGTCGACATCCAATCAAGCGACCTGACAACCAAAAGCGCCGGTCCGGAGTTGCAGCCGCGTCTGCGCGCGCTGCTGTTTGCGCTCTACTGATCGTCTTCCTTGTTCTGGTCGCGCCCGAAATTGGGCGTCGCCGAATCCTGTCCGATTTCGACAATCGAACGGCGGATGGCGCGGGTGCGGGTGAAAAGCTCGAACAGCGCCTGCCCATTGCCGTCGCGTACCGCCCGCTGCAGCTGGCTGAGATCCTCGTTGAAACGCCCCAGCACTTCCAGCACCGCTTCGCGATTGTTGAGGAAGACATCGCGCCACATGATGGGATCGGATGCGGCGATACGGGTGAAATCGCGAAAACCGCCGGCGGAGAATTTGATTACTTCGGTCTCGGTGACCTTTTCCAGATCATGCGCCGTGCCCACGATATTGTAAGCGATCAGATGCGGCACATGACTGGTCATTGCCAGAACCAGATCGTGATGGCCCGCATCCATCACTTCGACCTGGCTGCCGCAGCCTTCCCAGAATTGCTTGAGCTTGGCCACCGCAGCCTCGTCCGCGCCGGGCGCCGGGGTGATGATACACCAGCGATGATCGAACAGGCTGGCGAAACCGGCATCGGGACCGGACTCTTCGGTGCCGGCGATGGGATGGGCGGGCAAAAAATGCACGCCCTCGGGAATGAAAGGCGTCACGTCCCGGATCACCGCGCTTTTCACCGAGCCCACATCGGAGAGGATCGCGCCGGGTTTGAGATGGGCGCCGATGGCGGCGGCGATCTCTTTATAACTTCCCACCGGCGAGCACAGGATCACCAGGTCGGCGCCCTTGGCCGCGTCGGCCGCGCTGGACGCGACAGCCGCCAACTCCAGTTCCGAGGCGCGGCGGCGCACAGCTTCACTGGAGTCATAACCGGCGATCGTTTCCGCCAGCCGGTGACGCTTGATGGCATGCGCCAGGGAGGAGCCGATCAGGCCCAGGCCAATCAGGGCGACACGATCGAACATCAGCGGTCCATGAACTCGCGCAAGGCGGCGACCACCCGCTCATTGGCTTCGCCCAGGCCGATGGTGAGGCGCAGCGCATCCGGCAGGCCGTACCCGGCGACGCCGCGCAGAATCAGACCCTTGCTGCCCAGAAACGCGTCTGCCTTGGCGGAACTTTTCTCGGATTCTCTTTGCCCTACCGCTCCGCTGCTTGAGGGCGGGGGAAACTGAATCAGAATGAAATTTCCGACGCTCTCATTCACCGTCAGACCCAGCTTGCGGATCTCGTCGGTCAGCCAGGTCTTCCATTTCTCGTTGTGGGCGACCGAACGCTCGACATGGGCGCGGTCGCGGATCGCCGCCGCCGCGGTGTATTGCTGCATCATGGAGACATTGAAGGGGCCCCGGATGCGGTTCAGCACATCGCACACCGCAGCGGGCGCATAGGTCCAGCCGATCCGCATTCCCGCCAATCCGTGCACCTTCGAGAAGGTGCGCGTCATCACCACATTGGAATAGCGCGACACCATCTCGATGCCGGCCTCGTAATCATTCTTGCGGACATATTCGCTATAGGCCGCATCGATCACCAGCAAGGTGTCGGGCGAAAGCCCCGCATGCAGGCGGCGCATCTCTTCGTGGCTGATATAGGAGCCGGTGGGATTGGTGGGATTGGCGATGAACACGATCCGTGTTTTCGGCGTCACCCGCGCCAGCGCGGCATCGACATCGAAACGCAATTTCGGATCGGGAATCTCGACCGGCGTGGCGCTGTTGGCTAGGGTGGCGATCTTGTAGAGGATGAAGTCGTGCTCGGCGAACAGCACTTCATCGCCAGGACGCAGATAGGCGTTCGCCAGCATGGTGAGCAGCGCGTCGGAACCGTCGCCTGAAGCGACGATACGCGCCGGGTCCAGGCCATAGACCTCGCCGATCGCTTCGCGCAGGACCGCCGCGCTGCCTTCGGGATAGATCTCCAGATCGTGCGCCGCCTTGACCAGCGCTTCCACCGCCTTGGGGCTTGGCCCCAACGGGCTTTCGTTGGACGACAGTTTGATGACCTTCTCCACGCCGGCCAAAGCGGCGCGGCCGCCGATATAAGGCGTGATGTCCAGAACGCCGGGCTTGGGCGAGAGCGTCATTAATTCCGTCCAAAAAAGGGCCGTATTGATAGTGGCAGGGCGGCGCAAAAGCAAAGCCGGCGTGCGGCCGCACGACCCAACAAACCATGCGGCAATGCTGGCATTCATTGACAGGGGGGCTTGCCGCCCTTAGCTACGCCTTCCGACAGTTGGACATGCCATGACCGAGACGGCAAATCCGCGATTCTTACGGCCTCTCAGCGCACCGGGGGCCGATGCGGGCAAGGCGGTAAGCTTCGGCCCCGACAAGCCGCTGGCGCTGGATTGCGGCCGCATCTTGTCGCCCTTCACCATCGCCTACATGACCTATGGCACGCTCAACGATGCCAAGAGCAACGCCATCCTGATTTGTCACGCGCTGACCGGCGACCAGTTCGTCGCTTCGGATCATCCGGTCACCGGCAAACCCGGCTGGTGGACCATGATGGTGGGACCGGGCAAGCCGATCGACACCGATCGCTTTTTTGTCATCTGCGCCAATGTCATCGGCGGCTGCATGGGTTCAACCGGACCGGCGGATACCGATCCCACCACCGGCAAACCCTTTGCGCTGGATTTTCCCCTGGTGACAGTGCGCGACATCGTGCGGTCCCAGGCGATGCTGCTGGACGCATTGGGGATCGAGACCCTGTTGGCGGTGACCGGCGGATCGATGGGCGGCATGCAGGCGCTGCAATGGGCGGCGTCCTATCCCAAACGGGTGCGCGCCGTCATGCCCATCGCCTGCGCCGCGCGCCACTCGGCGCAGAATATCGCTTTCCACGAAGTCGGTCGCCAGGCGATCATGGCCGATCCCGACTGGAAGGGCGGCGAGTATCAGCTGCACGGCACGCGCCCGTCCAAGGGTTTGGCGGTGGCGCGGATGGCGGCGCACATCACTTATCTTTCGGAAGCTGCGCTGCAGCGCAAATTCGGCCGCAATCTGCAGAACCGCGAAGCGCTGTCATTCCAGTTCACGCCGGATTTCCAGATCGAATCCTATCTCCATCATCAGGGCGCCAGTTTTGTCGATCGCTTCGATGCCAATTCCTATCTCTACATCACCCGGGCGATGGATTATTTCGACCTGGCCGAAGACTATGCCGGCCACCTCGCCGATGCCTTCCGCGATTCCCCCAATCGTTTCTGCATCATCTCCTTCACTTCGGACTGGCTGTTTCCTACCGTGGAAAACAAGCGGGTCGCCCATGCGCTGAACGCGGTGGCGGCGCAGGTCAGCTTTGTCGAGATCAAGACCGACAAGGGTCACGACTCCTTCCTGCTCGATGAGCCGGAAATGTTCGACACGGTGCGCGGCTTCCTCAATTCCGTGGCGACGGGCGTGGCATGAGTTCTTCCGGCACCTCCAATCTGCGGCCCGACCTCGCCGCCATCGCGGAAATGATTCCCGATGGCGCCCGGGTGCTGGATGTGGGCTGCGGTGACGGTGCGCTGCTGGAATATCTGGTGCGCACCAAGCACGTCGATGGCCGCGGCATCGAATTGTCGCAGCAGAATGTGAATGCCTGCGTGGCGCGCGGACTGGCGGTGGTGCAGGGTGACGCCGATGCCGACCTCGCCGAATATCCCGGCGGGGTGTTCGACTTTGTGATCCTCAGCCAGACCATTCAGGCCACCGAGAAGCCCGCTCAGGTTCTGGCGGACATGCTGCGGATCGGGCGGCAGGCGGCGATCTCGCTGCCCAATTTCGGCCATTGGCGGGTGCGGCTGTCGCTGTTGGTTGGCGGCCGCATGCCGCGCACCGAGGCGCTGGGCTATTACTGGTACGACACGCCCAACATCCATCTTTGCACCATCGCGGACTTCGTCGATCTGGCGCGCAAGAATGGCGCGGTGATCGACCGTGCCTTGGCCCTGAAGCACGATACCGTGGCGGGCGAGATGCGGCCCGATGCCTGGGGCCCCAATCTTTTCGCCCAGGGCGCGATCTTCCTGCTGCGCAAGAGCTGACTATTTCGGCCCGACCGGTTTCAGCAGGGCCTGCGCCCGCACGCGCGCCGTTACGGGCTTGGCGGGCTGCGGCGTCGCGAGCGCGTAAAGTGACTTGCTGGCTTCGGCGATATGCACGCCGCCCAGGCCCGGAAGCAGCCGCGCCCCGAACCGTTCCCATCCCGTGCCGCTTCTGACCAGCGCGCGTTTGGCGATCGGCGGGGCATAAAGCGCGCGCTGCCATTGTTCCGGCACGAACAAGGCGCCGCGCAGCAGGCTATCGAGTTCCCGCCGGGAAAAAGGCCGGCCATGGCCGAAAGGCGTGCGTTCCAGCTGAGACCACAGGCTGGCGCGGTTGGGCGCCACGATCATCAGCCGGCCTTCCGGCGCCAGCACGCGCCACAATTGCCGCAGCAAGGGACGCAGGACCTCCGACTCTTCCAGCCCATGCACCACCAGAATCAAATCGAAAAAAGCATCAGGAAAGGGCAGCGCCGCTTCCTCGACCAAGGTGGCGAGACAGTTGCCTTCGGGCCACGCCACCGCTTGGCCCAGCACGAAGGGCGAGGCCGCGATGCAGCGCTCGGCTTCGGGCAGGAACGCGCGCAGATAGGGTTGTGCGAAGCCATATCCCAGAAGCCGCCGCCCGCCCACATTCGGCCAGAGCTGCCGCAGCTGGCGCAAAATGAGGTGGCGGGTCCGCTGCCCCAACGGGCCGTCATAGAATTCGCTCAGGCTGCCCAGATCCATTGCCACATCGGTAATCCGAACGCCGGGCCGGTTCAACGTGCACGACAAGAACCGGGACCGGCTGCTAGTCTGATACCTGCACAAAAACGGAACACCCATGCAGATCGAGATCGTGCCGTGCCTGTCCGACAATTACGCCTATCTGGTGAGGACGGAGGACCATTGCCTGGTGATCGATCCATCCGAGGAAGCCCCGGTCCGCGCGGCGCTGGACCGGCTAGGCTGGCGTCCCGATTACATCCTGAACACCCACCACCACCTTGACCATACCGGCGGCAATCTGGCGCTGAAGCGGCATTACGGGGCCAAAATCGTCGGGCCCGGAAAGGACGCGGCCCGCATCCCCGGTCTTGATATCGGCGTGGATGAAGCGTCGGGCTGGGAATTCGGTGGGCACAAAGTACAGGTGCTGGAAGTGCCCGGCCATACCCGCAGCGGCATCGCCTTTGTGATGGATGCCAACGTCTTTACCGGCGACACCTTGTTCGCGCTGGGTTGCGGGCGGCTGTTTGAAGGCGACGCGGCGATGATGTGGACCAGCCTGTCAAAACTGATGGCCCTGCCCGATGCGACGCGGATTTATTGTGGCCATGAATATACCGAAGCCAATGGCCGCTTCGCCTTGACGATCGAGCCGGGCAATGCCGCCTTGACGGCGCGCATGATCGAAGTGAAGGCGGCGCGCGCCGCCGGGCGGCCCACCGTGCCGTCCACCATCGGGCTGGAAAAACGGACCAACCCATTCCTGCGTGCCGCCTCGCCGGAGATCCGAAAAAAACTGGCGATGCAGAACGCAACCGATGCCGCCGTGTTTGGCGAAGTCCGCCACCGCAAGGACAATTTCTGATTTTCCGATGGCAAATTTCCAGACGCTGTTCGCCACCCGCCTCTATCAGGCCCGGCTTTCCGGCGCCCGCAACGCCGTCCTGGAAAAAACCTGCCTCGGCCTCGCCGCCGAGGACAAGGCCGGCCGCCGCTGGGCGCGCGAGCATGGCTATGGCGGCTATACCTCCTATGCCTCGCTGAACGATCTGACCCGCCGCGCCAGTGTGCTGGCCGAGCTGGAGCGCGACATCGCCAAGCATGTCGCGATCTTTGCGCGCGATGCCCAGTTCGATCTTGGCGGACGCAGGCTCAAGCTCGACAGCCTGTGGGTCAATGTGATGGACAAGGGGGCGATCCATGCGCCGCATATCCATCCCCATTCGGCGGTCAGCGGCACTTATTATGTGTCCACGCCGGATCGTGCGGGCGCGATTCGCTTCGAGGATCCACGCTTGGCGATGCAGATGGCGACGCCGCCGAAAAAGAAACACGCGCGGCCGGAGAATCGCGCCTTTGTCAGCATCGCCCCCAAACCCGGCATGCTGCTTCTGTGGGAAAGCTGGCTGCGCCACGGCGTCGAACCCAACGGCGCCAAGCGCCCGCGCATCTCCGTTAGCTTTAATTACGCTTGATGGCCGTGTAGCGCCGCCGCTATCGCGGCTGAATTCTTCGCACTGCAGCAAAGGCGCCGCCTTGCTGACGCATGCCGCCGCGCCATGCTAACCTCCCGCCATAACTGGGGAGATTTTCATGAATATGGCTATGGGAATGACGGAAACCACCATGCTGTTGTGGAGCGTGGTGCTGGGCTTGGTGCATATCGTGATCGCCAGCATGGCGGTGAACAAGGATGTGGGGCTGCCCTACAATCTCAGTTCGCGCGACGAACCTTGCCCGCCGATCGGCAAGACCGCGGGGCGGCTGGCGCGCGCGGCCGCGAATTTCCGCGAGACCTTCGGGTTGTTCGCGGTGCCGGTGATTCTGGTGGTGCTGCTGCACCGGCAGGACAACATGTCCGCCATGGGCGCACAGCTCTATTTCTGGGCGCGGCTGGTTTACCTGCCGGTCTATGCCCTGGGCATCCAGGTGGTGCGCACCATCGTCTGGGCGGTGTCGGTCGTGGGCATCGTGATGGTTCTTCTCGCCGCATTGGGCCTGGCGTAACACAAGCCACGGTTTGGCGTTGACGGCGGCAGCGCGCAAGCGTTGCCGCCGCACGGCATGTCAGCTGCGCCGTCGGCGGACAAGCGATTCCAACCTGTCATTGAGATGCGGGACATGGAATTCCCTGTCCCAGGCGGCACGCGCCTCGACCATCAATTTGTCGCGGACATCGTCCGGCAGCCCAGCCCAGGATGCGATCACCGCCGATCCCAGCCGCCGCACCAGACATTCATCCTCTGACGGATATTTGAGGACATTCTTATATTCGCCGACCGCCATGCGATCTCCTTTGTGCGCCCCCTCTGTCCAACCCTGGACATGCCCACAACGAAATCATTTCCCGCAGGGCGGGAATAAACCAATCCGGTGTCCGGGCCGAACAGAAACTCGGCTGCCACGGACCATTTCGTGGAGAACGACATTCAATCCACGCACACTACCTAAAGCAATTCGCACATCTATTGGAGCGGAATTTTCCGAGTTCCCGCCGCGGGCGCGAGGATTTTTGATTCCTGAGCAGGAGCGTCGCGCGGTCCATAGCACCAGCGTATGGACGGCGCCAGCACGTGAGCACGCGCGACGGTCGATAGCGGCAGCGTATCGACGGGATCAAAAAGACCGCGCCCTAATTAAGAGGGCCTATCGCTTGCCCTTTTTCTGGCGATCCTTGCGGGCCGCATAACGCGCGTCGCGAGCGGCCTTCTGCTCTTCCAGGAGCTGCATCATCTTCTGAAGCTCCTCTTCCTTGGTCTTTGCCGCAGTCAGCTTGGCCTCTTCGTCAGCCTTTTTGCGCGCCTCTGCGTCGGCAACGCGGCGGGTTTCGGCTTCGGCCGCGGCCTTTGCCTTTTCCTCGGCGCGTTGGGCCAGGCGTTCGTCGCGGGCCTTGGCGATGGCGCCGCGCTCCTTGGCGCGCTCGTCGGCGGTGGCCTTGGCGGCTTCGGCGCGGGCCTTGACCTTGGCCAGCATTTCGGCGCGCGCCTTGGCGGCCGTATTCATGCGTTCGGAAAATTTCTGATCGTCGCGGATTGCCATGGGAGTCTTAATTGTCGAGGAAGCTGCGGAGTTTGCGGGAACGGGACGGGTGCTTGAGCTTGCGCAGCGCCTTGGCTTCGATCTGGCGGATGCGCTCGCGGGTAACGCTGAATTGCTGTCCGACCTCTTACAGCGTGTGATCGGTGTTCATGCCGATGCCGAAGCGCATGAGCAGCACGCGCTCCTCGCGCGGCTTCAGGGTCGCCAGCACGCGGGTGGTGGTCTCGCGCAGATTGGCCTGGATCGCCGCATCGATCGGCAGGACCACATTGGGGTCCTGGATGAAATCGCCCAGATGCGAATCTTCCTCGTCGCCGATGGGCGTTTCGAGACTGA
>CAIUCH010000060.1 GCA_903897605.1 uncultured Alphaproteobacteria bacterium
TAGCCGGCCAGTTCGCGGGCGATGCGCATGACATCGTCCTGATAGGTCATCACGCCATAGCTTTCGCGCAGGATCGGCTCCAGCAGGGGGTGGAGATATTCCACCGCCTCCTTGCCGGTCTTGCAGGCGATGTATTTTGGGATCGAATCCATCGGGCCCGGGCGGTAGAGCGCCACCAGCGCCACCAGATCGTTGATGTGATCCGGCTTCATCTTGCGCATCAGATCGCGCATGCCCGCGCCTTCGAGCTGGAACACCCCGATGCTGTCGCCCCGCGCCAGCATCTCGAAGGCGGCGGTGTCGTTGAAATCGATGGTCTGGGTGTCCAGCAGGATGCCGCGCCGCTTCAGCAATTCTTCGGCCTTGGCGATCACCGTCAGGGTCTTGAGGCCCAGAAAATCAAACTTCACCAGTCCGGCTTTTTCCGCATCCTCATAGTCGAATTGCGTCACCGGCATGTCGGAGCGCGGATCGCGATAGAGCGGCAGGATCTCGTCCAGCGGCCGGTCGCCGATCACCACCCCGGCGGGATGGGTGGAGGCATGGCGGTACAATCCTTCGATACGGGAGGTGATCTCGAACAGGCGCTGGGCGATGGGTTCGGATTCGGCAATGGCCCGCAGCCTGGGTTCGCTTTCGATCGCATCTTTCAATGAGACCGGCTTGCCGGGCGGATTGGGGATCAGCTTGGCGATGCGATCCACCAGGCCCAGCGGCATCTGCAGCACCCGGCCGGCATCGCGCACTGCCGCGCGCGCCTGCAACGAACCCAGAGCGATGATATGGGCGACGCGGTCGGCGCCGTATTTGTCGCGCACATAGCGCACGACTTCGTCCCGCCGCTCCTGGCAGAAATCGATATCGAAGTCCGGCATCGAGATACGTTCGGGATTGAGGAAGCGCTCGAAGAAAAGTCCGAAGCGCAACGGATCGAGATTGGTGATGTCCAGCGCCCAGGCCACCAGCGAAGAGGCGCCGGAGCCGCGCACGCCCACCGGAATGCCCTGGCCCTTGGTCCATTTCATGAAGTCCGAAACGATCAAGAAATAGCCAGGAAATCCCATGCGATTGATGATGGAAAGCTCATAGGCCAGCCGCTCGTGATAGACATTCGCGTCGGCCGCCAAGGTGTGGGCCGCCATCCGCCGCGCCAGGCCCAGTTCCGCCTGCACCTTGAGTTCGTCATCGGGGTTGCGGCCGGATTCCGGCACAAATACCGGCAGGATAGGTTTGCGCTTCATCGGCCGCCAGGCGCAGCGGCGCGCGATCTCGATCGTATTGTCCAGGGCTTCGGGCAGATCGGCGAACTGTGCCGACATTTCGGCGGGCGTCTTGAAGCGATGCTCGCGGGTCAGGCGGCGGCGATCATCCTGAGAGACAAAACTGCCATCGGCGATGCACAGCAGCGCGTCATGGGCCTCGTACATCGCGGCCGGACCGAAATGCACGTCGTTGGTGGCGACCAGCGGCAATTTCCTGGCATAGGCCAGGTCGATCAGCGCGGCTTCGGTGGCGCGCTCTTCAGGCAAGTTGTGGCGCTGTAGCTCGACATAGAGGCGGCCCGGGAAGATGGCAGCCAACCGATCCAGCAGCCCGGCGGCGGCTTCATTCTGGCCTTCCAGCAATAGGGCGTTGACCGGACCACCCGGCCCGCCCGTGAGCGCGATCAGGCCTTCGGAATGTTCGGCCAGCATTTCGGCTTTGACATGCGGCCAGTCGCCCGGCTCGGCCTTGAGATAGGCGGCACTGAGAAGCTTGGTGAGATTGCGGTAGCCCGCCTCGTCCTGCACCAGCAGGGGCAGATGTGGCGGCTTCTTCCGGCTACCGTGCTGGGTTGCCGGCGTGGGGGCCAATTCCACCGACAACAAGGCGCCGACAATGGGCTGCACGCCCGCCTTGGCCAGGGTGTCGGCAATCTCGTAGACGCCAAAGAGATTGTTGGTGTCGGTGACCGCAACGGCGGGCATGCCGCTTTCGGTTGCCAGGCTTGCCAGTTCCTGAGGCCTGACCGCACCCTCGAGGAGCGAATAGGCACTCTTCACCCGCAGGTGAATGAAGGAAGCCATTTTGCGTGCTGTCGCCATCCACGGGGTCCAAACGTATCCCCGCCACTATTGCGCGTCAGGACCGCGCTGTGCGGCCCCTGTGCCGGCTATCCACAGTCAGAGAACGGACAGGACCGCATGGGCTCCGCTGGCCAGGACGAACGAAGAAGCCATGAAAAGGATAAGTCCCGCGCCCGCCGCCGCATCCTTGAGCCACATGATTGCGTCCTCCCGCTTTTTGGACGTTTGTTCTAGTTTAGTTCTCATTGATGCGCAAGAACAAAACAAGATCAAATTTACGCCATAAATGGAACATTGGCGGCTGATTGCGGGTGCCTGTGGATAAGTCGGCTCGCCCAATCAGGGGCGAAGCGGTTTAGCGCCGGTGATCGGATTCAGATCGTTTGCGGTGCCTGCGCGCCGGCAATCAGTTGACCCTGGTGCAGCATCAGGGTGCGATCCATGCGCGATGCCAGCTGGACATTGTGGGTGGCGATCAAGGCCGCCAAACCTTCCGCTCGGGTGATCCGAAGCAGGGCATCGAACACGCCGCCCGAAGTCTTGGGATCGAGATTGCCGGTGGGCTCATCGGCCAGGAGGATACGCGGCCGGTTGGCCAGCGCCCGGGCAATGGCGACCCGCTGTTGCTCGCCGCCGGACAATTGTGCCGGACGATGGCTCAGCCGCTCGCCCAGTCCCAGGGCTGTCAAAAGCCGCTGCGCTTCTTGCGCTGCCGCCGCCTTGGTCTTGCCCGCGATCATCTGGGGCAGGATCACATTCTCCAGCGCGTCGAATTCCGGCAGCAGATGATGCGCCTGATAGACAAAGCCGATCATGTCGCGGCGGATCCGGGTGCGTTCCGCATCAGGCAGCCGCGAAGCCGCCACGCCATCGATATAGATCTCGCCGGCCGACGGCGCTTCCAGCAGCCCTGCGATATGCAGCAGCGAGGATTTGCCCGCGCCCGACGGTCCCACCAGCGCCACGATCTCGCCTGCCGCAAGTGTCATGCTGAGATCGCGAAAGACCTCGAGCTGGCCTTCGCCTTCCTTGTAGCGACGCGAGACATTTTCCAGCCGGAGCATTTCAGCCATAGCGCAGCGCCTCGACCGGATCGAGCTTGGCGGCGCGCCAGGATGGATAAAGCGTGGCCAGGAAGGTCAAGGTCAGCGCCATGACCACCACCGCCGTCACTTCGCCCGTGTCCATCTCGGCCGGCATCTTGGACAGAAAATAGATGGTGGGATCGAACAGGGTCGTGCCGGTAAGCCGCGACAGGCCCTGGCGGATGCTTTCGATATTGGCGCAGAACACCACGCCGATGGCGAAGCCGAGCAGCGTGCCGATGACGCCGATGCTGGCGCCCGCGATCAGGAACACGCGCATCACCGCGCCGCGCGAAGCGCCCATGGTGCGCAAGATGGCGATGTCGCCGGATTTGTCCTTCACCAGCATGATCAGGCCCGAAACGATGTTGAGCGCCGCGACCAGAATGATCAGGGTCAGGATCAGGAACATCACATTGCGTTCGACCTGCAGCGCCTCGAAGAAGCTCGAATTGGTCTGCTGCCAGGGCACCAACCGCGTGCCGCGGCCCGCGGCCTGACTGAGCCCCGGCAGCATGGCCAGATCATTGTCGGGATCGGTGACCATCACTTCCACTTCGCTGACGCCGCCTTCGGAATTGAAGAAGAGCTGGGCTTCCTCGAGGGGCATGAAGATGAAGCCGGTATCGTATTGGGTCATGCCGATGCGAAACACGCCCGCCACCCGGTAGGTCTTGATGCGCGGCGTGGTGCCGAATGGCGTGACATTGCCCTTGGGCGCGATCAGGGTGATGGAGCCCCCGGCATGGATCCCCATTCGCTGCGCCAGGCCTGCCCCGATGATGACCTCGTCACCGTTGCCGAAGCCGGCCAGCGCGCCGGATGACAGGGTTTTGGAAACGGTGGTGAGATTCTGAAGATCGGCGGTCCGCAAACCCCGCACCACCGCACCTTGATTGACGCCGTTCTGGCTGGCCATCACTTCGCCGTCCACCACCGGAGCTGCGCGCGTGACGCCAGGCACCGCCCGCATCCGCTGGGTCAGTGCGTCGTAATCCGGCAGCAAACCACCCGAAGACAGCACCGTGACATGGCCGTTGAGGCCCAGAATGCTTTTCAGAAGTTCATGGCGAAATCCGTTCATCACCGACATCACGATGATGAGGGTGGCCACACCCAGGGCGATCCCCACCAGCGAAAAGCCGGAGATCACCGAAATGAAGCTCTCCTGGCGCTTGGCGCGCAGATAGCGGAGCGCCAGCATCCATTCAAACGGCGCAAAAGCCCCGATCTTGCGTGATTCGGCCATGGCGCCCGACGTTAAGGGGCCAAAACCGGCCCGTCCACTTGGTTATACGACTTGCTTATGGCTTGACGCCGCCCTAATCGGGTCTGCGTGAACCCGCCCCTCACCCGCGCCCGCCGTTTCGAACTTATTTTTCTGTTCGGCGCCCTCACCGCTTTCACCCCCATCGCCATCGACATGTATCTGCCGGCGCTGCCCAGCATCGCGGGAGAATTCCAAGTTTCGATCGCCGCGATCGAACATTCCCTGGCATCGTATTTTCTGGGCGTCGCGGTGGGTCAGGCGGTGGTGGGACCCTTGTCCGATCGGTTCGGCCGGCGGCTTCCCCTGCTGATCGGTCTGGGACTCTATGTGTTGGGTTCGGCGGCCTGTGCGCTGGCGCCAGGTCCCATCAGCCTCGATGCCGCCCGCTTCATCCAGGCCACCGGCGGCTGCGCCGGATCGGTGCTGGCGCGCGCCTGTGTGCGCGACATATTTCCGCCCGGCGATGCAGCCCGCATCTTCGCCCAGATGCTGCTGGTGCTGTCGGTGTCGCCCTTGTTCGCGCCCCTGTTCGGGGGCTGGATGCTGCTGGTGGCCAACTGGCGCGATCTGTTCTGGATCCAGGGTGGATTGGCGGCGCTGACAACCTTGATCGTGTTTCTTCGCCTGCCGGAAAGCCATCTCGGATCGCAGCGCGCCATCCATCCCTTGGCGGTGGCGCGCGATTACGTCGCCATCGCCCGCGACCGCCGCTTTCTGGGTTATGTGGTCGCCGCGACTCTTTCGGGCGCCGGCCTTTACGTTTATCTGACGGGCTGGGCGCATGTGGTGATCGATATCTTTCATGTGCCCGAGCAATATTTCGGCTTCACCTTTCTTCTGAACGGCATTGGCTTGATTCTGGTGTCGCAGACGACGGCGCATCTGCTGCATCATCGGCCCGCGCCCAAGTTGCTGTTCTGGGCATTGTGCCTGCAGGCTTTTGTCGGCGCGATGGCGCTTCTGTTCGGCGCCACCGGCTGGGGCGGATTGTTCGGACTGCTGCCCTGGCTTTTCTTATACTGCTCACTGATCGGGGCGATCAGTCCCACCGCCTCCGGCCTTGCCCTGATGGGGTTCGGCAGCAGCGCCGGCATGGCCTCGGCGCTGATGGGCACGATTGTCTTTGGCGGCGGCACCATCGCCTCCCTGGTGATGGGCGCCTTCACCCCGGCCACGTCCACCCCGATGGTGGCTTTGATCTGCCTCTGCGGCGTCTCGGCACTCGCCGCCAACCGCTTCTGGCCCGCGCATGTGCTCGAGCCGAAGATTTCCGCCGTTTCCGGCGCGGGCGAGTGATGGAGAAAGCCGCCAGCCGGGATCTTTCGCCGCTTTTGGACTGGTCACCTCTTTTGGACTGATTGCCTCTTTTGGACTGGGCCACCTTCCGCTAAAGAACATTCTTCTTTGGAGTTGTCATGCAGCGCGCCTTGAACGTCAGCCGCGAACGTTTCGCCGATTGGTATCAGGCCGTGGTGCGCGATGCCGACATGGCGGAATCCAGTCCGGTTCGCGGTGCCATGGTGATCAAGCCCTGGGGCTATGGCGTGTGGGAATTGATCCAGCAGGAACTGGACCGCCGCATCAAGGCGACGGGGCATGAAAATTGCTATTTCCCGCTCTTCATCCCGCTATCCTTCATCGCCAAGGAAGCCAACCATGTTGAGGGCTTCGCCAAGGAGATGGCGGTGGTCACCCATCACCGCCTGAAGATGATCGACGGCAAGCTGCAACCCGATCCCGACGCCAAGCTGGAAGAGCCGTTGGTGGTCAGGCCGACTTCCGAGACCATTATCGGCGACGCTTTCTCGCGCTGGATTCGCAGCCACCGCGACCTGCCTCTGCTGATCAACCAGTGGGCCAATATCGTTCGCTGGGAAATGCGGCCGCGCCTGTTCCTGCGCACTACAGAATTTCTTTGGCAGGAGGGTCATACCGCGCATGCCACCGAAGCCGAGGCGGTGGAAGAAACCAAGAAGATGCTGGAAGTCTACCGCGCCTTCTCCCAAGACGTGCTGGCGATGCCGGTGATCGCCGGCGAGAAGCCGGAGAATGAACGGTTTCCCGGCGCCGTGAACACCTATTCCATCGAAGCGATGATGCAGGACGGCAAGGCATTGCAGGCCGGCACTTCGCATTTCCTGGGCACGCATTTCGCCGAAGCCCAGAACATCAAATTCCAGGACGAAGCCGGCGCGCTCAGTTTCTGCAACACCACCAGCTGGGGCGTATCCACCCGCCTGATTGGTGGCGTCATCATGACCCATGGCGACGATGACGGCTTGCGGCTGCCGCCCGCCATCGCGCCTCGCCAGATCGTGGTGGTGCCGATGCTGCGCGACAAGCCGGAGGATGCGGAGGTCCTCGCCTATTGCGAGAATCTGGTGAAGGCGCTGTCGGGTTTGACGGCGTTCGGCCAACCGCTCCGAGCTTTCCTGGACACCAAGAAAATCAAGTCGGCGGAAAAGCGCTGGAACTGGGTCCGGCGCGGCGCGCCCGTGATCGTCGAGATCGGCCCGCGCGACGCGGCGGCCGGCAACGTCACCTATATGCGGCGCGACGATCTGCGCGACGGCGATAAGGTGAAATCCATCGCCAAGCCCCGCGTCGAATTCGTCGAGGGCGCGGTGCAGTTGCTGACGGAAATCCAAGCGAGGCTTTACACCGAAGCCAAGGCGCGGCTGGACGGCAACATCAAAACCGGCCTGGCCAACTTCGATGCCGTGGCGGCCCATTTCGGCGAGGACGATGACAGCTTCAAAGGCTGGGTGCGTGTTGCCTGGTCGAAACCCACCGGCGCGGCGCTGGAAGCGGTGGAGCAGAAGCTGAAAGCCCTCAAGCTGACGATCCGCAACGCGCCGGAAGATCAACCGGCTTCCTTTGGCCCCTGCATTTTCACTGGCGCGCCCGGGGTCGAGGAAATCCTGATTGGCCGGGCCTATTGAGGCCTTGGTTGGCGCCGTGGCGTCTGGCTGAGCTTTCAAATTCTCCAGTCCCCGCCGAATTAAACCGCCGGGATTCTGCAATCTCGAATTCGAGCCACTCTCGACCAAAGTTGACTGTCGAATAATAATTCGGCTGCTCTGTTGCCTTCTCTCTTTTCAGTCGACTGCGCAAAGCAGTGATAATCGACTTGTCATTAAGACATAGCAGGCACAGTACGCGCCGTCGCCGGTCTTGAAATTCTGAAAACAACCTAAAAGTGCAGGAATCGCATTAGCAATTTCGAAAATGCAGCCTGCTTTCGTTCGAGCGATTCAGGCATGAAAAACTATTACGTTGCATTGATTCATTTGGAGGCTGGGCATGTCCAAGAACCTTGGAAAGTTTATCAAAAATGAGAATGGCGCTACAGCCATTGAGTACGGTTTAATCGCAGCTCTAATCGCCGTTGTCATCATTACGGCACTTACGACCGTCGGCACGAGTCTGACGACAGTCTTCAACTCCGTCTCAACCTCACTGGCGGCAAGCTAGTCCGTTTACAGAAAATTAGACCTAACACGAATTAAAGGATTCGGCAGAAGCCAAGCGTGCCTCTGTATTATCGACTTCCCGTTCATTGCCTTTTAAGCTCGATTTCTCTCGGCTTGAAGGGGGAGTTTGATTGGAAACCGTCTCTGCTAAACTGCACGGACTGCCCCTTTCCGCATTGGGCTACTCAAATGTTCGCCCGCTTCCAGTGGCGCTCGCCCGCCGCATAATCGTCACGGCACCCTGCGATCCATACATGGCAACGCTGGAACGGCTCTTCAAAGCCTTGCCACGCGCCCAGCGCGCTGAATGTCTATTCGAGACGGTAAGAGCCTGGGAGGATAGTCTCGTGGCGGAATGCGTTGCTGCAACTGGCGGAAACCCGCCCGGGAAAATTGGCGTAGGCGATCCATCGTCGAGGGTACGCCATTGAGCGCCCCAAAATTTCTGTAGGCGAACCGGCGCTAACTTTCACCCGGTTCCGTGAACAGCTCATATATTTTTCCAACTGGCCGTCGTGAGGCTATGCGGCTCTTTGTTCACCAATAGCCGTCAAACCAGAATTTGCTGGGCTGGGCTGCGCCCAAAGTGTGGCTCGAATTTGAGATGGCAGTATCCCACCAGGTCAAATCGGCGGGATTGCGTTCAACGCCCCTGGGATGGGCAGGCCGGCCTGGGATTGAGGATCGGATCCAGGGCCCTGCCGCTCATGGCGATGATCGGCCCTTCGCCGGAATGCCCCTGTTTGTTTCCCAAGGGCACCAGAATTTCATCGGGAACGGGCCGCCGGGCGACCGGCAGGTCCGCCGGCGTGACAGGATTGCCGTTCACGTCCACGCCCGCGACATAGCCCGGTTGTCCCAGCCCAGGCTCGCAAGGACCTTTCGCGGCCCCGTCCAGCAGGATGTCGTTCCGGGTAGGGGATCCGGCAAAGGCTGGGCGCCCCACCGCCACCATCAACGCAAGCAGCGCGACATGGACCGCATAAGTCATAAGTTTGTAACTTTGTTGCGTCTGTTGCACTGCAACATTCCTAGATATGTCGTGACAGGTTTCCTGAAGCACAGTATCTACGGACAACTAAAAAACTCGCTAAGCGAGTCGTCGCGAAAAGCGGCCAAGTTCGGGGATGAAATACGCCGCAAGGCGGGCAAGGGCCGGAGGAAACTCCGGCTTTTCGCTTTTACAGTTCCAGCCAGCCAAAGCCGATGGCAAAAAAGAAGAACAGCCACAGCACCGCCGCGACTCCGGTCGCCCAAAGCGCCTTGCGCTTGAAATGCGGATGGAGCGGCGCGCCGGTTTCCGGATCGATTTCACCCAGGCCGATCGGCAAGAGGCAGAACAGCACCAGAAACCACAACACGGCATAGGCGCTGAACAACACCACATAATGAAGAAAGCCCGGAATGTTCATGCCTGTTCCAGTTCGATCAAGGTGCCGATGAAATCCTTGGGATGCAGGAACAGAACCGGGTTGCCATGGGCGCCAATTTTCGGTTCGGCATCGCCCGCCAGCCGCGCGCCTTGCGCCAGCAGTTGATCGCGGGCGGCGCGGATATCGTCCACCTCGAAACACAAATGATGCACGCCGCCGCCGGGATTGCGGGCCAGGAAATTGGCGATGGGAGAATTACCGCCCAGCGGTGTCAGCAATTCGATCTTGCTGCCGGGTAGTTCGACAAACACCGTGACCACGCCGTGATCCGGCTGCGGCACCGGCGCAGAGACTTTCGCGCCCAAAAGGTCGCGATAGACCGCGCAGGCCTTGTCCAGATCATTGGTCGCGATCGCGACATGGTTCAGGCGTCCAATCATAATTCCACCATTGTAACACGCGTGACGGGCTTCTTGCCCCAAGCATCCTGGGCGGCGCGGCGGGCGGCGCGGCGCACCGTCTCCTGCAACGCTTCGGGATCGCTTTTCTTGGGGTTGTGGCGGCGAAGCGTTTCATCCACTGCCGCCCGCACCGCGGTCTCCACCGGCCCGGGCATGCCTTCGGCCAGGATGGCGGCGTCGGCGGCGACGCGGCCTTTTTCATCCAGCACCAGGGTGATCGCAATCAGGCCGGCATAGCTCATGGCCCGGCGGGCTTTCGCCAGCCCCTCGCCTTCCGTCACCAGCACCCGCCCGTCCATATGGAGACGGCCCGAAGGCACTTCGTCGATCAGTTCGGCGGGGCCCGGCGCCAGCCGGTAGAGCTGGCCATTGGCCGGCACCAGAGCCTCGGGCACCTGAAGGGATTTCGCCAGCCGCGCATGCTCGGCCATGTGACGCAATTCGCCATGCACCGGCACGGCGATCCGGGGCCGGGTCCAGCGATACATCTGCGCCAATTCCTCGCGCGCGGGGTGACCGGAGACATGCACGAAATGGTCTTCCGCCGTCAGCACTTCCACCCCGAGTGCCGAAAGCCGATTGTGCAGATCGAAGATCGGCAGTTCGTTGCCGGGAATGATGCGGGAGGAAAAAATCACCGCATCGCCCTTGCCCAGTTGAACATCCGGATGATTACCCTCCGCGATTCGGCTGAGCGCGGCGCGCGGCTCGCCCTGGCTGCCGGTGACCAGATAGAGCACTTTGCGCGCCGGCAGTTCGGCAGCCTCCGATGCATCGAGCGTGGGCGGAAAATCACCCAGATACCCGCAGTCGCGGGCCGCCGCCACGATCTTGTGCATCGAGCGGCCGACCAGCGCCAAATGGCGCCCATGGGTTCTGGCGGCATGAGCGATGCTGTCCAGGCGGGCGACATTGGACGCGAACGACGTCACCGCGACGCGGCCTTTCAACCCGCCGATCAGATCGGACAGACTGTCGCGTACCTTCGCTTCGGAGCCGGAATGACCGGGGACCAGGGCGTTGGTGGAATCGCAGACCAACGCCAGCACACCTTCGTCTCCCAGTTTCTGGATGGCAGCGGCATCTGTGGCTTCACCCAACACGGGCTCCGGATCGATCTTCCAGTCGCCGGTATGGGCGATCAGCCCCAGCGGGGTTCGGATCGCCAGCAAATTGGGTTCCAGGATGGAATGTGTGATCGAGATAAAATCGACGGCAAAGGGTCCCAAGGTCAGCGACCCGCCCACCGGCACCTGGCGGACCGGCACCGAAAGACCTGCTTCGGCCAGCTTGCCTTCGATCAGGCGTGCGGTGAACGGCGTCGCGTAAATCGGACATTTCAGCAGTGGCCATAAAGGCGCGATGGCGCCGATGTGATCTTCATGCGCATGGGTGGCGATGATGCCCAGCACGGCCTCGCGCTGCTCCGCCAGGAAGCGGATGTCGGGCATGATGATGTCCACGCCCGGCGCATCGGTCTCCCGCCCGAAGGTGATGCCGCAATCCACCACGATCCATTGGCGGCGATGCGGCGGCCCAAAGCCATAGGCGTTGAAGTTCATCCCGATCTCGCCGGACCCGCCCAGCGGCAGGAAGACAAGTTCGTCACTTTTGGGCATCAGGCCTGCTTCGCGTTGCGCGCGTGGATCAGCATCAGGCCGCGGATGGTGAGGTCGGGCTCGATATGCTCGATGGCCGGTATATCCGGCCGGAACAGATGGGCCAGGCCGCCCGTCGCCACCACCGTCATGGGCTTGCCATACTCCGCCTTGATGCGCGTGATCAGACCGTCGATCAGCCCGACATAGCCCCAATAGACACCCGACTGCATCGAGGCGACGGTGTCGCGTCCGATCACCTGCTGTGCCCGGTGGATGGCGACGCGCGGCAGCAGCGCCGCTGCCTGGTGCAGCGCCTCGATCGAGAGATTGGCGCCCGGCGCGATCACGCTGCCGTCGAAATCGCCATTCTCCGCCACGATGTCGAAATTGGTGGCAGTGCCGAAATCCACCACGATGACGGCGCCCTTGTAGCGTTCATGCGCCGCCACGGTGTTGCACAGGCGGTCGGCGCCCACCGATTGGGGCCGCTCGACATTGGCCTTCATGCCCATATCGAGCGCGGGGTCGCCCACGATCAAAGGCTCGGTCTTGAGATATTTGCGGCATAGATTGCGCAGATCGAACAATAGCGCGGGAACTACGGTGGCGATGATGGCGGCGTCGAGCCGGGCAAAGGAAAGCCCTTCTTGCGCCAGAAGCTGACTCAGCCACATCGCATATTCATCGGAGGTACGCTCGGTATGCGTCGCCGCCCGCCACTGGGCGCGGGGCTTGTCGCCGTCATAGACGGCAAAGACGATGTTGGTGTTGCCGGCATCTATCGCGAGCAGCATCTCTCACCTGAAGAATATATCGGCGGCGGGCAGCACGCTGGCGCGCCCGAAGCCTTCATTGAGCAAAAGAGCGCCATTTTCATCGATGCCCTCGAACATCCCCGACCGTTCCTCTGTCGCCAGCCTGGCCCGGATGCGCGACCCCAGACCTGCCGCCCGCGCCAGCCAAGCCTGGCGGATCGCATCAAAGCCCTGAGCGCGCCAGATCTCATACCATTTGACAAAGCTGGCCGCGAGCGCGGCCAGTGCGTCATCCGTGGAGGGAATTTTCGCACCCAACGCCGCCAGCGATATGGCGGGAAATTCGGTTCCCTC
This sequence comes from uncultured Alphaproteobacteria bacterium, assembly GCA_903897605.1. GTDB lineage: Bacteria > Pseudomonadota > Alphaproteobacteria > Micropepsales > Micropepsaceae > Rhizomicrobium. Next base: position 12,439 of record CAIUCH010000060.1, read on the forward strand.
CGGGTGATGCGCCAGATTGACGCCGATACCGATGGCGAGCGCGGGCGACGGCCCATTGGCGGTCTCCAGCAAAATGCCCGCCAGTTTCTTGCCATCGGCCAGCACGTCATTGGGCCATTTGAGCGCGATGCGGGCATTCGCAAACCCCGCCATCGTGTCGGCGGCGGCAATGGCGATGACAAAGGACAGTTGGGCCCACTCCCCCTGCGGGCGATCCGGTCGCAGCAAAAGTGTGGCGGCGAGATTGCCCTCAGCCATCTCCCAGGACCGGCCACGGCGACCGCGTCCTGCCGTCTGGCGGGTAGCGGTCAGCCACAACGGCCCCACCTCGCCCGCCGCGGCCAGGCGGCGCGCTTCCTCATTGGTGGAATCGATTTCGTCATACCGCTTCAGGCCATAGCCCTGCGGCCACGCGATCAAGGCAGCAGCGCTTTGGCGGCGGCATCCGCGGCGGTGATAATCGGCGACGCCGCAAAAATGAACAGCAATGCCACCGCGCCGGAGACAATCAGGATGGCCCGCGATCCCATCGCCATGCCGCCATCGAAGGCAGGTGCGGGTTCGTCGAAATACATGATCTTCACCAGACGCAGATAATAGACCAGGCCTATGGCGCTCGCGAGCACGCCCAGAATGGCGGGCCAGATCAGACCGGCCTGAATGGCGGCGAGGAAGACATAGAATTTGGCGAAGAATCCGGCCAGCGGCGGTAGACCCGCCAGGCTAAGGAACAGCATCGAGAAGACCAGCGCCAGTTTCGGATCGGTGCGCGCCAGGCCCGCCAGATCGGCGATGGCTTCGACCGGCTTGCCGTTCCGGCGCATCGCCTGGATCGACGCGAAGACGCCCAGATTGGTGAAGACATAGATCGCCATATAAATCAGCACGCCCCGCGCGCCCAATGCCGTACCTGCGGCGAGGCCCAGCAGCGCATAGCCCATGTGACCGATCGAGCTGTAGGCCATCAGGCGTTTGATGTTCTTCTGCCCCAGCGCCGCCACCGCGCCCAGCGCCATCGAAAGCACCGAGATCACGATGATGATCTGTCGCCATTGCTCGATGGCGTGGGGGAACGGGATCAGGATGGCGCGCAGGAACAACCCCATCGCCGCGACCTTGGCGGCGGTTGCGAAATAAGCGGTGATCGGCGTGGGAGCGCCCTCATAAACATCGGGCGTCCACATATGGAACGGCACCGCGGACACTTTGAAAGCCAGGCCCGAGACCAGGAATACGATGCCGAAGATCAGGCCGATGCTGACGCCGGACTGTGCGATCATGCCGGCAACGCCGGCGAATTCGACCGATCCGGTGAAGCCGTAAATAAAGGAGATGCCGTACAGCATCATGCCGGACGACAGCGCCCCCAGGACGAAATATTTCAGGCCCGCTTCGGTGGAGCGCAGATGGTCGCGGTTGAAGGCCGCCAGGACATAAAGCGCCAGCGACTGAAGCTCCAGCCCCATGTAAAGCGCGATAAAGCTTCCGGCCGACACCATCAGCAGCATGCCCAAGGTCGCCAGCACCATCAGCACCGGCAATTCGAAGCGCGACATCGCGATGGGGGCGAAGAATTCATCGGCCAGCAGGACGGACAATGCCGCGCCCACCAGGATCAGGATTTTGGCGAAGCGGGCAAAGCCGTCCGCGACAAAGGCGCCATGGAAGGCAGAGCTGTGCTCCGGCACCATCCAGACCGCCGCCGCACCCGACGCGACAAACAGGATAATCGCGCCCCAGGAGATCGCGGGCGCGGTCTTTTCGCCGCCGATCGCGCCCGCCAGCAAAAGCACCATGGCGCCGACAGCGAGAATCAGCTCGGGGAGAAGGACCAACAGGTCGGCTTGAAGATTCACTGTCCCGTCCCCTTTTGCACCACGGCCACCTTGTCGTGACCTGCCAGCGCATATGCTTTCTGACCGGCGCGATCAAAAGCCAGTGACGTCTTGTTGTCGCTGATCAGCTTGGCGACCGCCGGCGTGGTGACGTCGAACACCGGCTTGGGATAGACGCCCAATGCGATGGTGATGATCACCAGCGGCGCCAGAATGGCGACTTCCCGTGCATTAAGATCTTGGATGGTCTGAAGCGCGGGCTTGACCAGCGCCCCGAAGACGACGCGGCGATAGAGGAACAGGGCATAGGCCGCCGACAGGATCACGCCGGTGGCCGAGAAAATCGCGATCCAGCTGTTGTGCATATACGCGCCCAGCATGGTGAGAAATTCGCCGATAAAGCCCGAAGTCCCCGGCAGGCCGACATTGGCCAAGGTGAAGACCATGAAACAGGCGGCGTAAAGCGGCATCCGGTTGACCAACCCGCCATAGGCGGAGATCTCGCGGGTGTGCATGCGGTCATAGACCACGCCGACGCAAAGAAAGAGCGCGCCGGAGACCACGCCGTGGCTGAGCATCTGGAAGATGCCGCCTTCCACACCCTGATGTGTCAAGGTGAAGATGCCCATGGTGACAAAGCCCATATGGGCAACCGAGGAATAGGCGATCAGCTTCTTCATGTCCTCCTGCGCCAGCGCCACCAGCGAGGTGTAGATGATCGCCACGATCGACAAGGTGAAGACCAGTGGCCCGAACATTTCGCTGGCCGACGGAAACATGGGCAGCGAGAAGCGCAGGAAGCCGTAACCACCCATCTTCAACAGGATGGCTGCCAGGATGACGGAGCCAGCGGTGGGCGCCTCGACATGCGCGTCGGGAAGCCAGGTGTGAACCGGCCACATCGGCATCTTGACCGCGAAGCTGGCAAAGAAGGCCAACCACAGCCAGGTCTGCATTTGCGGCGGGAAATGCACGCTGCTGAGCAAGGTCGCGATATCGGTGGTGCCGGCGTACCAGTACATGCTCATGATCGCGAGCAGCATCAGCACCGAGCCGATGAAGGTATAGAGGAAGAATTTGAAGCTGGCATAGACGCGCCGCTTGCCGCCCCAGA